>JAHDDC010000084.1:6260-9224 GCA_020629545.1 Hellea sp.
CCTTTATTCATCCCGTAAACAGGTAATCCACGAGTCAAAAGCGTACGATATCGTCTAAGAGTTTGGAGCATGAAACCATCACCGCCAAGAGCAACGATCACGTCAGCATCAGCTGCATCACAATTGCCATATTTTGAGACAAGCGATTTTAAGGATTCCTTGGCTTCGTTTCGCTCACTGGCCAAGAAAGATAGTTTTTTGATATCCCGCACGGTTTTGCTCAAATTTGTCTCCACAAAACGGTTATTTGATATGTGGAGCCGCGTTTGTCAAAAGCTCTCTTATTCAGATGTCTTTTCCCGCATATATTCCATCAGCAATGTGATATCTTCATCTTTGCGGATGCCTGCAAAACTCATGGCATTTCCCGGCATAAATTTCATTGGATTTTTGATGTAAGCCGCCAAGTTTTCATCGGTCCAAACAATATCTGACTCGGACATGACTTTAGAATATCGAAAGCCCTCTCGCGTTCCAGCTTTCGCGCCGAAAATGCCATACAAATTTGGTCCAGCCTTGGTCGCGCCGTCCTTGTTAAGTGTATGGCAAATTCGGCAGCGCTTATAAAGCGAGGCGCCGCGATCGACAGTTGGTTTAGCGACCGTTTCGTTTGAAATTGGGGCTGGCTGGGTCGTGGACGTGCTAGTTGAGGCGGAATGTGTTGTGGACTCAGACTTGGGCGCTTCTTTTTCTCCGCAGGCCGCCAAAAGGATTGTCGAGGAAAAAGCAAGTAAAATTAATGACTTAAGGTATGGCATGTTCGACTCAATAGCTATGTGATTTTACGCATATTAATACTTGATTAAGTTTTTGAAAGGGGGCAATCTTGCGGCATAATGCTCATGAAGAGTGTTCGTTAAGCGAAGTAATCGCATAAATTTGGGGAGTTAAATCTTATGGAACAATATTTACCGCAAATCATTGGTTTAGCGAGTGGTGCCGTTGGGGGCAACCTGATCGGGCATCTTATGAAGTCCGGAATGGGGACACTCGGTAGAAGTTTGACAGGTATCGTTGGGGGTACAGGACTTTCTTTTCTGGCACCTATGATTCCTGGGTTAAGCGGAATGTTTCCAGCACCAGGCGAGGGATCAGGTATCCTTGGTGGTCTATTGTCAGGTACAGTAGGCGGCGGACTTCTGACTGCAATCCTGGGTATGTTCAAAAAAGCCTAACAACTATTGTAGGATTTAAAAATTTAAACGCGCCGCCTTGTCGGCGCGTTTTTTTATATGCGCGCAATTGCCTTATGGATTGAGGCGAAATCGGTTTTATGACATTGAGCTTCGAAGGTTGAAAGCCAGGAGCAGATATGAGTTACGCCGCGCCAACAAACGCAAAAACGTTTTTGATGAAATACGCTGTGGGTTTGGAAGATATTTTAGCCTTACCTGCGTATGAAAGTGTCAATGACGAGCTTGTGACTGATATTTTGTCGGGAGCCGCTTCATTTTCCGAGGATATTCTGGCGCCGATCAATCGAGACGGTGATCTGCACCCGGCAAAATTGGACGGTGACGACGTTATTGCACCGCCAGGCTTCAAAGAAGCGTATAAGGGCTTTGTGGAGTCGGGTTGGTTAAGCCTTGGCGCACCGGAGGCTATAGGCGGGGCGGGATTACCGGCAGTGGTCAGCGTATCCGTCAATGAAATGATTTACGCGGCCAATATGGCGTTTGGACTATGCCCGATGCTGACATCCAGCGCTGTGAAAGCTATTGCGGCGCATGCCTCCGACGAGCTGAAGGCTATTTATCTGCCCAAAATGGTCGATGGAACATGGAGTGGAGCCATGGACCTGACCGAACCACAGGCAGGTTCGGATCTGGGTCCCGTCCGCACAAAAGCCGAAGTCAATGCGGACGGAAGCTATTCAATTACGGGCCAAAAAATTTACATCACCTGGGGTGATCATGATTGCGCCGATAATATTGTCCACCTTGTCTTGGCGCGATTACCCGATGCACCTTCGGGCTCTAAGGGTATTTCCTTGTTTTTATGTCCAAAATTCCTCGTCAATGACGACGGAAGTCTTGGCGAGCGGAATAACTTTAAAGCGATCAGTTTGGAACATAAAATTGGCATACACGGCAGCCCGACCTGCGTGATGGAATTTTCAGGTGCCAAAGGATGGTTGGTTGGTGAAGCCAATCGAGGGCTGGCATGTATGTTCACAATGATGAATGAAGCCCGGCTTTTTGTCGGCGTTCAGGGTGTCGCTATCGGTGAACGCGCCTTCCAGCATGCGCTGTATTTTTCCAAAGACCGTGTACAGGGACGGGTGATCAACGGCGAGCCGGGGGACCCTATTATTGGCCATCCTGATGTGCGCCGAATGCTTCTTGACTCTAAAACCCGATTGATGGGCGCACGTGCTATTTGTTTAGCGACTGCGGCTGCCTACGATATTGGACAATCCCATTTGGACGAAGATGTCCGTAAGAAGGCTCATGCACGTGAAGCACTTTTAACGCCAATTGCAAAAGCTTATGGGTCAGATATCGGGGTTGAAGTGACTTCAACCGCTGTGCAGGTTTTTGGGGGTATGGGCTATGTGGAGGAAACGGGCGCTGCCCAACATTACCGCGACTCTCGTATCGCTCCTATTTATGAGGGCACGAACGGGATCCAAGCTATAGATTTGACCGGGCGGAAGTTACGCAAAGATGGCGGCGAAGCCATGCGTGATTTGATTGCAGATATGAAGTCTGTGGTAGAAACCGCTAAGGGTCATGACGCTGGTTTGGCTGAGGCTCTGAGTGCCGGAATTGCAAATCTCGAAACCGCAACCGATCTGGTTTTAAAGGCAAATGAAATTGACGTGTTAGCCGTCGCGACAAATTACCTGCGTCTTGCCGGGCATGTGATCTCCGGTGGCTATCTTATCAAAGCCGCCTGTGCCGGTCTTAAAGCCGGTGACGATCTTGCACCCTATATGGCGTCTTTGGCCCGATATCATGCCCA
>JAHDDC010000023.1 GCA_020629545.1 Hellea sp.
TCGTAAAGCAATTTGTTGCGTTTCAAAGAAATAACGAGATCCACTTTGTTACTACGAATAGCAACCAAGCGATTTCATTATTTATTTATGAAAAGAAACGTCAATTAACGTCGTTCAACAAGAGTTTGCAGTTTGTTACCAAATCTGCGTCACAGCTGAGCGCCGCCTACGTCTCTCTTCCCAATATTCACAATGTCAAACAGCGAAAAATCTTTGATTTTTCCAAAACAAAAGGCCTTAATAAAGGCCCGGTGTCCCGCCCGCAGGGGTGTGCCCCCCGGCGAGGAGCGCTATATAGGGAAACGATTTTTGGAAGTCAAACACCTTTTTCAAAAAAAGTTCGCATAAAATGAACTTTTTTTGCGGTATTACCAAATCGTTACGATTGCGACCCTTTTTTTGGGGTCTGTCCCTCTTACGGAGACCCTATATGGCGTTAAAAATACACAAAATAATGCGAATTTTTACACTTACGGCCTTTAGCCTGTCAGTTCTTATATCAAATGGATGTAAATTTAGCAATAATGTCGCAGGCAAAAAGACAAATGTAACCTCCGAAAATCATGCGAAAAACGTAATACTATTCATCGGAGACGGTATGGGCGTCTCAACTGTTACCGCTGGCCGGATTTTTGTTGGCCAAGAAATGGGCCTGTCAGGTGAAGAACACGTCCTGTCGTTTGAAACTTTTGAGAATGTAGCCCTAATCAAGACATATAATACTAACGCGCAGGTTCCTGATAGCGCTGGAACTGCGACATCCATAATGTCGGGATATAAAACCAATATCGGGACGATCAATGTACGCCCCACCGAAAAGTTTTCCGGATGCGGTGATATTGCTGCGGACCCTACATTAGCCTACCGCGCAAATGCCGCTGGTAAATCGGTAGGCATAATTTCTACAGCTCGCATCACTCATGCCACACCGGCCGCTATGTATGGTTATGCCGATAGTCGGGGCTGGGAAGCAGATAAAGATCTACCGGAAGAAGCACAAAGTTTTGGTTGCCAAAGCCTCGCGGCGCAACTCACAGCCCAAAACACTCCTGTGAATTTAGCGCTTGGCGGAGGCTCCAAGGAATTCTCACCTCAACAACTTGATAGCTGGGCTTCTCGAGATGATAGTCATCTGTATATTGAGACAGTATCAGATTTTGAAGCCCTCGACCCACAGGAAGGTCATGACGTGCTAGGCTTGTTCACCGATAGTCATATGAGCTTTGAAGCCGATAGAGATCCAAACGCCGAGCCCTCACTGGCCGATATGACAGCCTATGCAATCGACAATTTGTCCAGTCGAAATGACAAAGGGTATATCTTAATGATAGAAGCTGGCCGAATTGATCACGCTCACCACGGCGGCAATGCATATCGAGCCCTTAAAGACTTTCAGGCTATGGATGCAGCGGTCAAAATGGCATTAGAAAAAACAGGTGACGATACGCTAATTTTGGTTACAGCCGATCATTCGCATGTATTTACCATTGGAGGCTATCCCGTGCGAGGGAACCCCATTTTAGGCTTAGTGCGATCGTTTGACGAGGAAACCGGAAAAATCAGCAAAGAATATGCCACGGCCTTAGACGATAAACCCTATACAACATTAGGCTATCACAACGGTCCAGGAGACCTTAGACGAGCAGAGGATCCGGCATTAACCGATAATCTTGTTCAATCCAAAAATTATCGTCAACAGATTGCTATTCCCAGAAGCTCAGAAACCCACGCCGGAGAAGATGTTCCGCTTTACGCAAATGGGCCGGGGGCAGATGAAGTGAAAGGCGTTATGGAGCAAAATGAGATTTTTAATGTCATGATCAATGCAATGGGAGTCGAGTAATCAAACCGGCACAGCAAAGTCAGAGGATTTTAAGTCTCCTGTCAATAGATCAGCCAGTAATTCGCCAGAGGCTGTGCAGAGACTCCACCCCATGTGACCATGCCCGGTATTCAGCCAAAGACCGTCAATTGAAGTCGGCCCAATCATAGGCCGCCCAAGCAAAGACATGGGCCTTGAAGCACTCCACTGAAATTTTGGCGCTCCCAGCCGAAAGACAATATCGGGCGCAATGTCACGCCAAATTTCAATTAATATTTCGGGGGTTTCTTCATTCAGGGTACCAGACAAGCGAACATGATTTTCAAAAACCGTCAGCGCTGAATGACTGAATGCATGCATAACTGGAATGGGCGGCAAGCTCACAGATGTAGGTCGATCGAATAAAAGTGCGTGTCCCTGCATCGACTGAAGTGGCAAACTAATGCCAAGATCAGCCGCCAGAAACTTGCTCTGCACACCTGCCGCAATCACGACCCCGTCTGCAGGGAGGAGTTTGTGATGAGCGGCGGCGACACCCACGATCCGATTGTTCTCCATAACAGGTTTTACCCTGACATCCGTTTCGAAAACGCATCCTCGTTTGGCCAAATCATATGACAGGCGCTGCATATACTCGTAGGCATCTCCTGACTCGTCCTCCGGAAAGCGAATGGCGGGCCTGCCGAAACTCCATTCACTTTCCTCTGAATTGGTCATGATCCCTAGATCTTCATATAGCGCTAGAGCTGAATCTCGTTCGTCCGCATTTTCAAATATTTTCAATGTTGATCCGGGACGGTCAATATCACAGCATCCAAGGTTACGTCTTCTTTCGTTCAGCAAAAATTGAGATTTTTTGGCGAGCTTCAAAACCTTTTTACTAGTCGCGATATTCTTATTTCCCAGCCAAGGCGTCGCCTGACTCGGGTGAATCATCCCGGAATTATATTGTGCCGAACCGCGGCCAGGGATTTTTGTCCGCTCTAAGATTGTAACGTTAATTCCACGTTTCAAAAGACTATCAGCACTTGATAGCCCAATTAGCCCCCCCCCGATGATGACGATATGTTGCGCGCTTTTCATTTCTCGGAGGCCTTACACTTCGACAATCAGGGAAACAAGGTGTTGTCCGGGCCAATAAGAAATCTACTTAAAAACCGTCTGAGAAAATACGCAAAACGACGATTAACGATTGCGAAACTATATATTCAAACGTTTTTTCAAGGAAAATCGACGATACTCTGCGGGTCGGATGCTGGGAACTCACAATGCTAAAAAAATTTTTAAAAGACTCTTCTGGACAATTTGCGATCATGGTGTCTGTCTGTATGACCGCGCTCCTTGTTGGCACCGGCGCTGCTATTGACCTAGCAGCCATTCAAAAGGAAAAGTCGACTCTGCAATCAATTACTGATAGCGCTGCTTTGGCTGCGGCAATCTCAAGATCCGACAATGTAGGTGAACTCAGACAAGTCGCCAACGCAGCAGCACAAAGCAATAACTTCTCCAACCTAGACTTCAAACTTAATTTAACCCTCGAAGGTGAAACAATAACAGTAACCGCAGAGTCCAAATACGATACACAGCTGATGAACATAGTTGGGATTGATAGTCTGGATGTCGGCGCTCTGACACAAACCACGTTACCGAAAGAAATCCCAATTAATATCGCGCTAGTACTCGACTCAACAAAGTCTATGGAAGGCGGAAACATGGACGCACTGAAGTCGGCGGCTACAAAGTTTTTAGAAATATTCGACGAAGCTGATCCAGGTATAATCCAAGCCGGAGTTGTGCCTTACTCAAATTATGTCAATGTCGGCCTAGACAATCGTGATCGCAATTGGATGGATGTCCCGATAGATAGTACAACAACCAGCGAAGAACGCTGCTACATGACACGCCCTATTGTTGATGATTCTAAATGCACTACAGAAACAAGAATAGATACTTGTTTCGACGATTCCGGGTCTTATGATTGCGAAAGAAGCACTCGAACATGTGCCGAAGAAGCCTATGGAGAAGAGTATGAATATTGTTATATTCCAACCTCTACTCAAACTTGGAATGGCTGTGTCGGATCTCGTGATGATCCCGACCACAAGACCCCTGCTTACAAGGGCTCGCCTTTCCCTGGAATAATGAATGTTGAATGCGGTTCAGAAATCCTAGATTTAACATCAGATCTTTCAGAAGTTGCAACACTAATCGACAGTTTGGTTGCTGAGGGATATACTTATATCCCTGCTGGTTTATCCTGGGGTTGGCGTCTCTTGGATCCTAATCTACCTTACGGAGGCTTGAGTAACAACCAATCCGACCGGAAACGAGCAATGATTTTGATGACCGACGGTTCAAACCGGGTTCGACTGGCGGCTCCAAATCATTTAGACGATCCGGAACAACTCGAAGTTGAAGCCACAAACTCTCTTACATCCGAACTGTGTGACGGAATTAAATCTGACGGAATCGATCTGTATACAGTTTCTTACCAATTAAGAACGGCCGATCCCGTCGCAGAACAAATGATAGCGAATTGCGCTACAAATTCATCTTATCATTTTAGTGCTGACAACCAGGAAGAGCTTGAAAAGGCATTCGAAAATATTGCTAATTCATTAGTCGAAATTTGGATTTCTAAGTAGCCAATAACTACTCTGCAGCTTCAATCTCTGATTCTTCTGAGCTATCACCCCGACTAGGGGCCCGGCGGCGGCGAGAGGACTTTTTCACTGGCTCATCTTCACGAGCGGGATTTTCGTCAGCAGGAGAACTATCATCTTCTGTCATCTCTGCCGTATCGGACTCCGTCTTGGATCGTCGCGCTTGAGGTGGATACCGACGACGAGAACGTCCATCCTCCGGCCTTTCGGTATCACTCGTGCTATTATCATCAGATCCTTCCGCTGAGGATTGCTCTGATCTACTGATCTCTGCTTCATCACGAGCGGCCTGTTTAGCCGCTTCGATGGCATTGACGATCCTGAGATAATGCTCGGCGTGCTGACGGCAATTTTCTGCCTTCACTCGATTTCCGCTGGATGCTGCGTCTCTCGCAAGACTCTCATATTTATCGAAAATTTGCTTGGCAGTACCCCGAACTTTTACATCGGGCCCGTTAGACTCCATCGAGCGATTGGAATTACCATGATTATTGTTGCGGCGACCACGCCCGCGTTGACGCTTCATCGGAAGTCCTTTTGTAAAACTCTTGCTTCAAATTTAATTGAGCCTGTGAATGGGTCATACCCAAATCACGCCTTTGATTAGCAAAGCAGGCCTGTCTAGCCAAGTGCTTTTTTTGCAAAATGATGTGAGCAATGTAAATCTACTTTGCCACGATGATTATTCGGTCATGACCGGACAAATCTTTCTCGACTTGGATGGATGTAAATCCGTTCTGTTTAAATATTCCAGGCACTGACGTTCCCTGATCATAACCAATTTCCAACGCCAAAACCCCATGAGGCTTTAAAAAACAGGAAGCTTGTGCCGCAATAATTCGATAAGGCGCAAGTCCGTCTGGACCACCATCCAGAGCCAAAATCGGGTCAAATTTTTTCACCTCTGGCGATAGAGTCTCTATAATGCCTGAAGCGATATAGGGAGGATTAGACACTATATAGTCAAATTGTCCGGATATTTTTTCAAACCAATCGCTCACTATAAACTTTATGCGATCTGACACTCCGTGTTTAGATGAATTCTGTTCGGCTACTTCCAACGCCTTAAGTGAAATATCACTCGCTACAGCCGTAAACTTTCTGCGTGCTTTCAAAATAGCTATCGGTATCGCGCCAGTTCCCGTTCCCATATCTAAAATCCTAAGCTTTTGACCAGGATCAGTAGCTTCTATGATATAGTCTACAAGTCGTTCTGTCTCGGGGCGGGGGGACAAGACATTTTTATTAATTTTGAATTCTAAACCATAAAACTGTCGATAACCCATTATATGATCTAGCGGTTCGCGGTTCAAACGCCGGGAAACAATATCCAATAAAGTGTTTGATTGCTCCGAAGTCAGCATAACAGAATCATTCAAAATTTGTTCGGCTCTACTAAACCCTGTGACCCATTCCATTATAATATCGGCCTCGAGACGAGCATCTTCAAAACCCGCTTCGTTTAAAGTAATCCAGATGTTTCTTCGGGCGACCTGAGTGTTTACTTGCATAGCGCCCGGAGAGCATTCTGCAGCATTTCAAGATCCTGAGGTCGCGACAAACTATGATCTCCTGTTTTAATCAGCGTATAAGTTATATTATCACCGGTTATAACATCGACAATCTTCTTTGAATAATCGGGAGGAACAACCTCATCTGCCCCTCCCTGAAACACCCGGACTGGACCATCAAACACAAATGGTTCATCTAATAGTTGATGAGCCCGGCCGTCCTCGATAAGTTCTTTGGTATACTCATATGGCTCGTCATACCCAGATGGCTCATAATAGACTCCATCATTGATAATCCTTGTCTTGATTTCGTCTGACCAGTTGGCCCACATCAGCTTTTCCGTAAAGTCCGGCGCTGGATTAATCAGCAGGAGAGCCTTAACACGGGCCGGCCTTGCCCGAGCAGCTAGCATGGCTGACCAGCCGCCCATTGACGAACCTATGAGGATAACCTCATTCTCCGACAATTCGTCAATTACCGTCACGACATCTTTACCCCAACGCGATATCGTTCCGTCTCGAAACAGCCCAGAACTCGCACCGTGGCCATAGTAATCAAATCTGATAAATGCCCGGGCCTCTCGTGCCGCCCAATCGTGTAAAAATGTCGCCTTACTTCCGTCGAGATCAGAGTTAAGTCCCCCGCACCAAATCATTGTCGGCCCTGTCCCTTGCGACATTTTATAGGCGATTTTTTCACCGTGCTCTGTTAGGTGGGGCGAACTATCCAAATATTGAAGTGAAAAGGTCATAGGTCTCAAAGTGAAAGTTTTGCAAGTACTGCCAGAGCTTAATGCAGGGGGCGTGGAGCGCACAACCCTTGAAATTGCCGAAGCCCTTCGAGCAAAAGGCTATGAGCCGCACGTTTGCAGTAATGGCGGTCGACTTTTACCTAATCTTGTATCTTACGGTGCCGTTCATCATCAAATCAATATTGGCAGTAAAAACCCTCTAAAGCTCCGGGCAAATACCAAAGCTTTGGTGGAGATTATCAAGGCTCACAATATTGACATTGTTCACGCTAGATCTCGCGCACCCGCTTGGCCAGCTTATGCGGCAGCCAAAGCCACGAAACGACACTTTGTGACAACTTATCACGGCATCTATAATGCTAAAAACCGAGCCAAAAGACGATATAACGCGATTATGGCACGGGGAGAACGCGTCATTGCAAACTCCAATTATACGAAATCCCATATTTTGGAGACACATGGCACTTCTAAAGATATTATCCGTGTCATACCTCGCGGTGTGGATATGAGGATTTTCGACCCGGATCTTATATCTGGACCTGAAATTGCGGATTGGCGATCAAATTGGGGCGCGCAACCATCTGATAAAGTCGTAATGCTTCCCGGACGACTAACCCGCTGGAAAGGACAGATCGTTGCGATTAGAGCCTTGGCCTTGCTCCCCGATAATTACAAGCTTGTTTGTCTTGGTGATGCACAAGGGCGCGAAAAATATGTTTCAGAAATGCGGGAACTTGCTCAATCAATGGGCGTAGCCGAACGTGTGATGATGCCAGGGCATAGCTTAGATATACAGACTGCTTTAATGGCTGCGGACATAATAATTGCACCCTCATTAGAACCAGAAGCGTTTGGCCGAGTGGTTGCTGAAGCTCAGGCGATGCGAAGGCCCGTCATAGCAAGCGCCCATGGCGGCCCCATGGAAACCGTCATCCCTGGAAAAACAGGTTTGTTAACATCACCTGGAGATTTTGCGGCGTTGGCTGAAGCGATTAAAAATATCGAAGCATTTGAAAGTTTTGATGGTGCGAAAGCCCGGGCGCATATCAGCGCGAATTATTCCAAATCCCAGCTACAGGACAAGACCCTCGCTGTTTACGCGGAATTAATGTAGTAATTTAGCCACATATTTTAATATTTTTCCAAATACATCCTCATCCCACTTGAAATACTGATGTCTCTTGACCATATTCTTTGAGTCAATAACCGCCCAAGGAGATTTTGGTATAGCAAGACGACCATACGCCGCCCCGCCCTCGAAAAAGCCCAAAGGGCCTCGCATTAACGGGGACATAAATGCTTCCAACGTACTCCTCATTACAGAAACTGGTGAAAAAAAGGGTGTCGTCCCGATTGACGAAGCCTTAGCTGCTGCGCGTAGCGCAGGGCTCGATCTTGTAGAAGTTGCGCCAAATCCAGATACGCCGGTCGTTAAGATTCTCGATTACGGGAAACTTCGTTTTGAACAGCAAAAGAAGAAAGCCGCCGCACGGAAGAGTCAACGCACACAAGATATCAAAGAAATTAAAATGCGCCCGAATATTGATACGCATGATTATGAAGTAAAAGCTCGGGCGATGACCAAGTTTTTCGAACGGGGCGATAAAGTCAAAGTAACCATTCGCTTTCGAGGTCGTGAAATGGCTCATATGGATCGCGGAACAACCTTGTTGCAACGTGTCAAAGAAGATTTTGAAGAAATCGCCAAAGTCGAGTTTGAACCAAAGACCGAAGGCCGCCTTATGACGATGGTGCTTGCCCCGAAATAGACTTCGAGCAACCTACAAATAGTCGTTTTTGTCCAGAATTTAATCCGCGGAAATAGTTTGGGCACGTCGCAGTAGAAACAAGCCTAAAACAATAATAAACGCTTCTACGGCCAATTCCATATACGTCCGGCTGGGTCCAGCGCCATCCAAAATCAGTGCGAGCGACCGGCCTATAAAGAGCCCGCTTGTACCCATAACAATTGCAAACGCGGTTCCGCGCTGCTGGTTTTTACCTAAAGACGCAAACATTATGGCAAGGCCCAGCATTGCAAACGCGGCCCATGTGGCCCGCATTTCATGCATCCCAAGCAGCGTGTTGACATCCCATCCCATAAGCTTGGCGCTTTCATGAGGGCTAAAAACACCCCAAACGCCCCACGCCAAATAGAATATACCGTTTAATCCGTTAAATAGCTTCAACATCATAATTTTTCTCCAGAGGCTTTGACCTTGCATATTGACAAACACAGCGCAAGTTCACGCTTGATTTTGGGAAATACACCGCTATAAGCCCCTATCCCGTTTTACGGGCCCCATTTGGGGGCAGCATATCAGGCGAAATGGCATGCCTGAATGCTCAAAAGGTAGCTAACGTTCTTTTGGTTTAGAACTAGGCTTTATATTAGGAGACCGAAATGCCAAAAATGAAAACCAAGTCAGGCGCTAAAAAGCGCTTCAAACTGACGGCCAAAGGCAAAGTCAAAGCCGCACAGGCCGGTAAACGCCACGGTATGATAAAGCGCAGCAATGATCAGATCCGGAATCTGCGCGGAACTCGCACCCTGAAAGAGTGCGATGCCCGTACAATCCGTAAAAAATATCTGCCGAACGGCTAACACACGTCAATTTTGGAGTAGACTATGTCACGCGTCAAACGCGGCGTCACCAAGCACGCCCGCCACAAAAAAGTCATCGATGCCGCCAAGGGTTACCGCGGCCGTCGTAAAAATACATTCCGCATTGCTAACCAGGCTGTCGAAAAAGCCGGTCAGTACGCCTATATTGGTCGTAAGCTTAAAAAGCGTCAGTTCCGCGCGCTTTGGATCCAGCGTATTAACGCTGGTGCCCGTCTGCACGGCCTGACTTATTCACGCTTTATGGATGGCCTTAACAAAGCCGGCATCAAGCTAGATCGTAAGGTTCTCGCAGATATGGCTGCTAACGAGCCTGAGAGCTTTGCCGCACTTGCTGAAGTCGCTAAAAAGAATCACAGCCAGCCGCACACAGTTTCGGCCTAGGTTGTTTAAATCAATTATTTTAAAGCCGATCTCCAAAGCGGAGGTCGGCTTTTTTATGTTTAAATTGCGGGAACAACTCTGTAGATCTTTGACCTAAAAAGCCCGACCTGCGGAATTTGAGAAATGGATGGTGCTTTAAGTATCAAAGCGACCCATTATTACATCGCGTGAATTTTGGCTGGATCGAGGTCATCTTTAATGGCTTGATCGAGGATTGCGAAAGCGGCTTTTTGCGAGCGTAACTTGGTTTGCATGAATGCTGTTTCGTTATGTTGTTTAAACATCGTCCCTGCCATTTGCGCGGCCATTGGCAATTGCTCAAGTGGGACTGTCCGGTCAAAATATCCGGCGCGGACCGCGTCGCGCGGATTAAAAATTTCGGCATTAAAAACACAGCGGTTAAAGTAATTATTGGCAAGGCGATTTCGAGCTAATTCTATCCCGAAATTATGCATGGTCATCCCGATGAGTGTCTCGTTGAGCCCAACTTTGAAATCACCCTCAGCAATCATGGCATAATCACAAGCCAGAGCCAGAAAAGCCCCCATGGCAATTGTATGACCCGGCGCAACCATAATAACCGGACGCGGAAAGGCCATGATCCGGCGCGCGAGTACCGAGCCCTTATTGACCAGTTCCAGTGAGTCCTGCGGACCTTTTCCGATTTCTTTAAGATCAAATCCGCCTGACATCATGCCGTCACGTCCTGTCAAAATGACCACGGCTTTCTTCGCTTCGGCCTCGTCAAAGGCAGCATTGAGATCGGCAATCATAGCGGACCCCAGAGCATTGGCTTTTCCATCATCCATCTTGATAGTGGCGACGCCGTCGTCAATTGTGCAGGTTACGCGATCGGACATAATTCTCTCCCAATAAATGACTAGCCGGGGTTCCCCCCGGCCAAAAGATTAAGCCTGTTTGGCTAGTATTTTCTCGATTGTGTCTTTTTTCAAATCGTCAACTGTGGCCGCAATGCCCATATCATTGGCGATTTTGACAACATCTTTTTCAAGCATTTTACCAAGCGCAGACTTTGTATAGCTACCGCCTTTTTTACGGCCAAACTTACCGTAAAATGTTTCGCCTGATTTAGCCATGTCACGAAGAAGAGCTGGAACTTCAAAATGATCGCCGTAGGCGTCACGAAGTTCATCAGCACGCTTATTAAAAGCTTTTGCACCAATCGTATCTATAAAGCTGATTGCGCCGCCGGTAAACGGAGCAAACCCCCAGCCAAAAATCGAACCTAGATCAGCTTCACGCGGATCATGGATAATTCCTTCATCAAAGGTTCGCGCGGCTTCAATTGCCTGTGTGTACATGATGCGGTCTTTGACATCCTGCACATCAGGCTGCGTCTCTAGAATGCCGTTGATCGCAAACTGATCAAGTTCTTCCCAAAGATGTTTTTCCTTACCGTTATACACGTAGAAGCCCTTACCGTTTTTACGGCCAAAACGCTCATATTTTTCGACCATAGCCGTAATGATCGGCTCACCGGCATTCGTGACATAATTATTGCCCAGATCTTTCTTGGTCTGCTGCATAACCTTATAGCCAAGATCAATTGCGACTTCGTCTTGCAAGGCGAGCGGTCCGACCGGCATGCCGGCCATCTTACCCGCATTTTCTATCAGAGCCGGCTTCACCCCTTCCGATAAAAGATTATAACCCTCTTGAATATAACGCATGACGCAGCGATTCGCATAGAAGCCCCGTGTGTCTTCGACAACAATTGGTACTTTACGAATGCGCGATACAAAATCAATCGCCCGAGAGATCGCATAGTCCGATGTCTTTTCACCTTTGATAATCTCGACCAACATCATTTTGTGAACGGGACTAAAGAAGTGAATACCAATAAAGTTTTCAGGCCGCTTCGAGGCTTTCGCCAAATCCGAAATTGGAATAGTTGACGTATTCGACCCAAAGATAGCTTTGTCGCCGATTACGGCCTCGCCCATTTCCGTAATCTTGGCTTTTAGCGCCGAGTCTTCGAAAACGGCTTCGACGATTAGATCGACATCTTTTAGCAAGCTATAATCAGTGGTTGCGGTGATCCGGTCTGCGATAGCATCGGCTTTTTCTTGCGTCGTCTTTTTACGCTTAACGCGTTTGGCCTGCTCGTCGATTGTGAATTGCTTACCCTTGTCTGCGCCCTCTTGATCCCGGTCGATCAGGACAACATCCATTCCTGCCATGGCTGAAACGTAAGCAATTCCTGCGCCCATAAATCCGGCGCCGATGACGCCGACTTTATTAACGTCGGCTTTGGTCTGTCCCGCGGGACGACCTTCGCCTTTTTCAATTGCCTGCTTAGACACAAACAACGAACGGATCATATTGCGGCTCTCAGGCCGTAAGAATAGATCAGCAAAATAACGACTTTCAATCCGAAGCGCAGCGTCCATAGGGACGAGTGACCCTTCGTAAACCGCCTTTAGAATATTCGCCATAGCGGGATAATTGCCGTAAGTTTCCTTGCGGATCATGGCATTCGCGCCAGCAAACATCTGGAACCCTTGAGCTGTATAAGGCGCGCCGCCTGGGAATTTGAAACGATCAGCATCCCAAGGCTGTTTGGCTTTGGGGTTGTCTTTCACCCATTGCTTGGCTGTGTCGACAAGGTCGGCCAATGGTGCTGTACCGTGGAGAATACCCATGGCCTGTGCCTCAGAAGCTTTTAACTGCTTACCTTGAGTTAATACCGGCGCCGCTGCCATTAACCCGACAAGACGAGGTAGGCGCTGCGTTCCGCCAGCACCTGGCAAGAGACCAACGAGAGCTTCTGGCAGACCAAGCTTTAGCTTGGGATTGTCATTGGCCGCAAACCGGCCATGACACGCCAAGACGATCTCAAAACCACCGCCAAGAGCCAAGCCATTACAAGCCGCCGCAATCGGCTTGCCACATGTTTCCATTTCGCGAAATGTTTTATTAAGTTTGTAGACCTGATTGAAAAGCTGCTTTTTAGCGCCTTCAGGGTCAGTCTTCATTAAGCCTTGAAGATCAGCGGTTTGCGAGCCCATCTCATCAAGGTCAGCCCCCGCACAGAACGCCGCTTTGCCAGATGTGATGACAGCGCCTTTAATCGTCTCGTCACTCGAAATTTTATCGATGATATCCGAGAACTCGGCCATAACCGCATTGGAGAGCACATTCATGCTGCGACCAGGACTATCGAAAGTGATCAACAAAATGCCATCAGCATCTTGGTCTAGTTTAAAATGTTCCATTTTTAATACTCTTATTCTGTGACTGTTTAAACGCGTTCGATGATTGTGGCTGCGCCCATGCCGCCGCCCACACAAAGCGTAACCAGAGAGGTCTCTTTGTCAGAGCGCTCCAACTCATCAACCATTGTGCCCAAGATCATTGCACCAGTTGCGCCGAGGGGGTGACCCATGGCAATCGCGCCGCCATTAATGTTTATTTTGTCGTGATCGATGTCATGAGCTTGCATAAATCGCAGGACAACTGATGCGAAAGCTTCGTTAAGCTCCCATAGATCGATATCGTCTTTGCTCATACCAGCTTTGGCCAGCGCCTTGGCCGCAACAAATTCTGGACCCGTCAACATTATAGTTGGCTCGGAACCAATTTCGGCAAATGATCGAATTTTGGCGCGAGCCTTAAGACCCAGTGCTTCACCCATTTCTTTGGATCCAATCAACACTGCTGCGGCACCGTCCACAATGCCGGATGAATTACCGGCGTGGTGAACGTGATTGATTTTTTCAAGTTCCGGATATCTTTGCAGCGCAACCCCGTCAAAACCTGGCATAACAGTGCCCATGGCCACAAAGGATGGATTAAGTGACCCAAGGCTCTGCATATCTGTTCCCGGGCGCATGTGTTCATCATGATCTAGTATTGTGACGCCGAGCTGATCTTTAACGGGCACAATCCCCTTAGAAAAACGGCCTTCATCCCAAGCTGCCTTGGCACGCTTTTGAGATTCGACAGCGTAGGCATCGCAGTCATCGCGTGAAAAACCATACTTCGTCGCAATAAGATCGGCCGATATACCCTGTGGAACCAGATACTCTTCATAAGCAAAACTTGGATCTACAGCCATTGCTCCGCCATCCGACCCCATGGGAACGCGGGACATCGACTCTATGCCGCCAGCAACGACCATGTCGGACATACCAGACATAACTTTGGCTGCACCCATATTGACGGCCTCAAGACCAGAAGCGCAGAAACGATTGATAGTTACACCAGCCGCCTTTTCATCATAGCCGGCACTAATCGCAGCAACGCGCGCAATATCTGCCCCTTGTTCTCCAACAGGTGAGACGCACCCCATGATAACATCATCAACCTTCGCCGTATCCAGATCAGTCCGATCCCGAAGCGCCTCAAGCTGCTGGGTCAGCAGCGATAATGCTGTGATTTCATGTAAGCTACCGCTTTTTTTACCCTTACCTCGCGGGGTTCTTACCGCGTCAAAAATATATGCATCTGCCATCTGGGGCTCCTTAGTTATCTTAAAATTATTATAGGCTGCGCGAGATCAAAACTTTCATGATCTCATTTGTGCCGCCGTAAATACGCTGGACGCGCGAGGCGCGCCATTGCCGAGCGATTGGATATTCATTCATGAAACCATAGCCGCCAAAAAGCTGCAGACAGCGATCCATAATCTCACATTCTTTATCGGTTACCCAGTATTTTGCCATGGACGCCGTGACTGTGTCGAGCTCGCCGCGCAGGTGCTTTTCGGCACAGTCATAGGTGAAAGTCTTAGCCACGGTCGCAATCGTTTTAAGTTCTGCGAGCTCAAATTGCGTGTTTTGGAAATCAAGAATACGCCGGCCGAAAGCTTTGCGCTCTTTAACATATTCAATTGTGTGCCGCAGCGCTTTCTCCATATTGGCAACACCTTGGACCGCGATGTTCAGTCTTTCTTGCGGAAGCTCTTGCATTAACTGAATAAAGCCCATGCCAGGCTCTGGTCCAAGGAGGCTATCAGCGGGCACTTTCATGTCATCAAAGAAAAGCTCAGCTGTATCCTGAGCCTCACCGCCAACTTTATCGAGAATTCGACCGCGCCGGAATCCTTCTAGATCGTCGGTTTCGACAACGAATAAAGACTTGGAATGTTTCCCCTCACCCCCCGTATCAGCCACGACGATAATCAGGTTAGCGGTCCCGCCATTGGTGATAAACGTTTTAGAGCCATTAATGACCCAACCATTGCCGTCTTTCTTGGCGCTGGTTTTGACGGATTGAAGATCAGATCCTGTTCCTGGCTCTGTCATAGCGATCGCGCCGACAAATTCACCCGTTGCCATTTTGGGTAGCCATTTTTGTTTTTGCTCCTCAGTTCCGTAGTGAAGGATGTAAGGCGCCACAATCGCATTGTGTAAAGAGAGCCCAAACCCGTCAACTTCCGCTCGTTCCAGCTCTTCCATGACAATCATTTCAAGTCGATAGTCACCGCCAACACCGCCATATTCTTCAGGCATAGTCGGACAAAGAAGACCCATAGCGCCAGCTTGGTTCCAAAATTTGCGATCAACGACTTTGTTTTTTCGGAAGCTTTCCGAATGGGGCGCCATTTCGTTTTTGTAGAAATTATAGGCGGCGTCACGAAAAATATTTATGTCTTCTTCGTCATACCAATCTGGATTCTTAAAATTTAAAACGCTCATCTTTATTCCTCTATCTAAACACGCAAAAGGCCGGGCGATAAGCCCGGCTGAATTTCATAAATTTGTGACGCCTTAAAAGGCCTCGGCCGTCAAAGCCATAACGGGTTCAGCACCCGTTTTCATCCGCGCCAAATGCGTATCAATCATTGGCAGAGTTCTTTGGATAAAATAACGTCCTGTGATGAGTTTGTTCGAATAGAAGTCGTCATTGGAGCCGTCATCGATTGCCTTTTGGGCAGTGACCGCCATGATTGACCACATATATGTGAAGATCGAGATACCCATCATATGCATATAATCGACGGAGCCCGCGCCCGCATTATTGGGATTGGTCATACCGTTTTGCATTAACCACATTGTGCCTTCAGTCAGCTTGGTTTTTGCGTCCTTCAGCGCTGCGATGAAATCGGAAACTTTTTCATTGCCTTCATGCTCTGCGATATAAGCGTCGATTTCCGCGTTCAAACTCATCAGAGCTCGTCCGCCTTTGCGGGCAAGTTTTCTGCCAACTAGGTCAAGCGCCTGAATACCGTTAGCGCCCTCATAGATCAGCGCGATGCGGGTATCGCGAACAAATTGGCTCATACCCCATTCTTCGATAAAGCCGTGGCCGCCGTAAATTTGCTGACAATCAATCGTTGTCTGCATGGCACGGTCGGTCAAATAGCCTTTAATAACAGGGGTCAAAAGACCCAAGAAATCATCGCACTTCTCGACATACTTTTCGTCTTTGTGGACACCTTCAAGATCTTCGAGAAGCCCAGCCCAATAGACCAGCATACGCGCTCCCTCATTAAAGGATTTCGTATCCATCAACATGCGGCGAACATCCGGGTGAACAATAATCGGATCAGCCGGACCATTTTCATTCTGCGGACCTGTCAAGGCTCGCCCCTGCAGGCGATCACGCGCATAGGTTACGGCGTTTTGATAAGCGACTTCAGATTGGGCCAATCCCTGCATGCCTACATCAAGACGGGCTCTGTTCATCATAACGAACATGACTTTCAAGCCTTTGTTTTCTTCACCGATCATGTAGCCTTCGGCGTCGTCATAATTCATGACGCAGGTTGAATTACCGTGAATCCCCATTTTTTCTTCGATTGAGCCGCAGGTGACGCCATTCGCATCGCCCGGATTTTCATTCGCATCGAGCTTGAATTTAGGAACGATAAAAAGCGATATACCTTTAACGCCTGCTGGCGCACCCTCGACACGCGCGAGCACTAGGTGAATGATATTCTCGGCCATATCGTGCTCACCGGCAGAGATGAAAATCTTCTGACCTGTAATTTTGTAAGACCCGTCGGCGTTAGGCACAGCCTTTGTTTTGAGAAGACCCAAATCCGTTCCGCAATGCGGTTCGGTCAAGTTCATAGTCCCTGTCCATTGGCCCGCGATCATCTTTGGCAAATATGTGGTTTTCTGAGCGTCTGAGCCACCGATTGTAATCGCTTTTATGGCTCCATTTGTCAGGCCTGGATACATCGCGAAAGCCATATTAGCAGCCGATTGCATTTCCCCGGCAGCTAAGTGCCATATTCCGGGCATACCCATTCCGCCATATTCAGTGGGCTGTGACATTCCCATATAACCATTCGCAACCATTTGCTCATAAGCATCTTTAAACCCGGTAGGCGTTGTGACTGACCCGTCTTCGTGACGCTTACATCCTTCATGATCGCCGATGACATTAAGTGGGGTCAGGACTTCGCGGCTAAATTTTCCGCCTTCTTCCAGAATGGCGGATAGCGTATCGCCGTCGGCTTCAGAATATTTTTCATACTCCGTAAGCTGGTCCACATTTAGGACCTCTTTTAAAACAAATTCCATATCTCGGAGGGGGGCGTTATAGCTCGGCATAATTGTCGTCCTTAACTGTCATTTAGTGGGGATTCAGGGGATAGGTGCTTTCGAAACGCGATATCATAAGCCTCGGCCAATTGAACTACGTCCGTATTCTCATCTGTTTTTTCGATTTGGTCGTCTAAAACGCGAATAAGCTCGGTCAGCTCTTGACTCAGGATGTCAATATCGCTGCGGCGCCTCTGCAAAGACTTAATGACGCGCGCAAAATTGGATCGGCGATTTAAAATCTCCGAACGATTGGTCACGCGGCCGTCGGTAACGTCCAAAACAGTCTTTATATCTTCTAACGTGAAACCCAATCGTTTTGCACGCAGAATACTAGTCAATCTAGTATGCTCTACGGGTCCATAGCTCCGCGCGCCAGACGCGCGATTGGGACTAATTAGCCCTTTGTCTTCATAAAACCGCAAAGTACGAGGCGTAATTTCGAAAAGTTCTGAAAACTCCCGAATTGTCCACGTTTGAACTGATTTTGACTGCAAGTTTGCTGACATGGCGTCGCCATATATTACGTTTACGTTAACGTCAAGTGAACGATGGCAAAATATGCATAAAATCAAGCATGTTCGCAAAAATAGTTAACGTTTTTAACGGGGCATTAACCACAATCACGCTCTATCTGACGGGGACTGGATCGATATGTGTCGATTCGGCGGGAAATTATCGTTTGGGTATTGCAAGTAAACATGACTAAAGGTCAGAAAAAATCGATCAAAAGTGATGATGGCGCGTCGAAGACGACGGCGCCGACCAAACGTAAAACAATTGCCTCGAAAACGAAAAATACTGCGGCAAAGGTCACATCGAAGAAACAAAATTCGAAGAAGAAGCAGGCAATAAAATCTCTGTCACCTGACAACAAAGCCGCAAAGCCAACCGTCAAATCAGTTTCAAAGCCAACGTTAAAGAAAACAACCTCCAAAACGGCGGCGCCGGTCCAATCTATGACGAAAAAACCATCAAAAGAAACCGTCGCAACCCTCCGCACCCATGTTGACGGTGTTGTTAAGCGACTTAAAACAGCCGATACATTGACCCGCAAGAACATTAAAACCTTGGAAACAGCGTTTTCTGTACTTGAAAAGCAGGTCAAAGAACATCAGACCGTTAATCATGCGGCATTGGCAAAAAGAGTTGATCAGCTTAGCCATCATTTGACCCAATCTCTGAATTCCGTGAAGGCCGATATTTCTCAAGATTTAAAATCGGCACTGAATAACCCGACCGTAAGTGGAATTGAAAATGCGATTATTAGGAGCGAAAACCGCCTAATCGCGGCTGAAACCAATCAAGCGCGCGCCATTTCAAGAATTAATCAACATATTGCCGAATTAGCACGGGTTATCGACGCCAGACTACAGACCCAGGAAGCAGCCTCTCAGCAAAATGATTCCAAAATTGTTGAGCTAGAAAGACAGCTAACCAGCATCAAATCGCAATCATATGAGCGAATCCGTTTAGTCGAAGATTCAACAGCGAATGCCATGCGCAAAATCGGGGATGATGTTGTTGGAACAGCCGAGACATTTCAAACAAAGCTCGAATCTCAGAGCCATGTGCTCAGGAACCGAATTGCGCAAATTGCGGAACGTACACAACAGGACTTTGATAATCAAAAAACTGAACTGTCGCGCAGAATGGAAAGCATTGAAGACAGTCAAAAGAATCAAAGCAATTATATAGACAGGGCCATATCCAAACTGGCATCGCGCATCGATAGTCTTGAATATGGGCTATCTCAGTCACCTGCGGTCGAACCAACCCCGGAGACAGATGACTCCGGGCTTATTTCCATACCAGCCATCAACATTGCGCCACCGCCACTGCCACATCAACCATCATCGACTCAGACTACCCCAGAGCCATTAGATGTATTGGACGGAACACAGACGCCTTCGGATAATGAATTCGCTCATTCACCGAACGCTCATGTTTCGCCGACACAGACTGATGATCCGTTCGCAGCACCTATTCAAGAGCTGCCAACCGAAGCATCATATATCGCCAGCGAAATACCTTCGCCTGTTGCATCCAACCCTACCCCTGGTCACCCTGAGCCCATTTACAGTTATGAACCACCAGCGGAACCCAACGTGTATGCACCGCCAGTATTTACACCGCCGCAAGAATATGAACCCCCTGCTCCGGTTGCGCATATGGCACCTCAGCATCAATATGTTGACCCCGTTCAGGCAGCTTATCAGGCTTCAATGAATCAACCAATGGCTCCCGGCGGAGCCGCAATAGCCTATGATCCCTACCCAGCAGCAGAAGCGCCGCCTTTTCCTCAAAGTCAACAGCCCAATCCGTATGGCGCCGAGATGTCGTCAGGACCCACTGAGTTTTTACCCAATGAGGGATATACAGACGCGGAACTACCATATGCAAATCCGGGATATGGCGAAGGCGATGATTTAGCTGGCGTCTCTCGTCCCGGGCATATCGCCGAAAAACGAACCAAGCCGAAACGCAATCGGCCATCTTTCAATGCCGGCAGCGCTTTGTCGTCATTACCGATAACCCCAAGAAATCTAAAAGTCGCAGGCTTAGCACTCGTTCTTGCAAGCGCCGGTTATTTTGGCCTTCGCGGTTTTATGGGAAATAAAGCTCCAAACCAACAACCCACCGTCAATCAAATCGCAGAAAGACCTGCGGTTCCGGCTAGTAATGTCATCACAGAAGCCCCCATTGGGCAATATGATGACAACCAGGTCACGGGCACTGCCCCGGTAATCGATAGCGGATCTGTAACCACTCCACCGTCAGAATCTCTTCAGGCCGCTGCGGATAAAGGCAACCCAATTGCACAGTTCCAGCTCGGCGTCTCCTATCTTGATGCTGGACGACCCCAGCAGGGTATCAAATATATTCGTTCAGCTGCTAATCAAGGGCAACCAGCTGCGCAGTACCGCCTCGCCAAACTTTATGAAGCCGGTATTGGAGTCGGAGCTGATCCTGATATGGCCCGGCAACTCACTGAAAGAGCTGCACGCGCGGGAAATCGGATCGCAATGCATGATTTGGGACTATATTACGCCGAAGGCCGCGGCGGCGTGGAGCGCAACATGGATACGGCTCTATCGTGGTTCGAAAAAGCGGCCGAACGCGGCGTCGTGGACTCTCAATACAATCTGGGTGTCCTATTCGAATCGTCCCCTGAAATCCAACGCAATCCAAGCTCATCATTTGTTTGGTACTCAATCGCAGCGTCTCAAGGAGACCAGCTCGCCGCTAACCGAGTCGAAATCATTCGCCAGGAACTTCAGGGCGATGCTCTGAAAAATGCCGAAGACAGGGTTCAGAACTTCAAACCGACGGCGATTGACGAAAATGCCAATGGAATTTTTCGGAATGTAAGTTGGACTTTACCGCAAAATCGCGAGATCAAACCTGCTGCGGAACTCGTCCGTGATGCTCAGACACTCTTATCACAATTAGGATATGAAGTAGGGTCTCCAGATGGTGATCTTGGCCCCAAAACTCGAAATGCTGTAAAAGCATTTGAAAAAGCGAACGGTCTGCCTGAGACAGGGATTGTCTCAGCCTCACTTGTCGATCGCCTGGAAGCCGCCGCTGGCGTTTAACACCTAGGCAGGTTATACCTCGCCTCATGTCAGGTGCCATTGTCTATATTCCAACCGATCGAGTAGACTTTAAATACGTAGAATCGCTCTTCCGCGACTATCTTAAATATTTAGACGGAGCGGTTTGCGGGGCTACGGAACAGCAAAACCTGGGTCCCGAGTTTGACCAATTCCCTGCCTATTACGACTTCTTATGTCTGGCCAAATTTAACAGTCGGCCTGTCGCGGCGTGCGGCGTCAAAAAACTAGAGGCTGGTCTTTGCGAAATTAAACGCCTCTTTGCCAGACCGGAAGGCCGCGGACAGAATTTTGGTGAACGCTTGACCGTTTTGGCGATGAAAGAAGCGAAGCGACGGGGCTTTAATCAGATGTATCTTCATACCGATCCCGCTTTGTCACATGCCGTCGCACTTTATCAGCGTCTCGGATTTACGGACACAGAGCGTTATTATGATTATCCGGATGGATGTTCACTATACATGAAAAAAACACTCTGACCCGTTGCGCAGTTTTGCAATCCGTGCGAGCAACGCTGCATGAATGATAAGGTTATGGAACGTATGTGGGAACTAGCCCCGGCCTTTGTTGAGGGGGTTCCGCAAGGCAAGGCTCTGGGCATAAAATTTGTCGCAGTAGATCGGGGTAAAGCAACCTTTTCTCTTCCATACAACACGAAAATTATTGGAGATCCTAAAACCCGCGTCATTCATGGGGGTGCGATTACGACCCTGCTTGACCAGGTTAGCGGTTTGGCCGTCGTCTCTGCAATCGTGACAGAAGAGAATATGATGAATATGGCTGGCGTGGCGACGCTTGATCTCTCAATAGACTATATGAGACCTGCCAAACCGGGCGAGACCGTAATCGCTACGGCAGATTGTTATAAAACCACCCACCATATCGCCTTTGTTCGTGCCATCGCCCATGATGGAGATATTAATGATCCAGTGGCAACCTCTCAGGCGACATTTATGATTTCGCACGCTGCTAAAAATGAAGCCAAACCGTCATGACCGAGGATGATCTTAGACAAATTTTGGGCCGTATCCCTTATGCCGAATTTATTGGTGTCGAGCCGATAGTTATGAACGGGGAGCTCACCATGGCTATGCGCTACAAAGAGAGCAATATTGGGAACCCGTTTCTACCTGCGCTCCACGGCGGTGTCATCGGCGGTTTTATGGAAGTTTCGGCAATTACAGGGTTAATGTTTAGCGGCAATTATGTCAGAGTACCGAAGCCGATTGGACTTAACATAGGATATTTACGCCGGGGGAAGCCACAAGACTGTTTTGCCCGTATTAGTATTGTCCGGCAAGGCTCGCGCGTCGCCAATGTAAGAGTGGATAGCTGGCAAGACGATATCGACGCGCCAATTGCGACTTTGCTTGGGAACTATTTGACGGCTGATTCAAAAAAATAAATGGCAGGTCAGGGGCCTTCAAATACCTTGTTAACCCATCGTCAGGTCTTTGCGCAGAGCTGGCCGATAATTCTTGCGAATGCCGCGATTGGAATGACAGGCCTGGTGGATACGTTTGTAATCGGTAGATTTTCCAGCACTGGCGCACTGGCCGGCATGGGGCTTGGCGCCGCCATTTATGCTATCATTTATTGGGGTTTTGGTTTTCTTCGTATGACAACAGCCGGCCTATCGGCGCAGGCCGAAGGTGCCAGAGACGAAAATTCCGTACAGCTTCATCTTTACCGCGCGGTTCCGCTGGGTATTGTGCTTGGAATAGTCATATTAATTCTACAAATTATCCTTGTCCCGTTGGCGCTTTATGTGTTCACAGCCGATCCTTCGATTGAATCCAGCGCCGCCATCTATGTAAAAGCCAGACTTTGGGGCTTACCTGCCTATCTCGGCCTAATCGCAATCATGGGTTGGTTTATCGGACTGGGCCAGGCGCGCCACGCCCTAACCATGCAAATAGTGCTAAACGGCGTCAATATATTGCTGTCATTTCTATTTGTTGCTGGCTTATCTCTTGGCCTGCAAGGCGTTGCCTGGGCCACGGCCATCGCAGAATGGTTAGGCCTAATCTGCGGGATTGCACTTGCCGTCAATGTACTCAAATCGCGAGGCGGTGTTCGTCGTAGTCTATGGCAAACAAAAACCTTGCTGGATATTGCCGAACTGGGACGCCTTGGCCGGGCTAATGGCAATATATTTATTCGCACCGCGGCGCTTACGCTTGGATTTAGCTTCTTCTCAAACGCCGCCGCCGGGCAAGGCGAAACCTTTTTGGCGTCCCATCACATACATTTACAATTCATAACCTTGTCAGCTTTTATCCTGGATGGTTTTGCCAATACAGCGGAAGCCACGGCCGGGGCCGCCTATGGCGCGCACTCCCGGCGGCGCTTCGATCGCGCCGTCAGGCTCACAAGCGAATTTGCACTTGTCTTTGGGATCATCTGCGCCGCGGTGATCTTTCTGGCCGGCTATCTTGGTATTTCGCTGATTACTAAAGACGCTGCTGTCCAAAGCACCGCCCTCAAATATTTGCCCTATTGTGCGCTCGCGCCATTATTGGGCACTGCCGCCTTTCAGCTCGACGGGGTGTTTATTGGTACAACCCGCACGCGTGAAATGCGAAATGCAGGATTAGCCGCGCTTGGCATATATCTGATCGCCCACTTTGGCGTGCCAATGCTGATGGGCGGAAATCCGACCGGGCACACGATCTGGGCCGCTTTTCTGATCTATTATCTCGCGCGAGCCGCAACGCTTTTATATTATTATCCGCGGGTTAGGCCCGGCTAGGCAAAAGCAATTTACTTCGCTATGGAACCATAATGGAACATATAGGCCCACTCTCACTTCTGCCGCCACTTTTGGCAATTATTCTTGCGATTTACACGCGGCAGGTTTTCTTATCGCTTCTAGCCGGCATTTGGCTTGGGTTTACGATTCTGGCCGGATGGAATCCACTTCGCGGAACATTTGATACGCTAGAAGGTCTCGCGGCTGTCTTTAGCAGTAATTATAATACTAAGATTGTGATTTTTACATTGGTTGTTGGCGGGCTTATTGCCTTGACGCAGCGATCTGGCGGCGTTCAAGGTTTTGTGGATCGCATGCTTCGGTTCCTTGATGCAGAAACCGGCAAGGCAGCCGAGCGCAATCAACGCAAGAAGGTTGAGCTTCTAGCCTTTGCGACCGGCATGGTTTTATTCATTGAGAGCAATATCTCCATTCTGACTGTGGGCACATTGTATAGGCCTGTATTTGACAAGCTGGGTATTCCTCGGGAAAAGCTGGCCTATATAACCGATAGCTCCTCTGCTCCTTCCTGTATTCTTATTCCGTTTAACGCTTGGGGAGCTTATATAATTGGTATTATTGGCGGGCTTGGCGTCACAGGCGGTTTTGATCAATTATTCAAAGCGGCGTTATTTAATTTCTATCCTATCCTTGTCATCATTATCATGTTGTTTGTGATTTTGTCCGGCAAAGATATCGGAGAAATGAAAACAGCGGAAGAGCGCGCGAAAACATCCGGCAAACTATTGCGAGACGGCGCGCAGCCCATGGTCGGCGATGAAGCTATCGCAATGCCTATGAAAGAGGGTACAGCCGCCAAAGCCCGTAATATGATTATACCGATCGCATCGCTGGTATTGCTTGTGCCAACATTTTTGATCATGACCGGGTGGGACGCTGCCAAAGGCGATCTTATTCTGGCTCTACGGTCGGGTTCGGGCGGAACCTCAATCTTATACGCCAGCAGCTTTGCCTGTATGATCGCGGCGATTTTATACAAGCTCACCGGCACACTTGGCATTCGGGAAAGCTTTGAGACATTTATGAAGGGTATGGCGGCCATGTTGCCTTTGGCTATCCTCATGGTACTTGCTTTTGCGATAGGCAATATTTGTGGCGATCTTGGCACAGGGAATTACGCGGCCGAAACCGCTCAGAAATATATGTCACCGGCTTTGGTACCGGCTTTACTCTTTATCATTTCCTGCTTCATTGCCTTTAGCACCGGCACGAGTTGGGGCACATTTGCCATTATGCTCACGATTGCTGTACCGCTGGCGCAAAGCATGGGACTGAATATGAGCCTGGCCATAGCGGCCGTTTTGGGCGGCGGAATATTTGGGGACCACTGCTCGCCGACCTCGGACACATCCATTATTTCATCCATGGCCAGCGCAAGTGATCATATTGACCATATCCGGACACAACTCCCTTATGCCCTTATTGGCGGCGGCTTCACCATCCTGCTTTATCTTATCCTGGGGTTTGCCGGTATTTAGCTACATGCCTGGCTTGGCTTCTTGACGTTTCTTTTCATGCTCATCCATATCAGGATGACCATCGGCTGATAGGAGAACCGATATCCAGCGTGTGCTCGGGAATTGCGCCAGGACGATCATGATAATAACCGTGAGCGGCGCGGCGAGAAACATACCGACCCCGCCCCATAGCGCGCCCCAAAGTGTCAGGGACAGAACCACAACCAGCGCCGACATATTCATGCTGTCGCCCATCATTTTCGGTTGGAGCGTATTATTGATCACAAACTGGACCAGAACCAGACCTCCGGCCAGGCCGCCAAATTTTGTGACAGATTCGAACTGAACGACGGCGAATAACAGAGGTAAAATTATCGCCAAAACGCCGCCGATAATTGGTATAAAATTCAGGATGAAAATCACCATTGCCCAGAACAATGCATTGTCGAGACCAAAGGCCAGCATGACAATGTAGCTTAGAACTGTTTGGATAAGGCTCATAAGGGTTTGCACGCCAACATATTTCTCAACAGATTCCCGAATACGCAGAACAACCTTTTGGGCGCGGGCGCGTCCATTCATATCCGGAAATAGGTCATCCATTTTCTTTGGGAATGATGACTGCGCCGCAAAAAGGAAAATCACATAGATCGCAATAATCATAAAATTCGATAGAACCCCTTGAACCGAAGCCGCAAGACCGAGAACTATGGACTGAATTTTATCGGAAATACCAAATCGGTTATCTAACGAACTAACAGTCCAGTCGTCCTGACGGGTTATCCGACCTACCCATTCAAAAATTTCGCCCAGTCGTGCTTTGTAACGCGGGACATCGCGCGCAATATCATTGGCTGTATCAGCAATCACTATAATCACGCCCGCAATGCCCAACACCACAACCAAAAGCGCGATGGACAGCGCAAACCAATAGGGGATCTTGGAAGAGAGATTATCGATCCAACGGGCAAAGGCATCAATAATAAGCCAGAAAAACACGGCCAAAGCAAAAGGCGCTAGAAGATTCTGCGTCACGTGCAAGCCATATATGGCGAGGACAAAACATATAAATAAAATACCTGCGCGGATTGTTTTATCGTTCGTCATAGACTTCCCTGTTCGCCCGTATTGCCAAATCACATGGCAGTATTTATCACATAGCAAACCTATAGGGGTATTGTGATGAGTACAATATTTATCGGCAAAGATACGGACGGCACGACACAAGTTTTGCGGCTGGATAAAGCCAATCAACACGGCGTTGTGGCAGGCGCAACCGGAACCGGTAAAACCGTGACGCTTCAGATTTTATCCGAAGGCTTTTCCAAAGCTGGCGTGCCGGTATTTGCTGCCGATGTAAAAGGTGATCTCTCCGGAATCAGTCAAGCCGGTTCCGCTGAGCACAAGCTCCACGATAAACTGTTATCTCGCGCCGAGAAAATCGGTCTGGACGATTATAGCTATGACGCCATGCCGACAGTCTTCTGGGATTTGCACGGCGAAAAAGGGCATCCAGTTCGCACAACGATTACAGAACTTGGGCCTATGCTATTGTCCCGCCTTATGGATCTAACGGATACGCAAGAAGGCATTATGAACATCGCCTTTGATGTTGCCGAAGATAATGAATGGCCTATGGTTGATCTAAAAGATCTGAAAGCCGCTTTGACCCATATTTCGGAACAACGTGACATGCTCATGCTCGACTACGGAAATATTACGACGCAGTCGGTTGGTGCAATCATCCGCAATCTTCTTATATTAGAGCGCGAAGGCGCCGATGAGTTTTTTGGCGAGCCGGCGGTCAAGTTGTCTGATCTAATGCGCGTGTCTGAAAGCGGCAAAGGCTTTGTCAATATTTTGGCCGCCGACAAGCTGATCAATACGCCTCGGCTTTATTCAACTTTCTTGTTGTGGCTTATGAGCGAGCTATTTGAAGAGCTGCCAGAAGTCGGTAATCCGGACAAGCCGACCATGGCATTTTTCTTTGATGAAGCGCATTTGGTCTTTGATGAATCGCCCAAAGCTCTGGTCGATAAAATTACGCAGGTCGCACGGCTCATTCGTTCAAAAGGCGTCTCGATCTGGTTTGTCACCCAAAACCCGGCTGATATTCCGGACGATGTTCTGGGACAGATTGGTAATCGCATACAGCACGCTTTGCGCGGCTATACACCCAAAGAACAAAAAGCTATCCGGGCCAGCGCCGAAGCGTTTCGGCCTAACCCGGCCTTTGACACCGAAGAGATCATCACCGAACTCGGAATTGGCGAAGCGCTCGTGTCTACTCTGGATGAGAAAGGTCGTCCGCAATTTGTGGGACAAACACTCATTCGTCCGCCCGCGTCTCGGTTAGGCCCAGCAACCACACAAGAGCGAAAAGCCGTGATGGATGAAAGTCCGGTCAAAGGCGTTTATGATGAAATGGTCGACCGGGAAAGCGCCTATGAGATTCTCAAGGAAAAACGGGCCAAGGCCCTAAAGGCTGAAGAAAAGGCGGATGCCGAAAAAGTGAAAGCTGCGACGCAGAAAAAGACTTCCTCGGCGCGTAAAAAGACAACAACCAAATCCCGCAGCCGCCGAAAAAGCAGTGTCCGCAAAGGCGTAGAAGCCGGGGCGCGGGAAATGGCCTATGAGATTGGCCGCCGCGTAGCAGGACCAACGGCCGGGCGTTTGCTACGCGGAATTCTCGGCAGTATGATGCGCCGGTAATGGCTCGCACTGTTTGTCAGCTTTGCGTAAGCTTGATGTGATAGACGATCGCCGGGAACTAAATGGGGTTTTGTTGTGAGACTTTTACTGGTTGAAGATGACCAGCATCTTGGCATGTCAATTCATAGAGCCATTAAGTCGGATGGCTATGCCTGTGACTGGGCAACCTCCTGTCTGGACGCTCGACAAGCCGTTGGCGATACCGATTTTGATCTGATCATATTAGATTGGAATCTGCCCGACGGTACTGGGCCAAGCTGGCTTTATGAAAGACGGCAAAACGGCTTAACCAGCCCCGTCCTGATGCTAACAGCACGCACAACGCTTTTGGATAAAGTCGAGGGCCTCGACGCGGGGGCAGATGATTATTTAACCAAGCCCTTTGATCTGGACGAATTATTTGCCCGCATTCGCGCACTTTTACGGCGGCGCTCAGTCGCGCCTACGACCATTATTGAATTCGGTGATATCCTCATTAATTCGGCAGCATCAACCGTAGCCGTCAAAAATCAGCCTGTTGAACTGACCAAAGCCGAATTTGATCTGCTGTCATGTCTGGCCGAGAAAAGAGGGCAATTTGTCAGTAAATCCCAACTGGAAAATGCCTTATATGATTGGGACAGTTCTGTTACGCCAAATGCTATCGAGGTTTTAATCTCACGGCTTCGAAAGAAAATTGGCAGTAGCTATATCCAGACCAAACGTGGTTTTGGGTATAAACTCGAGATTGGAACCTAATGTCACTGAAGCTTAAAATAACATTAGCCGCCCTGACCCTGACCTTGTTGGGATATGTATCAGCCTATTATATGAGCAAGCAGCGCGCTGATGACTACGATCTCGGATATAAATATATCCATATGGATGGCCAATCTCTGATGATCTCAGAGCTCTGGGAGGCAGCCGGCGGATGTGATGAGAAAATGCGCCCAAGTCTTAATGGCTTTACGGAAGATTTTTTCGCCTTCACCGGACTAGCCTATCGCGTCGAATGTAAAGAATCAGATTTCGCGGCGCAGAGCTCTGTCTTTCCAGAGTTTGACAAGCCCTTTCCAGATGATGCTGATTACTATGATACACGGCCTGATGTTGATGGCGATGATTGGATGGTGATCAACCGAGAGTCCAAAACAGCCCGCATTCGCGTAGCTATGGCGAGCTATCAAGAATTGACCTTTCTGGAGTTTATTAAAACCGCTGGCTTTTGGATGGTATTGGGCGGGCTTATCCTTTCGGCAGGTTTATTATATCTTTTGACGGCTTTCTTTTTGCGCCCGATAGAGAGCTTAAGGCAAGCTGCCGAGGAAGGTGAAATTGACTTGCAAACATTCAACGCACCCAGTGAGTTAGCCCCTCTCAAGAACACACTTCTGAGTTTTAAAAATAGTCAAGCCAGCGCAGCAGAACTCAAATCGTCACAACTCGACAAAGAGCGATATTTCACAGCCAATGCCGCTCATGAATTATTGACGCCGCTATCGGCCATTAAAACCGAAGTGCAACTCCAACAACGCCTTGTCAGCGACGATGATATGAAATCTTGGCTCGGTGAACTATTGACTCGGGTAAACCGAGCAACCCACACGGTTGATCAATTAATGACTCTAGCGCGGCTTGACCCAGACAGCACACCGGGCGAAAAATCACAAACTGACATTGCTATGCTATTGTCCGAAATCAACGAAGATTTCAAAGATGTCCACACAAGAAAATTTGTTGAGGTAAAACAATCTTTTGCCAAGCAGAATACCGTCATGGCTTATCCAGGTCTGCTGGAAACGCTGCTTCGAAACCTCATCAGTAATGCCAGTAAGTATTCACCTGTATATGGGGTAATCGATATAAAGACCGAAATAAATCGCGGTCATCTCATGATAACAATTGCCAATCAATGCGAACGCTTACCTGAATATCTGGTCGATCAAATGTTTGAACGTTTTGTTCGCGGACCTCACGAAGTCGAAACCGGAAGCGGTTTAGGCCTTGCTATTTCCAAACGGATCGCGGAGCTGCATGAGGCGGAGCTTAAGCCAACCATCGCAGCCGACAAGCAAAGCCTGAAATTTCAGCTTAGCTTGCCTTTAGCGTGAAACCCTAGCGCGGCGGCATGCGGGCACCCGCATCCGTTCTGATGTATTCAGCGTTGATATAGGTGCTTTCACACAAAAACGCGACAAGGTCGCCATATTCGTCCGGCTGACCGAAACGATTTGGGAACTGAACATGAGCCTTCAGGTTTTCTTTTACTTCAGGCTTCATTTGCTGATAAATTGGCGTTTCGTAAAATCCCGGCAGGATCGTATTGACCCGGATGCCTTCACGAGCCAGATCACGCGCCATGGGTAAGGCCATGGCTAATATTCCGCCCTTGGATGATGAATAGGCGACCTGCCCAATTTGACCATCTTGAGCGGCAACGGACGCCGTGTTGATTATGACACCGCGCTCACCATCCGGTTCCGTTGGGTCCAGACTCATCATTCCGGCCGCTGATTTTGATGCACACAAGAATGACCCGATCAGATTAATATTGATTATGCGGATATAAGTCTCTGCATCATGCGCGAGAATCTCGCCTGTATCACGTTTGCGGCTCGCCGTTTTCATCGCCCCGCCTATCCCTGCGCAATTGACCATGATACGTTCCTGTCCATTTGCAGCACGAACCAAGTCCAGACCATTATCAACAGATTCAATATTTGACACGTCAACCTTGGCAAAAATTCCGCCAATTTCATCGGCAACTAATTTTCCGCGATCGGCGTTCATATCGAAAATACCAACTTTGACGCCTTTAGCTGCTAGATTTCGCGCCGTCGCCTCGCCAAGGCCGGAAGCACCACCGGTTACAATAGCGGAAATATCTGAATTAAGTTTCATATCGTTCTCTTCTGATTATGTGCAATTTTCTGCATAATAGATGAAGCCGCGCGCGGCTCAAGCCCAATCCCCGCACTGCGACATGAGGTCGAAAACCCATTGAAGCCGACCTTGAGACTCTTAAGCTACCATCTCAGTTGCGGCGCTTTCTGGTAAATCTGTCCCAAAGGCACGTTGATAAAACTCTGCAATTATAGGTCTTTCGAGTTCATCGCATTTATTGAGGAATGTCAGCCGGAAGGCTTGGCCGATATCACCGCCAAATATGCGGGCGTTTTCGGCCCAGTTCATGACGGTTCGCGGGCTCATCACCGTAGAGATATCCCCGGCAATGAATGAGTTCCGTGTCATATCCGCAACCCGAACCATGGACGCTAGAACATCCTTACCTTCGGGATTGTCGTAGGTTGGGGACTTGGCAAGCACGATAGCCTCTTCCTGCTCGTGAGGTAGATAATTTAACTGAGTTACAATTGACCAGCGATCCATCTGGCCTTGATTGATTTGTTGCGTGCCGTGATAAAGCCCTGACGTATCGCCAAGACCAACCGTATTCGTCGTGGAGAACAGGCGGAAAGATTTATTCGGAGTTATGACCCTGTTCTGATCCAATAGCGTCAAACGTCCTGACGCCTCTAGAACCCGTTGAATGACGAACATGACATCGGGACGCCCAGCATCATATTCATCAAAGGTCAAAGCGACTGGGTTTTGCAGCGCCCAAGGGAGGAGCCCTTCGCGAAACTCCGTGATTTGTTTACCGTCCTTAAGAACAATCGCGTCCTTACCAACAAGATCAATCCGCGAAACATGACTATCCAGATTGATCCGGACCATAGGCCAGTTGAGCCGCGCGGCAACCTGTTCAATATGGGTTGATTTACCCGTTCCATGATAACCTTGGATCATGACCCGTCGGTCATAGGCAAAGCCCGCACAAATCGCCTGGGTCGTGCGATTGTCAAAAATATAGGCCTCGTCAATTTCCGGAACATATTCACTACGCTGACTAAAGGCCGGAACGGTCATATCGAAATCGACACCAAAGATGTCTCGTGCTGAAACATTTGTGTCGGGCGCAGCAATCGGGAAAGGGGTATCTGTCATATTCTTAAATCCGAGAATTAATTAACCGAGGTCGGTTGTCTTGAGAACCTTATAGGCCTTAACCACGCGCTGAAAGCTTTCTTCGGTGGTTCGGTCACCTTTGTTCGCATCAGGGTGGAGTTGTTTAACAAGTTGAGTATAACGCTTACGCACATCATTTTTGGTTGCGCCTTCATCCAGGCCCATATCGTGAAGAGCCTTAAGCTGTAATTTGGATAATCGCTTGCGAGGGGCCTCAACAACGCCGTCCTCACCGGACCCAAATATTCCGTAACCTTCCGCGGTCGAAGCTGTTGTGCCAGCTTTCGCATTTTTACGAGCTTTGGCGCGCTCGGCAGTGTTTTTACGCACGTCCCAGGTTGGCCGATGACCGTGGCGCGCTCCGACCTGCCATTCGCGAATATCTTCATCGGTCATACCAGTAAAGAAATTCCAGTTTTTATTATACTCACGGGCATGGGACGTACAAAAATTGTAATACTCGCGCAGGCGGTCGGGACCCTTTGGAGCTTTACAGCCGCCCAGCGATGCGCAGCCTTCCCACTCACAAGGTCGCTCGTCAGCCTTCTTCTTTTTACCCTTATTGACCCGGATGTCGATGCCTTTGGGTTTGTATTCGTAATTGTCAGCCATGTCGCCTATATAGTAAGAGATCGATAAATTTTAAGGACTGCACAAAATGGGCAAAATCGGCACAGCAATCAAGGAAAAACTTACAACCAGGTTTAATCCGTCGCAGCTGGAAGTTCGAGATGAATCTCACAAACATGCCGGTCACGCGGGTTCTGCCGCTCATGCGGCGGAACACGGGTCTGGTGAAAGTCATTTTCACGTCATTATTCGGGCCGAAGCCTTTGAGGGCATGAGCCGATTAGCCAAACATCGCGCTGTTATGGAAACATTGGCAGAAGAAATGAAAGTCATTCACGCGTTTAGTTTGGACGCTGCCGAAAAATAGGGCGCGCAATATTCATACCCCTTACGATTATTTAACAGCCCTGTGTTAGGCCACCTAAAACAAATAGGTGAATTATGTCTGATACAAACAATTCCGATCCCTTTGCAGCGAGTGGGTCAGGAAAATCTCCTGAAGAAATTGCTTTCGAGCTTGTTAGCAAATTAAAAGGCCAAGGTGTCTGGGGTGAACGCAATCAAAGTGCCATTCTGGATATGTATGCCGAATGTCTAGACGCCGTCAAAGGCCTGAGAGCTTATGAAGGCCAGAACCGGGTCATGGCGCCTATTCGTCAAGTCGCGGCGCCACAAGGTCAGAGTTCGGCACAAACTCAGGCACCAAGCCAATCTCCGATACTGCCTCAGCCCCAAGCTCAGGCTCAAATTCAGCCTCAAGCTATGCCTAGCTCAGTTTCGCCGCAGTCAGTACAAGCACAACAAATCCAAGTCCAACAGGCTTTCAAGCAAGGCTAAATATCGTAACCCAAAATTAACCCTGATCCCCGAAGGTCAGGGCTTAATTGGGAAAAGTCAATGAAACCATTGGCAATAATTTTGCGATCTTTGGGCGTCATATGCCTCGCTGGCTTAATATTAGTGCCGGTCAAGTTAACTTATTCAACTGGCACGGAAGACGCTGAAGCGAAAGTCGGTACGACTGATCCCGCTGAAATTCGGATCATTGATCCAGTCGAGCCCGGACCGTCAACGATTTTTGATGTCCCGCACTTTGCCTATCTTGCCGAAGAAAATGATTTGCGCCCAGCTAATTATAGCGCACGGCCAGTCAAAGACACGGAAAACCGGATTACCGTTGCAAAAGATCTGGCTGAGCGAAAACAATTCGCTAAAGCCCTTGTTATTCTCGCCAACATACAGACCTCTGATCAAAGTCAGTATCAAGTACGCTTCTTGCGCGCTCGAATTTTATCATGGGATGGCCAATATTATTCAGCCGAGCAGGAATTTCGGGCGCTTCGGCGTGAGTACCCTCAAGATGCAGATATTATGGTAGCTTACGGATATCTTCAATATTATCAAAGCCGACTGAATAATGCAGAGAATTTATTCCAACAGGTCTTGTTAAAATATCCAAATTACGTCGACGCTCGCCGCGGTCTGGAGCGGGTTAGAAACGCTCGGTAAAACGTTAATCAAATTAACCAAGTTGATAAAAAATTGAAGAGCTTATTAAGCCCATTTTGCTATGCGAAACCCATAGCGATCAAAATATATGGGCGTAATGACAAAATTCGACTTTAATAATCTGTCCGAAAATGTCCGGCGAAAAATCGTCGAAGGCATAGCTACGTCGAAAATTCCGTTCTTTGTGATGCAAGATGGAAAAATGTGTTTCGCCAATAATGCTTGGTTGAATTATTCTCAGGATTTTCATCAGGACCTCGAAAACGGGCTATCTCTCTATCAATGCTTATTCAACGAGTATTCGAGGAAAGAGCCAGATTCGTCGCAGGAAGAGCGAAATGCTTATGCCGCTAAGTTTACCGACATCATGACATCTGGAAAAACTGGCGATTATTTCTCAGAGGATGGTAGACTGTTTCGCGGGCATTATGACGCAAATCATGATGGACTCGTCACAGGTATATCGTTTGACTTTTCCGATCTCCAGGCCCAGCGTTTAGCCGCTCAAGACACACGTTTACTTTTAGAAACCACATTAGATAGTCTTCAACATGGGGTCCTTCTTTATGGCCTCGATGGCAATGTCATTTATGCCAATAAAGTCCTTAAAGAATGGACAGTTGAGGCAGGGTCCCACATCTCGGAAGGCATGTCGCACCAAAGTGTCATCAATCAATTGCAGGACAATATTAAAAGTGCGCTCAGCGAAATTGATTCTGGATCGGAATTCGAATTTATCCAAACCGTGGAGGATGGCCGCACGTTTTTGATTGAATCAAGGCTCATTGAAGGTACGGGCAGACTTATCTCTGCTGTTGACATTAGTGAACTACAGCAAAGACGGGACGAAGCCCGAAAAATTCATCAAACTCTAGAAAGCTTGCTTGAAGGCTTGCCGCATGGGGTAATGCTAGTCGATTTTGACGGCAAAATTGTTTATTGCAATGAAACTATTCAAGGCACGACCGAAGAATTTGGTGCAAAATTAGAGGTGGGAAAAAATATCTCTGCCCTGCGCAGTGACTTACCTCACCAGGACCCGGGCAATGGCGAAGATAAGTTTCAGGATTTTGAGTACATTCAACCTGGCGCGAATGGCAGGTCATTTCTCATTCGGCGTAAACTTCTCGACAATGTTGGCGTCCTGGTCTCAACGGTTGATGTGACAGATTTTCAGGATGCGCTTGAAGCCGCGAAAGCTGCCGATAAGGCCAAAACCAGCTTCCTCGCTAATATGAGTCATGAAATCAGAACCCCTATGAATGGGGTTTTGGGAATGGCCCAGGTTTTGGAACAAATGGACATAAATGACGATCAGAAAAATTGCATCCGTATTATCAAACAATCTTCCGAGATGCTGCTGAACATTATTAATGACATTCTGGATATTTCCAAATTGGATGCTGAAAAAATTAATCTGGAAACAACTGCATTTAAATTTGATTCGGTCATTCGAGCCGCGGTCGAACTCGTTCGGCCAGCGACAGCAGAAAAAAATATCGATCTGGTTTTGGATATTCCTGATTTTGATCACGAGTTCCTGGGCGATGAAGGACGAATACGCCAGATTATTTTGAACTTGCTGTCCAACGCTATCAAATTCACACATTCCGGCTTTATAAAAGTTTCAGCTCGATCACAGGATGGTTTGACAATTGAGGTTCAGGATACAGGGATTGGGATTGATCCCGACAAAATGAATGTCATATTTGATCGTTTTGAACAAAGCGACAACTCGACCACGCGTGAATATGGCGGAACGGGATTAGGCCTGGCAATATCCAAAAAACTCGTCGACCTAATGGGCGGTAATATCTCCGTCTCTTCAGAGCAAGGTAAAGGTTCGACCTTTTCACTTTCCCTTCCACTCAAATCGGTCGGTAAGACCGTTGAGATTGAACAGCCGGTGAACTTCAGAGAATTCAAAGGCAAACCAATTCTTGTGATTGATGACCTGCCTGTCAATCATATGGTTGTTGCGAACCAGCTCAAACCCCTTGGCCTTAATCCATATTTTGTTGACACCGCTGATAAAGGCTTACACGTCATTCGAACCATGGCGAAGAAAGGCTATGATATTCCGCTTGTTATATGTGACTATCAAATGCCCGGGAAAACAGGTTTGGATTTTGCCAAAGAATTGAAAGGCGACCCTTTAATTGCGAAAACACCAATTATAATTTTATCGTCAGCTGACGTCTTGTCGCGGAAAAAAGAATTTGCAGAATTAGGTGTCTCGGAAGTTTTTGAAAAACCGTGCAATACCCAAGATCTCATCAAAAGCGTAGCGCGATGTTTATCCCGTGAAATATCAGGTCAGAAACCCGAAATTAAGTTTAAACCAAGCCTGAAAGTCGAAAAGGTTCGAGCTGAAAAGCATATCTTGGTTGCCGATGACGATCCGGTGAACCGCGCTGTGTTTGAAGGTTTGATGAAGTTGTTTGGATATAGTTGTGTTATTGTTGAAAACGGTCTCAAAGCGCTTCAAACTTATTGTGAACAGGATTTTGATCTGGTTGTTATGGATGTTTCGATGCCCGTTCTCAACGGAATGGAAGCAACTCGCAAAATTATTTCTTACGAAAAGCGAAACAATCTTCCTCATACCCCAATTATTGCCGTTACCGCCCACGCCATGAAAGGCAATAAAGAAGAGTTCTTGGACGCGGGTATGGACGATTATCTGGCTAAACCGGTTCTTAAAGCGGACTTCGAGATTATTCTCAATAAATGGCTTTCAAAACCCAAGGTATTGAGAAATTCGATTTTCAAGGAAACCGCTTAGCTATTCATTGAATAACGCAATTGCACCTCGAACCATAGCCTCTGTACCTGTCGTGATAGAGGGCTTTGGCAAGACATTGAACTCAGGCGAATGATGGGATGGAGACCTTGAAACATCTTCCATGACTGACCCTCCAACTGAAAAATAAGCGCCTTTAACCCCGGTTTCAGGGGCCATCAAATAAGCAAAGTCCTCAGCGCCCATACCTGTGCGCTCAATTCTGACCAAATGATCACCCATATTTTTCTCTAGAGTCCCTCGTACAATATTGACGGTGTTAACATCGTTGATCGTTGGAGGCGTCTTATTAGGCGCAAATTCTATCTCGGGCATAAGTTCATCCGGCACGCCCATAGCCTTAGCCGTATTATTCGTTACCCGCACAATACCATCTAGAAGCTTTTGCCGGGTCGCAGGGTCATCTGACCTTACTGTTAATCCCAGCTTGGCTTCATGAGGAATAATATTATTTTTTGTCCCGGCATGAAACGTTCCTACCGTGATAATACCAGGATTAAGCGGCGCAACGTTCCGGGTAATAATTGTTTGCAAATTCATTACGATAGACGATCCTAGCACAATCGGGTCAATCCCTTGATGGGGCGATGCTCCGTGTGCGCCAATCCCTTTAAGCGTAATATAAACGGAATCGGAGCTGCTCATGACAGTGCCGGATTCCAAAACGATTTTACCGGGCGCGAGATTTGCCCAAACATGAAACCCGATGACGTAGTCTGGCTTAGGGAAACGCGTAAATAAGCCATCATCAATCATCGCTTTTGCACCGGCAATTATTTCTTCGGCAGGCTGTACGATCAAAACCAATGTTCCGGACCAATCGTCCTTAAGGTCCTGCATCATCTTCGCAGAACTCAGAAGAGACGTTATATGAATATCGTGACCGCAGGCATGCATGACCGGAAACTCATTCCCATTTCGATCTTTCTGAACAACTTTGGAGGCATGCGGTAGTCCGGTTTTTTCTTTTACGGGCAGGCCGTCCATATCGGCGCGCATCATAATTGTGGGACCATCGCCGTTCTTAAGGACGGCGACAACACCTGTCCCGCCAACACCTTCGGTGACTTTATACCCCAAAGACCGCAGCTCTTCTGCCATACGGGCCGCTGTCTTACTTTCAACAAAGGAAAGTTCAGGATTGGCATGAAAATATTCGTATAGACTTTCCAGGCGATCTTCATAATCAACTTGAATGGCGCGCGGTAAGTCTTCAAGGCTTTCAGCTTTATCGTGAGCCATTGTGTTACCTGGCCAAATCAAGCTCGATGCAAGACCCGCCGCCAAAAACTTTAACGGCGCTAAGCGTTTTTTCGTCATGATAAATCCCTCATTTTTCAACAATCTACGCAATAATTGTGCACATGCAATTTGGTTCGCCTAAAAGGCGAACTACACCCAGTTAAGCTTCCGCTATATTTCATGAACCGCAAGGGCGGCCTTTAGCTGATTGATTTGGTTATAGGCTGTTTGGATATCATCACGCGGGGCAGCGATACGAAGGTCCCGGAGGTGGGTCAGCGTATTGAGTAACTCCCCAAGCGGCGGACCGCTGGCAGTGACCTGTTTGAGATGTTTCGTTTCCATAGTGACAGCGGGCTTTTTGATATATTTTTCGACCAACATATTTTGATGCTGGGCTGCCGTTCGGCCATGGGCCGTGCAGACGTCTAGAAATAATTTGCAGTTTTCCTGAAACCAATCTGTATCAGCATGGCGTTCTGCAGCTTCTACAAACCCATCCATTAAGGGCGGTATTCTCAAAGTTCTTTGGACATCGCGCTGATCTTCGGGCCGCATATATTGCATTTTTTCGGCCAAGATATTGCCGTAAAAAAGATCATCCCCTCGGCATAGTCCCAAGAGTAAATCAATCTGATTAATGCCGGCAAAATCACCTGCATTCGCGCCGCGATAAACGATCTTTCCGACCCTGTGCGATTTGAAATACGGCCGGACGCTGTAGAAAAATCGCGTGACATCTAGCTTATCAAACAAAATCTTATTGTAGTGGGCGACTTGATCCAGCGCATATTTGGCTTCTTTTAGCATCATCGCCGTTGCTGAGGCCGAAACCCCCAGAGCTGGAATATGCATCAAGGCTTCGGCAGCGCGTTTAAAATATAAAATACTATAGAGATTGTAATCGTTGAAAATCGTCTCATCGGGAAGATGTGTGAACGCCTTTTGGACACCATTAATGGCATAATTATTAGCCGATAGATGCGGCGAGACAAAGCGCGGCGCAACACCCAAAGAGGATGCAATGCGTAAACAAAGAGCCGAACATCGTTTAAAAGGGGATTCCGTTTCCTTGTCTGGATTTGTCAGTTCATGACGACGCAGAGCGGCCATAAATAGCCCCAAATTGCCGAGGGTATTAAACGCTGTTTCAAAAGGCTGGTGGGTGTCGCCTTCAGCCAAAAGGGCCTCGACATGCGCTTCACCTTCTGCCACCAGATCAGCTTTTAAACCAGAGCCGACGCCTTCAACGGCGGCGCGATCTTCCTGAACGAAATAAATCTCCTCGAGCGCTGTATTAAGCGTTCGAAAATCCGTTCGAATCCATTGATCAAATTTGTCGGATGCAATTGTGCTCACACGCGGCCCTTAATTATTTTATCAAACTCTGTTTGCATTTTGCTATATGTCTTGCAAGGCATGTTGATCAACACGCTAAACTGATTTTCGAGAAGAGCCATGGACACAGCTTTCATAACTCCAGATCGAGGGCCCTATTTTTTAAGCCACTCGGTGGGACCTTTGACCCAAAAAGGCCAGAACTATCTCAATGAGCATTATGTTGAGCCATGGCGCGACGGCGGCGGGCGGGCCTGGCCGTTTTGGCTGACCTTGCTCGACCGGTTCAGCGGCGCACTTGCTAAGCTATTGGGTGGCCGCGAGGATGAATTTGCCCATCAGCCCAATCTATCCGCTGGTTTGTCAAAATATCTTCTGTCCCTACCCAGTTCGGACAATCCACTAAAGATTTTAATGCACGCCAATGCCTTTCCCAGCATGGGCTTTGTGGTCTCGGCTTTGCCCGCAGAGAGCTATGAGCTGGTCCTGATCCCTGAAGATCGGCCTGCTCATGACCCCAATGTTTGGGCCGAATTTGTAACTAGCAAAATTGACATCGTTCTAATCACCCATGTCCATTCTATGACTGGTATCTTATCTCCTGTGCCCGAGATCGCCCGAATTGCCAAAAAGTTTGGCGCCCGCGTTTTAGTCGACACAGCCCAAAGCGCCGGTATTATTCCAATTCACATTCCCGAATGGGACGTAGATGCCGTCTTTGGGTCCTGCATAAAATGGCTCTGTGGCGGACCCGGCGCAGGTTGGATGTGGGTCAAAGCCGAGACCTTGCCTGATCTGACTCCACTGTCTGCTGGATGGTTTGCCCACGAAAATCCGTTTGAATTTGATATTCGGAATTTCCGGTTTTCGGAAACGGCGAAAAAATTCTGGGATGGCACCCCTTCTGTCGCGCCCTATGCCATGGCTCTGGGCGGCATTGAGACGATTTTGAATATCGGGGTTGAGACGATCCGCGCGCACAATCTAGAAATGCTGAAAATTATAGAGCCCGATATTGATGCCTCAATCAATGGCGGGACGTTATGTTTTGAAGCCCAAGATCGCGCCGATGAGATCGAGAACAAGCTCAAAGCTTTGCGAGCTTATTTTGACCGCCGCGGATCACGCCTGCGCATCTCCCCGCATCTTTCCATAAGCAAAGACGAAGCCAAGGCCGTCCGGGATTGTCTTACTTAATCACGCTTACTTATTCCTAGCATGGATTTCAAAAGCTCTATCTGTTTGTCAAAGGCGGCCGTACCTGGTGCGATCAGCTCGACATGGCCTTCATTTGGGATCACAAAGACCTCAGCTTTATCGCCGGCGGCTCGGGCCTTTCGCGTGAAGGCTTCGCCGAGGTTCGGCGGCGCAATTTTATCGCGCTCGCCGTTCACGCTATAGACGAGACCACCACTTGGCAGAAGATGATCGCTGGATGTATCCGCCAAAGGGTCTGGCCGCGCCTGTGTTGCCGGGCCGGTCAATTTATCTTTGATATCAGCAAGGCAGGATTTTAGAGTTTGCGGCTCTGACGCCTCAAGATCGGCCAAGCCTCCGGAATTGATGACTCCTACCATTGGGAGCGGCTCGGCAGCCCGCAGGGCGTTATCCTTGGGCAAATTTTGAAGGCCTGCCAACCAGGTAATTAAATGCCCGCCGGCCGAGTGACCAAAACCAGCAACGCGCTTCATATCAAGATTCATCTCCTCAGCGAGTTTGGGAATAAATGCGGCGGCGCGCGCCACATCGGTAAATGTACCCGGATAGCCCCCGCCCGTTTCATCAACACCGCGATACTCAATATTGATCACCGCCATGCCTTCATCCGCGAGCGCTTTGGCCGCGTAATTCATCAGCTTCCGATCCGCGATGGATTTCTGCCAGCATCCACCATGGATCATCAGAACAACCGGAAACGGGCCTTCGCTGCGTTCATATCCATCCGGCATCCAAATATCCATAAGGTCAGTTTCGCCTATACCAAATTCGGACTCAATGGTGGGCTTGGGCAATGGCCGAGACGTCAAATCACCCCATCCCATAAGCTTGGTCTGCTCGGATGTGTCGGTTTTGGTCACAGCGTCCCCATTGGGGTTTACGCTATCACCGGAACACGCGGATACAAATGTTATAGCGGCAGCGACAATTATCTTTTTAGTCCATTGCATAACGCCTCTCCTGATTTCGAGCTTTATCACTATCACCATTGGCGTAATTAGCCATTCAATTCCTGCGTGGCCTAGGTATAAACAGATATGAAAATCCCAACCTCAAGAACCGAAGCGGCGGCGATGGACGCCCGTGATCCACTGGCCAATAAACGCGCTGATTTTCATTTGCCGGAGAATGTGATTTATCTGGTCGGGCACTCTTTGGGGCCGCCATCAAAATCGGCTTTATCCGCCGTCAAGCATTGCGCAGAGCATAGCTGGGCAGAGGGTCTGGTCGGATCATGGAATAGTGCGGGCTGGTTTGAGCTCGCAAAGACACTTGGCGGCCGACTATCCAAATTGATCGGCGCAGACCCGGCGGAAATCATCGTCACGGATACGGTTTCGGTTAATCTGTTTAAACTTGCGGCGGCGGCGCTGCCACTATCCGGCGGCGCGCGTCAGATCAACATCGACAAGGCCGAATTTCCCACGGATCAATATATTGCTGACAGCTTTGCCGACCTCTCGGATATTCCCTGTCATCGCATCGAGCCCGGCGGAGAGATGAACGCGATCGCATCAGGCGGGATTTACATAAAAAGTGCGGTCAATTTTAGGTCTGCTGAACTAATGGATATGGCCCGCTATGAACGAGCTGCGGGCGAGTCCGGCGCTATCATTATCTGGGACCTTAGCCATGCGACTGGCGTAGCACCGCTTAATATGCACGCAGATGGAGTCCGACTGGCGACGGGCTGCACGTATAAATATCTAAATGGCGGTCCGGGCGCACCGTCTTTTATTTATACCGCGAATGACTGGCTCGCTGATCTTCATAATCCCCTGCCCGGTTGGATGGGACATGCTCAGCCCTTTGCGTTTAAAACCTCTTATGAACCAATGGATGATGCGTCGCGTTTCGCATCTGGCACGCCGCCCATATTATCTCTGACGGCACTGGGCGGCGCACTCAATAGTTTTGATTCCATCGATATCAAAGCCCTGCACGCCAAAGCTGGGTCACTGGGCGATCTTTGTATCGCGCGAGCCGAAGCGGCGGGACTGACGATTGCCTCACCCAGAAAAGCCGAGCGGCGCGGCGGGCATGTCAGCATAAAGATAGACAATGGCTATCCAATCACTCGCGCGCTGTTTGCGCGGGGGATTCACACGGATTTCCGAACGCCAGATACGATCCGCTTTGGCCTTTCACCGCTCTATGTGCGTTTTACAGATATTTGGGACACGATGGAGGCCCTCACCGAAATTCTCGAAACCCGGTCATGGGACAGGCCGGAATTTAAACGCACTGAAAAGGTGACTTAGAGAAATTTGTCTGATATGCAAAAAGTTGAATATATATAATTGCTAACCCCACGAGGAGCCTTCCATGTCTGAACGCGAATTTGATGTTATAATTTATGGGTCCACCGGCTATACGGGCCGCCTGGTCGCCGAATATATGAATGCCCAATATAATGGATCAGACGTGAAATGGGCCATGGCCGGGCGCTCTATGGAAAAACTAAATGCTGTGGCCGATGAAATGGGCATTGCGTCTGATATCCCGAAAGTGGTGGCCAATAGTGACGACCCCGCATCACTGGCCGATATGGCCGCGCGGACAAAAGTTGTGCTGACAACAGTAGGCCCTTATCAGCTCTACGGCACCGATATGGTCGCAGCCTGCGCGGAAGCCGGTACGGATTGTGTTGATTTATGCGGGGAGCCAGCCTGGATGCACGATACGGTAAGAGATTTCCAAAAGGCTGCCGAAGCGAGCGGCGCGCGGATCGTCCATTCTTGCGGCTTTGATTCCATTCCGTTTGATCTGGGTGTGTTCTATACTCAGGTGAAAGCCGAAGAAAAACACGGCGAAACCTGTTCGCGCATTCGCGGACGTGTCCGTAAAATGCAGGGTAAGTTTTCAGGCGGCACCGCCGCGAGCTTTATGGAAACTATGAAGCGCGCCGGTAAACAGCCAGAGGTCCTAGACTGGCTGAAAGATCCGTTTACTTTGACCCCAGGTTTTGAAGGGCCGAAACAGCCTCACGGCGCCAAGCCCATTATGGAAGAGGATCTTGGAAGTTGGTCGGCTCCTTTTATCATGGCTTCGATCAATACTAAAAATGTGCACAGATCCAATGCATTGCTGGGTGGCCGTTACGGCGAGGATTTTGTCTATGACGAAATGATGCTCACGGGTCCAGGTGAAGGCGGTGAGCAAATGGCCAAGGGCGTTATGAAAATGAACGCTTCTATGGGCGTTAACCCACCAAAGCCTGGCGAAGGCCCCACGAAAGAAGAGCGCGAGAACGGATTTTACGACGTTATGTTCGTTGGGGATACGAAAAGCGGTCAGCGCGTGATCTGCTCTGTCGCCGGGGATAAAGATCCGGGCTATGGCTCCACCTCCAAAATGATTGCGGAGGCAGCTGTCTGTCTGGCCAAAGATATTGATCGCGGCTGTGTTGGCGGCGGAATATATACACCGGCGCCGGCCATGGGCATGAGCCTGATTGAGCGACTAGAGAAAAATGCCGGTCTGACCTTTAAAGTCGAGAAACTCTGATCAAAAAGCCGGGCCCCTTTTCAAAGGCCCGGGCAAGTTCTGTCCTCAGGGGGAAGTCTGGGGAGAGGACAATTTCATCTATTTTTGCGCGAGCATTACCCGCAGCGCGGCTTTATTCGATAAGGCAGGTGCATAGTCCGGGCGTAGATCAAGCGCGCTGTCACAGGCCTTAGATGCCGCCTCCATATTGCCGAGAGAGGCTTCGGCCGCACAGATATTCGAGTAGGCAATCGCTTTTCGCTTTCGGCTCAAGCCCGCGTTTAAAGCCTGGTTCGAATAGGCAATACTGCGTTCAAATTCACCTTTTTTAAAAGCTTTCGCGGCTTTCTTAACACGATAATCCGTAGTTGTTTTCACTGTAAAAACGTTTTCGGGGGCCGCGTCAGTCGCTGAGGCTGTGATCGCCGGCGCCATCAAAGAGAGCGCCGCAATTGAGAGGAGAGTTTTACGTAAAGTCATGGCTTGTTACCTTCATATTGTTGATAGCCTCGATATAATCATTCATAAAAGAATGTCATTGACATTTGTCGCATATATTCTATACGTTTTTGTATGAATAACTGGTCTGATTATCCAATATTACTCGCAATCGCCGAAACTGGCAGCCTGACAGCCGCCGGAAAGAAGCTTGGCATGAGTCAGCCAACGGTCGGACGGCGTCTGCGCGCGCTCGAAGAGCATTTCGGCTCACGGCTATTATCAAAAGAAGGCGGTAAACTCATTCCAACCACTTTTGGTCAGTCCGTGCTTGACCATGTCCACCGCATGCAGGAAGAGGCGGCGGCGATTGATCGCTCTTCAGCGACGCTTGAGCATTCTCTTGCCGGAGTGGTTAGAATTTCCGCGACAGAAGGTATTGGGACAGCTTGGCTACCGCCAGTACTGCAGATATTTCGTCAAAGTCATGCGGACATGGTTTTTGACGTCGGAATTGGCTTTAGGGAATTTAATCTGGCACAACGCGAAGCGGATATTGCGTTGCGGTGGCAAAGCCCGGGAACGCAAAACAGCCTTGTCGCTAAAAAAGTTGCCGATGTTACTTTCGGCCTGTTTGCATCTGCGGGCTATTTGCAAAAAAGAGGCACGCCGCAATCCCTCAATGAGCTTGAAGAACACGACGCCGTCATCGCCATGATTAAAGATGAGCACCCGCTCTGGATTACTGATGATAATGATCAGCCTGTTCACATGCCGGATAATGTGACTTTTCGAACCAATAATATTTGGGCATTTAAAAATGCGATCGGTGCCGGATATGGCATTGGTGTATTGCCTCTATGTTCCTGCGGCATGCTCGATGGTCTTCCGGTTCGGCGGATACTACCGAATTTCGGACAGATCGAAGGCCTGTATCTGGTAGCCCATGAAGACGTTAGACGTTCGACACGTATTCGCGCTGTCTATGATTTTATTGCGGATGCCATGAAACAGGACGCGGCGTTTTTCTTGAATGGCGGAGAGTCGATCTTTGAGAACGCCGCCAATATGCATTGCGGCGACGGTCTTGCAGATAACCCCGCTCACAAACACATCGCGACAGCGAATTGATTTTTGCGCCGTAAGGCCTAGTCTGAGACTATGACGAAGTACAGCTTTCTGAATGACTATAGCGACGGGTGCCATCCACAGATCTTAGAGGCGTTGAACGCCAGCAATAAGACTCGGACTATCGCCTATGGCGCTGACAAATATTGTGAGGCAGCCAAAGAATTGATACGTGGCAAGCTTAGCCATCCGGCCGATATTTATTTCGTCGGCGGCGGAACACTGGCCAATCTCATTATGATCAGTAGCGCGCTACGGTCTCATGAAGCGGTCATCGCAGCCAATAGCGGACACATCGCCACTCACGAAACCGGAGCCATTGAAGCCACAGGCCACAAAATCATCGGGGTCGACACGCCGGATGGTAAACTCTCGCCCGAGCTTGTGCGCGAAGCTTTTACGCTCAACACCATGCCGCCCCATATGGCCAAACCACGACTGGTATATATTTCCAACGCCACGGAAACCGGTCGCATCTATACGCAAAGTGATGTGAAGGCTTTGTTCGAAACCTGCCGAGAACTGGGATTGTTTTTGATGATTGACGGCGCGCGCATGGCGGTTGCGCTGGCGTCTGATAGCAGTGATCTCACCCTCGCTGATCTTTCGACATATTCAGATATGTTCTGGTTTGGCGGCACGAAAGCCGGAACCATGTTTGGCGAAGCGATTGTCATCAACAACCCGGACCTTCAGACGGATTTCCGCTATCATATAAAACAGCGCGGCGCCCTTCTCGCTAAGGGTCGGTTTTTAGGCCTTCAGTTCCAAGCATTATTCAACGATGATTTTTACCAAACCGCAGGACGCACGGCCAATGAACTTGCACGTAAGTTATCAGATGGAATAACCGCGGCAGGTCATAACCTCGCCGACCCGACGCAGACCAATCAGGTTTTTCCCATTCTGCCCGACGATCTCATCGA
>JAHDDC010000085.1 GCA_020629545.1 Hellea sp.
AACGGCTTAAAATCGCTCCAAGTAAGCCGCAGGGCTAAGGTCGGGTTTGGGGATCGAGCGACTTCTTTTAAGGGGCAATGGTGATAACCTTAGCTCCGCTCTTCCTATTCTAAAAGGACATGGACCTATATTCGAAAGTAATGTTCACAATTGGCTGGATTACTATGTCGTCTTTAATATAAAATACTCACTATAAATTCGGGTTCAAATAGTCCGGAGCATTTTCTCAAACCGCACCTAATTGATCGATGGTCAATGCACTAATTGTGTTTCCGGTGTTCAGAATTGTCGTCGGTTCTAATAAGATAACTTTTGTGGGAATTTTTGCGACAGGCTTGTGCTCAACTCCTCGCGGAACAATAAGAAACTCGCCTGGCGCGACCGTGATCGTTGCCTGATCGCGAAGCTCCATTAAAAGACAGCCTTCAATCACCCAAAACAGCTCGTCTTCGTGATCGTGCTTATGCCAGATAAACTCGCCTTCAAATTTCGCTAGTTTAATGTGCGTGTCATTAATCTGTCCTGCAATATAAGGGGTCCAGGTGTCGTCAAATTTGGCAAATGCGCTTTCGATGTTCTTCTTAAACAGCATTAGTGTGTTCCTAGTTAAGTTTTGTAATATTGTAGGCATCCAACATGATCGCCAAACTTTCCTCAACATCGGCTTTGGTTGTTGCGGCGGATGACACACTTATGCGCATGGCATATTGGTCTTTCCATGTTGTTGGCCCGAGCCACATACGCCCTGAATCTTGGATATATTTTAAGGCTCTGCGTGAATTCTCTTCGTCATCTGCGATGAAGACAACTTGATTGAGTACAACATCATTGAGGATCTTATATCCTGCCGATTCTAAACCATCAGAAAACTTGCGGGCATAACCACAAGTGCGCTCAACTATCGAAGCTATACCCGATGCGCCCAATGATTTAAATGCCGCCCAATACTCAATTCCTCTGGCCCGGCGGCTTAATTCAGGGGTGAAATTGTTAGGTTGTCGGTTTTCATCTTTCATCAGATAGGTAGCGCTCACGCCGAAAACGTCGTGCACGGCTGCGTGATCCCGGCAGACATAAACAGCAGAATCCTGGGGCAAATTAAGCCATTTATGCCCATCAACACTCCACGAATCCGCAAGTTCTACGCCCTCTGTGAGATATTTTTTTTCTGCACTGACTCTGGCCCAAAGCCCAAAAGCGCCGTCCACATGAACCCACGCACCGGCCGCGCGGGCTTTCCGGCATACGGTTTTAAAATCATCAAAAGAGCCTGAATTGATATTTCCAGCCTGCAACATAACAATCGTTAAGTCATCGAGCTCTGGCATTTTGTTTGGTATTATCCGCCCCTGAGCATCAACAGGGCAATACTCGATTTGATCAAGACCGATGCCTGCATATCCCAAAGCTGCTGTATTCGTAGGATGAATTTCTTCGCTCATAACCACCCGCAGCCGCGGCGCTCCGGTCAGGCCCTTTTGTTTAACGTCATACCCTTTACGATTTAGCAAACTCGACCGAGCCGACGCTATCGAAGAATATGTTGCCATGGTGGCGCCGGTAACAAAGCCAAAAGCCGAGTCGCGGGGCAAGTCTAAAATTTCCAACAGCCATTGTCCTGCAATGACTTCCAGTTCACCCGCGACCGGCGATAATAACCAGCTTCCAGCGTTTTGATCCCAAGAGGAAGCCAACCAACTTGCTGCAATTGAAACTGGCAAAGCTCCGCCGACGACAAATCCAAAGAAACGTCCGCCGGTTGTGGCAACCGTTGCAGCTCCGCCAACTTTGCCAAGCTGTTCAATTACTGAAACATCCAAAGATGGCATCTGCGGTAAGGGTTCGTGCAGTCCCTTAAGTGCGCGCAAGGCCACCTCATCCGGCATCACACTGCGCTCATCAAGGCTGCTCATATATTGCCGAGCCGCTTTATAGGCTGTTTGAAATGGATCTGAAGTATCCTTTGCTAGGTCAGTCATGTTTTTACCTCTGTTGTTCTCATGACCCTAGGAAACAATAAAAAGCATCGAAAAGGAAGATTGCATCTTGACAGTTACCGCCTATTTCATGCCAAATAGAACCCAATTGGGATAAATATGGCGCAAATAGACTCGCAAATACTGACTGGACCACATGTTGTCGCAATCGCCTATGACAATCTTTCTATCTTTGAATTTGGCATTGCGACAGAAGTTTTTGGCCTTAAACGATCTGAATTTGGACAGGATTGGTACCAATTTTCCATTTGTTCTGCCGACGACGGAGCTGTATCGGGCACAGGTGGAGTAATAATTCAAACGGTCAACGATCTTTCAGTATTGGAAGAAGCTGATATCATTATTATACCGGGATGGCGGGAACCTTATACAACGGTACCCGATGGCATGAGAAGGGCGCTCGTTAGCGCGCATAAGCGGGGCGCTCGAATTGTCGGCATATGCGGGGGCGCGTTCGTGTTAGCGGCGTCTGGGTTGCTTCGCGGAAAACGCGCCACAACCCACTGGCAATTTATTGACAAATTCATGGCCCAATATCCAGATGTTCGTATGGAAGCTGCGCCGCTTTTTTGCGTAGAGAACAATCTCTATACATCTGCAGGCAGTGCAGCGGGGATTGATCTGTGTTTACATATTGTGAAAGAAGACTATGGATTAGCGATCGCAAATACGGTGGCGAAACGCCTGGTCGTCTCGCCCCTGCGATCGGGCGAACAGCCGCAAGCTGTTGACCGGCCCCTTCTGCCTCAAGATAAACATTATCGCTTCTCCGATTTGCTGGACTGGTTACGGATTAATATCGCCGAGCGCTGCACAATTGCTCAAGCCGCTGGAAAGGCGAATATGAGTCCGCGGACATTTCTGAGGCACTTCAAACGTATCACGGGTCAAAATTACGGTGACTGGATGACTTTGCAACGGGTTGAACGCGCGAAATCCCTATTATCCGAAACAGGCCTTCCTATCGAGACCATTTCAGAAGCCTGTGGATACGCATCAAGCGGCTCTTTACGACGGCGGTTTCAGGAAATTGTGAATTGCTCGCCATCAGTTTATCGACAACAAACCCAAATATATCAAGGACAATAAGATGCAAAGAGCTATTGAATTCTGGTTTGATTTTGCCAGTACCTATTCATTTTTGTCCGCAATGCGCATTGAAACACTGGCAAAAGAAAAGGGTGTTAACATCACATGGCACCCTTTTTTACTGGGCCCCATTTTTCAGGCTCAAGGCTGGACGAGCTCTCCTTTTGCTCATTACCCTAATAAAGGGCTCAATATGTGGCGTGACATTGAACGGCAAAGTGAAAAATATGGTCTGAATTTTAAACGACCTGCGCAAGATCAAATATCACAGTTTCCACGTCATAGCGTTTTAGCAGCGCGGATCGCTTTAACGGGTCTGCACAACGACTGGGTAGCCGAGTTTATCAAAGCGGTATTTACCGCTGAATTTTCTGACGGTCTGGATATCGGTCGTAAGGATGTCTTGCGGGATATTCTCCAAAATTTGAAATTGGACCCCGCATCTGTTCTGCAGCAAGCTAATAGTGTGGAAATTCGCGCCCAGCTCCGTGCTAACGTTGAAGCAGCGATGGCCCATAAGATTTTTGGCGCGCCCAGTTTTATCATTCGTGACGAATTATTCTGGGGCAATGACCGACTAGAAGATGCGCTAGATTGGGCCTGTTGTAAGGTGTTCTCGCGGGATTGATTTAAGTCATATAGTCTTATTTATCATCGAAACGGTTTCGGCGGTGGCTTCATTTAAAAACCGCTGAATGACGCTTTGTTCGTTTTTATCAAATGTTTTCAATAAAGACGCGTTGATCTCATTGACCCAGGCTTTCGTTCTGTCAATGATAGCGCGGCCTGTGGCATTTATAAAGATTATCTGTTGGCGGGCATCCTGTGAGCCTCTTTCTCTGCGAATAAAACCTTTAACCTCAAGCGTATCGATAAGCCCGGTTAACCTAGACTTTGACATGCCTGAATGTTTGACAATTTCAGAAATTGGTAGTCCGTCCTGATTATAAAGAACAAAAAGAATAACTTGATGAGCCGTCAGAATGCCTTCGTGCTTTTTGAGTGCTTTATCCGAAGCACGAAACAAAGCCGTATGGGCCTGGTGCAAATCATTGTAAACTCGAAAAGATTTAGGCATTGCAATTAGTCCAATGTTGAATTAATTATAGTTCAGCTTTTAACTAATAGACTGAGGCGGCATTTGCAACAGCGCCCGAAATTTTAATAGGTATTCCAACGGATAAATTATGCACGGAACATTCATTGACATTCTTTTGACTCTACCTCGAAGGAGTCATACCAAAACAGGGCCGTATAAAATGGTTTCAACCAGCGCTGGTGATTTGTCCTATTTAGATACAGGAGGCATGAAGCCTGTTATTCTTATGACCCCAGATGCGCCTTGCATCATTGCCCATCACCTCGAACTGATTGAAGAACTTTCTCACGATTTCCGTGTCGTTTGTTTTGAAATGCCGGGATCTGGGCTCTCTTTTCCCAAGGCAGGTTATAGTTTTACGGTTGCCGAAACTGCGAATGCCATGCTTGATTTGATGAATGCCTTAAAGATTGACCGAGCCATCCTAAACTTCACTTGTGTAAATGGATTACATGCTATGAACTTCTCAAAAAGATTTCCAGACCGTGTGAGTCATTTGGTTCTTGGACAGGTCCCATCCGTAGAAGGCATGAAAAGTTGGACCGATTACAATATTCCTAAGCCCCTGCGCATACCGGTTGTAGGTCAAATAGTCGGTAGAGCAGCGGTCGGGAAATTATCTGATAAATGGTTTTCGGTATCTTTACCACGGCCAAGTGACCATAGAGAAACTTTTACAAAACTGTCACGAAAGTCTTTGGCTACAGGCGGGTGCTTCTGCCTCGCCAGTATTGTCCAAGGTGCAATGCGCTCGCCCAATGCGGACATGTTGGGCACGCGGCAACCTACACTCATGATATATGGCAACCAGGATTATTCACATCGCCATACAAACTTTGAAAATGTCAAAGAGAGTATTCCTCATGCTCTGACGGTCGAATTTTCAGGCTGCGGCCATTTCCCAAATCTTGAACGCCCAAAAGTTTTTGCAAAAGAACTTCGTAACTTTGTTCAGACATAATCTGACCCCGCTTGTACGAGGTGTTTATTATTAATTCGCGGACTAGTATTCTGAATAAAAGCGAACAATATTCTCAAGGGTTGTGAGCGCTTCAAGATTTGCGGCCTCATGATTTCCAGCAAACCCGATGACCAGACCAGGAGTCTTAAATTCGGATTTGCTTGAAAACTCTGAGAGAGGGAAAACGCCAACCCCCGCCTCATTGCACTTGGTTGCTATTTCTTCATCAAATGAGTCAAATGGCAGTTTGGTCACAAACAATGCCGAAAAATGAAACCCTCCATCAACCGGGATCGGAGTCATAATATCTCCTAGCTTGGATTGAAACGCCGAAAACAAAGACTTGTAACGTGCCATATAAATCCTGCGCATATGGCGCAAATGTTTGCTATACTCGTCGAAGGAAATAAATTCTGCCAGTGCCGATTGAGCTATTACGGAAGCATTCGAGCCGTCAAGGTTTTGGCGGGTGATGATGGCTTTGACTTGAGACTTTGGCGCGATCATAAAACTGATCCTAAGGCGTGGAAAAATTGTCTTTGATAGGCTCCCCAGATAAAAAGTTCGATGGGTTTGGTCCATGGCAAAAATCGCTTGGCGGCGTGGGCCCTCAAACCGAAATTCACAGTCATAATCATCTTCGATGACTATGCCATCGCCATTACACATACTTGTCCAATTCATCAATCCGCGACGGCGGCGCGCGCTTAGCTGATACCCCATAGGGTAATGCCGGGTCGAGGCGACGAAAATCGCATTCACTGAAGAATGACTTGCGAGCGTTTCCTGATAGTCGAGCCCTTCAGTATCAATGGGTGTATGTATGGGATGGATGTTGTTTTGATATAGGACTTCGTCGACAGTTTTGTAACCGGGGTCCTCGACAATCATGTTCATGTCTTTTTTCAAAACCGAGCGGCAAATGAGACGCAGGGATTCTGATAGCCCTGAGGTGATGATGATCTGTTCCGGCGCGCATTTGATGCCCCGCATAGCCCAGACATGTTCTGCGAGCCCTTCGCGCAGTTTCTGATAGCCCCCGTTTGGGCGGCAAAACATGACATCGGGAGATAAGTTCTTTTGCCCGCGCGCCGCACAACGCGCCCATTGCGTTCTGGGGAAAAGATCTGGGTCCATACGGCCAGGTGACAAAGGTAAGCTTCTTTCAGGTTCAGGTATCCAACTATCCCCTAAGGCATCAGGCACCGGGATTTGCGCTGAAATTTCCAGGCCCGACACAAATGTCCCAGCGCCGGGCCGGGCATTGCAGTAACCTTCGGCAATAAGCTGATCATAAACCTCGACAATAGTTTTTCGGGCCACGCCAATTTCTTGCGCCATTCGCCTGGTCGAGGGTAGGCGTTGACCCGGTTTTAATCGCTGGCTTTGAACTAGATCGCGAAACTGTAAGACTAATTGCAGGCGTAAACTTTGACTGGAATTTCGATCGAGACTTAAGCCCTCCGTCGTTAGGAGCATTACAGACATAGATATCGACTCCATGATTGGTATAGTAATTTATTATATAATTGGACTATTATAATATTCCAATTATATGCCATATGCAAGCTCCTGAACAGGAGTCTTCGGTTATGAAAATCAGTGCAAATTTTGACGGCGGGAACATAGATGTTGTCGAAATATCATGCCGTACCACCAAGCTGAATATTCGCCTCGATAATGCTTCGGAATTTTATCAGTGGTTTTATTTCAAAATCGAAATGACGGATTTATCCGAACAAACCTTCATTATTGAGAATGCAGGACAAGCTTCATTTGCGGATGGATTTGAGACCTTTCAGGCCTGTCTTTCCTATGACGGCGAGCACTGGACGCGGACACAAACACAATATGATGGAGATAAGCTAACCATTACGGTTTCGCCAAAATCCAAGACCTTCTGGCTCGCGTCTTTTGAGCCCTATTCTTGGGATCGTCACGAAAACCTGCGTGCAGAATTGTCGGCGAATGCACGAGTCAACCACAGCGTTGTTGGACATAGCATTGAGGGCCAGCCTATAGATCTTTATCAGATCGGAAAGTCTGCACCGGGTAAGAAAACGGTCTGGATCACGGCACGGCAACATCCTGGTGAGGTTATGGCTGAATGGTGGTCCGAGGGATTGCTCAAACGATTATTAGATCCATCATCGCGCGAGTTACTGGATGAGTGCACTGTTTATGTTGTTCCGAATATGAATCCGGACGGATCACGCCGTGGAAACCTTCGAACCAATGCAGCGGGTGTGAATCTCAATAGAATATGGGGCGTATCAGATCTTAAACACAGCCCAGAAGTCCATCATGTCTCAGCCAAAATGAGCGAGACCGGTGCCGATATCGTCTTGGATATTCACGGCGAAGAAATGATACCCTTTTGCTTTCTTGCCGGCGGTCACGGCGCGCCCGCATTCACTCGCAGGCTTGCCGATCTGCATGATCAATTTCTCGCAACCTATATGCAGGCGCATACGTCTATGCAGGCAGATCATGGCTATCCCATCCCTGACGGAGATGTGGACCTGACTATTCAAACCTATTGGAGCGTCGAAACATTTGGCTGTCCGGCTTTTACCCTCGAAATGCCATTTGGCCGTGACGATACCAATCCCGACAATCCGGATGGCTGGACTGCGCAATCTGCCATGGAGCTGGGCGCAGCGGCGCTACCTGCCATTCAAGACCTTCTGAAATTGCTTTGAAAGCCAGATCATGACAACTCAGTCTATTAATCAAAAAATGAGTGTGGTCGACGTTATGACCTTGCTCGGGACAGCCTTTTGTTTTGGGACGTCCTATTACTTCATCGAAATCCTAATCCGTCACTTGCCACCCCTGACGATTGTTACGATCCGGGTCATTCTGGCTTCGCTGGTGCTATGGGGCGTTGTGTTTCTAATGAAGCTCAAAAAACCTGGCTCGTTTAAACAGTGGCGATCCCTGTTCATTTTGGCCTTTATAAATAATGCCGTCCCATTCACGCTATTTGTATGGGCACAAAACTATATTGCTTCCTCAATGGCGGCAGTGCTCAATGCCACGATGCCGTTCTTCACCGTCATCCTCGCCGCGCTCTTTCTGAGCGATGAGAAAATGAATCGGTTTAAATTGCTGGGCGTTCCCATCGGAATTATCGGTACCGCGATCCTCATCGGGCCTAATCTGCAATCCGGCACAATGTCCGTTTTAGGCCAGCTGTCTGCACTCTTGGCAACCTTTCTCTACGCGGTTTCAAGCGTCTATGCCCGCCGGTTTAAAGAATGGGGTTTATCCCCGATCATGATCGCCACTGGACAAGTGACGATGGCCGCTCTTATGCTATTGCCTGTCGCGCTCATCGTCGAACAACCTTGGACATTGTCCATGCCGCCCGTGGAGACTTTTTACGCCCTGATAGGCATTACGATGCTGGGAACGGTTATGTCCTATATTCTGTATTTCAAACTGATCGATTCAGCTGGCGCTACCAATGCTTCGCTGGTGACCTTTCTCAATCCTGTTACCGCGATTATATTAGGCACATTACTTTTGGGCGAAATAATTACATCGACCCAAATGCTGGGCATTCTTTTCATAATTCTGGGGCTGATGATAATTGACGGACGTCTGTTCCGACGCAAGAAAAATAACAGTTATGTTTAATGTCCGCAATGGGGATCGACCCGTCTTCTCCAAAGGGGGCAAAGCGGACGTTAGTGAGTATCCTAAACTCCCAAAGTAAGCCGCTGAATAGAAATTAAGTCGTCTTTGAAATTGCTATTTTCTC
>JAHDDC010000086.1 GCA_020629545.1 Hellea sp.
GTTGGCAATGTGAACGGCACAGGCTCGGCTTCGGCCAATGGCCTGCTGATGAAAGCCATCTTCCGCATGGGCATTCCGGTCATCGGCAAAAACGTCTTCCCGTCTAATATTCAAGGCCTGCCCACCTGGTATGAAATCCGGGTCTCCGGCGATGGCTATATGGGGCGCTCGGGCGATATCCATTTGATGATCGCCATGAACGCGGAAACCTATGCCAAAGATCTGGCCTGTGTGACGCCGGGCGGTTACCTCCTCTATGATAGCACATGGCCGCGCCCGCATATGTTACAGCGCGACGACATCACCGTCATCGGCGTGCCGTTTTCGAAGATGGTCAATGAGACGTTTCAGGTCGCCCGTTCGCGTATCCTGATGAAGAACATGGCCTATGTGGGCGCTGTGGCGGCGCTGATTAATTTGGATATGGATGTGGTCGAGGGCATGGTCAATGACATGTTCGCGGCCAAGCAAAAGCTGATCCCCTCCAATATGCAGGCGCTTCAGCTGGGCATTGATTACGTCAAAGAGAACATTGATCACCCGTTGCCTTTCACCCTCGAGACCATGGATAAAACCAAAGGCAAGGTGATGATTGACGGCAATACGGCCGCCGGTCTGGGCTGTGTTTACGGCGGGGCCACGGTGGGTGCTTGGTACCCGATCACGCCGTCCACGAGCCTGATGGATAGCTTCCAGAAATATTGCTCCAAACTGAGGGTTGATCCGGAAACAGGCGAGCACAAATTCTGCATCATCCAAGCCGAGGATGAACTGGCCGCGGCGGGCCTCACCATTGGTGCGGGCTGGATGGGCGCGCGGGCCTTTACGCCCACATCCGGCGCGGGCATTTCCCTGATGAATGAGTTTATCGGCTTTTCCTATTACTCCGAAACCCCGGCCACATTTTTTGACATTCAGCGCGTGGGCCCGTCCACAGGCATGCCGACCCGCACCCAGCAATGCGATATCATGACCACGGCCTATTGCTCCCACGGCGACACCAAACACATCGTACTCTATCCGGCCGACCCCAAAGAATGTTTTGAAATGGCGGCGACCTCGCTCGATCTGGCCGAGCGGTTCCAAACGCCGGTCTTCTTCTTGTCTGACCTGGATCTGGGGATGAATGACTGGATGGTGGATGAGCTCGAATGGGATGATAATTACGTGCCCGATCGCGGCAAAGTCCTGACCCGCGAGGATCTGGACAAAGAAGGCTATGAATTTTACCGCTGGTTTGATCATGACGGTGACGGTATTCCGCACCGCACACTGCCCGGCACCCACCCGACCAAAGGCGCGTTTTTCACCCGCGGCTCCGGCCATAATAAATGGGGCAAATATACCGAGGATTCCGAGGAATACCTAGAGGTCGTTGACCGCCTTATCCGCAAATGGGAAGGGGCCAAGCCCGTGGTCCCGCAGCCTGTGCTCCGTAAAGCTTCTAAAAAACCTTCTGCCGGTATCATCGCGATCGGCAGTTCCGACCCGGCCGTTATTGAGGCGCAGGAACGCCTGGCCAAAGAAGGCATTCATGTGGATTACCTCCGCATCCGCGCTTTCCCATTCTCTGACCCGGTCGAGGATTTCTTCAAGGAACATGACACCATATACGTGGTCGAGCAGAACCGCGACGCGCAGCTCAAAATGCTCTTGGTGAATGAAACCTCCGTCGAGAAAAAACAGCTCGTCTCAGTCCTCCATTATGGCGGCGAACCGCTGTCCTATAAATTCGTCATGAACACTATCCGCGAACAACTCGCTCAAAGGAAGAGTGCCTAATGCCATCCTTCACCAAACCCAAAATCCGTCTGCCCCATCAAAAGACCAATGATATCGGCCTGATCCGGGCGGATTATGACGGCGTCATGTCCACCCTCTGTGCGGGCTGCGGCCATGATAGTGTCACCGCCGCCATGGCCACGGCCTTTTTTGAGCTCTCCATCGAGCCCCACACGGCCGTGAAAGTCTCCGGCATTGGCTGCTCCTCCAAGACCACCTCTTATTTCATGAAAGAGGCCCACGGCAATAACACGGTCCATGGCCGCATGCCGAGCGTGGCCACAGGCGCCATGGCCGGCAATCCGCACATGACCTATATCGGCGTCTCCGGCGATGGCGACAGTCTCTCTATTGGCGCGGGGCAGCTCGTCCACGCCATGCGCCGCAATATCAACATGCTCTATATGCTGGAAAATAACGGCGTTTACGGCCTGACCAAAGGGCAGTTCTCGGCCGCCGCAGACGTAGGCTCGGTCAGCAAAAAAGGCGACGTCAACGTCATGAAACCCATCGACCCGTGCGCGCTGGCTCTATCGGTCGGGGCGACCTTTGTGGCGCGCAGCTTTAGCGGCGACAAGGCACAGCTCGTCTCCCTGATCAAGGCCGGGCTCAAACATAAAGGCTTCGCCCTCATCGATGTCATCTCCCCTTGCGTCAGTTTTAATGACCACAAAGGCTCCACCAAATCCTACGCCCATACGTTCAAATATTACCACAAGGCCGTGCACGCCGATTACGTCCCGCCCAGCGCCGAAATCCGCGCCGAATATGAAGACGGCAAATCCATGCCCATCGAGCTCCATGACGGCGGCATCATCAATCTGCGCAAGCTCGACTGCGGCTATGACCCCACAGACCGCGCCAGCGCCTTTGCCAAAGTCCTCGAGAGCCAGGAAACCGACGAAATCCTCACCGGGCTCATCTATATCGACGAGACCACACCCGACATGGCCACACGGAACAAGCTGCCGAGCCGGCCGCTCAATACATTCCCCTATGAGGAGCTCAATCCGGGCAATGCGGTGCTGAAGGATGCGATGAAAGAATTTAGCTAATGGAAGACGGTCGCCCAACGCCCAAGACCCGCAAAACCACAGCCGCCATTGTCGCCATCGTCGTAATAGCCATAGTCGCTCTGGCCATCCAAATAGCATTTAGCTTGCTCAATGGTCTCACGGACGCTTAGGCGTTGATGCGGGAAATCAGCTGACACGTTCAGACGCCATAAACGCCAAGGCGCCCGACCTTTGGGTGCGGTTGACGCTTTATTCAACTGATGAAGACGGTAAGACAAAGTCTATTTTCGCAGGATTTGGTTGCCCCTGTTTTTCAGACAAAGAGCAAACAAACCCTGGGTTCAGTGGATGGCCGCAACTGGGCAACGATACAATGAGTCCCGAAGAAACCCGTGAAGTTGGTTATGTATTCCTGAACCCGGACGAAGCGGTGCCGGAATTCAAAGATTCAGGAAAGTTTTATCTTTGGGAAACACGAATCGTCGGCGAAGCGGAAGTTTTGGAAATGCCTGAATCAAAGACGCGATGAAGGACTTTGGCTTGGGGCCGTCACCGATTTTCGGGAATCTAAGCGAATAGATTGATAATCGGCAATGATTTCATTTATGCTAGCAAGCAATTTGTGGAACCCAGGAAAGTCAGAACTTCTTGATCGCCTTTTTACCACGTATTCCGCAAACATATGTTTTGTAAAAGTAGTTTCGTCACCATGTTTTTTATCAGGGTCGAAGTTCTTATTTCCTAGTTTAAGCATTTTTATACGATCGCTAAATAGGTCTTCCATCCTAGTATGAAGCTTTTCTCCAACTATTGGAGTTTTTAATAAGTATAGATTCTCATGCATTCTTTCCCAATCTTTGACGGCATTGTACTTAAAGGATTTATCTAATCCATAGTTTGCGATTAGTGTTTTTTCGATACTACGAAATCCACTATCATTATCGACTAAAAGAATTATCGGCATGGGGTTTTTGGGTGGATGATATCTTAGCCTATTGCGTTTGAATTTTTTCAGAAAAGGAATGAGATGTGATGAACTTATTCCAATCTTCAAAAATTCGGTGACAGTTGAAGTTGGGTTCACGAAAGACACATTTAGCTTGATTTTGTTATCGTCTTTTCGGGCCAATTGAGGATAATCACTGAAAAGATTTTTTATAGCAGATTTAAGATATGAAATATCCGTCTTGCCTTCCGTGACAATTATCGGAATTTCTGGGGCCACAAAAAACTTATAAAATAAAAGCCTGGCATAAAGTTTAGCAATGCCCTCCGGAGTAGTATACCCAAGTTCCTTGCGGATTTCTTCAGGCAAATCAAAACGGCCTCTTACATATCTGATATGCCCAAGTTGACCCTCAAGAATTCTCAAATCCGTTTGTCTTTCTAATTGGTCTCCAACTTTTATAAAAAACTCCCCTTCTTGAAACAATCGGTGACACATACTCCTTACCTGTCGATACTTTTTCTGAGAAATATTGACTTTTGAGTTTACTACGAGCCCAGTTGTCTCCTGTCGCGATCCAGCTATTTGCATTCTTGTTTTATTACTATTTATTTGAAATCCGGCGCGCCGGATTTCTTCCGTAAGGGTATTAGCTAAAACCCATTTTCCAGAATCTTTTGGATCTTGGTAAGCTACCTTCCTCGGAAATTTAAGCAGATTGGTCGAAAAAGTTATATCGTCGGCATATCTGGTATAAAAAACTTTATTTAGTTTGGCTAATCGGACCAATCTAACGTCAAGAATATGGCCTACTAAATTGGATACAACGGGGGAGCAGGGACTACCTTGTGGAAGTTGATTGTTGTAACAAACTAACTGACTTATCCAGGTTGCAATTTTTGGATCTAGTTCGAAATTTTTATCCTTCAGGAAGTATCCGCGAACACGACCGAAATTTATAGTCCCAAAAAAATTCTCGAGATCCAAATTTAGGGAATTATATACGAAACTAGACAATCCAACCTGATAAAACCCGCGTGAAGCGGGCTATCTATTTGTTTTTCTTTTTAAACACGATGCGCTTATCCGCATCCCTGAATATTGCTTTCGCTATATTCTCTGCGGTATCGGGTATCGTCTCAATTTCATTCTTGATCGGACGCCCGCGAGGCCGTTTATCTGGTTTTTTATCGGGTCTGGTTTCCATAAGCTTATTCCGAAATCAAGTCGTTGTAACGTAAGCGCTTGCCGATAAAGCCTTTGGCGAGCATTTCCATTTGAATGATTGTGTCATAGTCGCGCACATTATGGCGACCTGCAAATTCCGTGATGTAGCGGCTTAGGTGCTTGGCGCTCATTTTGTGGTATGTTCCCTTATACCCGCGCTTTAAAGTCGCCCAGAAGCTTTCAATTCCGTTTGTGTGAGCCATCCCGTTTACGTACTCACCCACGCTGTGCTTGACCGTCAAATGCTCATATGAGGCAGATAGGCCGTTATAGGCGCGAAACTCATCCGTGTAGACAGTTGAGCCAGTCTCGACATTATCCTGAATAAATCCGTGAAGCTCATCACGGTTCGTTCTGGCGATATGCTTTACGCGAATTTCACCGTCACGGTCTTTTGCACCAATGACAGCAGCCTTCCCGACAGCGCCGCGACCTGCCTTCTGGCGCTTATGGCTATGCTTGTTGCTTTCACGGCCACCAATATAGGTCTCATCAACCTCAACAGGCCCGTCCATTTTGTCATTGTCGCTACCGCCTAACCATCCCTGACGGATTTTCTGCGCCATGAACCAAGCCGTTTTCTGTGTCACGCCAAGGTCACGGTGTAGTTTCATGGATGAAACCCCCTTTAGGTTGGTAGATAGCAGGTACATAGCGATAACCCACTTTTGCAGACCGATTTTAGACGATTGCATGACAGTGCCAGTCTTGACGCTGAAATACTTACGACAATCGCCACAGTGATACGGCATAGGGTTCTCATTTGGGACGGTTTTCGTCTTGAGAGACCCACAATGTGGACAATGGCGCTCACCGCCCCAACGTGACTTTTCCATCCATTTACGCGCCGCTGTATCATCAGGAAACATCTTGAAAAGCTCAATAACGCTAATCCCGTCACGGTCTGCGCGGCCCGGTGCTTGATGTGTTTGCTTTGACATATTCTACCTAACTTTCTTGTCTATTTTTATGCCATAAATAGACAAACAATGCAAGAAAACTCGTCTAGTTTTCTTCGAAAAATATGCTATATACCATTTCATGAAGCATTTCATATTTACATTTTTCCTCATTATATTGGGTTTGGGACAACCAGAGGCCTACGCACAAGATAATACCGAACCAACCGAAACGCCTTTGCCCGTCATTACCGAACAAAATGAGAGGCCAGCAGAAGAAAGTCACAAGGAAGAACAAACTGATATAGATCAAGCAAATCAAGATAGCGCGCCCACCGTCAGCGATATGGAAGGGAAGGAAATTCCTGCTCTTAGCAGTTCTGACCAAATCTCCAAAAACGCTAATATCATTGCCATTGTCCAAGCAGTTTTTAGTTTCTTCACTCTGCTTTTGGCTGGTCTGGCTACTTGGTTTGCTTGGGGCGCTTGGAAAGCTGGGCGAGATTCTGTGAAGGCTGCCAGAGATACTCTTGCAAGTAACCGAGCTTGGCTCGTTATGACGGAAGGGGTTAATAACATAATCTCGGGAGGGGAGATTAAAGAAAAAGACGGGTCTGCCTCCCAATTTCAACAAGGTATTGCTACCAATATTGGCTTCGTTAACACTGGCAATTCCCCTGCCATTGAGGTCGAAATGTTCCACAGGGGTTGGAAAGGTGAAGGGGAGCCCCCATCCAGTTTCACCAACCTTGAAGATAGAATAGAATACAATGCCACAATGATGATTGGCCCCCAGAAGGCTATTCACACAGCGGAAAAATTGATATTTGATGATGAAATGAACCGTTGGTTCCGAAGGGAGTTGAGATGGTTTCTTTATGCGCAAGCAACTTACAGAACTATCCACACAAAGGAAATTCAATATGTTCAGATTATGATTGAGGTCATCCCCGGGATGACTGACTTCATACATGTTCTCAACAATGCGAATGGTGTGATTATTGACCCCAAAATGCAAAAGATTGGAACACTGGACGAAAATAATAAGAATTAGCGCCCTAAACATCAGGATTTTCCCGTCTGTCTAGTTTCGTATATAATTCCCCAAATTTAATACATAACGATGCCCTACATGAGGTAATGCGTTTGAAATAATTCCCCTGTCGGTGAAAAAACCATGACTAACCTTTTTTCTCCCAAGATTGTCATTTTCTATACTAATTAAACATTCGGTCAAAACTTTGTTTAATTTCTGCTGGATACTTTTTAAGTTCCTGGATGGAGCTGCAATATTCCGAAAGCCTCCGTTTTTCTTTGGTATCTTAAATTCTGTATAACTAGGCCCATGATGATTGTTTAGGACTGCGTTCAGATCTGATGCATTTTCTTCGAGAATCCCTGCTAAATCGCTAAAAGTCCTAGCGTCTTTCAACAGTGCCATTTTAGAAACTTGAGACATAAAATGAGTCTTTAGGTACTCCTATCCGGAGCGTTGTAAGCAGATTCGCTGAAACGCTTTATATTTCTACAGTCCCGCGAAAACAGACGTTTGCGCATTGTTATCATACGTCGCGATACGCGACGATAAATCTACCTAAAGACTCGCCTTAAAGTATAAGGCGTGCTGTAGAGTAGAGTCAAGTTTCGATAAAGACCACTTCGCGATGAAATTTAAGATAGTTCCATTGAGCTTCGTTTAATGTTCCAACGTCAATATTTTGTAGTGAACCAAGACCTAATTTTTCGAGGTCGGTTATAGGTGCGTCATTCGAGATTTTGATCTGTCGATCCTCATCAATAGTGAAAAAACCCTTATCGAAAAGTTTGTCGGCGTCGGGTGTGAACAGAAAACCGTTGTTACCATCTAGTCTTTCCGTCGCCGTTTCACAACAACGCCAAGGTTTAATGTGACTTGCGATCAATAACTCTGGATTTCTCACTTTTGTTATTCGGCACATAGACTCAACTTTCTTCAAATTCGCCTTGAATTTTGCTTGTCCTTTCCGAGCTTTGCTTTTCTTGTTGTCTTCAGTTTGGTCCAAATTATTGTCTTCCATAGAGAAATCGATAAACTTACTTTGAAGTTCTTTAAGGTCGGAAGCATCTTCGTTTGGCTGTTGAAAATAGAACATCGATGACTGTGTAAGTGAAGCAACTTTATCGAACAATTCTTTAGATATTTCCGCTAAATATGCTTTTTGATTGCCTCTGTTTTGAATAGGATTGAATGGTGAATATTTTTGTGGAAATAGCTTTCCCAAAATTGGTATAGCTTCCGAGACCGTAAGCGGACGCGGAACTTCCATCCAATCAACAGGCACCATGCGGCCCTGTTCCGACCAAGGGTTTTCCGTTCCTTTAAAGACAGCTGGTTTAGGAAAAGGAATAGCGCGAGATTGAATAACGCCAACATATGAGATTTTTTTGTAGGCATATGAATAAATCAATTCGCCCGGTTTAACCCGTTTCAGATTGTCATAAAACTGGCTGCGGCTTCCATTCCTCTCGAAAAATGGCGCCCAGATGAAACCGCCATTGATTTCTTCTTTGAAAGTTTGTTTATGATTGACCCACCAGTAAGCCATTCTTTCATAATGCGGTAAGTGGAAGAATGTTTCAATTTAAATTTTAAAACGCCCATTCCATTCCCGCGCCAATCCCCCTAACACCTCCCCCATGAAACTCAACAACCTAACCCTCTACCTCCTGACGGTCCTTATCTGGGGATCCACATGGATTGCGGTGGAGTTTCAGATCCCGGCTTCCGGCGCTGATCCTAATG
>JAHDDC010000002.1 GCA_020629545.1 Hellea sp.
CGGCTCCGCCGCGCTTATCGGTCTGATCTCGATATTCCTGCAAGGTGATGATATCTGGCGCATGGTCGAGTAGAACCTTAGCGATGCCATCGGCTCGCCGTCCGCCGCCTTGAAGAATGTTCCAGGATAGGAGTCTCATTTTTTTAGGTTATTGAACGTCGGTATCTTGGTCAAATTCAATTTAATCCAAAATAAATTTATTGATAAACGATAAATTTAATGATAGCTTGTCGATGGAGTTAGCCTATGATCAACCGCCTATTTGTTATAATCTGTTTTTCTTTGGCCCTGATATTATCGGGCTGTAAATCCGAACGAGCTGTGGATCTGGATGCGCCCTATCAGGCTATGTCAAAACGCATCGATGGATATTATTCGCGGCTCGCTGAACAATCGGAGTTTTCTGGAATCATAAGGGTTGAAGACGCAGGTGTACTCATGTTCGAGCACACCTATGGTTATGCGGATTGGAGCCAAAAATCCGCGATTACAGCTCAAACACGATTTGGTACTGGGTCAGTGACTAAAGGCATCACGGCAGCCCTCATTTTGGAGCTGGTTAAAACAGAAACTTTGAATCTTGATGCAAAGGCCTCGAAATATGTCAGTGAATTAGAACCGTTCGATTTTACGCTTCGGGATATTCTGACCCATCGAGCGGGCCTACCCCGGATGCTGCCACCGAATACAGGCGTGGAGTTGCAAAACAATGGTGTATCCAAGTGGATCGCAAGTCATCCTGACCAGCTAAGTGACATGGGGGATTATCAATATTCCAATGTAGGTTTTGCTATATTGGCCGAAATAGCCGAAAATGCGACTGGCTCATCTTATGAAAAACTGGCCACTCAAAAACTATTTTTGCCCCTTGGATTGAAAAATAGTCTCATAGATAGGGAAGGAGCGGCTTCTCATCCGAAAGGAGCTCAACCATACGCGCCCGGTCCTGATCCCTTTGGCGTCATGCAACGAGACACGACTGTTACGGAGCTCGGGAGCGCCGGTCTGGTAACGTCCATCGAAGACCTTGCAAAATGGGGCAGGATTATTGGCCGTGGAAAATATCCAGAATTTTTGAATGAAAATGTCCGATTCGGATCGGTAAACGTTGGGGATAGGCATGGTACAAATTATATTTGGGTACAGGGAAGCTTGCCAGGTTATGCTGCAGGGACGATCTATTGGCCGGAAAAGGATCTCAGTATTTCCTATGTTTCCAATTTGTTTAATCACACGCTTATCAACATAGAGCCCATACTTATTGATCTGGTTTTACTTGAGGATGCAGAGCAACCGCCTCAAAGACCTGATTGGGTTAAAAAGGGTGAAATTCACACTAAAATGACTGGGCGGTTTAACTATCCAGGCTTTGGTGAGATTGAGATTAAGCGTGATGGAACAGGGTCTGGCTTAATGCTAACTATGCCCGCCCGCGGCAGCGATTGGGATTTCTATCTTACGCCGACCGAAAATGGCCTGCATTTCCGCGCCTTCAATACGATCATTACGCCCCAAGACGACGGCACGCTAAAAGCAGTACAAAACCTTTCTGGAATGGAACCACGCACTTTCAGTATTACGCCGATAAAATAATTTGTTTGGGTCGATGGGCTGACGCCTACGAAAATATGCAGGTTAGTAAACTACAGATATCTGCAGTGAAATTTTCCTGTATCGGACTTCACAATCGATTACCCAGTGGCCTTATTTGTTACCTAAACAGAAAGCTTCTCATTCCAGTCAATTGACTCGCGCCCATCCCTTTTTAAAATACTTCCCTTCCCACTCTTCAAAGAAGGCTAATATCTGTTCCTTGGATGAGCTGACCCGCATTTCATATTGGAGGGGGTCTTTGCGGTTTTCACTAAAATCCGTGAGTTGCAGGACATAAGCGGGGAAGTCTTTGGAAGCCTCTTCCTTGTTTGTTTTCCACGCGACGAGTTTACGGACCATTTGCCCGCCTCGCAATTCTTTAGTGGCAACGGCGCGTTTGACGATTTCGGATATGGGTAATTTGATCTCTTCGGCCACCCGGTCAATATCCGGGATGTTGACGATATCGGTCAGCTGCGAGAGGCGGACATCATCTTTGTCGGCTTTTTTGTCATCCCGGAAGCGAACAAATTGCGGTGAAATGATTGAGCAAAGCGGGAGCCGCCGCAGGCCTTCCCAGCGCGCTTCGTCGGCGTTCCAGGCTAGCACCATTTTATCAATCGGATTACCGCGCGAGGTCATGGAAACCATGTCCAGACATTGCAGCTCTATCACTAGGCCGGGCTCGACCATTTGGTAAGCGACGCGGGCTGAGTTCACTTCGTGGAAGTCTGACTCGACGACGCGTTCCTTAAGCTTGGACAGAATTTCACGGCGCTGATCATCGGAAAATCCGCCGCCAACCCGGGAGACGATTTGATAGGTGCCGTCTTCGCGCACGATCGCCAGCAGCATATCATGGAGCATGCCTTCGCGGTCATCCGTGCTTTCAGTAAAGCCAATAACGGCCAGGTCAATATTATGCTTGGGTTTGACCTTGAACATTCCGGCAGTTTCAGAACGCGCCACAACCCCTTCTTCGCCTTGTTCCGTTACCCATTCGTGGAATTGCTTCAGGACAGCTTTGGAATTCTCGCCAGTTACAGTATCAACCGGATGAACCCGATCGCCGCCTTCAAACAATTCGCGCATTTTCTCTAGCGCGTGGTCATAGGTCATGGACAGATCTTGCCCGTCCAGATCGTAAATATTAAAGGCCGCGAAACAGAGCTGATTCAGTTCGTCCTCGCTGGTCGGTTTGCGGCCAATCCGGACAATATCATGGACGCGTGTGGCTTTGCCATCGCGCTTTTTATGGTCCTCTGTTCGGCGAACATAAAACTCTCCACCGATCAGCGCGAATTTGACCCCCGCCTTTTTGAGAAGCTCTGCCGCCTCGGCCATAAAGGGCGCGCCGGCGCGTACCGTTTTGCCCGGATTGAGGATACAGCATTCACCCTCTTTGTAGATAAGCATGGTGAACTCACCGTCATATTTACGGCTGATCTGATAGACGCTATCCGGTATGCGCCGCTTGGCGGTTTCCGTATCCAGCGCGATAGTCATCTGCCCGAGCTGACGCCGCCTGGTCCTAACAATCCGCAAATAATCCGGACTATCCAGATCATCCGCTGTCCCGACCCGGTATCCGCCAAAAAGCGCGCGCATATTTTCTTCATTGTAAAGAGGCATTATGTACTTTTCTCCGCCAGCCCGTCCGGTAGTTTCATCTCTTGATTAGACAGATGTAGGAGGAGGATGTATTTTTCACCGTCGACGCGTCCCTCCAAAAAGCCGCGATAAGGAACGGAGCGGGAGCGAAAAATCAGCGGGTCGCGGCCATGGGCCCCGGCACCGAGGATCATGAGCGAGCCGCTTTCATGGAGTTCCTTGGCCATCTCAAAGAGGAAGTCATAGGTCAGGCCGTTAATGTGGACGATCTGGAGTTTGGTTTTGAACACGAATTTACGGATGGCCTCGGCTTTCGGGATCATTTTTCCGGTCCAGCTTAGCGGAATTTCCGCGTCCACATTGGCCTCTAGCCGTCTTTGCTCGCGGCGCTCGCGCTCGGAGCCGTCTACATTATAGACGATTTCTTCCTGACGGATGCGGTAAACCAGCTCTTCCTTGGGGTTGATATAAACCCGGGATAGATCCCAAAGGAACATGCCGTCGCGTTCAAAATCGATTTCCGGGTCGCCTTCGACCAGAGCCTTGGCGAGCGCTTCGTTTGTCCCGTATTTTTCCAGCATGCTCTCATAATCCTGATGCACCGCGCCTTTCAGGATTTTGCGGGTATAGGCGGGCAGGCCTTTGGGGCCTTTATAAAACACTGTGCGGCTATTGCGGGTCGACTCGGCTTTGACAACGGCATCGCGAAGTTTGGCATCTGAGAGGTTGATATTAGGCATTAGAATCGTCCAACAAGGCTTTCAATCTACGCACTTCAGCAATGAGTGTAGGCACGTCTTGACGCGCTGATGCAATAAAATCTTGATCGGCATGAGTGTAACCGGTCATTTCCAAGTCATCATATTGCTTTCCATCATTAACCGCGATCATAATGAAGTCGCTTCCAGATGTATGGTCGCGGCCTTCTATATACGACTTCCAAGGGCCAGGTCGGGCTCTATTGGCACGCATCTCAATGAGTTCTAATTCTTCGTCTGAAATCATACTTACAACATATCAAAGTCGAATGAATCGCGATCACCGCTATCATCGTCGCCGAGTTCCTGGGCCCGGGCCGCGCAGATGGCGGCCTGTTCATAACCCACAAATTCAATATCGGATGTATGGCCGATCAGCATCCAGAGCTCGCCATCTAAATCGGTCATCAAAAATGCTGGATCGTAATAAATTCCGCCGCGATAGGAAAATGGAAATTTGAATATGGTCCCGGCTTTGAGTTTAGCCGCTAGCGCATCCGTCAAGGCATCCGACGATAAATGATAGGATAGGCGGATCGGGTGATCGAGAAATTCTTCAATCGTGACTTCTTCCGTCAGATTTGTCGGGGCTGAGAAACTTGACGGGACTTCTTTAATGGCATTGCCGTCTCGGTCAATTGGGACAAGCTCATCGCGCTCTATCCAGATGCCTTCAGGGTTTACATATCCTGAGGCGGTCCCCCCCATGGGAATAATGGTCCGACCGTCGCGCGCGAGGGTCGCCAGATCACAGCGCTTGTCATGGGCGTCAAAGGTTTGCGTAACGACGCGGCCATAAATTTTGGTTCGGTCAATCTTATTGATCTCAACCGTGAAGGCTTCATTGCCATAAATGAATTCAAGTTTGCGAGCCATTTTCCCCCCTGACGTCCGTAGGTCTTTTATCAGAGTGGCACGGGCGAGCACAACGGCTCAGTAAAAAATTATGCAGTGTCTACACGAGTAAAACTATCGCGGTTTCGAAACCGATTATTCACACAATTTCTCAACGAGGTCGAGTGCCTGTGTAAATGCCTTCGGCCCATCATATTCGGGGCGGCAAGAGACGCCTTTGTCATCGATATAGGCATGAGATGGCGGCTTGCCGGGGCCGTCCCAAACCGTGTCAAACTCAATCTGGTGACGCCGTAGCCAGCTCTCTATTTTGTCTTTCATTTCGTCGGCTTTGGGGCCAGAGAGACCGGACATTCGGGACGTCAAAATAGTGATGTCAGCGTAATCGTTGATCTCGCGGGTGAATTCAACGGCGCCATCAATTGGAGGGCCGATATCCGTGTTCTTACCGGAGGTAACGCGCAAGGCGAGAACACCATCAAGGTCGATACAAACCTTGGCGCGACCGGCCCGCTTAAACTTGCGTTCAGACGCGGCGATCGACATCCAGCTTTTGCGGCCCCGTTGTAATAATTCGGCCATGTCTCTGTCATCAACATCCACGCGCGGCGGCGGAGGCCCGCCTCGGGCTTCGAGCATGACATCAATGGCAGCATGTCCTGTAAGCCAGGGATCGTCCAGCCACTCATCGCCGCTCCAAAGCGAAACATAATGATAGCGCGTGTGATGTAGACCCGGAAGTTTAAACCAAGAGCCTATAGACTCCGCTTTGACCTTTTTGGGAAAGGTCTCGGGCTCTTCGTCGAGATTATTTTCTTCCCAGGTTTCGGCAATACCTTTAACCATCGCATAAACGTCGATGGTGGGGGCGGGATTTTCAAACAAAACCCAGATGTGATAACCACCAAGATTATTGGTATTGAATAAGAGCGGATCATATCCCTTTTGCTGCAGCTCCTTCCACCAGTTTAGCGCCGCGTTCAGATTCCGTCTGGCGTGGTCTTCTGCGTTGGTTTTGGTTTCGTCATGCATGTCGATGTCGATGCCAAACCATTTTGATGTACTCTCTTTGGATTTTGCATGAAGGCCGATGATTTGTGGTTTCCTGTGATGACGGCTGGAAAAATGGCGGGTCAGCTTGTCGATGGTCACCATATCTTCGCCGCGCATTTCTTTACGGGGTAAAGTCATGGCCTTATAGGCTTTGCCTTCTCTTCGTCTTTCCGCGGGCGTTAAAACAGAATATTGCCCCCAGACATCCTTGCGGTTGACCAGTTTCTCCATGGCCCAGTCAGCCAGCTCCGATGCGCGCTCAAACCATTCTTCGCCGATAATCTCATGTGGTGTTGCCATGACGCCTCATAGCGTCATTTCCGAGTTTGCGCCAATATATTGAATCACTAAGTCTGTGACAAATATCACAGTCCACGATTTTCCGTAGCGCTAATAACGCAAAGTTATGATATAGTTTAGTCAAGCTACGGGGAACAATTGGGACGGCATAGTATATCACTGGTATTATTTTGCCTTCTTTTCGGCTTTCTTTTGGGGTTAGCCGGGTTTCTCAGTGTGGCCTATTTAGGTGGGTTTGTAGAAGCCGAAACGCCGGAGGCGGTGGCATCAGAATCCCAATTCATCAGCGCAACAGATCGCCTTGAGAAATATCGGTGCCGCGCCGGGGAAACCAAGCAGGTTATTATGGGGGGAATTGAGGACGGTTATAATCCGGCAGGTGATGAACCGACCACATTGTCGAAAAGTGCTAAGGCTTATCTGGAAAAAGCAGGCACTCCGTTTACACGCTCTTACGACGATCCCTCGCAAAACAAGTATTTTTCGGACGCATTTAAAATTCCAGCCCGAACGTATCATGGCATAATGACCATCGGTCTTGAAGAACGCTCGCGTCTTAAAAATGACCGCATTGTTTTGGGTTATGCTGATAAAACCAACCGTCATTTGGGCAATGACAACCATGGCAGTGACATATCTACTCTTCTTGAAACCTGGCAGCAGGCAGATGGCTATGTCTGGTCGAGTTTGGATGTTCCGAAAATTGTAATCTATGAAAAACAAGGTAAAGAGGGGTGGGTAAATTCGGGATTTTCTCATTTATCTATTCTTGATGCCATTAGGCGAAATAATAATCGCGTTTTCGAAGTCCATATCAGCGATGATACAATTGTTGATTTTATAGGATTTGCGCTTTGTCTAGAGCCGGCCGATCACAAAGGTGCTGTGTTTTACAAATATCATTATTCGGGCAAGGCTTCGACACTGAATTTTGGGACGGGGTTTGTGAATATGTATAGCACTGGGGGTGCTTATGATGGTGATGTTTATTGCACCGAGTTAAGGCCGATACCCTGCATAAATGACCAAAATTTGGCGGCCCCTAATATTGTTTCAAGCACTACTGATGGAATCTGGTCTGGTGGTTACATCAAATTTACTGACGCCGTTGCCGGTAATACTTTTAAGACCGAAGATGAGGTCGATGCTTATTGCGGCACCCTATTTGGTCAGGAATATCGCAGCGTCAATAGCAAAGATGGGAGCTGGATGGGCGCTCTTGTTGGTTATGGCGAATACCCGGAAGAATATGATGAATATTGGGTCCATTTCAAAGACAGTCCACATATGAATTGCTGGGCGCAGCGTATAGATTATGACGATGTTGCCGCATTGGAAGCAAAAAGTGAGTAAACGCATTCGTATCGGCGTTTTGGAGGATGATCCCGATATGCAGGCTTATGTTCAATATGTTGCCAATCAGTCAGATAGGCTCGAGGTTATGTTTACAGAAGAAAGTGTTTCTGCTGCCAAGGCTCATATCGATGTCGGCCTGACGCCGGATCTTTGTCTGGTGGATTTGCAATTACCGGATGGCAGCGGCGTGGAGTTTATCCGTCACGTAACGGCTTCATCTAAAACAAAGTGTCTTGTTCTCACCATTTTGGGTGACCGTACGAGCGTGATCACCGCGCTAGAAGCCGGGGCGCATGGATATCTTCTTAAGGATAGCTCTGAGAGTATGATTATGCGCAGTATTGAGCAAACTATCAGAGGCGCCAATCCGATTAGCCCTGAGGCGGCAACTCACCTTCTAAGTTTGTTAGGCGGCGGCAATGAAACAGCACCGACGCTCGATCATGGGCTGACAGTCAAAGAAAGAGAAGTGCTGACCTATTTCGCCAAAGGCTTGTCTTATAAAGAAACGGCGGAGATGATGAGTGTTTCGGTCCATACGGTCAATGACCATGTTAAAAACATCTACTCCAAACTCAGTGTGCATTCCAAAAGTGAAGCGATATTTGAAGCCTTGCAGCTTGGATTGATCAAGATTTAGCAGGTATTTTCAACTCAATCCCGGAGCCTTTTCCATCAAGGCCGAGCCCAAATTCTAAGGTAGCACCCAAAAGCTGGGCACGCTCTTGAATGCTTTTTAAGCCTTTTCCGGCTTTGACAGTATCTTTGTCAAACCCTTTCCCATCATCTTTAATCGTCAGATGAAGAGACTGACCATCCGAACTGAAAACAATTTGCACAGTTTCAGCACTGGCGTGCCGCACCGCGTTACTCACGACTTCTTGCATTAACCGATATAAATTCAAAATATCGCGGGTTCCGACCAGTTTGAAATCAAGCGGTTCTTGCAAGGTCCATTTAAGCGTCATGTCCGCAGATTCGAGTTGGCGTTGGGTTCGGCCTTTAAACGTAGCCAAAGCCATTTCCAGATTGTCTCCTGTATGATCCATGGCATCGACGACCAGCCGAAGATCGTTGATACCAGATTGAATTTCATCGGCGACGCCTTTGATGTCGACCCGGCCGGATCGAACTTTGAGCAAGAGGCTGAGAAGCTGCCCGCCAATTCCGTCATGAATATCACGGGTAAAGCGGTGACGCTCTTCCATGACGGCTCTCTTCTGCATTTCAGTGGCGATAATACGGCTTTTGTCATCTAAGAGCTTTTCCTGTTCGGAAAGCTTCATTGACATCGCATCAAGAATTGATCGCCGTTCAGATAGGTCGGTCAATAAATTTATAATCGGCCATAGTAATATGAGCGGTAAAACTGAGGTCAAAGATAGCGTTACTCCGGAGAGGGTGCCTGGGATAGGTGACGGCCACGCTCCCGCCATTAGACCATAAATCTGCCCTAGGATAGCATATGCAAAAACACCTGGAATAAAGTACCGCAAAACTGGAATTTCTCGTTTTTCACTTCGCCACCATGTGAACAGAAAGATAAGGCTGAATAGCGGTAAAAGAACGGAGAGAGATTGATGATAAGACAAGGCGGCCCAGCGGGCCATGTCAAATGAGAGGCAAAACTGAAGTAAAGCTAAAGCTGTAATGCCGCCTAACACGGCATATGGCTGGCTGAACTTCCCAAATAAGACGCCCAATAAACACAATAACGCTGCGACCAGAGACAGAAATGCACCTGCTCTCGGAAGATAATGGATTTGATTCTGACGTCGGTTGATGGCTTGTTTTATGGTCTCAGTAGGTCCCAGATATACGTCACGCAACCCGGCTCTGTATTGATCCGTGCTATAGTGGATATCAGCCCGATTATTCCCGGGGGTCAGCGCATATCTTGGGATATCGACATGGTAAGCATGATTTCCGAGTCCCGGCGCAAATAGATTGAAAGCTTGTTTTTCTCCAAAAGGAACGCCGTTAAATAGTGCGATCGCATTTTCCGAAGTGCTCGGTATGAACATGGATTTTGGTCCGATAACGGGATCAGACTCATCAAAGTTGAAATTATAGCGGCGAGGATAATCTTTTGACTTGAATTGATGGCTATGGGGTCGGGCCGTATCAGGATCAACATAATCATGCTGAAGATAGGTCGCAAGCGCCGGTGTGAATCGAATATCATTTGTATCGACCTTGTACTGACTCAGGCTAAATCGGCCTGGAGACAGGCCGACACACAGTCCGAACAAGATGAAGATGACAAACGTATTCGTTAATATTCTTTGCCAGTTTTCGCCCATAGATTTTTTTAACATGGCACTGCCCTTAAAACGAGGCCAATCCTAATTTTTGTAAATCTAATAATCTTGTGATTGTATTTTCATTGTAAGTGAACCCCTTATTCATGGGATGCAATTACGAGTTATCCTTCGCTATGGTCTGTGAGACGGCAAACGGGGCTAATGTCGTTCTAGCGCAGTAAGCGTAAACCCGGCCTTTTGGTTCAAAGGGCCGGGTATCGCTGTGCTTGTGTCACTTCTTCACGTAATCCCCCTTATTCAAGGGATATTGCAAAATGTAAATTTTGCTAGTTTGGATTAAATAATTAGCGGGGCAATAAGTGACACATTTAATTCAAACGGAAATCCGGACACTTTTAAAGACAACTGGAATAATGAAAGGGTTTAAAGCCGGATCAATCCTGCAATTCCAGGACGAACCCGTCAACGACATTTTTTTCGTCACTGAAGGGGTAGCTATTGCTTGTCACTACGAGCAGGGCGGTAAAGAAAGCTGGCTAGATTGTTACGGAAGCGGGGAGTTCATTGGCCTTGAAAGTCTTCATGAGGCCTACAGGGCTCAATGCCAAATCATTGCAAGGACTGATATTAGCGTTTTGCGGTTTAAAACGCAAAGGTTTCAATCCCTGATGAACCAGCATCCGGCGCTTAATCAACTTATTTTAAAGCATCTTATTCACCAGATCAAAAAGTTCCAAGAGAGCCGAATGGAGACGCATATGCTGAGCAAACGTGGCCGGGTAGCCTCTGAATTTCGGCGACTGGCTGAGCCGTCTCATTCAGCGTCACCGGAATATGTCGTATCGCCAAAGCCTGTAATATCTGAAATGGCACTACGGTTAGGTATCGCGCGAGAAACCGTTTCTAGAACTGTTAGCGAACTCATTAAAAACCGCGTAATCGAACGAGGTTCGGGTGAATTTATTGTCCCTGATCTTGGACGTTTAGAAGCGCAAATGCGATGAGCAGGCCTGACGGCTATACACGGTCTTTCAAAATTACATGCGCCGCATTATGACCTGGCGCGCCGGTCACGCCGCCGCCAGGATGGGTTCCGGACCCGCACATATAGAGACCTTTGATAGGTGATTTATAGGCACCGTGCCCTAAAACTGGTCTGGCACTAAAGAGCTGATCTAGGCTCATGGCACCATGGAAAATATCACCACCGATCAGTCCTAATTTTGTCTCTATATCGAGAGGTGATAAAAGCTGTCTTCCTAGGACTGATTTTTGAAAACCAGGGGCGTATGTGTCAACTGTCGCGATGAGATGGTCAGCTACGGATTCTCTGTAGTCATTCCATGACTTTCCATCTGGTAGGTCAAATTTGAATTGCTGACAAAACAGGCTCGCCACATGTTGTCCTTTCGGAGCCAGACTATCATCCAATGTTGACGGAATCAGCATCTCAATAATTGGTTTTTCGGACCATCCTTGGTCACAGGCCGAACGCCAAGCTTGGTCCATATATCCCAGACTCGGCGCAATTATGATGCCGGATGTCAGGTAATCTTGATTATCCGGGGAGTGAGTGAAATGAGGTAGACGATCAAGTGCAACATTCATCCGAAACGTGCCAGACTGAGATTTATACCCACCTATCCGCCATTTGAAATCATGCGGAAGATGTTTGGGATCGATGAGGCGTTCAAACAATATCTTAGGATGGACTGAACTTGCGACTTTTTTTGCTAAAATCGCCCTATCATTCACAATAACACCGCCCACTTTTCCATTATCAATGATGATATCTGAGACTTCGGAATCAGTTTGAATATCTACATTGGCTTCAATGCATGCATTCTTCATCGCTTGAGTAATAGAGCCCATACCGCCAATAGCATGCCCCCAAGCACCGGCTACGCCGGCCGCTTCACCAAATACATGATGAAGCAAGACATATGCGCTGCCTGGCTCATAGGGTGATGCGAAATGTCCTACGATTGCGTCAAATCCAAACAGGGCTTTGACAATATCATTCTCGAAGTAACGATCCAGAATTTCACCGGCTGATTTGGTGAAAAAGTCTAACAAATCGCGCTGTGTTTCAAGACTGGCTTTGTTTGCTATTCTGGCGGATTTGATCATCGTCAACAGGTCGGAGAGACCGCCGCCAACATTGGGCGGTGACGTCAAAAGAAAGGCTTTTAAAACCTCAACGACATTTGCGAGCCGGTTTTCATAAATCGGATAATTTTCCGCATCTTTAGTCGAATGCCGAGCAATTTCACGAGCAGTGAGGCCGTCTCGGCCAGCGAGTAAATACCCGTCAGTATAGGGAAGAAAATTACCGACTTTTCGCAAAACAACGTCCAGGCCGTGACCATATAGATCCATGTCCTTGATAACTTTGGGCTGCAGTAAGGATACGGTATATGAGGCGACTGAATTTCGAAAGCCTGGATGAAACTCTTCCGTTATCGCAGCGCCGCCTACGTTCGAACTACGCTCCAATACAAGCGTCTTATATCCTTTCCGGGCAAGGTAAAATGCGCAGACCAGTCCATTATGTCCGCCGCCAATAATGATCGCATCATATTTCATGGCAAAGCCTTACGAATTAAGGCAAAATTAGGCAAGGGCTGGTCATAACCGTGCCATAATTAGATTGCACATCGCAATTGAGTTGCAAGCAATGGGGCTTTAGACAACTCTTTTTGGAGAGATCCTATGCACAAGATTTATCTTGTCGATGATGATGAGAACATTCTCACTTCGGTTTCGATATTTTTGGAAAATGAAGGTTATGACGTCCGATGTTTTCATGACGGAGTTTCAGCGCTTGAAGTGTTGAATTCAGAACCCCCGGATCTGGCCGTTTTTGACGTAAAAATGCCGCGAATGGATGGAATCGAATTATTACGTCGATTACGTCAATCTTCAAATCTTCCAGTTATATTTCTGACATCCAAAGATGACGAACTCGATGAAGCGATTGGGTTCTCAGTCGGTGCGGATGACTATATCACAAAGCCTTTTTCACAAAGATTACTCGGCGAACGTATAAAGGCGGTTTTGCGCCGCGCTTCGCTAACAAATATTGAGTTGCCTGAGCCAGATCTCAATGATGAGAAGGTCATGAAAAGAGGGAAGCTCACGCTTGATCCTAATCGACATGCCTGTTCATGGGACGGCACACCAGTACGCTTAACAGTGACTGAGTTTTTGATTCTTGAAAGCTTGGCGCGTCGTCCCGGATTCGTTAAGTCGAGAGATCAATTGATGGACGCGGCCTATGATGATCAGATTTACGTCGATGATCGCACCATAGACAGTCATATTAAGCGATTACGCAAAAAGTTCCGCAAGACGGATAAAGAATTTGATGGTATCGAAACCCTCTATGGAGTCGGATACAAATACCGAGAAGCGTAACCGCTTCAAAAAAGATAGGCGAAACGGCGCGCGGCGATCGATTTTGTTCTCGCGGCTAACGCGAGTTATCTTCCTGTCCCATCTTTTTGGGCTTGTTATTCTTACAATTGGGTCTTTGACCCTAAATCGGTACACCCAAGGACTTATCGAAGCTCGTACAGAGAATTTAAAGTCTCAAGCCTTGTTAGTAACGTCTATAATGGCGGACACGGCAACGGGTTATGGTTCTAATGCCAAACTTGATCTTGATCGGGCCAAAGAGATAATTGCGCGATTGGATCTACCAACGGACTGGCGTTTAAGACTGCATGACACAGGGCAAAACCTGATAATTGATAGCGATCAGCTAAGCGCCGAAATTTTAGTCGATGAACTCCCTGAAATTGGGGCCGTGCCGCCGAGACCTAAGCTAAAAGATACGGCGCGGTTTTCTTGGGAAGCATTTTTTAAAAACCTGCCTTGGCGTAAAACGGAACGTGAAAATAATCGCCGGGATCTGTCAGGGGAACTCCGCATCGCTTTGCAAGGGAAAACGATTAGCGGGGAAAGATATGATCTTGATGATCGCCTCATTGTGACCGTAAGCACGCCAGTCACGCGGGTTAAGGAAATTCTTGGGGTTGTGACACTAGAATCTTATGATGTCGAACATATTGTTGATCAGGAACGCTTGTCATTATTGCCGTTTATTGGTTGGGCTGTATTTGCATCTTTATTGTCATCGATAGCACTAACTATGTCGATTGTATTCCCGTTAAGAGATCTGTCGAGAGCTGCTGAAATCGTTGCCCGCACGAGCAAAAAAATTGATCAGATTCCGGATTTTTCTTACCGAAAAGACGAAATAGGTGATTTATCGCTGATGTTAGGAGAAATGACGCGGCGTCTTTATTCAAGAATTGATGATATTGCGAATTTTGCAGCGGATGTCGCTCATGAAATCAAGAATCCGTTGACCTCGATGCGCTCGGCATCTGATACATTACAGCATGCAAAAACTGACGAGCAACGAGAAAAATTAATTAAGATTATTCAGGATGATGTCGGGAGAATGGATCGGCTCATTACGGATATTTCCAAGGCCTCGAAGGTTGACGCTAATCTCGCTAGGGAAAAGGCTGAGCTCATAAATTTGCCGAACCTGATCAGTAATGTTGCGGAGTTTTATCTACAAACACAAACTGAAGGAAAACCAAAGGTTGTGTTTGATTTGCCGGAAAATCTCAAAGATATTGATATCTATATTCGGGGGTTTGAAACGCCTTTTGCTCAAGTCCTACGAAATCTCATCGACAATGCTATGACATTCTCACCAAAGGATGGAAGCGTCCGCTTATCTCTTTCTCTGTCATCTGAAGGCAAAGCTAATCGTGTTGTGATTAATGTTGATGATGATGGCCCGGGGATACCGCCCGATAATCTCGAAACTATATTTGATCGCTTTTATACCGAACGTCCAAAAGGCGCGCAATTTGGATCACATTCAGGCTTAGGGTTAGCGATTTGTCGACAAATCATTACCGCGCACAAAGGCTTTATTTTTGCAGAAAATCGTGAAGAAAATAAGGAAACAGTTGGGGCACGTTTTGTTGTAAACCTGCCGCTCCAATCCTGATAATGGGTTTAGTGTAAAAAAAATATATCTGACGATTGCCTAATGCCAAAAAATAGGTTTTAAAATTTCATATGATTGGAATGGTAATTGTTACTCATGGGAAGCTTGCGCTTGAATTACGGCGCGCAACTGAACATGTTGTTGGGCCTCAGGAAAATTTGGAAACTGTTTGCATCGGTCCCGATGATAATATGGAATCTCGTCGAGATGACATTCGTAAAGCTGTGGCGCGCGCGAGCTCAGATGAAGGCGTTATTATTTTAACGGATATGTTTGGTGGAACGCCGTCTAACCTGGCAATTTCCTTACTCGATGAAAACAAAGTTGAAGTGCTGGCCGGTGTTAACTTGCCAATGTTGATCAAACTGGCTGAAGCCCGGCGTCAACTTGGCTTGGAAGATGCCGCAAAAACAGGCCGAGATGCTGGACAGCGATATATAGCAATTGCATCCGAAATATTATCGGGACAGACCTAAGCCATGTCTGAGGTTTCCGAGCGCGTAACACTCACGAATAAGCGTGGCTTACATGCCAGAGCGTCACATAAATTTGTGGCCTGTGCTCTGGAATATGACGCGAGTATTGAAGTCCGCAGCCATAACTCAGTATGTGCGGAAACTGTAATAGCAGACTCGGTGATGGAACTTCTTTTGTTGGGTTCCGCCTGCGGAGAAGACATTACAATTTCGGCTAGTGGTCCCCAAGCTGAAGCGGCTGTCAAAGCACTTTCAGCCTTGGTCAAAGATCGTTTTGGCGAAGACGGTTAGGCCCGTGCGTCGCTCAATCTTCATCCTAACCATTCTGCTTTCTGCCTGCAGCACGAATGATTTCTTTATGCCCAAAAGCGAATATCCGCCCGATCCATGGGTGAAAGGTTATTCCAATCCTGATGATTGTTTAGGAGGGGAACAATTGGCGGCGCGGCGTTTTAGTCTTCCTGAATATCCTCGCCGAGCTTATAATACAGGGCGCCAAGGGTGGGCGATTGTGCGTCTCGACGTCAATGCATTGGGCGAAACGGAAAACATCTCCATTGAAAGGTCTGTTCCATCAGGATTATTCGAAAGCACGGCCAAATCAGCCGTTAATAATTGGCTATTTGAACCGCCTGCCGGTGGATCAATGCAAGATTGTCGTGTTCTACTGCGATTTAAACTGGGGGCTGTTAGTTTGGGGGCTTAAGCCCAAACAGGAAATAAAGGGTTTTATGACAGGAAGCTTCGGGTTAGGGTCGAACGAATCTGGGGTGATGACAGAACATTGATATCGACACTTACAGAATATCAGGACTTAATTGTTGTTGCAGTCGTTTTACTGGTTGCGATGATCGCGGTTTCGGCTGCCTTAAGAACCTATAACCGTTATGGCGGGGGCGGAGATCTTTGGAAAGAGCGCTATTCAGAGCTTGAGCAAAAATACTCCAAGGTTGATTCTATTTTTGGGGCTTATCCAGGCTTGATCCTAATTTGGGATGAAAAAAATTCCGGCCCCAAAACGGATTGGGGACGCCCTCGTGTCTACGGCTCTGCAGCGGCTCTTGCCAGCATTCAACGATTTGCGGAGCCGGGCCGATCCAAAAACCTGGCTTTGCGTATATTAGATGGAATTGCCGATCTAGATGCAATTGGTGAGCGCGACAACGAGATGAGTCTCCGTAAACACTTGGAGGTTTTAAGACGAAGCGGGAAAGCGTTTTCAATTTCGATAGTTTTACCAGAAGGCAATGTGATTGAAGCAGATGGAAGAGTAGCCGGCAGCCAGGCCGTCCTTTGGTTAGAGGATGCTTCAATTCGAGGGGAAGACGAGCGGACAGCGATCAGCCGGTTTGAAACTCAGAAGCTATTGACCAAAGATGACCCGGTCGCATTCATTGACATGATGGGCCGAGCTCCCTTTCCAATCTGGAGAATGTCAGCCAAAGGAAAACTTGTGTGGGTCAATGACGCTTACATTTCCGCAGTTGAGGCGAAGAATATGGCTGACGTTTTGGAGAACCAGACCCAATTAGACAAATTGGCAGGAGACGAAGCTCAATCCGTTCTCTCCGCTGAAACACGCGTTGAAAATATAAGGCGCGTAAACATCGGTAAAACCATGAAGTCGATGCTGGTATCCTTGTTCCCGATTTCGGGGGGAGCTGTTGGCATGGCCGTCGATGCATCTGAAACCGAAGGTCTACGCGACGCGCTGACGCGCCATATAGAATCTCATGACGAACTCCTCAATAATATGGATGAGGCTATAGTGATATTTGGCCCTGACCAACGCATGTCATTTCATAATACAGCCTTTGCGGAGCGTTTTAAGCTAGAAACGGGGTGGTTTAAAAATAGGCCCTCCCATGCTGAATGGCTTGATTTGATGCGGGAAAAACAGCTGATTCCTCTGCGGTCTGATTACAAATCATGGAAAGCGATGGAACTGGCGCTCTATACAGATTGGCCAGATGAAGTTCCGGATGAAATCTGGAGTCTTGCTGATGGTACAACACTGCGTTTAGCGCGAATGCGCGATCCAAGAGGCGGCATTTCATTGCTCCTATCGGATATCACAAATACTGTTACCCTGCAAAGCCAGTTTAACACGCTCATCAACGTTCAGGCGGCAACACTGGATAAACTATCAGAAGGTATCGCGGTATTCGGGCCCGATGGTCGATTGAAGCTTTCAAACAAAGCGTTTGCGACTTTATGGAACCTGACTGAAGACGATGTAAAACAGGAAGCCGCATTTAGTGATTTGATAGAGAAATGTCTGCCGCTTTATCATGATAAAGTCTTTTGGAATAATTTGAAGGCCCGGACCACGGATCCCAATCCCGAAGTTCGCTTGCATGTCGATGGAGAGATCAGAAGGTCTGACGATACAATGGTGACTTGGCTTTCCAGGCCGTTGCCTGATGGGGCTACATTGATCGCATGGGATGATGTGACAAGCGCCCGACAAGCGGAAGCGGCGTTAATAGAACGTGCAGAAGCTCTGGAAGCTGCGGACAGATTGAAATCCGAGTTTGTTGGGCATGTCAGTTATCAATTGCGGACGCCGCTGACGACGATCTCTGGCTATGCTGACTTTTTGCAAAACAATCTTGCCGGAGAACTCACAGATAAACAGAGCGAATATGTGTTTGCAATTCAAACGGCTTCTGAAGATCTAAAGAAAACAATAGACAATATCCTGGATATTGCCGCGATTGAGGCCAATGTTCTTGATCTCGAGCTGGGTGATGTCGACGTTTTCGAGCTGCTTGATCAAGCACAAGACTACGTCGCTACCAAAGCTGAAGACACGAAAAAAAGTATTACGGTTGATTGCCCGATGGATGTCGGCGTTATCCGCGCCGACGAAAAACGTTTGAAACAGGTCGTGTATAACTTATTGTCCAATGCATTGAGGTTTACCAAACCAGGCGGGAATATCGTTCTCGGTGGACGTTCCGCTAAAGGCGGTGGCGTGACAATCTGGGTGAAAGATGACGGTGTCGGTATTCCGTCCGAGCGCCAACCTCAGGTTTTTGAAAGTTTTAAGTCTAGCCGAGGCGGCGCTGGTCTTGGATTAGCACTGGTTCAGCGGTTTGTTGAACGACATGGTGGTTGGGTCGAGCTTGAATCGGAGGAAGGGCAAGGAACGCATGTCACCTTATATATGCCCAAACATGCTGCGATTGAAGCCGCACACCCTGAGTTCGAATTTAAAGTTGCTGAGTAGTTTTTTACTGAACTTCAGGAGTTCTAACAGTTATTCCGTCGAGGTCGTCTGTTAACTGGATCTGGCAAGACAATCGCGAATTTTCTTGGACGTCTTCTGCGAAATCGAGCATGCTGTCTTCCATGTCATCTTTAGCGCTGAGCTTATCCATCCAGGCTTCGTCAACATATACATGGCAGGTCGCGCAGGCACAGGCACCGCCGCAATCGGCGTCAATACCAGGCACTAAATTTTGTACGGCTGCTTCCATAATGGTCGTGCCTTTTTTGGCGTCGACTTCTTTGCGGTTACCTGCATGGTCGATAAAGATGACTTTCGGCATGGTTGCTCCTCATAATTCTGAATCTTACCTAAGTGATTGCAATCAGAATTCAAGGCCTTAAACCGGGCTTAATGCAGAAGAATCGTCGCATGAATAACGAAGCCGAGATGCTTGTCTTTGGGGCTAAGCTTGCCAAAACCTTGTCCGCTGGCGACGTCATTGCCCTTTCCGGGGATTTGGGGGCTGGTAAAACGACTTTGGCTCGTGGTATAATTCAGTCTCTTTGCGGGGATATGGAGGTGCCATCCCCGACATACACAATCGTACAAACCTATGACGCGCCGGATTTTGAGATATGGCATTGCGACCTCTACAGGCTGAAGACTCCAGACGACATATATGAGCTGGGTCTGCTTGATGCGATGGACGAAGCTGTATGTCTGATTGAATGGCCGGATCGTATGGGTGTGCTTCTTCCAAAGACCGCGCTAGGTCTCGATATAAGTTTTGACGGTGAAGGACGAAGTCTTAATCTGTCCGGGCTTGCCGAATGGGAAAAAAGGCTCGTTCATGTCTAACCGCGAAATTGATATCCTAGCGTTTTTGGACGGTGCGGGATGGGCCTTGGCTGAGCGTCATCCATTGCCTGGAGATGCTTCATCTCGTCGATATGAAAAGCTAAAGTTAGACGGTCAGAAAGCCGTTTTGATGGATGCCCCCAAAGGTGCTGAAACGCCGTCCGAGCCAGAGGGCGCATCGCCCGAATACCGAGCGAAACTGGGTTATAATGCGCTTGCGCGTTTGGCTGGGCCAAATCCCGAGGCATTTGCGGCAATTGCGAATGAGCTGAAAATGCGCGGATTCTCGGCGCCAGTTGTTATGGCCGCAGACATGGATAAAGGCCTGATGCTACTTGAGGATTTGGGGCAAAATCTTTACGCAAATGTCTTGCGGGCGGAGCCTGCGAAGGAAGGCCAACTTTACAAAGCTGCTATAGATACGTTGGCCGCGATTTATCGTTCCAGTTTTCCGGTAAAAATGTCAGCTGGTGATAAATTCTGGCGAGTAAGAGAATATGATCGCCATGCATTGCAAGCTGAAGCTGATTTATTTCTGGATTGGTTCGCGGCCGATTTCGATCGCGAGGTTTCGGCAAAAGCTAGAGCGGAATGGCTTAAAATTTGGGATCAGCTTTGGCCGAAGCTGGAAAAACATGCACCGGGTCTTGCGTTGCGTGACTTCCATGCTGAAAATTTATTCTGGTTACCTAGGCGTCAGTCAGTGGCCCGTGTCGGGCTTATCGATTTTCAAGATGGCTTGTTTGCGCACCCAGCCTATGATCTCGTTTCCTTACTGGAAGACGCCAGACGGGACGTGGCTCTGGAACTTCACGCACCTCTCATATCTAGATTTTGCAAAAAAGCGGGCCTGAAAAATGATGATGATTTCAAAGCCGCCTATGCTGTTATGGGAGCGCAGCGTAACGCGAAAATACTCGGAATATTTGTTCGCCTGGCCAAACGGGATAACAAGCCGCAATACCGGGATTTGATTCCGCGGGTGGCAACGCACTTTATGCGTGATCTTCATCACCCCATTATGACGGACCTTAAAGATTGGTTGGTCAAAAACGTGCCGGAAACATTTACGCGGTTCCCTACAATTAAAACGGCAATGGTCATGGCAGCCGGGCATGGAACACGCATGCGGCCTCTGACAAATGATCGTTCTAAAGCTATGGTGGATGTTGGCGGCAGGCCGCTGATCGATCACACGCTAGAGCGCCTTAAGGATGTCGGCGTTGAAGACGCAGTTGTGAATGTACATGCCCATGCCGATCATCTTGAAACTCATTTAATCCAGCGCACTCAAAGACCCAAAATCACAATATCGAATGAAAGAGATGCTTTGCTCGAAACGGGCGGCGGATTGGTTAAAGCTTTGCCTCTTCTCGGAGATGATCCGATTTTCATTTGTAATATTGATGCCATATGGCTTGAAAACAAAGCTGTGTTAGGTGCAATGTTGAAAGTTTGGGATCCAGCCAAAATGGACGATCTATTGCTCCTCGCGCCGATCAAAGACACGCTGGGCTATGCCGGGCAGGGAGACTTTACGCTTGACGATGAAGGCCGAATTCATCGGCGTAAGGGCAGCTCCGCGCCTTTTGTTTATGCGGGGATCCAGATTGCGAGACTTGAACCCGCCAAGGCTTTTAAAGTTGAAGCATTTTCAAGAAATAAAATATGGGATGTCTCATTGTCCAAAGGCCGCGCATTCGGTGTCGTCATGGATGGGTTCTGGATGCATGTGGGTGACCCCCAAGCTCGGGATGCGGCCGAGGTCATTCTCAAAGACAATGCAGAATAAAGTTTTCTCCATGCCGGCGGGCGCGCCGTTCCTGCCAGAGCTTGCGCGCGGGCTTGAAAATCGCTTTGGAGATCGTCTGCAAGATGCCTTGATATTATTACCGACACGCCGAGCGGTCAGAGAGCTTTCAGAAATTTTTACAGGAGATAGCGGCGCTAAGATTCTACCTAGAATGCGGCCCTTAGCCGATATTGATCCTGATGAGCCACCTTTTGAACCCGGATATCTTACGGGCCTCGTTGAACCCGCCATGCCCGGAGCGCAAAGGCGGTTTGAACTCGCGCGGCTTATCGGTCAGAAACACAAGGCTAGCGGTGATGCTATTGATCCTTCGGCAATGCTCGCGCTCGCCGATCCTCTCATAGCTATTCTAGATGACGCCGCCATGGAAGAAGTCGGGCTTGAAGGTCTGGTTAAGCTGGCTGAGATCAAAGACCTTGCGGCCAAACATTTTGAAAATGCCGCGACCTTTTACGAAATCCTGCAGCTTCATTGGCCACAGCATCTAGCGGCGACGGGTATGATGGAACCTATGGCCCGACGGGTAGCATTGCTCAATGCTCTCACCGGGTTATGGGAACAGAAACCGCCTGATCACCCTGTCATAATCGCAGGCTCAACCGGTACACTTGGGGCTACAGCGCGATTAATGCGCTGTGTTAGTCAGATGACTGACGGCCTCCTCATTCTTCCAGGACTTGACCGGAATATGCCCGAAACGGCCTGGAATAAAATTCATCTCAAGAAAGATTACGAAGCCGGTATTGACGTCACATCGGAACATCCTCAGTTTTCACTTAAGAAGCTGCTGTCCGTTCTGGGACTTGATTGGAAAAACATACCTAATTGGAATAAGCTTCCTATCGAAAATGCTCGGCGTGACTTGATTGCGGAGGCCTTGGTACCTGCCGATGCAACGGCCGACTGGCCGGCCAGAATTGAAAACTTGAGTGCGCGCGCAGCTTATGATGATTTCTTCGATGAGGCGCTTAAGGGACTATCAATCATAGAAGCCCGCACAGATGACGAAGAGGCCCTCGCCATTGCTTTAATCATGCGCGAAGCTGTTGAGAACAAGCAAAAGACTGCGGCGTTGATTACGCCAGACCCCGCTTTAGCGCGACGGGTCAAGGCGCGGTTACGGCGCTGGCATATAAATGTTGACTATTCTCAGGGCGAGCCGTTGGAGGAAACAGCCACAGGATCTTTTCTGGCCAGTATTTTACGCCTGGCGGAATCTCCAGAGGTTGCCGTCAATATCGCAGCGCTTTTTAAGCATGATCTGACGACCCTTGGTGCGGAGTTTGGGGAAAAGCGCCGGCAATGGTTGGCGCTGGAGAAGCAGAGCTTTCGGAAAACCAAGAAAGCCGCCTCCGGAATGAAACAACCCCTTATCCAGGAGCTAATGTCGGGAATAGAAACGTTAGCAACGGATGAAAATTTAAGCGCTGATATTTGGACGAGTAGACTTATTGAGGCTGCCGAGTTGATCGCAAGCTCAGATGACACCTCCGGGGCGGCCCGGCTTTGGCGGGACGATGCCGGAGAGAAAGCCGCCGCATTGACGCAAGAGATCTTGGCGTATGGCGATATTCTCGGGACGATGTCCTTGTCCGATTTTTACAGACTGTTCGGGATGCTCATGCGTAGCAAGGTCGTTCGGCCGCGTTACGGAACCCATCCGCGATTGCAAATTTTAGGTCCGTTAGAAGCGCGTATGCTAACAGCGGATACGATAATACTGGGAAGTCTGAATGAAAGTGTATGGCCCGCCAAGCCTACGGTTCAGCCATTTTTATCGCGCGGTATGCGAGAGGCTATGGGGTTGTCATTACCTGAGCGCCGGCTTGGCCTCGCGGCCCATGACTTTCAGCAACTCGCTTCAAGCTCACGCGTGATCCTTACCCGTGCGCAGCGCAGCGAGGACGGCCCGCGGGTCGCCTCTCGTTGGTTATGGCGTTTACAAACCTTGATCAATGGCGTGCCAGACATCGACCAAACCAAAGCATTTGAGACTGAACAGCCATATCTTGAATGGGCGCGTCATCTTGATTTTGTCGCGCCGGGGGACGTGACAGAGGCGGGCCGACCGGCGCCTAAACCTGACCCAAAACATCGTTGGCCCAAGGGACGGCAATTATCGGTTACCAAGATCAAAACCTGGGTGCGGGACCCTTATGCAATTTATGCTCGCTATATATTAGGTCTCAAACCGCTCGATGATCTTTCCGCAATCATGGGGCCTCGCGAATTTGGGAATGCGCTTCACAATGGAATCGAGAACTTTACGAAAACTTTCAAAGAGGGATTGCCAAGAGATGCTGAAGACAAGCTTGCCGCCGAACTTGAAAAAAGCTATCTTGAGGCTGGGTTTGAAGATTTTCACTTAGCGAAAGAGCGGACGCGATTACAACGGGTTGCGACCGACCTCGTTGCATGGATCAAAGACCGGGCCGATGAAAGGCGCGAAGGCGTTTGGGCGGAAGTTCAAGGCGAATGGATGGTTCCTGAAGCCGATTTCAAATTGATCGGCAAACCGGATCTTTTGGAAAAAGCTTATGATGGCATAACCGTTGTCGATTACAAAACGGGCGCGCTACCCTCTATCAAAGTCGTCAGAGCCGGCTTTGATCCGCAGCTTCCTTTACTGGGTGCGATGATCGAGGGTGACGTGTTCGCAGACAAACTTGGCAAGGATAAAACGGTCAAAGATCTGCGCTATGTCCGCATTAAAGGAAGCGGCAAAAGCAAGGAGTTCGAACAATCGCTAGTTTTGCCTCCCGGAAAAACCAAGGCTCCGGCAGACGAATATATTACGAATGCTATTACCGATTTGAAAGCGCTCATCAGGGCCTTTGATCAGGCCGATACGGCTTATCATTCTCAGCCGCGGGCAAAATATCAGGATGATTACGGCGATTATGACCATCTGGCCCGGCGCGGCGAATGGGCCAAGCTCGGAAATCCAGATACGGGAGGCGGGCAATGAAACAGCCCATGTCCCCTGAAATTGAAGAGGCTAATAAGGCCCAGATCGACGCGGCAAATCCTGAAAAATCGCGGATTGCGTCTGCCAATGCCGGGTCAGGGAAAACCAAAGTTTTGGTTGACCGGGTAACGCGACTGCTCATTGGCGGAACCAAGCCTGAGAAAATCCTCTGTCTCACCTATACGAAAGCCGCAGCCAATGAGATGCAAAACCGTCTATTCGAAAAGCTTGGTGACTGGTCGGTCATGGCAGAAGGGCAGCTGAATGAAGCGCTCAATACGCTTTTGGGCGGGCAGAAAATCCGCTCCAAACAGGATATTGCTCATGCCCGAGGCCTTTTTGCCAATGCGCTGGAAACGCCTGATGGGCTTAAAGTTCAAACTATACACGCATTTTGTGAACGCGTTTTAGGAAGATTTCCTATCGAGGCCGGGATTCAGCCGGGCTATGACCCGATTGATGAGATCGACACCAAAGCTATTCGCAAAACCGTTGAGTTATCGATCTATGCAAAGGCATGGGCCGCACCTGAAAGTGAACTAGCGAAGGCGATCCAGATCGTTGCCGGCGAATGCGCCGATCAGACACTGGAAAAGCTCATTGTCTGGATGGCGGATAATGTTGATGAGATAAAAACGTGGGAGGCCGAAGGTGGCCTTAAGGGGCTCGCCAGCTTATTGGAGCTAGATCCGGAAGTTACAGTCGCAGAGATCAAGCGCCGTGCTTGGGAAGCGACGCCGCATGATCGCGTTCGTTCAGCTGCGCAAGCCATGCTGGGAAGTTCTCCAAAAGATATAAAATTAGGGGAGAAAGTTCTTCGGGCCTTGAAGAATAGCCACGACCCGCAACTGGCTTTCGATCTCTATGCTGCAGGATTTATGACCCAGAAGCGAGTTCTGGTCGCCGCTCCCGTTACAAATAATGGCCCGCTCGAGGCGCGTGAATTGTGGGGAATTAAACATGATATTCGTGCCGAATGCCATCGTTTGGCGGCGGCATTTAATGATGTTTTGGGGGCGCAGATCTTACAGATAACGGGGGCCATATACACAATTGCCTGTGAATTCATCAAAGGTTATGAGGCCGAAAAAACGCGCATGCGGGGCCTTGATTTTAATGATCAAGTTATCAAAGTTCGAGACCTTTTAACCAATGCGGATCAGTCGGCTTGGGTTCAATATAAACTTGATGGCGGGATTGACCATATTTTGGTTGATGAAGCTCAGGACACGGCACCCAATCAATGGACGATTATAGATCAGCTCAAAGACGCTTTTGAGCCTGCGGATCCGGCAGCGCTCTTTAAGAATATCAAAACATTTTTTGCGGTCGGCGACGAAAAGCAATCCATCTATTCTTTCCAAGGCGCCCGTCCGGAAAGTTTCATCACGCGCATGGGGAGAATGGCGACACTACCTGATACGGAAAAGATCAATATGAAGATGTCTTTTCGGTCGTCGCCGGATATTCTTCGGTTTGTCGATGCTGTATTTGCCGATAACGATGCGATGAACCGGATGTTTGATAGATCCGTCATCGATCATTTCTTGGACCCTGTAACACATACGGCTTTTCGAGATGATCGTGGACTTGTCGAAATTTGGCCGCTTGCGCCAAAGCCGCAGGAGAATGCAGAGGAAGATGCATGGGATACGACGCCTGTTGATGCATTGGGGAAAGCGAGCTCGCGCGAACAATTGGCCAAAACAATCGCGCTGAAAATCAAATCTTGGCTGGATCGCGGTGAGCCTGTTTATGATCGCGACGAAAAGAAAACCCGTCCGATGCGCGCCGATGATATTCTTATACTCGTCCGCGGGCGCACGCCATTTTTTGATGCGGTCATTCGAAACCTCAAGGCCGCGGATGTCGCGGTTGCCGGCGCAGACCGATTGGTGATTTCAGACTCTGTCGTTGTGAAGGACTTGCTGGCGCTGACGCGTTTCGTTCTTTTACCGAGTGATGATCTGGCCCTTGCTGAAGTTCTGCGCAGCCCCCTGATTGATCTGTCAGAGGAGCAACTTTTCGACATTTGTTTTGATCGAGGTGAGCGATCAGTCTGGGAGAGCCTGAAATCCAGTTCCGCTAATTATGCCCGCGAAGCCGCCATGAGCCTAACAACGATGATAGGCTTTTCCAGGCAATATGCGCCGTTCGAATTTTACCGCCGGGTTCTCGATGTCATGGATGAGAGCGGAACGAGCCGTCTATCGCGTGTTTATAAGCGGCTGAGTATGGAAGCGCAGGATGCGCTGGAAGCGTTTTTGAACCGGGCTTTGGCCCATCAGCGCCAATCCGCCCCTTCATTGCAGCATTTTCTCCAGAGCATGTTGTCTGATACTCAGGACATCAAACGCGAAATGGACAATGCTCAGGGCGAAGTCCGCGTTATGACGGTCCACGGTGCAAAAGGTCTCGAAGCACCTGTGGTAATTTTGCCCGATACAACGCAGCTTCCCAAAGGTCGTAATACAGACAGCCTATTACCTGTAGATGGCGGATGGGTCTATTTGCCAAGCACTAATGACATACCGGCCAAATTGAGCGACATTGCAGAGGCCGTTAAAGCCCGAAGGAAGCAGGAATATTTGCGATTGCTTTATGTGGCGATGACCCGCGCGGAAAGCCGTTTGGTTTTATGCGGATTTCATTCCGGCTCGGGCGCTACAGGCATGGAAAAAGAATGTTGGTATAAAGAAGCGCTGGATGCCATGGCATTATTGCCTCATCATTCGCAGGACTTTGGCGATTGGGGTGAGATAAAAGTCTTCGGAGCTGCGCCTCAGCAATATACAGATATATCTGAGCTAGGATCCAAACGATCTGTCGATCTACCTGAATGGGCTCTAATACCTGCATCTGAAGACACGCAAATGATTAGGCGCGTGACCCCGTCTCACCTCTTGGCAGGCGGAAAATATAGCGATATTGCTGTCCGCTCACCTTTGTCACAAGCGGTAGATCGATTTCGGCGCGGTAACCTGACTCATAAACTCCTTGAAATCCTGCCGGAAATCCAAGCCGGGCGGCGGCGCGCCGCCGCTGAGGCATTTCTGGCCAAACAAAAGGATGTTTCGACTGAGCTCAAATCTGAAATACATAAAGAAGTAATGGCAGTCATTGAACATCCGGATTACGCGCCGTTTTTTTCCGAAGGAAGTCGCGCCGAGGTGAATTTGGCCGGGCAGGGCAAGGGGCTCAATAAGCATCTAAGGCTAAACGCCCAAATTGATCGGTTGGCCGTGACAGATACACATGTCTATATCATTGATTATAAGTCCAATCGACCGCCACCAAACGACATCAAAGATGTTCCGCCAATCTATTGGGGGCAAATGGCGGCGTATCGGGAAATGATCAAAATAACCCATCCAGGCCGGACGATAATCTGCGCGCTTTTGTGGACGGACGGGCCGGATTTGATGATCTTACCTGACGAAGGTCTGGACTCGGCCTTGACGGAGATTAACAGCGTCCCTACCTAAGAGTCGAAATAGAATCTATTGGAGTTCCCATGGCCACCGTAAAAGTTAGTGACAGTAGTTTTCAAGATGATGTGATTGGATCAGATACGCCAGTCCTCGTGGATTTTTGGGCTGAATGGTGCGCCCCCTGTAAACAAATTGGCCCAGCACTGGAAGAATTATCCGAAGAATTTGACGGCAAAATGAAAATCGCAAAAGTCAATATTGAAGATGACCCAGATACGCCGGCCAAGTTTCATATTCGCGGCGTTCCAACCCTGATGATATTTAAAGGCGGCGAAGTCGTTGCAACGAAATCAGGTGCTCATGCCAAAGAAAAGCTAGCTGAATGGATCAGCGAACACGTCTAGGTCCACCGATTTCAGATCAGTTTTGACAATGCCCCCGATTTGGGGGCATTTTGCATTATGGATTGTAGCGCTTCATCCTTTCATCGATTCCCGGGTTGTGAAGGGCCATGCCTCTAACGGCGCCGCATTGGCATTTGAGAGCAATCGTGATCACGACGAATCCATATCATAAGTGAGCGACATAAACACATCTTCAAGGTCAGGCTGTTCGGTGCGCAGATCGCCGATCGATAATCCGGCGGCCTTTACGGTGTTGAGCATGCCCGAGATTGAATCCGTGCCGCTTCGATATTGGATCGCTAGATCCCCATTATCCCGCAAGGTAATATCAAGATCAGAAAGACTTGCCGGTATGCCCGTTAGTTCGGTGGTCGGTGTAATAATTAGCGTTCGGCGGTCGAGTCTTGAGAGCAGCGTGCTTTTTTCTTCATTGGCGGTGATCTCGCCATTATGGATAATGGCTATGCGATCACATAAGGTTTCTGCCTCTTCGAGGTAGTGGGTCGTTAGGATAATGGTTGTACCGCTGGCGTGGAGCTCTTGGACGTAAGCCCAGAGTTGTCGCCGAAGTTCGATATCAACGCCCGCTGTCGGTTCGTCCAAAATCAATACTGGTGGATTATGAACCAAGGCCTTTCCGACAAGAAGTCGGCGTTTCATTCCGCCCGATAACTGCCTGACATAGGCATCACGTTTATCCGATAATCCGAGGGCCGCCAAAATTTCTTCCGACCGGCGTTCTGATTTGGGGACGCCGTAATATCCGGCCTGTAACTCCAGTGCTTGAAACGGCGTAAAATAAACATCCATGGCGATTTCTTGCGGGACGACCCCGATTGACGCGCGCGCCTGTCGTGTTTGGGAAACAATGTCATAACCACAAATGGATGCCGAGCCTTCCGTTTTTGTGACAAGCCCGGCCAAAATATTGATCATGGTCGATTTACCAGCACCATTAGGCCCCAAAAGACCAAACATGGATCCGCGTGGTATGGTCAAATCAATACCTTTGAGCGCCTCTTTGGCTGGCGCTTTCTTGCTAGCCTTATAGGTCTTGCGTAACCCTTTTATCTCGATGGCAGGACTGCGTTGCATGTGGACCTTGACGATTGACGCGAACCTCTGGCTCGCTTAACTAAATATCAGTTAGTCCATAGAATGAGTCATCACAATGTCAAAAGGCCCCAAAGTCGAAATTGTTACAAAAAAACGCGTTGCCTGTGATGGTGGTGGCGGTGCGCTAGGGCACCCAAAAGTCTGGATGGATATGGCGCAGGGAACGGAAGTCGCGTGCAAATATTGCGATAAGATTTTCCGCATTGATCCGAGCGCTAAAGTTCATGGTCATTAGCCAGCTATTCAGGTCGGCAGATTTCTCAAAATAAAACACCCGAGCTAGCCGCAGAGGCGGCGCACCCGGCTCTGCCGCGTCTAGCCGCGCTTGCTGATCTCATGGATGCGCGGTTTCAAATCCCGGGCATACCAGTTCGTTTCGGTCTTGATGGATTAATTGGACTTATTCCCGGTATCGGAGACACAATCAATTTAGGTGTTGCTGGATATATCGTTTTGGAAGGTGTGAGGCTAGGGGCCCGAAAGCGCGCTATTCTTCACATGATTTTCAATATCTTTCTGGATTGGTTTATCGGGCTTATACCTCTCATCGGAGATATTTTTGATGTGACCTGGAAGGGTAATCTCCGTAATATAAGAATATTGCAAAAGGCGTTGTCCAATCAAGCATCAGACCTGTGAGACTTGTCCCGTTAGACTAGGCCGCAAATTTTGCCGCGGCTTCAAAGACTGATATGTCGCCCGAGACAGAGGCGACGATGAGAGCGCCTTCTAACATGGCAATGCTAGCTTTTGCTTTTTGTTCAGGATTGGGCACATTTGCGTCTCGATACATTTGGCTTAGCCAGGCAATGTTCGCGTTAAAGAAGGCTTTGACACCTTGCCCGATAGTTTCTGGGAGACCTTTGGCCTCAGCACCAAAAACCGCGCACAAACAAATCAAACCGCTATCTTGAATAGCGCTTCTATGGAGATCGATAAAAATTTGGACCTTAGCTGATGGGTCGGAAAGGCCCGATGTTCTTGCCCCCAACGTGTCATGAAAGTTTTTGTGATAGCGGGCGACCAATGCTTCGCCGAGATTGACCTTTTTCGGGAAGTGGTAATGAAGGCTGGCGCTTTTGATACCCATTTCACCAGCGATATCCCGGAAGCTGATAGCGTTATATCCCTCTCGGCGCATCATCCGTTCGGCTATATCAAGTATTTGCGTCGCACTATCCATGTTCACCTTTTCGTTATCTGTTCTTTTAAAGTCAATTCTGGGCTTGCCAAATAAAAATACTGAGGATAACTACCTACTACTAGATAGATGAAAGGACAAGCCATGAAAATTTATGACGTTGAAGGATTCCCGAACCCGGCGCGTGTTAGAATCGCGCTGGCTGAAAAAGGTGCGACTGACAAATTTGAATTTATTCCCGTTGATTTTATGGGCGGAGAACACCGACGCGAAGAATTTCTGAAAAAAAACCCGAGCGCCGGTGTTCCTGTCATGGAGCTTGAATGCGGAACTTGTATCGCTGAATGTACTGCAATCACCGAGTATATTGATCATTCTTTTGAAGGTCCGAATCTGACTGGCCGAAATCCCAAAGAGAGAGCTGTCATTCATATGATGAACCGCCGTGCTGAGGCCGGTTTGCTAGACGCCGTTGGGGCCTATTTTCATCATGCGACGCCTGGACTCGGGCCTGATCTTGAAACTCATCAAAATTCGGAATGGGGTCAATCGCAAAAAATGCGTGCGCAGTCGACAATGGCATATCTAAATGATGTCCTGGCCGAGCAAGATTATCTCGCAGGCGCTGAATTTAGTATGGCTGATATTACGGCTTTCGCAGGCCTAGCATTTGCAGATTTTTCGAAAGTTGATATTCCCTTGTATCTCAACCATTTGAACGCTTGGCGTGCTAGGGTTGCGGCTCGCCCTAGTTGCGGCGGATAAGGATAGAAACAAATGCATCTTAATGCAGATTTTTCAAAACGGGTCGTCATAGACACTGATACAATGCCGTGGGAACCATCCCCGATGAACGGCGTATCGCGCCGAAAGCTTGATAGAATTGGTGATGAGGTTGCCAGGGCAACCTCACTCGTTCGTTATGATCCCAAGTCTTATTTTAGTCCGCATACTCATGGCGGCGGAGAAGAATTTTTTGTCCTAGACGGTGTTTTTTCAGACGAGCATGGAGACTATCCGGCCGGAACTTATGTCCGAAATCCGATTGGAACATCGCATAAACCCCATAGTGAAAATGGGTGCGTAATCTTGGTGAAGCTTCATCAATTCGATCCCACAGACAAAGCGCAGTTTTCAATAAACACCAGAGATGTCAAATTTTCGCCGGGGTTAGTGAAAGGTCTATCCGTCTTGCCGCTTCATCAACATGAAAGCGGCGAAAACGTTGCACTCGTCCGTTGGGAGCCCGGAACATATTTCAACGCTCACCGTCATTGGGGCGGAGAGGAAATTTTTGTTCTTGAAGGTGTCTTTTCTGATGAACATGGAGATTATCCCAAAGGGACTTGGATTCGTAGTCCCCACCAATCGCAGCACACGCCGTTTTCCAAAGAAGGCTGCCTAATTTATGTGAAGACTGGTCACTTATTCCCGGAAGATTATGCCAATGCGAAAGGCGATTTTCCCTATCAATCCGCTTAGCCGTTTCGCGCCTCATTGAATTCGGTTTCAATACGCAAGGTAATCTCGTCTCCAATTCCAAAATTGGTCAGGTAACCCATACCAAAATCTGAGCGCTTAAATGTTCCAGTTGCCGAGAAGCCCAAAGTTTTTCCAGGGTGGCCAAATGATTTTCCCGCTCCGTTAAACTTCACGTTCAGCGTGACAGGGTTAGTTTTCCCCTTGAGGAATAGGTCTCCAGTTAATCTACCGCTATCGTCTCCTGTTCTGACGATATTGGCACCTGTGAATAGAATGTCTGGAAATGCCTTTGCATCAAAATACTTGCCGTCATTGACGAGTTTGGCGTCGAAATCCGGTAGTCCCGTATTGACCGATTTCGGGTCAATCGCAATGTTAACTGTGCTTTCAATTGGATTTTGTGGATCATAAGACAACGTACCAGAAATGCTATCAAAACGACCCGTAAATTGTGAAAGACCCGCATGACTGAGGGAAAATATGACGCTGGTATGTTCCGGATCCAATTTGTAGTTTCCAGCAGGAGCAGCTTCAGGGGCTATATCTGGAGTAACGGCACAGGCACTTAGAAAAACACAAGAGACCAAGAGAATAGATATAGATAATTTACGCATAGGGTTGATTAGCAAATATAAAGCTCACAAACAAATAACGAAATCGTCTGTCAATCCATCTGGAATACATATCGCTTCCGTAATCCGGATGTCGGTACGGGTTTCCCGTCAACCGTTTGCGGATAATATTTTGATTGAAGCGCCGCACGTTCGGCGGCTTTAATAAAGTCTTTTCTGTACCTTGGGGCTCGAACGGATACGAGTTCCGTCATTTGAACCCGGCCTTCATCGTCAATATTTAAAGCCAGAATAACCTCAGCTTCTACGCCTCTACGTTGCGCCCGGCTGGGATAGCGTGCACGTTTGCTTTTCCGGATACGCGGCGGCACAATATTCAGCCGACGCGACGGGGGAAGGATCGTGCTTGGCGTTTGAATTGGGGGGATATAAGTGCGTTTCGGTACAGTTATTCCACCAGCCATAATGGTTCCGCTAACGTCATCTGAAAACTGGTCAATCGGAGGCGTGAAGTCTTGCGTCTCTGAGGATTCGTCAATGCTTAGGGCCGGCGGCGGTAATTCACCAATCAAAACCTTTAGCGCTGCAATTTCTTCGTCTCGGCTACCCAAAAGTTCAGAACCCCATAAGTCTTCATACAGTTCCAGCGCTGCCATCTTGGTCGGCTTACTTTGAACCGGATCATAAAATACTTCAGTTACCGAAGCCCAATCCTTTTCGTCGGCCTGATTAATTTCGTTAACTGCTGATTGAGCTTCTTTGATGCGGTTATGATTGGGGTATGTTTTGATGAAATCAATTAGCCTTGCACGACGCAGCGGCAAATCTGATTCACTCAAAGCTGTTTTATAGATTTCATTTTGTTCGGAGGCATAATCAGGTTCAATCGGATTTCGCTGCTTTGAAATCGATGAAAACATCATGACCAGCATCAATAAAACAATGACGGATAGCACAAGGGCTATCATTTTAAGGCGAGCGACTTTGTTGGGAGAGACCGCCTCTTCTTCTATCTCGTCGATATCATCAACATCTTGATACATAACTCTAGCATATTCCGGTGCTTTTCCTCTGGCAAGTATTCCAGCTGCCTTGAATTTTTGTAAATCACAGCGCACAAAGTCGTATGACCTCTGCCGCTATTACTCGTGATTCCCATGTCGTTCTTGTGGATGGCTCCGGATATATATTCAGAGCTTATTATGCCCTGCCGCCCTTAACGCGTAAAACTGATGGATTGCCAGTCGGCGCTGTCGCTGGATTTTCCAATATGTTGTTCAAACTTTTGCGCAATCAAAATGATGAAAACAGACCGACGCATTTTGCTGTTATTTTTGACGCCTCTGGTCATACATTCCGAAATGAAATGTATGACGCCTACAAGGCTAATCGTTCTGAACCTCCTGAAGATCTAGTTCCGCAATTTCCTTTGACCCGGGATGCAACAATTGCTTTTGGTGCGCCGGCTATTGAGATGAGCGGATTTGAAGCCGATGATCTGATTGCAACTTATGCAAGCCAGGCTGCTGCAAAAGGGGCGCGCGTAACGATTATTTCCTCTGATAAAGATATGATGCAATTGGTAACTGACCGGGTTCAAATGCGCGATACAATGAAGAATAAGGATATTGGCATCGAACAGGTCATCGAAAAATTTGGAGTTAAGCCCGACAAAGTCATCGATATTCAATCCCTTGCCGGAGATAGCGTCGATAACATTCCAGGTGTTCCGGGTATAGGTGTGAAGACCGCTGCGCTATTAATCAACGAATATGGTGATCTTGATACGCTCTTGGAGCGCGCAGGTGAAATCAAGCAAAAGGGGCGACGCGAAAAAATACTTGAGCACGCAGACGCTGCGCGTATCTCACGGGATTTGGTGACCTTAAAAACTGATGTCCCTGTAGAGATTCCGGTCGAAGAGTTGGCGGTTCGGGATCCAGATCCCCAAGCCTTGTTTGATTTCTTGGAAAGCATGACGTTTCGAACGCTTACCAATCGTGTGCGAGAGGCGATGGGCGAAGGGGAAACCGATGGGCTGCGCAGAGACGATACAGGTGAGACTCTCCCTGCGATGGAAGCTATGCCGCAACCAGGCATATTTAAAACAGACGCGTATGAATGCGTACAGACCATGGAGCGTCTTGGACATTGGATTGCCCGCGGATTTGAAGCTGGCGTTATTGCCGTTGATCTTGAGACAGACAGCCTCGATAGCGCTGAAGCCAATCTTGTCGGTATATGCCTCGCGGTTGCTGATAATGAGGCCTGTTATATTCCCCTGGGTCATACAGGCGGAGGGGATCTGTTAGGTGATGGTGCACCAGTGCAGATTGATCTTAAAGCTGCGCTCGTCGCGCTGACGCCGCTCATGCATGATCCGTCTGTGCTCAAAGTTGGTCAGAATTTTAAATATGATTTGGGCGTATTTCAGCGCTACGGGCTTTATCCCGCGCCCTATGATGATACGATGTTGATGTCTTATGCGCTTGAAGGCGGTCTACATGGGCATGGCATGGACGAATTATCGGAAATGTATTTTGGGCATAAGCCTATCAGTTTTAAATCGATTGCAGGCACCGGAAAAAAGGCCCGAACGTTCAATGAATTTTCTTTGGAGGAAGCCACGCCTTATGCCGCCGAGGACGCCGATGTCACTTTACGGCTATGGAAATTTTTCAAGCCAAAACTTGGGCAGAAACAGGTTGCAACTGTCTATGAAACGCTGGAGCGTGGACTTCCTAAAGTTGTCGCTGATATGGAAAACCAGGGAATAAAGGTAGACCGCGCGGTTCTGGCGCGTTTGTCATCTGATTTCTCTCAAAAAATGGCTCAATTGGAGGATAAATCCCATGAACTTGCTGGTGAGTCCTTTAATGTTGGGAGCCCTAAACAACTCGGAGATATTCTGTTCGGTAAAATGGAATTGCCGGGCGGAAAAAAAACCAAAACCGGGGCCTGGCAAACAGGAGCAGGTATACTGGAAGAGCTGGCCAATGCCGGGCATGAACTCCCCAAAGCCGTATTGGATTGGCGGCATTATCAAAAGCTAAAATCTACATATACAGATGCATTGGTTAATCAGATAAATCCTGATACGGGCCGGGTACATACGAGCTTTTCGTTGGCCTCAACCACAACCGGCCGCCTCTCATCATCGGATCCAAATCTGCAAAATATTCCGATCCGAACTGAAGATGGCCGCATGATACGCGACGCATTTATTGCGGAGCCAGGTCATCTTCTTGTTGCTGCAGACTACTCTCAGATCGAACTTCGAATTCTCGCTCATGTCGCTGACCTACCCACCATGAAACAAGCCTTCGCTGATGGCGTAGATATTCACGCGCTAACGGCGTCAGAAATGTTTGGGGTGCCCGTTGCCGATATGGACCCGGCGACTAGACGCAAAGCAAAAGCCATTAATTTTGGCATTATTTACGGGATCTCTGCGTTTGGACTTGCAAATAATCTGGGTATCAGCCGAAGTGAGGCCAAAGAATATATCGAGAGTTACTTTGAGAAATTTCCGGGCATCAAAGCTTATATGGATGCAGCTAAGAATGAAGCGCGGGAATATGGCTATGTGAAAACAATTTTCGGTCGTAAATGCCATATCAAAGGTATTGCCGACCGGAATTTCAATGTCCGAGGGTTTGCAGAGCGCCAGGCCATTAACGCGCCTATTCAAGGCGCTGCGGCCGATGTCATTCGCCGGGCGATGATGCGAATGCCTGACACGATCGCCCCCATAGAAGGCGCGCGAATGCTTCTACAAGTGCATGACGAATTAGTATTCGAAGTCCCGGAAGATAAAGCTGATCAATTGATCACGGATGTTACCAAAACTATGGAAGGCGCGGCTATGCCCGCCGTGAACTTATCGGTACCGCTCAAGGTTGAGGCTCAAGCTGCTATGAATTGGAATGATGCGCATTAATTCATTCCTTTTTCATAGATAATGATTATATGCGGGGCAAAACTAAATACAGGATACAATCATGACACATCTTGTTCTGGTTCGTCACGGACAGTCCAAATGGAATAAGGAAAACCGCTTTACAGGCTGGGTAGATGTGGACTTGACTGCTGATGGCGTGAAAGAGGCCAAGAAAGCAGGAAAGCTTCTCGCAAAAGAAGATATAAAATTTGATGCAGCTTTTACGTCCTTTCAGCGCCGGGCCATTCGCACACTCTGGCTGACCTTGGAGGGAATCGAGCAATTTCATATCCCTGTAACTAAAGACTGGCATTTAAATGAGCGTCATTACGGAGGTTTAACAGGTTTGAACAAAGAAGAGACGCGTAAAAAACATGGCAAAGACCAGGTTCATATATGGCGCCGTAGTTTTGATGTTCCCCCGCCACAAATAGACGTCGATCATGAGTACCATCCGTCAAAAGATGATAAATATCTGGGCATAGACCCAGCTGAATTACCAGCCGGAGAAAGCCTAGAGCTCACGACTAAACGTGTTCTACCGTATTTTCAGAGTCAAATTGCCCCGTTTTTACGCGCGAATAGTAACTTGATCATTTCAGCTCATGGGAATTCATTACGAGCCCTCCTAAAAGAATTGTTCAACGTTGATAATAAGGACATACCGGGATTTGAGTTCCCAACGGGCAATCCGCTTTTGATCGAACTGGAAGAAAGCTCTCTCAATGTTATATCGGCTCGTTATCTGGATGAAAGCCGGGCCAAAGAGCTCCCGCCTATCCCCAGTGCCTAGGCCATGTCCGATCAGTCTGAGATCGACGCGGAATTCATGGCTAAAGCCCTTGCTTTAGCATGGGCACAGAAAGGGAAGACCTTCCCCAATCCTGCCGTTGGCTGCATTCTGGTTAAGGATGGTAAGATTGTTGGATCAGGTGCAACAGCTGATGGCGGTCGCCCGCACGCCGAAACAATTGCGATCCAAGATGCCGGACATAATACCGTCGGCGCGACAGCCTATGTGACATTGGAACCGTGTTCTCATCATGGACAGACGCCGCCTTGTGCAAATGCATTGCTTGAATCTGGAATTGAACGCTGTGTCATAGCCAGCGTGGATCCGGATCCGCGTGTCAATTGGCGGGGGGCCGCGACCCTACAGGAGGCGAAAATTGACGTTATTATAGGCGTAGGATTGGAAGAAGCCTTCCAAATCAATTCTGACTTTTTTGCTCGCATTACCCAATTGCCCCAATAATAATTGGATTAAGAGTTTTCTCGAGTTAATTGTCTTGATTTTGCTGATTTTTCTGTGAAGTATGAACGTAAAATTGGGGAATGCGTGCGAAAAATATTCGACGATAAATCAGAAGTTGTGTTGCAACCACAATCAGCCATTTTATCCAATGATGTAACATTTATCGTTGGTGCCATTCGCGCCGCAAAAAACTCTCCGCCTCATATAAGACACAAAGTTATCTCTGATATTGTCGACGTTATCGGATGTAAGCCAGACGATCTCGAGTTTCTTTTTGTTCCGCAAAACGACAACGAATGCCATGAGCATTTTGATTTCCCAAATTCGGCCAGACGACGTCAGGTCATTCGTGACAATGAATTGGATGCGGCTGAATAAAGGCAGTTTGCCTTAAAAAATTCTCGCTTCCGTCTATTTTGCATCTCAATTCAAGTTCAAAGCCTCCGTGAAATTGGAGGAAAAAATGGAATTACCAATCACTTTGCCCGGACGTTCCCACGGCCTTAAATTATTTGTGGTTTGTGTGCTCGTGCTATTTATGGCTATCCCAGCAATGTTTATATCTTATGTGAGTTTTGAAAGATCAAGCCGTGCGAATGCGGTAATCAGTGATGTTTCAGAGCGATATGGGGGCCCGCAAACCATATCAGGTCCGTTTGTATTGGTGCCATTTGCTCGAAAAAATCTAGCTGGAATAATTGTCGAAACTGGAGACTATGTGTTCTTTCCAGAAGATGGATTGGCAGATTTCGGTGACATTAAGATTGAGCTACGAAAACGATCTTTGTTCAAAATTCCAGTTTATCAGGCTAAAGGACAAATGACTGCGAAGTTTTCAAAGAAAAGCTTTGAAGTTGACAATCAACAGTTGGTCTTTGACTGGAAACTCGCCCGAATATTTGTCGGCGTAACCAATGGAAGGAGTCTACAGAAAGACATAACGTTACAAATTGATGACGGCGACCTTCTCAAGTTCGAACCTGCATTTTTGGGTCAAAACCAAGTGCCTGATTTTAACAAAATTAAGATATCTAAATATGTAGAGCGGACGAATTTCAAACCCGAAAGTCATGGCTTGCTATATTTATCCGTTCCAGCAACAGACTTTATACGACCCGGAAAACAATCCGTGTTGAAAACTCAGATAGTTATAGGTGGGACGTCGTCGCTCTCGATTCTTCCATTTGCAAAATCAACGGCCGTTACTATGCGATCGAACTGGTCTGCACCTGGATTTGTAGGCAGTTTTCCGCCTAATGAACGAGAAATCGAGGAGACCGGATTTTCGGCTCAATGGTCTGTCCCGTTTTTGGCACGAGGTGTCGCAGCGCATGGTAAAGCGGAATATCTCTTACGAGACAACCTGAACAAAATATCGGTTAACTTTGTTCCTGAATATTCTGCCTATCAGACCGTCAACCGAGCCCTGAAATACGCGGTTTTGTTTGTTGGCTTGGTGTTTATTACGTTTTTCCTTTTTGAAATAATGATCGGAAAATCTGTTCATCCCGCGCAATATGTTTTGATAGGATTGGCACAGTCAATTTTCTACCTTCTACTTCTCGCTTTTTCAGAACACATAGGCTTTAACTTCGGGTTCTTGATCGCCGCCGCTGCAACGATTGGCTTGACGGCATTTTATGCCGGTTGGACATTTGGTGACAGTGTTTATGCACGTCGGGCGGGTATCGTTTTCACATTGACCTATGGCTTGCTGTTTAGTCTCATGCGGATGCAGGATTTTGCCCTGATGCTAGGTGCTCTGGCCAGTTTCTTCGCGGTTGCACTGATCATGTATTTGACCCGCAACATGGATTGGTACGGGAAAAAAGCGCTTTAGCTATTATTCTTAAGCACAACGCCCGAGAGATAGAGTGATCCGCAAATAAGAATGCGCGGCGCAGTGTCTGCGTCGCCCATCTGGCAAGCCATATCAATGGCTTGATCGAGATCATCTGCTGTATAACTCGCAATGCCTCTAGATTTGGCGACTTCCGCCAATGTTTCAGCGGCAAGAGATGCGTGACCCGGGATATCGACAGCAATAATATGAGCTGCAAGACCCGCATAACTATCCAAAAATCCGCCGACATCTTTGTTGGCAAGTATACCTGTTACCAGAACAAGCGGCCGCGACGCGCGTGCCTCGAGATCGGCGACAGCGGCTGAAACGGCTTTAGCGGCATGCGGATTATGCCCGCCGTCAAGCCAAAGCTCGCCGCCAATTGATTGAACCTTTTCGGTAAGAGGGCCTGTTTTTAGGTTTTGCATCCGCGCAGGCCAGGATACGTTTTCTATACCTTTGGCTATGGCTTTGCGGTCGATTTGCATGTGAAGGGCAATGGCCGTAGCAAGCCCAGCATTCATGTATTGGTGATCACCAATCAAGCCGGGGGCAGGCAAGTCGAGAACTTCGGTTTCGCTTTCATAAACCATGCGGCCCTGTTGTTTGTAAGCCCGAAAATCTTGGCCCCACTGAGAGAGTTGAATATTCATTTTATTGGCTTCGGCCTCTAACACAGCTTCAACCAGATCGCTCTGAGGCCCGCGAAAGGCGACACCATTAAACTTAAAAATTCCAGCTTTCTCACGAGCGATCCCGGCAATGTCGCGACCTAAAAATTCGGCATGATCAAGCGCAATGGGTGTAATGCCAGCAGCCGCTGGCATGTCGATAACATTTGTCGCGTCATAGCGCCCGCCAAGGCCGACCTCGATAATACACAAATCCGCAGATTCTTCTGAAAAAGCCAAAAAAGCTGCAGCGGTAGTCGCCTCGAAAAAGGATAAGGGTTTGCCACCATTCGCCTTGCGGACGCGGGTCAGGACATCAACAAGCTTTTCATCGTCAATCATATTGGAAGCGACAACGATGCGTTCGCGAAAATGGACAAGATGCGGCGACGTATAGACATGTACCGCAAGTCCTTGAGCCTCAGCCATAGCGCGCAAAAAGGCCACGGTGGAGCCTTTTCCATTTGTACCGGCTATATGAACCGTAGGCGGCAGGAAATGATGGGGATTCCCGAGCCTTTTTAAGACGCGCTCTATACGATCCAAGCCTAAATCAATCTTTTTAGGGTGCAAGCGGGTGAGTTCATCAAGTGCGTTTTGAACGGCATCTGACATTTTATGCAGCTTTGTCCTGCTGAGTCAGAACCGCAAGGATGTTTCCAAGCGCGTCGCGCATATCGGATCGATGAACGACTTTATCGACCATGCCTTTTTCCTCAAGATATTCAGCGCGCTGAAAACCTTGCGGCAGTTTTTCCCGAATGGTGTCTTCAATCACGCGCGGCCCGGCAAAACAAATCAGGGCACCCGGTTCTGCCAAATGAATATCCCCGAGCATGGCATAGCTGGCCGTGACGCCGCCAGTCGTTGGGTCGCATAGGACAACAATATAAGGAAGACCAGCTTCGCGTAGATCCTGTACAGCAATTGTCGTTCGCGGCATTTGCATGAGCGACAGTGCGCCTTCTTGCATGCGCGCGCCGCCGGCAGCTGTGAACGCAACCAAAGGCAATCCACGCTCATGTGCGACATTAGCCGCTTTGATAAAGCTTTCACCAGCGGCCATGCCAAGGGAACCGCCCATAAAAGCAAAATTTTGTACGAGAATAACGGCTTCTATTCCCATTATTTTTCCCACACCAATTGACATGGCGTCTTCTTGACCCGTTTTTGTGCGCGCGGCTTTCAGGCGCTCTGTGTATTTTTTGTCGTCTTTAAACTTGAGGGGGTCTTTGGCAACTTCTGGCGTCGCGATAGTTTCATAGTGGCCATCATCAAAGGTGTACCCCATCCGCAGATCAGGCCCGATCCGCAAATGATGACCCGCAGGCGTTACATGGAATAAACCTTCCAGATCATTCGAAAACACCATCTCGCCGGATTTTGGACATTTGATCCAAAGATTATCCGGGCTGTCCTTCTTTGAGAACATGCTTTTGACGCCAGGCGGCGTGAGTTTTGTGAGCCAATTCATAGCCGATGTGTTTAGCGGGGAATGAGGGTATGGGCAACCGTTGGAATGCAAAGAAAAACCCGGCGCAAAGGCCGGGTAAAGATTATAAAATTTAGGATAAACCTAGTATCCGGCTTTTCCCAATTCGGCTTCAAGTTCCGGCAGAGCCTTGAACAGATCAGCCACAAGACCGTAATCAGCGACTTGGAAGATCGGAGCTTCTTCGTCTTTGTTGATAGCGACGATGACTTTACTGTCTTTCATACCGGCCAAGTGCTGAATCGCGCCGGAAATACCGACCGCGATATAAAGCTCAGGCGCAACCGCTTTACCGGTTTGGCCGACCTGATAGTCATTCGGGACAAAACCTGCGTCAACGGCCGCGCGTGACGCGCCAACAGCAGCGCCGAGTTTGTCGGCAATCGCATCGATCATGGCAAAGTTCTCGCCATTACCCATTCCGCGGCCGCCTGAGATTACGATCTTGGCGTCGGTGAGTTCCGGACGGTCAGATTGGGTCAGGTCTTCGCTGATAAACTCAGCTTTGAAAGGGCCTGACGGATCAGCAATCGTTTCGACCGACGCGCTTCCGCCTTCACCGGCTGAATCAAATGCTGTTGTTCTAACGGTGACAACTTTTTTGCTGTCTGTCGACTGTACTGTTGCCATAGCGTTACCGGCATAGATTGGGCGCACGAATGTATCCGCGCTTTCAACGCCTGTTACAGAGCTGATTTGCTGGACGTCCAGCTTGGCAGCAACACGCGGCATATAGTTTTTATGAGATGTTGTATCGGGTGCTAAAACAGCATCATATCCGCCCATTAGACCGACCACGACTTTTTCCATGCTCTCAGCAAGCTGACGACGCAGGCTCTCATGGTCACAAGCAAGAACTTTGCGAACGCCGTCAATTTTAGCGGCTTCAGCAGATACGTCTTTTACGCCCTTACCGGCGACCAGAACATCAACATCTCCGCCCATAGCTTTGGCAGCAGTTACTGCTTTGTGCGTGGCGTCTTTCAACGATTCATTATCGTGTTCTGCAATAACAAGGACGGCCATTAGATCACTCCTGCTTCGTTTTTCAGCTTGTCGACAAGTGTCGCGACATCTTCGACTTTTACACCAGCCTTACGAGATTCAGGCTCGGTAACTTTAAGAACCTTGAGGCGCGGGGACGTATCAACGCCGTAATCACCAGGCGTTTTACCATCAATCGGCTTTTTCTTGGCTTTCATGATATTGGGAAGTGAGGCGTAACGCGGCTCATTGAGGCGTAGGTCAGTTGTAATAACAGCCGGCAAATCAATCTTAACTGTTTGTAGGCCGCCATCTACCTCACGCGCCACAGACAAACTGCCGCCATCTTTAGTGACGGTATTGGCAAATGTCCCCTGTGGCCAATCCAGCAATGCGGCCAGCATTGATCCTGTTGCGCCGTAATCATTATCGATGGCTTGCTTGCCAAGAATGACCATTTCTGGTCCTTCGGCGTCGACAATGCCTTTTAGGATTTTAGCAATGGCTAGAGGTTCCAAATCTTCATCGGTTTCAACATGAATTCCGCGGTCCATTCCCATTGCTAGGGCCGTTCTGATGGTTTCTTGCGCCTTGGCAGGGCCGATCGAAACAACGATCGTTTCTGTAGCTGTACCAGCTTCTTGCATCCGGACGGCCTCTTCAACGGAAATTTCGTCGAAAGGGTTCATGGACATTTTAACATTGGCAAGGTCAACACCGCTTTGGTCAGATTTGACACGGGCCTTGACGTTATAATCAAGCACACGCTTGACGGGAACGAGGACTTTCATCTTTTACTCCGGATTTACGGGAAACTTTATAAGGCTCATATGCGACAAACACTTTAGAAAAACAAGTCTAGAGTGATGCGTCATATGCGAATTATTGCATATATGAGGGACGCTAATCTTGGTGATCTATTAACGTTATTTCCTAATTTGATTTAAGCCATTTCTTGTTAGTTTTTACGACATTGGAGTTGGAATATGTGGAAACTCGCACGAAGAGTATATTTATCAGGGGGCCTCGTTTTTGGGGTTTCGTTTGCAGCGATGGGCCAATCAATGGTCTATCCCGACTTGACCCAAACATTGGAAACGGCTCAGAATCTGGCTGGTGAAAAACAATTTAGCCTGGCTTTGGCGACATTGGAAGCTTCAAATCCCGCTGACAAAGACGAATATGAATACAGGTTTCTAAGAGCCCGTATTTTGACATGGTCAGGAAATTATGTGGCTGCAGGTCAGGCCTATGACAGTCTTTTAAAGGAATTCCCAAATAATTATGATGTTATGGTATCTTTTGGGTATTTGGAGTTTTTCAGGGGTAATTTGAGCTCGGCAGAATCTCAATTTAATAAAGTCATTGCAGCTAATCCAGGATATCTCGATGCCTATGAGGGATTGCGCAGGACTTATGATCTGCGGAACTCTACGCGTTCAGTATCTTACACGCCGCTAGCCCAAGCGATATCCTGCAAGCCCGGCGAAGTCTTGACCCGCGACGGAGCGTGCACAGCTCCATAGACGTCAGCGATTAGCGCCAGGTACCCAGTTTACATCTAAATTGCCTTGATCATTACACCAACGCGCCGCGACAAATAGGAAATCTGACAATCTGTTGAGATAGGTTAAGGCCGCCGGGTTTATCGCCTCATCTTCCATCATTTCAACGCACCGTCTCTCGGCACGTCTACAAACCGTTCTGGCTTGATGAAGATAGGCGGCTGGCGCCGATCCGCCGGGTAAAACAAAACTTGTTAGGGGTGACAGATCCGTATTCAATAGATCCAATTCTGCCTCTAATCGCTTGGATTGTTCAGGAAGTATTCTGAGCGCGTATTCGCTGTCTTTTTCGTTGGGGCCAGGCAGGGGAGTCGCCAGATCAGCGCCCAAGTCAAACAAATCGTTTTGAATGCGCGAGAGCATTAAATCCAATTGTCTATTCTCCAAATGCAAGCGGACAAGACCGATAACTGCGTTGGTTTCATCGACTTCGCCGTAAGCGTGCACTCTGGAGCTGGCTTTGGACAGGCGTGATCCATCTACGAGGCCCGTCGACCCGTCATCGCCGGTTCGCGTGTAAATCTTGTTGAGTTTAACCACTATTCTTTTTGACCAGATAAATCAGGAAAAGTAGACCCACGGCTGAAACCTGTGCCCAAACCCGTCGCCACATCCATTTGTTAGAAGCCGCTCGGCTTTCCTGACTTTGTCTGGCCATTGCTGATCCGCCCATTACAAGGGTGACTACAACCATAATCATGGCAAGACCTAAAAGAACGTAAAGTATAGTTAGCATAGAAGCTCCAATGACACCTTATAGCGAAAGAAACCCGCCTTAGAAATAAAAATTGGTCACGGGTTCATGGCCCGTCCCAGATAGGTATACAGTTCGGGTAGTAAAGACGGATCACCGACTGCGACAACGCGACCACCATCGACACAAGATCCACCGTTCCAATTTGTGATTTTCCCGCCAGCGCCTTCGATAATTGGAATGAGAGCTCGAACGTCGCAGGGTTTAAGTCCGGATTCGATGATTATATCCATTCGGCCGCTGGCAACAAGGCCGTAACCCAAGGCGTCCAGTCCCAGTCTTGAAAAACGAGCCGTTGCCCGAATTATATTGTAAGCGGCCAGCTCTCCGGCGTTCAGCATAGATAAAGGTTCTGTGCAGCCCATTATCGCATCTGTGAGTTTGGAGCATTCGCGCGTTTCCAGATCAGTCTTTCCGCGCGGGTCCTCTCGCCAGGCATGTCCGGGTTCGCCCCAAAAGGCTGTGTCCATTGCCGGAAGATCAATTAACCCCAAAAGTGGCTTGTTTAGATAGCTGACCGCGATCAGAGTACTCCAAACGGGCACGCCCGCAACGAAACCCCTGGTCCCGTCAATTGGATCGACTGTCCACATCCAGTCAGATGTTCCGTTTATATCGTCAAGCTCTTCGCCGACGATACTATCGTCCGGAAACCGTTTTAGAATGAGCTCTCTGAGTACGACTTCCGCGTCTATATCGGCCTGAGTGACAGGATCATACGCCGTTTCGGCCTTGTTTTGAACTTTCATCCCGTCATGAAATAGGGGCAAGGTTATCTTGCGCGCGGCTGCCTGAAGATCTTTCATGATCTCCATGCGGGCTAAAAGGTCGTTTGAATATTCTCGCATTTGGCGCACCCTTAACAGGCTGCGCCGTAAAAAGTAATAGATTTATAGCCTATGGAACAACTAATCGCAGGCTAGGGTGATTGGGATCATTTTGTAGCGATTTCGCCAGATCCAGCAAATGTCTTCTCGGGCCTTCGTCCATTGAGTAATATGCCCGAACCAGATCCATGGTTTCTTTCTTTGATAAAACATCCGGCGCGATAAATTCAGGTGCGTCCTGAATACTTTCTTTTTGCTCCGACAGGCCTTCGTAAAAATATTGGATGGGAACCGAAAGCGCCTCTGATAATTCAAATAAGCGAGCGGCGCTGATCCGGTTTGCACCGCATTCATATTTCTGAATTTGCTGAAAACGAATGCCAACCATCTCTCCCAGTGACTGTTGAGTGAGCCCCAACAACCGTCTTCGACGCCGCAGTCGTTTGCCCACGTGATAATCAATTTCTCCAGTCATGGCTGATCCTTTCATATTCCCCGAGGGGCAATGTTCACGAAGGTAAGAGCAATTGTTGTGCCAATATTTCGACGGTGTTTCCCCCGCTAGATGAGGAAAAAAAGCAAACTTCGGTGCTAGATTGGGCGAAATTTGGTCAGATTTTAAACCGTATTAACCCTGCCATGTGCCAATTTGGTACATGTCCCGCCAGATCGTTGAAAATTCGGCTTTGATTTCGCCTGCGCCTTGAAAATTCAAAATGAGGCCCCACATGGGAGATAACCTGATAGAGTTTCAGGTTTCCTCCCCTTCAACTCGGGCCGTTTAATACGGCCCATTTCTTTTGGAGGTTCTATTCCGCAGCGATGGGGACAGAATGTGTCAATGGGAACATAGCCCAGCAGATTGACTGTAGATCTGATGCGAGTTTGGCGTAGGCTTTTTTTCGTTTATAGTTGATGGGATTGAGATAGATATCGCGATTAATTTCAATTTGAACAACTTCCATGTTGTCGGCTGGTCGTCCGTAGTGCTGCGTTACGAAACCACCCGCATAGGGATAATTGCGAGCAACACTATAACCCGCGCGAGAGAATAAGTTTTCGAGCTTAGAGATTGTTCCTGGGTGACATGATGCACCGTGGCGATCACCCAGGACAATATCCGGGCGTCTTTGCCCTAACTGATTAAACCCTGGCATTGAATGGCAATCGAGTAATAAGGCATGTCCAAATTCTCTTAAGGCATTGGTTATTAATTCCGTTAACGCGTGATGATAAGGATGATAAATAGCGTCTAGTCGCGCCAGCGCCTGTCTAGGCTTTAGAGGGCGCTTGTAAATTGGAACTTTGTCAGCGATGATGGTTGGAATGACACCAAGCCCGATTTCAGCCCGGGCCGTGCTGGGGGCGGCGCCGGGTTTTTGCCAGCTGACAGGTATTTCATCCGGAGCACGGTTCACATCAACATAGCACCGCGGAAAATTGGCATTGAGTAGCGGAATGTCCAATTGCTTGGCAAATCCCAGTAACTCATCAATATAGGCATCTTCATTTTGGCGTAAAACATTTAGACTCTGAGAGGATCTATTTACGAATGCTTCGGGGTATACGCGACCTGAATGCGGTGATGCCAAAACCAGCGGCGCCGCTAAACGATCAGGCTGAAAAAGCGAAATGGGCGGTGCGAATGCAGCGATACATTCAGCTTCGATATGACGTCTGCGGCCTATCAATTTAGCCCCGCCGGGTCCTAAAGTTTAACCGATTGTTCAGATTCCGCTCAGACTTATTTAAACTATATGCTTTAGGCATACCGACATTGGCATAATTTGCGTGTGTGATATCGTCATCGAAGACCATACCAAATCTATAGTCCAGAAAAGAATAAAGAGTCTATAGCGGCGTAACCGCAAGAAATGGAGCGGGGTGAAATGGCAACAATCTTATATGCAGAAGATGATGATTCAATGCGCAAGTTTTTCGAGAAAGCTCTCGAGAAAGCAGGTCATCATGTGATCGCCTGTTCCGATGGTGACCGGGCACTTCGAGCTTTGAAATTTGCGGATGGAGCGTTTGATCTTCTCCTGACGGATATAATGATGCCGGGCGTAGACGGTATTGAATTGGCAAAACAAGCAGAAGTCATCGCGCCGGGCATAAAAATAATGTTTATCACAGGATTCGCCGCGGTCGCTATGAATGACCCCAATGCGGCTGATAGTACTGTGTTATCCAAGCCTGTGCATTTAAGGCAACTAGTCGACGAAGTTGATAAACTGATCGCCGCGTAAGGATATAGTTATATGGTCTCAGATAGGGCCATATTTCAAACCGGATAATTGCAATATTTGGATTGTTTTCAGATAGAGATCAGGCGCAAGTCGCGAAATCTTTTATTCGTAATCAAATACAGCCAATGCATTTATTAGTAAGTGAATCAATCCATGTTTAGGGGCATTGGCTGGCCATTCTGCGAAGACGTGGAGTCGGTCCAACTGCCAGTTTGGAAGCACATATTCCAATAGATTATGTTTCACGCCCTCGGCGGCGAGAAATCTCGGAATACTGGTTACTCCAAGGCCATTAGTCGCCATACGATACAGGGCCAGCACGTCATTTGCAAAGACCCTGGCTTTGGGTTTGATTTTAATAGGATCCTCGTCGTTTTGAGAAAAGCGGATACCTTTAGTGTGAACCGGAGATAAAGCCAGCCAATCCCAGTCTTGCAGTTCAGACGGATGGATGATCGGAACTCGGGTTTTTAGATAATTTGGAGAAGCCACAAGCACTCGTTCTACTGTAAACAACTTTCTCGTATTGGGCGACTTCTTTGTTTTGAGCCAGAAACGAATGGCGACGTCAAAGCCGTGGTCTATCAACTCCTTTTTGGAGTCCGAAAAATCCAGTGTCAGTCGGACACGGGGGTATTGCTCCATGAATCGGGCAATAGAATCTGTCAATTTAGATTGGGATAGAGCAGACGGCAGAGTGACCCGCAATTCTCCACTTGGATCTCGAGATGTGCCCGAAATATCAAGAAGCTCGTCTTCTACCGCTTCCAACATAGCGCGTGTCGCTGCCAATAGGCGCTCCCCATCCGTAGTCAAAGTAAGTTTTCGCGTGGAGCGGTAAATCAGCGTGACGCCTAAATGTTCCTCCAGTTGGGAAATGTGATGGCTAACCACTGAGGGTGAGAGTTTAAGCTCATTGGCAGCGCCACGAAAGGAACCGTGATCGATCGTTTTTGCAAAAATAGCCATTTGTCGGAGACGGTCGATCATTATGTAAAAAAACCAAACAGTTAAAATTATTTATCCTGACTTATCATAGAATAGGTCTTTGTCCATATTGGTCTAAGAGGCCTCGTCTGTATCGGGGCAATAATATGGGAGAAACTTATGTCCTCGATTATAAAATCAGTTCTGGCGGGATCCGCCGCTATGGCATTACTTGCCTGCACACCCTCTTCAGGGAAAATTGCGTCAGGAAATCCGGCTGACAAAGAAACCGTTCAGAAGTTTTACGACTTTTTGAGCAATCCGGGATCTGAAAGCCACGCACAGGCATTTAACGCGGCCACAACGGCGCGATGGGAAAGCGTTGGGAATTATTCTGGTAAGAATAAAAACAAGCAAGCCTTCACGGGTCAGGTTGGCGGATTTGGTAAACTCATGCCTGATCTGAAATGGGCCGTTCAGGATATGCATCAGGATGGAAATACAATTACCGTCCGCTCGAGGGCAACCGGCACGCCAAACGGCCCGTTATTCGGTGTGAATGGTGAAGGCCGAAGCTTTGATATTCTGACCATTGATATCCACGAGCTCGAAGGTGGAAAGATTGCTCGATCTTATCATGTGGAAGACTGGGCTGGTGCGTTGCAGCAATTGACCACTCCAACAGCCCAGAAAGCTAAAATGGCCGCTGCTGAGGGACAGAAGACGTTAGCCGTCGCTCAGAAGTTTCTTATGGCTGCGGGCAGCGGAGACGGCGCTACGCTCATGGAGCTTATGGCAGATGATTTCGTCTGGCATAATGAAGGAGACCCCTCCGTGCCGTGGATCGGGAACTGGACCGGCAAGAAAGAAGTTATGGGGACCTTCATGCCGAAATTTGGCGCTGGACTAAAAGTTACCAGCTGGTCCACCGATTACAGTTTTGCCTCCGGTGACCAGGCCGTTTTTGTTGGAAGCATGAGCGCCATTGCCAACAATACCGGTGTGGATACGGGCGAATTCAGCTGGGTGGTCCGTGTGCATGTAGAAAACGGTAAAGTCAAAAGCTGGAATTGGTTCGAAGACAGTTTCGCCGTTTCTCAAGCCTATCACGGCCAATAATTCATTGCCAATTCTCTCTCCCGTACTAGGCCCGCCCAAAAAGATTTTGGCGGGTCTGGTATGCCTGATGTTCTCAGGAATATTCGGGGCATCGGATTGCCTGGTTTCTAGTCAAGAATATTTGGAATATAAACTAAGAGCAGGTCGATGATTTTCCGATTAATTCAGTAGAAGAAAGGATGGTGGGCGATACTGGGATTGAACCAGTGACCCCTACAATGTCAATGTAGTGCTCTCCCGCTGAGCTAATCGCCCTAAAGACCATCCGTTTGCGGAAGACGGGGATATATCCGTCAGGGTGTGAGTAATCAAGCCTGAAAATCAGATTTTTGAAGACCCAATATTTAGTGCATAAATTTCATGATCGCTTCAAATGTTGGGACTATGCAATATATCGCGATACAATGCGCGCTTTTTAATCCGCCCATTGAAACAAGGGCGACGATAATCGCATACTCGACGGTCGTCGCGCCTGATTCATCCGATTTTAGCCTGGTGAGTAACTTTCTCACGACGGTTTCTTGCCCATGATAAAGCGTGAAAACATGAGTGTAGACAGTACGGAGATTGCAAAAGTCATGGCATAAAATGACAATTCGTGCCGATCAAAGATCAGTATAAGTGCACACCATAAAATAAAGCCCCACGCTGGTAATCGATGTTTTTTCATTATTTTTCTTCAAGGTAATTTGCTTGTAGATACAACAATAGGCTTAATTTCTCGTTCCAAACCACGGTAAATACTTCGTAAATATGGCGCTAGGCTGTACCAAACAAATCATCCACAGCGACCCATTCATTATTGCCGTTAAAATAAAGGCCTTCAATGTTCCGGAATGTGTCTGTTCCCCAGGTCTCATGGCTGATGGTGTAGCTACCATCGGCATTTTGACTGATGTCATAATCAGAACGCATGCCATCGTAGTTTAGCTGATCATATCCGCCTCGGCCATTATATGAATCGTCTCCCACGCCACCATAAAAGAATTGGGAATCTCCATTGCCTGTCATTGTATCATTTCCAGGGGTTCCATTGATGACGCCGTCTGCGTCAACCCTAAATCTTGGAAGCCCAGCCGTTGCGGCTATTGCTTCAGTGACAGTCATTAATTCGCCGGATCTGCCAAATAGGATCTGTTCGATCCCGGAAATCGTGTTTACCCCCCACATCGCATGGGACATGGAAACACTTCCGTCATTGTTACTGGTAAATGTCCATTCAACGACATCGCCGTCAACATTGAGAGTATCATTGGCACTATTGCCAGTCACTGCGTCTGTTCCCATTCCAACGTAAAAAGTGGTCGCAGTGTTGCCGCCTACAAGGCTGTCGGAGTTTTGCGTGCCTGTGTAGATTCCATTGATCATTGTTCCGCCTGAAGGTCCTGATGCGGAATCGAGTACATCCGCCATTGAATACCACTGGCCTTCACCTTGGAACCAAAATCCATCAATATCTGTCAGCGTATCTGTGCCCCATACCGGATGGGATATTGTTACGGACCCATTTCCATTTTGAACGATTGTGTAATCTGAAAGCGCTCCAGCATAATCGACTTGATTGTAAGCTCCGCCATTCCCATCAATAATGTCATTACCCTGAAGGCCTAAGAATGTGTTGTTGATGTTCGTGCCCGTTAGAGTGTCATTTCCTGCAGTTCCAATTTGAAGTGGGTCATTACTATTAGGACCTGCGACGTCCGCAAGTGCATACCAGGCTTGCTCGCCCTGAAACCAAAGTCCATCAATGTCTGTTAAGGTATCAGTACCAAATACAGGATGCGTTGACGTAACGGATCCGTCCGCATTACTGGTGAATGTGTAGTCTGCCAGAGAGCCTGCGTAATCCACCTGATTATACGCGCCGCCATTGCCATCGATTGTGTCGTTGCCCGCGCTGCCAATAAAAGTGTTATCTATGGCACTACCAATTTGATTGTCATTTCCGTTTGTACCCTCAATAATCGGCGAGTCTAATCCCAGGGCATCTTCTAGAGCGTACCATCTAGCTTCACCTTGGAACCAGAAACCTTCAATATTGGATAATGTGTCAGTACCAAACGTCGGATGTGACACCGTAATTGTACCATTATTATTTTGTGTAAACGTGTAGTCAGCCAAGCGTCCAGCATAGTCGACTTGATCGTATTCGGCATCGGTTCCCGTGAAAGTTTGGTTTCCGATTGCATTTATAAATATGGCCATTTCAGGCTCCTGGTTCAATTTGCGTCAGTTGGTTCAAGTGAAGCAATTCCAATGCCGAAACGTTTAGCGACCTGCCAACAGGGTTAACAAATCGTGAATGTCGCCGGGAAGTTCCCGGCGACTGAAATTTAATTTTTGGCTGACTTACGCTGCGCCGAATAGGTCTTCAACACGGACGAATTGATTGTTCGCGTTAAAGAAGAGGCCTTCAATATTCGTGAAGGTATCTGTTCCCCATATATCGCTAGCGATTGTGAACGACCCATCAGCGTTTTGGAAGATGTTGAAGTCATTGATGCTGCCATCAAAGTTGGCTTGGTCAAACCCGGCTCCGCCATCGTAGAAGTCATTTCCGACTCCGCCGTAGAAAGAGTCGTCACCAGCAGTTCCGATCATGATGTCATCAAATGGTGTACCATTGAGCTGTCCATCACCATCAACACGGAACGCCGGAAGACCAGCAGTTTGAGCAATCGCTTGAGCTGGAGTCATGGTTGTTCCTGAACGGGTAAACGTAATCTGTTCAATACCAGAGATCGTGTTCACACCCCATGTCGCATGTTGCATGATGATACTTCCGTCTCCAACATTGGTAAATGTCCATTCTTCGACATCTCCGTCGGCAAACAAGGTATCATTATTGCTGTTACCGACAATTGTGTCGCCAATGCCCATACCCGCATAAAACGTCGTTGCGTTTGTTCCGCCAACAAGGGCGTCGACGCCATTTGTGCCGGTAAGAACGCCATTGACAAAAGTTCCGCCGCCGGGCTGTGCTGGTACACCTGGATCAACCGGGGTAGGATCAACCGGGGTAGGATCAACCGGGGTTGGGTCGACCGGCGTAGGATCAATAGGAGTAGGGTCTACTGGGGTTGGGTTCACAGGTGTAACAGGCCCGCTATTGCCGCCTGTAATCGCTAGCGCATCTTCTAGCGAATACCATTGACTGTCCGCGCCAAACCAAAATCCGTCAATATTTGCAAGGAGGTCTGTACCTTCCGCTGCGCTTGAAACGGTAACAACACCGTTTTGGGCCTGAGACATTGTAAAGTCATAGATCGACCCCTCATAGTCGACTTGATTATACTCGCCGCCGGCGCCGTCAATGACATCATCCCCAGCTCCGCCAAAGAATACATTGTTCATGTCGCCGCCAAGCAGATAGTCGTTACCGTCTCCGCCTTCTTGGAATGCTTCGATTGTCTCAGCAGGTGGTTCAACAACAACAGGTGGTTCCACAACCGGCGGTTCGACAACAGGTGGTTGCCAGACAGGAGGTGTCGCGCCGTTCATTTGCAGGACTTCGTCCATTGAATACCATTGATTATCAGCTCCGAACCAAAGTCCATCGATATCAAACATTGTGTCTGTACCTTCGGCATAGCTTGACGCCGTGACAATCCCATCTGCATCAATAGAAAATGTGAAATCGCTCAATGAACCTTGGTAGTTGACCTGGTTGTAGTCGCCGCCATTCCCATTAAAGGCATCATTACCCGTGTCGCCAAAGAACTCATTATTTGTATTAGAGCCTTCGAGATAGTCATCGCCTGTAGTACCCGTTAAAAAGGCTGGACCTTGATTAAACGAACCGCCCATTGCGAGCGCATCGTCCATTGAGTACCACTGACTGTCGCCTGCGAACCAGAAACCTTCAATATTTGATAAGGTATCTGTTCCATATATAGAGTGCGAAACAGTTACAGTACCGTTTGCGTTTTGAATAAATGAATATTCAGAAATTGATCCTTGATAATCGACTTGATCGTATGTGCCGTTACGGCCTTGAAACAGGCTATTGCCCGCAGTTTTAGTAAATACAGCCATGTTAACTCCTAGGGCCTGGTTAAATTCAATACTCGCCAGGTAGGAGCAAAGCGCATGCCAACTCGTTTAACAGGGGTTAACCATAAATCAGGGCTTTAACCGGATAAAAATAGCGTTTTGCGCGTATCTTAACCATGAAATTCTCCCAAATGTTTCATTCCGGGATTTACGAAACATTATCTAAACCCGTGTAGGGGTTGTTCCATAATAAAACCAATAAGGTGAATTTAGGTGAAGAATCGTACGAACCAAGGTTCGGAACGGGGTGCTGGTCTGGTGGGCCGTGCGCGTAAACTCGTCCGAAAAGATCTGACAGGCGTAGCCGTCTTCAGTCTTGTCATTAATATACTCATGCTGACAGGCCCGATTTACATGTTGCAGGTCTATGACCGCATATTGACCAGCCGAAGCATGGTGACATTGATTGCTATAACCGTCCTCATGGTTGGTCTTTTTGTGGCCATGGGCTTTATGGATCTGTTTAGGTCGCGCATTTTAGCGCGTACGGGCCTCAAAATGGAGCAAGCCATTGGTCCAGATACACTAAAATTGTGGCTGTTGCGGGGAAATAGTTTTCCTAAAGGCATGCCATCACCTCTAAAAGACGTCGCGACGATCCGTAGATTTTTATCTGGATCTGCGCCTGGTAACTTTTTTGATATCCCTTGGACACCGATTTATCTGGGCATTATATTTATGCTCCATCCTCTTCTCGGAATTCTGGGTACGATTGGTGCTGCCGTCTTGATTATCGTATCGCTGATTAACGACAGAGCGGTGCGTAAAAATACGAAAGCCCTGTCACAGATTACTTCGCAAAAAGATGTTCTCGCCCACCAGGGCCATGAGAGTTATGAAACGGTTCTGTCAATGGGCATGCGTCCGCAGGTCGTTGACCAGTGGACGGCGCTCAACTCAAAAGAACAAAGAGAAAGTGCAAAAGTTGCCGATACAACTGGCGCATCTCTAGCATTTTCCAAAGCGTTTCGCATGATTGTTCAGTCGGCGATTTTAGGACTTGGTGCGGCTCTCGCGCTAAAGCAGGAAATCAGTCCCGGGGCAATGATCGCAGCCTCAATTCTTCTGGGGCGGGCGCTTGGCCCTGTTCAGGCTGTTATCGGTCAATGGCAGCAGTTTAAATCGGCACAGACCAGCTATTCGCGCCTTAGCCAGTTTCATATCGTTGCGGCTGAACAAGAAACAGGGACTAATCTACCACGTCCAAAAGGCCATTTAACTCTCGAAAAAGTCTCGGCAACCCCGCCAGGTGTTAAGAAGCTCGTGCTTGATGGTCTTAATGTAAATCTACCGGCGGGTAGTGCTATGGCCGTAATCGGGCCCAGCGCCAGCGGAAAATCATCTCTAGCCAAACTTTTGGTTGGCATTTGGATGCCCAGAGCTGGTCACGTTAGGCTTGACGGCGCGACGCTAGACCAGTGGCAGAAAGATGACTTGGGTAAGTTTATCGGCTATCTGCCGCAAAATGTAACGCTTTTTAACGGGACGATCGGTCAAAACATCGCCCGGTTTGATCCAAATGCGACGGAAACCAATATCCTAGCTGCGGCAAAAGAAGCGGGCGTGCATGATATGATACTCCGTCAGCCCAATGGATATGACACACTTGTCATCAATGGGGGAGAGAACTTCTCTGGAGGCCAAATGCAATTGATAGGTCTCGCGAGAGCCCTTTATGGTCAACCCTGCCTCGTGGTTTTGGATGAACCTAATTCCAATCTGGACACAACTGGCGAACAATATTTAAAAGCCGCGATTGGCCGGTTAAAAGCACGCGGAGCCAGTGCCATTGTCATCGCGCATCGTGCCGGTGTCCTTAACGCCGTTGATTACTTGCTTGTGCTTGAGAATGGACGCCAAATTGCCTTTGGTCCTCGACAGTCAGTTTACAAATTCCTGAACGCGAAAAATCAAAAGGCCAGAAAGCCAGCGCAAATCCAAACCGGGCCATTGCCGCTTGCACCAACGCCGCCTCCAGCTGCGTCTGTGCAGGCACAACAAGCCTCGCATATTGTGCCGCAACGCCGCGTCCCACCTCCGCCAATGCCTTTGGCGGCAGGACAAGGTCAATAGGGGATTATCATGAGAAAAGACAAACACATAACAGAGTCAAAACTCATTAATACCAAGCCTTATCTCCGCGGCGGCATGTTGCTCTTGGGTGGACTCTTGATCGGTGTTGTTGGCTGGTCAGTCGTTTTCAAAATTCAAAACGGTATAATTGCGCCTGGGGTTGTCACCATCGAGGGCGAAACCAAAACGGTACAGCATCTGGAGGGTGGTTCCATCAAGCAGGTACATGTGCGAGATGGTGATGTCGTAAATGCTGGCGATGCTCTCGTCACGCTCGACACAACTTTACTTGCGACAAACCGGACCCAATGGGAAAGACAAAAGCTTGATTTGACCGGTCAGATTGCGCGCCTGACGGCAGAAAAAAATAACTATGGACAAATTGGATTTCCGTTTGCCTTTAAAAACAAGATGAACAATGCCGACATTCAGACAATTATAGCCAATCAGAAAAGCATTTTTCAGGCCAGGCAAGCAGCGCTTCATGCGTCGGAACAACAGTTAAACCAACGGCGGCTTCAATATGAAAGTCAACGCCGTAACTTGACCCAGCAGGCCCAATCTTACCGCGAGCAGCTAGGTGTACTCGAAAACGAGCTCGAGCGATTGCAACGTGGTCGCGACCTTGGTGTTGTATCACAAATGCAGCTCGATTCATCCGTTCGAGAGAGGATATCGCTCGCAGGACAAATTAGTTCAATAGAAACTGAACTCGCAAAAATTGACAACCAAGTCCATGAAGCTACCGCAAGTTTTGAACAAGCTATGCAAGAACGAGAAGAACGCATCCATCAAGAGTTGCGAGAGTCTCAATCGGTTTTGGCTGACGTCACACAAAAACTGGAAGCCTTAAAATTTCAACTCGGAAATTCCGTCATCAAGTCACCTGTAACAGGACTCGTGCACAACCTACAGATCAACACCATTAATAGCGTCGTCAGGCCCGGTGAGGATCTGTTACAAATCGTTCCTAACACCAATAATTTCAGTGTGAAAGCGAGTGTGAGTCCTACCGATATTGATCAAATATTCGCGGGACAGGAGGCGATGGTTCGATTTTCTGCTTTCAACCAGTCAACTACGCCCATGCTCGAAGGAAAGGTATCCTTCAAATCAGCTGATCATATTGTGGATCAAATTACAGGACAGCCATATTTTGAGATCAAAGTCGAGGTACCCGAAGATGAATATAAACGTTTGGACGGCTTGACTCTGCAGGCGGGTATGCCCTCCGAGGTTTACCTTCAAACCCAAAAGCGATCAGTCGCAAGTTACTTGGTTAAGCCAATCAAAGACTCGATGAGCCGGATTGGACAGTCAGAATAATGCGTCGTTTAATATCAATATTATTGGGCACTACATTGCTCTGTGCGCCAAGCGCTCAAGCGGTTACCCTTAAAGAGGCGCTCGCGGCTGCTTATGAAACAAATCCTGAAATTATGGCGTCTCGAGCACAGCTTGATGCTATTGGCGAGAGCTATAATCAAGCTGATGCACAGAATGATCTCCGTCTTGATCTGGAAGGATCTTATGGAGCCAGTCGACGACTGCGTTCAACACTGTTTTCCAACAGAACCGCACAAGAAGAAGATGTCGGCGGTGAATTGGGGGTTTCTTTGACTAAGCCGCTCTATCAAGGCGGTCGTGTTAAAGCGCTTAAGAAGCAATCTGCGGCGGATATAGAAGCAGCCAAGCAAACACTGCGCCGGACTCAGCAAAAAGTGTTCCTCGAGACGACCAATGCCTATATCGACGCGGTATTTGACGAGGATGTTTTAGAGCTGCAGCAAAAACATCTTGGTATTCTTGAAGACATGAAAAACCTCGTCAAAAGCCGAGAGGAAATTGGAATAGGAACTGAAACCGATATATGGCGAATTAATTCCCGTCACTCAGCCGTTAAAGGTGATATTACGCGCGCCGAAACTCAGCTTGCGGTTAGCCAAACCGTTTTCCGTCAGGTGACGGGTAAGCAGGCTACAAACATGCATTGGAATCGAAGTTTATCTGTTCCTAGTAGCGTTGACGCCGCTGTGGAAATGGCCCGAAACAATAACCCGCAACTTTTTGAAGCCAAGTCCAGAGAAGATTCGGCAGCCGCCGCTATCGATGTGGCAAAATCTGCCACCAAACCGACCCTCGCAATTGTCGGAAACTCGTTTATCACAGATGAACGTTTAACCGATTTGCATGATGTAGATGGGGTGACTCTGGGCCTGAACTTTAAGATGCCAATCTTGGGTAACGGCGCCAATAATTCGAGAGTACGAGCTGCCAAGCATGAACTGGCATCGCGTCAGTTTCAAACTGCCATGGTCGAAAGATCAATCAGATCAGGAATAGAACAGGCTTGGGTTCAATATAATGGCTCAAAATCGGTCCGAGACTCTGTTGCTAAGCGCATGGAGAATGCGGAAAAAACTTATAAAAATATTCAAATCGAATTTGATCTTGGTACGCGAACAATTTTTGATGTTGTTGAATCCGAACAAGATTATCTCAATTCGCAAGTCGAGTATTTGCAAAGTCGACGCGACGCCGAGCAGGCCGCTGCTTATCTTCTTGCGGCTATGGGCATGGTGGATACAATTCCGCATGTTCAGCAGGTTATGCCGTCAGGCCCAGATCAGATTGGCGACAAAGAATACGCTGCTTTGACAGCTACTGATAGCCCGGCAGAGCTTAGCCGAGGCATTCCAATTGATAGTAAAATCGTATCATTGGTGAAAACGCCAAGCCCAATGATTGCCCAAAAAATCATGCCTGCTCAATCGGTCGCCGCAAAAACAGTACCACCAATGATTGCTGCGCCAGTTTCAACGCCTTCACTTAAAATCGCGGCGCCTGTCCATCGTCCAATGCTGAGGTCAGGGACCGTTCCTCAAACTATGGTGGTTCCAACTGTAAAGAGCGGCCCAATTCTAGTTAAGCCAACGCCCGTCATCTCTACTGCGGCTCCTAAAGTTGTGCGTAGCGCTCCTAGAGTTTCATCACCAGCACCTGTCATAGCTACGCCAGCACCCGTTACAGTGCCTAAAGAGAAGATTTTCGCGTCCGTTGCCAAGACGGATTCACCGGCGGACCTTGGCCGTTCTATTAGGACCGCACCAATGCCGGTAAAACAAGTGACAACGACGTCGAGGCCACAAGTTGCAAGCCGAACAATTTTGCGAGCACCTGTTCAAGCTTCGGTTTCACAGCCCGTATCCAGAGCCAAGATATTTGCCTCTGTGTCCTCTCATGACACGCCGGCTGATCTCGGTCGCAAAATTTCGGCCTCAAACTATCGACCAGATCCCGTTATACGCGCCCGAACGATTGCACCAAGGCCAGTGGCAAGTAACATGCGCGCTGTTCGTCTAAAACACGTCCTTGATTAATCAGGAAGGTTTTTAGCTTTCCATTCCATTGCCATTCTAACCCGGGTTTCACCTGAAGGATGGTCAAAAAAGATTATCTCTTCAATCGGGCCGGGTTCAATTTTGCGATAGGCGGATAGCTTCATGGCAATACTTGCAAATCCGTCAGGTTCATTGGCGGCTTGAAGTCCGAACAGATCGGCTTCGCTTTCGTTAATCCGAATAAGTGAGTTTGTAATCGGTGTTATGGCCAGGGAGTATATGGCCAGAACAATACCAAATAGGGGCAGGGCGGCGATATCAGAAACGGATCTGACGCCCCAACGTTCCCCGTGTTTTGCGATAAGTTTGGGGACCAATCTGGATATCAGGAAAAATCCAATGCCAAGTAAGAGCGACATAATGAGAATTATACGCCAAATATGCCCTTTGACGTAGTGACCCAGCTCATGTCCCATGACGGCTTTTATTTCTTCGGGGGTTCCCTTGTTTAAAAGGTTGTCATTGAGCGAAATCCGCATGGTATTGGCGAAACCGGAAACATTAGCCGAAATGCGATCATGCTGTTTGGATTGGTTGAATACATATATTTTATCAGCCGGCACGTCATAGGCTTGGGCCATAGCGATAATATCGTTTTTCAGCGGACCGTCTTCCATTTCCGTATAATCATTAAAGATCGGTGCGATATAAATCGGTGAGACAAGCACAAAGAAAATCAACAGCAAACTTGTTGTTATAGTACCTAATATCCACCAGTTTTTAGGCATGCGTCTGATCACTGCAAACAAAATCATTAAGAATATTGATATAGCTATTATTCCTATTACCAGCCCAATAGCCTGTTCTCCGGCCCACTCTCCAAAGCTTTGATTGACAAAACCGTAGGCCTTTTCACGAAAGAAGTCGGTGTAAATTGTCCAGGGCAAGGTAATAACTGTGCCAATAATTGTATAAGGCGCGGCATAAATCGCAGGCTGCAACCATCGCCATTTCGTTATACGTTCGGCAACGTCCCGAATTCTGGCGCTCCATCTAAACCTCAAGAACAATCCATCGACCAGAACTGCAATCAAGGTTCCCCATACTGGTAGCCAATACCCGCCTTCAAAATACCGGTCAGAACGTTCACGCTCTTCACCTTGTAATTGGTCCAAATAACCACGCGTCGCCGTTTCAACGTCAAAATCAACCGCAACAGCCATTGAGGGCAATAAAATAGCGGTGAATAGAATCGTTAGGCCTAAAACAGGGTATCTCATGTCGTCCTCTTATATCTCGTTGTTTTTACATTTATAGCGCTGAAAATGGGAGTTGCATATCGAAAAACACCTAAAAAGACTCAAATATCAATAAATATTTATTGAAAAACAATAATAATCCACGTATAGAGCAACAAACTCGGGTAAGAGGGAGTTATTACATGAGACAACAAGAAACGACTGTAGAGCGCATTTCTGGTAAAAGACTATGGTTTCGCCGATTTGCGACATTTGTATTGCCTATACTGGTAATTGGCGGAGCAGTAGGCGGCTTGTCAGTGATGTCTTCGATGAAACCAGAGCCAGAGGAAAAGAAAGAAGAAGTCAAAGCATTACCGGTCCTGACTACGGCGGCTAAGGCCGAAGACGTTACATTATCAGTTACAGCACAAGGTGAGGTTCAGCCGCGTTCGCAAATTAATATCGTTCCTCAAGTCAGTGGCACCCTAAGTTATATGTCTCCCAAATTAATTGAAGGCGGAGCATTTCGAAAAGGCGATCTTTTGGCAAAAGTCGATCCCGCTGAATATGAGTTGCGCGTTGTTCAAGCCCGCGCCAATGTTGCGCAAGCGGAAACGGCGGTTATGCGTGAAAAATCCGAAGCTCAAATTGCCAAGCGCGACTGGGCTGAACTCGGTGACGGAAATGCCCCGTCTTCTTTGACCCTTAGAGAACCGCAAATGGCAGAAGCGCGCGCGCGTCTTGCGGCGGCTAATGCGCAATTGTCGGAAGCGGAACTACAGCTCTCGCGTACGCAAATTTTTGCTCCATTCACGGGCCGCGTCACTAAACGCCATGTTAATCAAGGCGCCTATGTTACGACGGGATCTCCATTGGGCGAGATATACGGCACAGATATAATGGATGTTCGCCTGCCGCTAACCAATCAGGATCTTGGACGGGCGGGATTAACTCTCGGTTTCCAGGCTAGACGGGGTAAAGGCGTTCCCGTAATTTTATCAGCCGAAATCGCCGGCGTTCCTGCGACGTGGAAAGCAGAGATAATTCGTACAGATAGCCGATTTGATCCGGATACACGCGTTCTTTTTGCTTATGCTGAAGTCGTAGATCCATTTGGCAAAGCCGCTTCTGGCGGGATCCCGCTGGCACCCGGAATTTTTGTCAACGCGGAAATTCGCGGCGAAGATGTTGGCGGCGTAATTGTTATTCCGCGCGCAGGTCTTCGCGGAAATAGCAAAGTGTATATAGCGAACAGCGACGAGACACTCGATATCAGATCGGTCTCGGTCAGGGCATCTGATCGGGACAAAGCCATCATCACATCAGGATTGGAACCAGGTGAAGCGGTCGTTACGTCGCCTATTCGCGGAGCTGCATCAGGCATGAAAATCGATATCGTCGAGACACTTGATGCCACTGAAACGTCAGACGGATAGGAGACGGTCATGAAAGCAATCATAAAATGGTGGGCTAGTAATCCAGTCGCAGCAAACCTCCTGATGGTCATCTTTTTTATCGGCGGGATCGTCAGCTATTTTCAGATCGAACGAGAACTCGACCCCTATGTGGAATTTCCGGGCGCAAACGTTTCAATCGCCTGGCCGGGCGCTTCGCCGCAGGATGTTGAAGAGCAAATCGTTGTGCGCATGGAAGAAGCGTTCTCTGAGATCCAGGGTGTTCAGCGCATGTGGGCATTTGCGGGTGAAGGCGGTGGCGGTGTTACGGTTATAGCCAAAAAAGGGATCGAAGAAGCCAAATTCATGCAGGACATCAAGCGTCAGGTCGATGCGATCAATACCTTGCCGCCTGCTGCGGAGCGACCGCAAATTAATCCCTTTAGAAATCGTAACGAAATGATCCGGCTCGCGGTTTCAGGAGACGAAACGGTCTCCGAGAGAGACCTTAAACGCTTTGCTGAGAAAACGCGGCGCGAAATCGCCTTGCTGGGATATATACCGGCTGTTGAATTATTCGGCGTTCGCGGTGAAGAAGTTTCTATCGAAGTGTCCGAGGAAGCTCTTCGTCAATATGGTCTAACTTTTGCTGAGGTTGCTCGCGCTGTAAGAGGTACATCCGTTAATACCTCATCGGGTCAGATTAGAACCGAAACGGGAAATATGCAGCTGCGGATGCGTAAGCAAGCCGATACGCAAGAAGACTTTGAAAACATAGTTATTAGACAGGATTCAAGCGGCGCGGTTATCCGCGTAAAGGATATTGCAACCGTTCTTGACGGTTTTGAGCAAGTCAATTTGCTGGCGACAGTCAATGGCGAACGTACAGTTTTAGTGCAGATTATGAGCGGACCACAAATGGATGTGGTTAAGATGTCTGAAAACGTTCACAATTATGTCGACTCGATCTCGGAAAATTTGCCTGAGGGCGTCTCCATCACATTTTGGGATGATGGCGCTGAAATTTATACGGGACGAATTAATTCAATTGCCAGTAATTTCTTTATGGGCCTTTTATTGGTATGCCTTACCCTTATGTTGTTTCTCAGACCGATAATTGCGTTCTGGGTATCTGTTGGTATAGGCGCTGCCTTCGCAGGGGGACTAGCCTTGCTACCTGTTTTCGACGTGTCATTTAATTTCATTTCGACATTTGCATTTTTGCTTGTAATCGGGGTAATCGTGGATGACGCGATTATCGTTGGTGAGGCCATCCACTTCAAAACCGAAGAAGGTGAACGCGGTCTCGATGCTGCTGTGAACGGGGCCAATATGGTTATGAAGCCCGTAATATTTGCTGTTCTGACCACAATGATTTTCTTTGCACCATGGATGTATTTGTCTGGAGGGACTAGCGAGTTCACCCGTGCGATCTCATTGGTTGTGATCTTAGCTCTAACGTTTTCTTTGTTAGAGTGCCTGTTGATTTTACCAGCTCATTTGGCACATCTGAAGCCTGCCAATCCAAAGAGTCGTATTATGCGGTTCCAGAAGAAGATATCGAACAGTTTAATGTGGGTAGCAGAAAACGTGTATCGCCCTTTAATCACAGCAGCTCTTCGTTTGCGTTATCTCACGGCTGCTATTTTCGCTGCGGTTATGATTTTATGTGTTGGGGTGGTGGCGAATGGTTTTGTGAAATCTACATTTTTCCCGGAGCCGGAATCTGATCAAATCGCGATCACCGTTGAGTTGCCAGAAGGAACGCCATATTCACGATCCGAAGAAGTATTGCGACAAATTCAAATCGCCGAAGGAGAACTGGAAGAGGAAATCGAAGCCAAAGGCGGAGAACTCATCGAGAACTGGTACACGCGTTCACGGGACAATAACATCCTGGCTTTGGTCAAGCTTGTACCGCCGGAGACTCGAACGCTGAGCGCGAAAGATACGGCGGAACGTCTACGTGAGTTGATCGGAGAAGTGCCGGATGCAGAAACGATATCCGTCGACTATCGTGATGGCAATGACGGTCCACCTATTCAGTATGTCCTCAACGCCAAATCATTTGATGACCTTAACGCCGCGTCAGCTGACTTAATGGACAAACTCCGTAGCTATGAAGGTGTCTTCAATGTCGTCAATGATATGGAGAGTGCGGCTGAGGAAATTCAGTTTGATCTAAAGCCGGGTGCGGAGGCACTGGGTATTACACATGCTGAAGTTGCTCGGCAGGTTAGACAAGGATTTTTTGGAGAAGAGGTCCAGCGCTTACCCCGGGATGGAGAAGATGTCCGTGTATATGTTCGATATCCACGCGCAGATAGAGAATCTCTTGATTTCTTGGGTAGCATACGCGTGAGAACAAATGATGGGCGGGAATTGCCGTTAGCGGCAATCGCAGATCTTCGCTTCGAGAAAGGGACTAATCGTATCCTTCGCCGAGAACGTCAGCGCGCCGTCATAATTAGCGCGGAAGTTACATCCGACCGAATAGAAGAAATTCGCAAAGATTTGAATGAGTCGTTTTTCCCGCAGTTCGAGAAATCTCATCCCGCTGTTAAACGTGGAAATATTGGCCGGGCTCAAGGCGAGGCGGAATTCCGATCCGAACTTTTCACCCTTATGCTTATTGCTATTGGTACGGCATATTTTCTGGTCGCTGTTTCGTTTAAATCATATTTCGAGCCAATTTTAATTTTACTCGCGGCAATACCGTTTTGTTATTGTGGTATGATCATGGGACATTTGGCCATGGGTCAGTCCATCTCGGTCCTGTCACTTCTGGGCATGTTTGCGGCAGCGGGGGTTGCGGTGAATGATAATCTGGTATTGTTAGATTACGTGCACCGATTGCGAGATAGCGGTATGGACGGAGCAAAAGCTCTGATCGAGGCCGGGACCCGTCGGTTCCGTCCGATCTTGTTGACGTCCCTGACAACATTTATCGGATTAATGCCGCTACTAACAGAAAAGTCTTTGCAGGCTCAATGGCTTATCCCCATCGGCATTAGTCTGGCGTTCGGTGTTTTCTTTGCTTTGTTTGTGACATTGTTCTTTGTCCCTGCGCTCTATGCGATCGGAGCTGATATCAGACGCTTTATCGCGACGTCGTGGACGGGAGTTCGTCGGCCGAAATTCACAGCGGAAATTACTGTGTGATCCTTAATCGAGACGGCGCGCGGGACCTAGACGAGTATCAATGTGTTGATTGTCGATCTAGGTTTCTGCCGTTCTAAACCCAACCCGTTCCATTGCGCCCCAACTTGCTTTCTTTTTCGTGAAGTGCTGGAATAAGCCTTTCATCCGCCAAAACGAACTGATTTGGCGATAACCAAAGTTCTCTATCGTTGCCACAAGCAACAAGGTGATAAGTTGTCGAGGCTTTGCAAAACGCTCAATTTCGTCCTGCTCAATAAACAGCGCCATGGTGCTGATGAATATGCCAAAGCTAAAAATCAGAGCTGTGTAGGCTAGGAAAAATTTCAAACTGAGCCATCCCAATAGAACGAATAAGGGCATAAGTATTAAGCCCAATAACTCGACGATCGGTCCTAGGATATCGACCAGTAAAAATTGCGGCATCGTCATCATGCCAAGACGTCCATATTTGGGATTAAATAACATATATTTGTGCCGCGAAAGGCATTCTGCGGCGCCGCGTTGCCACCTTACGCGCTGGCGGCCAAGAATTTTTAAACTCTCCGGGGCTTCTGTCCAGCATACGGGCTCTGGAATATAGATGACATCATAGTCTTCCCCGAGTTCATGCATTCTGTTGTGCATCTTGAGAACAAGTTCGAGATCTTCTCCGACAGTAGTTGTATCATATCCCCCAACATCAATCGCAATTTCGCGCCTAAAAATACCAAACGCACCTGAGATAAGCGTCAACGTACCTTTGCGGCTTGCTGCCAGTCGAGCCATGAGAAAAGCTCGGATATATTCAACGACTTGAATACGCGCTAAAAATTTCTTGGGAATGTCATATTCAACAACGCTGCCGTTTTTGACTTTACAGCCATTTACGATTCCGATCGTGCCGCCAACGGCAATCACATTCTTGGACGTCTCAACAAATGGTCGAACGGCCTTCAATAGAGCGTTTGGATCAAGCAATGAGTCTGCATCAATAACACAGAATAACGGTGTACGAACACATGTCAGACCTGCATTGATTGCATCGGCCTTTTTTCCGTTTTCCTTATCTATGAAAACAAGATTTGGAAATTTGTCCGAACCATAAACTTGCTTGATCGGTTTGTGCTGAATTTCCCCCACGTCACGGACTCTGTTGACAGGTTTCATATGAAATGAACTTACCATCGTGTCGGCCGTTTTGTCTGAAGAGCCATCATTAACAACAATGATTTGATAGTCCGGATAATGAAGATTTAAGAGCGCTCTAACACTTTCTCGAATCGTATTTTCTTCGTTATAGGCTGGGACAACAATCGTGATTGGTAGTTGTGCTTCAGACCGGAGCAATTCCCATTCGGCGTGGGCATCATCGCGCTGTGAGCGTTCATTAATTTCAAGCCAAGCATGGGGAATGCTCCAGGCATAAATAATGTTTTGGATCAGTCCGACCGCAATAATACACCACGATAAAATGACTATACCTGTTTCGGCCCAGTTAGGAAGGATGATGACTTGCGCAAGCTCAAACACCTTAAGTCTCCTGCAACACATCATCGGCAAGAATACCGACATGTCCGTCTTGTCTCGCCAGTGTTCTTAGGAGTGCGTTTCCAGAGTGGCCTTTTGTCATCGCGGCCCGCATGGCCCAATATCTGACCCACATGAAAGGGTCTTCCATGAGGCGATAAATTTGAGTGAAACAATCAGAGCGTTTTGACTTTGCCGCAATTTTTAGAGAACGGATTTTGACCCTACGGCTTGCGTCGGAGAGACCATGAAGCAAAAGGTCCTGATGTTTTTCGCCTTTGCAAATTGTTGAAAGCTGAACGATGGCAGCGCGAACCCGTTCATCTCGATGGTTGCTGAAATACGCAAAGTCAATTGTGGAATCTTCAGGTTTTAATAAAATAAGTGTTTCTAAAATGCCTGCGATGACTGTTGGGTCTTTGGACTGTGAAACCATGCGTTCAAAGCGCGGAATAGCCTTCGGCCCAAACCGATGGAGCACATCTGTTAAAAGCTTGTCCTCATTGGGAAACGCAAATGCAATGGCCTCCGATACTTCCGAAATCAGGCTCATCACGCGTCGCCGGGCCAGGCATCGCGCCACGCTGAGCCGAATATATTTGTCATCGGAATATAGCTCGTTTGCTATTGTTTTCAGAGATGAACTACTTTCTAAGAAGGACAACACGTGTTGCGCCCGCATTCGTTTGCCGCGGTTACCATAGCGTGTTGCTTCAATGACGATAGGCTCCAACTGAAGTTCCTTAACGATTTGACGTAGCTTTGCCGCATCTTCACCACGAACGATTTTGAAAAACTTCAGAAGAGCCGTCGTGATGGCTGTCCGATCATGTCGGATATAGTCAGCGAGTGTGATATCGCACGCGAGCAAGGGGGTTCCGAGCAGGCTCTGCAAAATAGACTCGAATTCGGTTTGACGGGCGCTAACATTTTTATCACGCCGATTGCGATAGATACGGCGGAAACTCAACCATATTGAAACAATAACAGATACTAAGATCAAGAATGCAGAAATGCACCAAAGACCGAATAGTAATATGTCATCAATACCTTGTAGTGATGCCAACATTTACTGCGTCCCGTACGTAAGTGTTTTCCCGGTCATCCCGAGAATAGGTTGCGTGAATATCCAAGCTGTCGGTTAGCTGATAGGATAGTCCGCCGAATACACTTTCTGTATTGATAACCCGTCCATTTATGGCTTCGGGTGCGTTTGCATAGCCGATACGCGCGCTAAGACGATCGACAACAGGTGCGGAGCCCGAGAGCATAAAGCCGGTTTGGTCATCTTCGCCATTTTGCATGACATGCATGAGGCGACCGGATAAGACGACGTCGTCATCAAGATAGGCCACAACTTGCGGCGATAGCTGATGTATCGTTCCAGCTGTGGTATAGTCATCGATTTGATATCCGAGCGATCCGTGAATGATTGTCCCGTTAACATCAACTGATTTACCGATCCGCGCTGCACCGGTCAGTTTGGGTCGAAAGTCGGCTGAAGGAGTCGTTCCGGCAGCGATTTGCCAGTCCCAAGAATTATTTGTGTTGGACCGTGCGCCGACCGTGATCTGAGTGTCAATTTGGTCAAACCGTTCATAGCGCGTAACATCAGTGTGCAAAGCAATGTTGCCCGGAATGTGTTCAACGCGAGCACTTTGATAATTCCAGCCCGCCATATCCGTGTTAAATGAACTTGTGCCTCCATTCACGTCTAGACGCCATCGTTTCTCCTTACGTTTGGCATCTGCACGTGCATCCCTGACACGCTTCAACCCGATTTGCGCGTCTTCATATCCGGGATATTTAGCCAAAACTTCACTTAGTAAAATTTCTGCTCTATCGTAATTGCCTCGGTAATATTCCAGGTAACCATAGCCGTTTTGAATGTCGGGGTTGCCTGGAAAATCGGCGAGTAAACTTTCATAAGCCTGTGCTGCCGCATCATATTGATTGTCCCAAGCAAGGATGCGAGCCTGAGTGAACTTGACTTCGTAAGAGTTTTGGGTTTCAATATCCTGAGAAGAAATTAAAGCTAGAGCTTGCGTGAAATTATTCGCCGCAGCCAAGTCCATGGCTTGTTTGGAAACGTCACCCGGGCTGACGGCCATCGCGGAAAGCGGACCCGTCAGGGCAATAAAAAATCCAATTATGGAGGCTGTTCTAAGTTTTTTTGTTTTAGGCTGCATCTTTCTCAACCTTTAAATGTCTCAATGCCCGCAAGACCACTTCGTCTGGATTAAAGGGCTTGGTGATGTAATCGATTGCGCCGCGCTGAAGCCATGTGATGACGTCATCCCGGTTTGTCATAGCTGTGACAAGCATGACCGGAATAGATTTTAGATTTATTTCTTGTTGAATTTGATAGAGTACGGCGCCGCCTTCGAGGCGAGGCATCATCCGATCAAGAATAATCAGATCCGGCTGTTTGTGACGGAGATATTCTATCGCTTCAATCCCGTCTGATGCTGTATCCACTCGTACGCCGTAGGACTCAAATCTTTGTCTCAATAGGTCCCGAACCGCCATGTCGTCATCGACAACCAGGATTTTATACTGGGTTTTGCGCAAGAGTTCCCTAGCGTGGTTAATTAGAGGGAGAACTTCAAGCGCGTTTTCAAAGCAATCGGTTACTCCGGCTTCAACGGCCTCGACAATATCTTCAGGTTCGTCGGAACTCATAACCATAATGATCGGAATTGCTCTAAGTTGATCTACGTTCCTAAAGAACCTGGTTGCGTCTAACCCGGAGATATCCTTTAGGTCCTGTTCCAGAATGATCAAATCAGGAGGATTATTGGCGGCCATTGCCATAGCTTTATGAGCGAGATGGCATTGATGGACTTCATGATCAGGTTCCAACATATTTGCCATCAGGTTCATGATCCAGCTATCGCTATGAATAATTAAAACCGAGGGTCTCTGACATAAGTCAAAGCCCTCGGTTTCTTTTAAGTCTGTTTCCCAACGGTCAGGGTTAGGGTCGGGTTGGAAATTTTCAGACTCAAATTCTGCTGATGCTGGACGGCTTATGGCCAGACAAACATCATCAATTTTGTTTATAAGTTTTACGAAAAGGGATTGCCCAAGTGCGGAGTCAAAATCGGAGCCAGTTTTCAGAAGGTTTTCTAATTCTCTGGATTGGTCGCCAAGATTACCAAATCCATACATCAACGCATTGCCAGCAATCTTGTGGGCCGCAACCTGCGCCATATCATGAAGCTCTGGAGAAAGTTGCCGAGTTTGAAGAGCTTTTAAAGCCTCTTCAAACTTAGCGCGCGCCCCAGAAAGATAGTCACGATAATTTTGTACTGCCTTTTGGTGTTCTTTATTGTTTTTGTGCACCTGTTTACCCTGTTGACCGTGCCAATTTTTAGTCATGACACCTGACCCTAACGAGACCAGCTATAGCAAAGGAAGGTTGATGCGCGCTTTCGAGATAAGGTTAAAAAACCGTTTTTAAATTCAGTTTTAACCTTAATATCTGTTCAATATTTAAACTCGCTTATAACTTGCGCGATCTTTCCATAGCGCTTAAACCCCGCGTCATTCCTTATGAGGCAATCTATGTCCAAAAAAAACAAAAAGCCATTAAGGCCCAAAGCTCGCAGGCCGCGGGGTTTCGAAGATAAGTCAGCCGACGTCATTCGTGCAGAAGCAAAGCTGATTGCGGCTGCATTTTCAGTTTATGATAGCCATGGTTTCGAGCCCCTACAAACGCCAGCCTTTGAATATGCTGATGTATTAGGAAAATTTTTGCCAGATGAGGATCGACCTAATACCGGTGTTTTTGCTTTACGCGATGATGACGAGCAGTGGATGTCACTGCGATATGATTTGACGGCTCCGCTCGCGAGATATGTCGCGGAGAACTTTGATGCATTGGCCAAGCCTTATCGCCGTTATCAAGCAGGAAGCGTTTATCGTAACGAAAAGCCGGGTCCCGGACGGTTCCGAGAGTTTGTTCAGTGTGATGCCGATAGTGTTGGAGCGCCAGGCGCCGCCGCAGATGCTGAAATGATTATGTTGGCTGCAGATGTAATGCGGGCGGTTGGTCTTAAAGAAGGTCAATATCAGGTTCGCGTCAATAATCGAAAGCTACTTGATGGCATTCTAGAGAGCGCCGGCGTATCAAATACCGAAGAAGGAGCTATTCAACGATTGCAGGTTCTGCGCGCGATAGACAAACTTGACCGCCTTGGTTCGGACGGCGTTGAGGCTTTGTTGGGCGAAGGACGCGAAGATGAAAGCGGGGACTACACTAAAGGTGCAGGTCTTGCCCCAAGTGCTATTAAATCTGTATTGGGTTTCACAACAGCCAGTAGCGATGATCGCGGTAAAACAATTTCAAATTTGGAAAAACTGGTGGGAAATTCTGAGAGGGGTTTGTCTGGATGTCAGGAGCTCACGGATATCGATACGATTCTAAATTCTGTTGGAATCGGGCCGGACCGCGTAGCATTCGATACATCCATTGTTCGCGGCCTAGGATATTATACAGGCCCTGTTTTTGAAGTAGAATTACTCACGGATATTAAAGATCGCAAAGGACGGCCGGTTCAAATCGGATCCATCGGCGGCGGTGGTCGTTATGATGATCTGGTATCAAGGTTTAGGGGGCAAGCCGTTCCCGCAACTGGATTTAGCTTTGGCGTGTCCAGGTTATTATCTGCCCTAGAAAGATTGGGCGCGCTGGAAAATAAAAGCCGTCCTCCTGTATTTATTTCGGTCTTTGATCGAAGCCTTTTGGGCGAATATTTCCGAATGGCTGAAGATATTCGTGCAGCGGGAATACGAGCGGAAGTCTATGTTGGTACCGGAAATATTACCAAACAAATGAAATATGCGGACCGCCGCGGTGCTCAGATCGCAATTATCATGGGCGAGGATGAGCATGCGCGTGGTGAGGTTACCATTAAGGATCTGGTACTCGGAGCGGAGATGGCAAAGGCCATATCATCAAATGAAGAATGGAAGTCATCGAGACCTGCTCAGCAATCAGTAGCCAAAGATCAAATGATCAAAGTGATTAAATCCATTTTGGAGAAATAAGGCGATCCGGTGGATCGCCTTATGGGGAATCTCAAAAGGGGATCAATTGAGAACTGCAATTTAAGCTATATGTTTTATATTAGCAATTTAAAATAATATTTTTCAAAGAAAAAGACCCTGCCGGATAAGGGCAGGGCCAGTAAGAGAGAGACAACTCATCAAATTGATAAGTTAGATTGCATTTACGGAAAAGCGTGTGAATGTTATCTGAACAGTAGAGGAAGTTATGAGCGCGAATTCATCTGGCATTCAGCTAAAGATTATCCCTGTCACGCCTTTGCAGCAAAACTGCTCTATGCTTTGGGATACAGATACTATGGAAGGTGTTCTTGTTGATCCGGGCGGAGAGGCCGAGCGTCTGTTGGAGGCCGCTAGATCTGAAGGCATTACGATAAAAGAAATGTGGCTCACCCATGGGCATCTGGATCATGCTGGCGGCGCAGAGGATATCCGAAATGAAACCGGTGCGCCGATCATAGGGCCCCACAAAGACGACCAGTTTTGGTTGGATCAAATTGAGTCCGGCTACGCTAAATATGGCATGGCTGGTATGGGGAAGGATGTAACCCCAGACCGGTATCTTGAAGAAGGCGATGTTTTAAAACTTGGTGATGTTGAATTTTCAGTCGTTCATACGCCTGGCCACACGCCTGGTCATGTTGTCATTTTTAATCAAGACCTGAAAATCGCCTTTGTTGGAGATGTTTTGTTTCGGGGCAGCGTCGGAAGAACTGACTTTCCGCGCAGTAATACCCAAGATCTAATCAATTCGATAAAAGAAAAATTGTGGCCGCTGGGGTCGGATATGCGCTTTATACCCGGACACGGTCCCGCCAGCACTTTTGGGCAGGAACGGGCTGACAATCCCTTTGTCGGCGACAAAGTGATAGGAAACGGCCTAAAAAATACTGATGGTGTTATGTAATCTAACGGTTGCCGGCGGCTTTTTCCATAGCGCTAGCTAAAGTTACATCTTTATCGGTAACACCGCCAGCATCATGCGTCGTTAGGGTAATGTCCACGCGGTTATAAACATTGAACCATTCTGGATGATGATCCATTCTATCGGCAATAATCGCGATCTGTGTCATAAATCCGAACGCCTCTGCGAAATCCGAAAATTTGTATATTTTTGTTATAAAGTCGTCACCGGCTGTCCAGCCGTCTAGGTTTTTGACAACATCTTCTGGTTTCAAAAGCGTCATAATTTAGCCTTGGTTATATATCATTCATCTGTCTTTGGTAATAGCCTACGCAATCGGAAACAAGGTCACAAGACTATCATGTCGAACACCATGCCTACAGCCTCACTTTTTACGGGATTTCCGCGTCCAGCTCATTATATTTTGGTCGGTTTTGGGTGGCTGATTTTCATTGCGAGTTTTATCGTGATTGGGATTTCTTCGATGACCCCGGTGGGCGCGCCGCCCAGCGGAATGCACTTGGACAAGCTTCTTCACGCTATCGCCTATGGCGTCCTTACATTTGGCCTGGTTTTTGCCTGGCCAAAGCGAGCGCTGCCTTTAATCTTTGCGGTGACTTTTATTTATGGTATAATTCTCGAGATCATGCAGGGAACGCTGGCCGAGGGACGTACAGCTTCTCTATTTGACGCATTGGCTAACGGGTTAGGTGCCTTGTTGATTATCGGTCTTTGGATTTGGATTTGTCCCCGATTGAAACAAAATCCCGTCTAACAAGAAATTTGAAAAGTCATTGCGCGACGCAGGTTAAGCTCATGTCGAGCAATCTGTAAACATGGTATGATTACTGCAAGAGAGAATTGAATTTGGCGTCTTTTTGTGGATTAAGACGTTGTTAACCGTATTAAGAACCTAGGGAATGGGGCAATCATGTCGAACCAACTCAAAAAAGTGAGCTTACTGGCCGCGTCGTTATTGGCAATTGGGCAAGGCACCGCATCCGCGGGAAATATTCCAACTCCGCCAAGTCTCGTACCGTCAAACCCTGAAGCTGGAGAATGTTATGCACGGGTTAAGGTTCCAGCCCGCATGGAGCCCAGAACTGAACAAGTGATGGTGCAGGAAGGTTTCACTGAATATCAAGTCCAGCAACCCTATATTTCTTCACGCCAGCAACAGGTTATGATTAAGGAGCCTAGCGTTGAGTATCGAGTCCGCCAACCGCGCTATTCAACGGTTACGGAACAAATGCTGGTTCGCCCGGCATATGAGAAACTCGAAGTTAGCTACGCCAAGTTCAAAACAATTACAGAAACTGTTCAGGTTACTGCTCCGCGACTGATCTGGAAAAAAGGGAATCCGGGACAATTGGCTGCTCAGGGTTACATTATTCATTCAACGGCAGATGGCGGCCCTGGCGGACAGGGCTACGGGTCCACTATCCAATATGGGGCAGCGCGTAGCGCGGATACACACTGCGGAGAAACCTGCGAGATATGGTGTCTGGTCGAGGAACCAGGGCAAACTGTCAGCTATAATCGCCGCGTTCTTGAACAGCCTGGTATGGTAAACCGTGTCCCCGTCGAAGCGAAGTACCAGTCCATAACCAAGCAGGTCTTGGTTGATCCAGGTGGAGTTGAGGAAGTTCCTGTCCCAGCACAATATTCCACGGTTATGGTTGAAGATGTTCAGCCTGCACGGGCAACACAGACCAATATTCCGCCGCAATATGATCAAGTTGTTGCAAATGTGCCTGTTGAGGAAGAGCGTTGGGAATGGCGACGTGTTGTTTGTGAGCCGGGAACTAAGCCGATTCAAACTCCACCGGCTCAGATTATAGAACCTGCGCAAATCACGACATATCCGGCACCAACTTATTCGACTCCAACATACGCGTCTCCATCCTACTCTGCGCCGACCTATACAGCCCCGAGTGGCTATACAGGTGGTAACACCATGGCCTATGAAGGGGTTTGCCGTGAAGGCGATACACGCCATGAATGTGTCAGTGGTTCAGTATCCACCTATGAAGGCGTTAGCAGTGGTCATCATTATGGTGGTTCAACTAGCGGCTATCAGAGTTATGGAAGCGGAACATCTGGTCACCATCATTCCGGCGGAAGTTACAATCAGTCATCTGGAACTGTTTACGATAAAGCCACAGGTTATTATGAGAAAGCGTCGAGTGCTCATGATGCTTATGAAACTGTCAAACGCACCAAGAAGCGTTGGCGTCGTTAATTATAGCGTCTTTCGCATGATCCACTCCTTGTCGAGCTGTTGCCCGACGGGGAACTCATAATCGCCGATTTTTTCAAATCCGTGACGGGCATAGAATCTGTGTCCGTCAAAATTCTCTGAAAATACACTTAGAACCATGTCTGATGCCCCCTGAGCGCGCGCATGATCTATTGCGGCGTCCATCAAACGTTTGCCTAGTCCCAGATTTTGATAATCTGGCAATGCATAGAGCTTTGATATCTCTATCGCGTCCGGCAATGGCGGATCACAGGGCAAGCTGTTCGGGCAAAGCTTGATATAGGCGACCAGTTTTTCCCCATCCTCAATGACCCAAATAGGTTTTTCTGGAGTGTCCAAAGCAGATTGATAGGCCAAAGGCGAATGAGACTTCGCTATGAAATAGGCCCGGTCTTCCGGCCTGTATAAATGTCCAAAGGCCGAAGTAAAAGTGGCGGCACCAAGTGCCGCCAAATTATTGACATCTCCACGGCCTGCGCGGCGAAGCTCCATCTATTCGATGGAGTCGAAGTCTGGTTCTTGGCCGAGTTTTTTAGCTTCGAAATAGTGCTTCGCCATTTTGAATACCAGAGGTGATAGCAAGACCAACGCGATCAGGTTCGGCGCCGCCATCAATCCGGTTAGCGTATCAGCGACTAGCCAGAACAAGTTGACGATATTTGAAACACTGCCTTCAAGCGCAAGAGCTGCTGCGCCAAAGAACACAACTACAACCCAGCTGATGCGATATGGCAAGATACTTCTTTCGCCGAATAAGAATGCACAACACCGTTCACCGTAATAGGACCAGCCAAGGATTGTCGTGAAGCCGAAGACAACAAGGCCTAGCGTAACGATGTGTTTCCCAAGGTTTGTCAAAGACGCATCAAAAGCTGCTACCGTAAGCGGCGCGCCAGTATCGCAACCTTCTGGTTGTGTTCCTGACATCAATGTAGCGACATTTTCCGGGCTAGGCACGCAGTGCGGCTCAATTACGCCAGAGGTTAAAATAATCAAAGCTGTAATCGTACAAACGATAAGCGTATCAATTACGGTTCCCAGCATAGCGACCAAGCCTTGGTTGACCGGGTCTTTGTTACGAGCCGCAGCATGAGCGATGGGCGCTGATCCTTGACCGGCTTCGTTAGAAAAGATACCGCGCGCGATACCTTTTTGCATGGCTAGGACCATCAGACCGATTGTAATCCCGGTTGAAGCCTCGTGGAAACCAAATGCCCCCTTAAAGATCGATCCGAAGGCGGCTGGAACACCGTCTAAATTCATGAAAATTACGACCATACCCGCGATGAAATATGCACCTGCCATGAAAGGTACGACAGCACTCGCAACAATGCCAATACGTTCAATGCCGCCAATAATAACGGCGGCGGCACCTGCAGCGAGAACCACGCCTGAGAATATAGGCGGAATGCCATAAGAATTATTCAAGGCATCTGCGACGGAATTAGATTGAATCGATGCGCCAGTACCCCACGCTGCCAGCATGCCGAACCCGGCAAAGGCTACAGCGAGCCAACGCCATTTAGGTCCAAGTCCGTTTTTAATGTAATACATAGGCCCACCAACGCGGTTGCCATTTGCATCGATTTCACGGTAGCGGACCGCCAATACCCCTTCGGAGAATTTGGTTGCGGTTCCGACAATTGCCGTCATCCACATCCAGAATATTGCGCCGGGCCCGCCAATGGCGATCGCCGCGGCAACACCGGCAATATTACCAGTGCCGATGGTGGACGAAAGGGCGGTCATTAATGCTGCAAAAGGTGAAACATCCCCTTCTTCTTCGTCACCTGAGCGTCGACGGAAGAGTTGTTTGAACCCATATGGAATCCGGATAATTGACATAAGCCGAAGCCCAAACGTCAAATATGCGCCGGTCAATAAGAGTAGGCCCATCATCGGCCATCCCCAGACTAGTCCATTTATGGTATTGATTATATTTTCCATGCGGATCCCCAATAAATTTTTCGGAGAACATAAAGCTCAAATCATTTTGTGCAAGGGGCTATAAATTTTTAGCTTTCCACGCGGCCCAGACTCCTATAGGGCAATCGCTCGAATTTTGATGGAGTGCCCTATGTTTGAGAGCCTGATCGCCCGTCCGACCGACGCTATTATCGCCCTAATGGAGATGGCCAAGGCGGACACTAATCCGAACAAGATTGACTTAGGTGTCGGGGTTTACAAAACGGCCGATGGCGCAACGCCAATTATGCGAGCAGTCAAACAGGCTGAAGGCCTTTATCTAACCGAAGAGATCACAAAATCATATGTTTCAACGATCGGGAATGCCGAGTTCAGAACGTCGATGCTGGATCTGATTTTCGGCACTGATTACGCACCGCTGACGGAAGGCCGAATTGCCAGTGCCCAAGCCACAGGCGGGTCGGGCGCGCTGCGTCTCGGTGCCGAGCTTGTTATGTCATCCGGTAAAAACCCAACGGTTTGGGTGCCGACACCTACCTGGGCTAATCACACGCCTCTGATTGGATCAGTTGGTCTGACGATCAAGCAATATCCTTATTATAATAGCGACACATTAGGAGTTGATTTTGATGACATGCTGGCCTGCCTAAAAGACGAAGCCAAAGCCGGTGATGTTATTGTCCTACATGGCTGTTGTCACAATCCAACAGGTGCTGATCTCTCCAAAGCGCAATGGGATCGTCTGGCACCAGTTCTGCGCGATAACGAACTTATACCTTTTGTTGATCTGGCATATTTTGGCTTAGGTCACGGGATTGAGGAAGATACTTATGGATTGCGTTTGGTGGGCGAAATCTGTCCAGAAGTTTTGATGGCCGCATCATGCTCTAAAAACTTCGCGCTGTATAAAGAGCGAGTCGGTTTGGTCGCTGCGATCACAACCTCACCAGATCAAGCCAAGCTCGTTCAAAGTCAATTCGGCGCGCTGCAACGTCGCCTGACCTCTATGCCGCCAGATCACGGCGCTGCACTTGTCGCCCGTATTTTGGGCGATGCGGCTTTGCGTCAAGTTTGGACCGAAGAACTCGATGAAATGCGCGAACGCATGCAGACTTTACGCAAATCTTTATCTGATGCGCTCCGTGTTCAAGGGGCCGAAGCCATGGCCGCCGCGATTTTGAATCAGAACGGAATGTTTTCCACTCTTCCGCTGAGCCTCGAGCAAACGCAGGCTTTGCGCGAAAAGCACTCCGTCTATGTTATGAATTCGGGCCGCATGAATATTGCCGGGGCAAACGCCACTAACATTCCGCGACTAGCTGAGGCTATTCTGGCAGTTTTGTAACCATCCGGAGAAATTGTGGCGGCCTTTACAACAGCGGCAACGCAGGCCATCCCCGTGGGATGACTACGCCTCTGACCATTCTCAATGACGCCTTCGGGTTTTCTGAATTTCGGCCTGGGCAATCGGATGTGATAGATCAGATAATGTCCGGAGGACATGTCTTGGCTGTGATGCCGACGGGGGCCGGAAAGTCCCTTTGTTATCAAGTCCCCGCGCTTCTTCTGTCTGGCTTGACAGTTGTGGTATCGCCTTTGGTTGCGCTAATGGATAATCAGGTTGCCGGACTCAGAACTAATGGCATAGCGGTTGCCTGTATTCATTCCGGGCAGAGCCGAGATATCAATGTCGCGGAATGGCGGCGTGTCGCTGCCGGGGAAGTTAAACTTCTATACTTATCTCCGGAGCGTTTAATGACTGGCCGTATGATGTCGGCCATGACAGCCCTATCGCCCTCTATGTTTGTGATTGACGAAGCTCATTGCGTGTCCAAATGGGGCCCGGCTTTTCGTCCGGAATATGCTCAGCTAACGGAGCTTCATGAACGTTTTCCGGACGCAGTAATTGCCGCGTTTACAGCCACCGCAGACGGGGCCACACGAGATGATATAGCCAGAACTTTATTTAGCGGTGATGGCAAAATTATCGTTCAGGGGTTTGACCGGCCTAATCTGTCTCTGACGGTTACGCCGAAAACAGATCGCAAATTACAACTCGCGAGGTTTATGAATGGGGTGAGGGGACAGTCTGGTATTGTCTATGCCTTATCGCGAAAGAACACCGAAGAGTTTGCGGCGCATTTACGTGCGGCGGGTCATAAAGCCTTACCTTATCATGCCGGATTGGAGGCGTCTGTCAGATTTGACACGCAGGAACGATTTATGGCGGAAGAGGGCCTCGTCATCGTCGCGACCATTGCCTTTGGCATGGGGATCGACAAGCCGGATATTCGCTTTGTCTATCATACAAATTTGCCAGGGTCGCTTGAAGCTTATTATCAAGAAATCGGCCGCGCTGGCCGTGATGGTGCACCGGCCATAACGGCTTTGTGCTACGGGCTTGATGATGTTAGATTGCGCCGTCAATTTATCATGGATGATGGGGCGGGGTCTGATCATCAGATACGCGAACTTCGTCGTCTGGACGCGCTACTATCCTATTGCGAGGCCGGAAGTTGTCGGCGACAAGTAATGCTCGCCTATTTCGGCGAAACTGCTGGCCCGTGCGGAAATTGCGATAATTGTGACAACCCGCCAGAGATGGTGGATGCGACCGAAGGATTGTCCCATATTCTTTCGACTATCCAGTCAACAGGATCGCGATTTGGGCAGGCTCATATTATTGCGGTTGCGCGCGGGGCCGATACGGCGCGAGTTCGTCAGTTTGATCACCATGAGCTTGAATGTCACGGTGCAGCAAAAGCTATGGGCTCGCCTTATCTTCAAGGTTTGATACGTCAGGCACTCGCGAGTGGCCATATTGATATGGATATCGAGCGTTTCGGCGCGCTCACGATAACCCAGAAGGGTCAGGCAGTGTTAGAAGGGCGCGAAACTTATGCCTGCAAAGCCATCCAAACATCTCGGAAGAAAATACGCAAAAGGGCCAAAACAGAAACTGAAAATGCCCTTTCTGAGCGCGATCATGACTTACTCTTGCGTCTGAAAGCCAAGCGGATGGAACTGGCTCGCGCACTTGGAAAGCCGGCCTATGTTGTCTTCTCTGACGCGACCTTGATCGACATGTCTGCCAAACGACCAGATAATGCCGAAGCTATGCTCGAAGTTTCAGGCGTTGGGGCCGTCAAATTCGAACGCTTCGGCCCGGCATTTCTGGAAGTTATCGCGCAGAATTGAAAAGTCGAAAGATCCAGGCTTCAATTATTCTTGTCCGCGTTATATGATTTCGGTACGGTCGTCATGACATGAATTATTCGCTAAAATCGACAAATTACACTTATGGCCTTTTCGCTATTTCATTGCTTATTTTAGTGTCCTGCGATGTCAGTGAAAACCATCAGCATGAAAACACGAACAATACAGAGGCTCACCCGACCGAAGCTCATCAAACAGGTGCTTTTTCGTCTACCGTTGAGACGCTTCATTCGGACCATAAATATACTGAGACGCAAAATGGGTCCGACCCAAATAATCTGGAGACCCGGCAAGCAGAGAGTCATGCGCACGGCGAGGCGCTTCTAGCGATAGCGCTTGACGGAAATTCTCTTATTGCTGAAATTGAAAGTCCGTTACACAATTTTGTCGGCTTTGAACGTTTACCACAAACGAATGCAGAGCGGCAGCAGCTGAAAATGGCTGAGGCCTATTTAAGCCAGCCTGTTGAGTTCTTGAACTTTAACATGTCGGCAAAATGTAAGCCTGACAAGACCGTTGATGACGTCAAGTTTGTGGCACAAGAGGCTGTGGATGAACACGATCATCAAAATAACGAACATCACGCCGTTGCCGAGCATCAGGACATTATTTTAGAATATAGCTTTTCCTGTAACGCCCCCGAAAATCTGACTTCCGTGACCGTTAAGATGTTTGATTATTTTCCAAATTTGACGGAGTTAGAGGTCATTTTTCTTGGACCCGGAATGCAAACCCAGTCTATACTTAAACCCGGGTCACAATCATTAAACCTGTCAAAATGAGGCTTGTTTTGAAAAAATTTTCTTCCGTATTTGTTCTAGCGATCTTAGCGGTTTCTGGATGCGATCAAGCACCGTCAAAATCCGAGGCTAATGGAGAACCCTTAGCGCAATCCCGGATTGAGACGGAGCCAATGGAGTTGGTTTGGAAAGATCTGATGCCTGTGGGCGAGGAGGAACGGCTGGCTGAAATGTATACGGAATATTATGAAGAGCTGGAAAGACGCATGGTTGGAAATGCCACTCAGCTAAAAGATGCTGCGACGGACAAGCAATCAGATACTGGGTTTGATCCGAGCCTTATAGCTGAAGGCGCGGCAAATGACACCATGGATCAGATAGGAACCTTTAATGTTGTCTCAAGTCTTGATGGGATGAATATTCGTATTCCGGGTTATGTCGTACCGTTGGATTTTAACGCAGAGAATAAATATAAAGAATTTTTGCTAGTTCCGTATTTTGGGGCCTGCCTGCATACGCCGCCGCCGCCGCCTAATCAGATCATATTCGTGAATGCGGATCCTGCCGTTAAAGTTTCAAATATCGAAGAACCGTTTTGGATAGAAGGCATAATGACAACCGGAGAGTTTTCTTCAGACTTGGCCAGTACGGCTTACGAGGTCAAATTAAGCACTTTATCGGCATATGACTATTGAACCAGTTCTGAAAGTCGATAGCCTTCGGTTCGGTTGGACGTCTGATAGCACACTTATCGATATAGATGCCTTTGAAGTTGCTAGAGGTGAAAGCGTTTTTCTGCGAGGGCCGAGCGGTTCGGGAAAGAGTACTTTACTCGGGTTAATCGGCGGCGTGTTACGCCCTCGGTCTGGTCATGTATATATTAATGGGGTCGATATGACGGTACAAAAGGCGGTCCGTCGCGATCAACTTCGATCTGATCATCTGGGGATTATTTTCCAACAGTTTAATCTCTTGCCCTATTTGAGTGTTGTTGCAAACGTAACGCTTCCGTGTCGATTTTCAGCTGCGCGCCGGAAACGAAGCCGTCTGAATTATAAAAGCCCCATGGAAGAGGCGGAGCTGATGCTAGAAAGCCTGGGCCTTCCTTCCGATATCAATGATGCACCGGTTAGTGAATTAAGTGTTGGACAGCAACAAAGAGTAGCTGTAGCCCGCGCTTTGATCGGCGGCCCCGACTTGATAATAGCCGATGAACCAACGTCGGCTCTGGATACGGATAATCGCGACCGATTTATTGAGCTTTTGAATCATGAGCGGCGCCGATTTAATGCGAGTCTCGTGTTTGTCAGTCATGATGCTTCGTTAGCTCGATTTTTCGATCGAGAAGTTCACTTGGATAAGCTTAATAAGCAACCAGTTGTGCTTGCGTCATGAATGCGTTTCCAATTCTTTCCCTGGCATTTCGATCAATAATGGCGCGCCGATTGACAGCGCTACTAACAATAATTTCTATTGCAATGGCTGTATTGCTATTCGTAGCCGTCGAAAATGTTCGTCAGGGCGCCCGGACTAGTTTTGAACGGACGATAACCGAAACCGATTTGATCGTCGGCGCGAGATCCAGCGCTATTAACCTTATGCTGTATTCTGTATTCCAGATAGGTGATCCTCCAAATAATATGACTTGGCGGACCTATAAGGAAATTTCCGCTCGCCCTGACGTGGCGTGGACAGTTCCGATTAGTTTAGGAGATTCTCATCGCGGATATCGTGTGATTGGAACTACACCGGATTACTTCAATCACTATAAATATGCAGATGGCCAAACACTTGAATTTCAAAAGGGCGGTGTTTTCGAAGATTTGTTCGATATTGTTATCGGATCGCAATTGGCGCAAAAGCTTGATTATAAGTTAGGGACCGAGCTCACATTATCTCATGGTATGGGCGTAGCGAGTTTTTCAGAGCACGAAGATAAACCGTTTAGAGTCTCAGGCGTATTGTCGCCCACAGGTACTCCCGTTGACAGGTCCGTTATCGTCAGTCTTCCGGCCATTGAAGCTATTCATGAAGGCTGGCAAGACGGAACGCCAACACCGCTTAGTAAATTGGCCACACCTGATAAACTGCGTAACATTAATCTCCAACCCAAAGAAATTACAGCGCTATATCTTGGCGCTAAATCTCGCGCTCGAACGCTTCGGATACAGCGAGACATGAACACCTATAAGCATGAACCGCTACAGGCTGTTATCCCGGGTGTAGCACTCAGTCAGCTTTGGAGTATGATGTCGATAGTTGAGCGTGCGATGGCCATTGTATCAAGTTTCGTGATAGGGGTCGGTCTAATCGGTATCCTGACGTCGATCCTGACAAGTCTTAATGAGCGCCGCCGGGAAATGGCAATTCTGCGGTCGGTCGGCGCGCGGCCATTTCACATTCTTACGCTTTTGGTCAGCGAAGCGGCGCTATTGGCATTTATTGGGGCCTGTTTAGGAATATGTCTCCTCTATGGTATCAGCTGGTTGCTGAAGGCCCCGCTCGAGACCCAATTTAATATTAGTACCCTCAACACTGTACCAGGCAGTTTTGATATTTTGGTCATTTTGGGCGTTACAGGACTTGCGGCGCTATTAGGACTTATCCCCGCGCTACTAGCGCTCAGCCGGTCCCTTGAAGACGGTCTATCAGTGAAATTTTAGGGCCGGCTACAACCTCGTTTTAAAGGGGTTTGCGGTCCGCTTTTTCGTCAGATGTCGCTTCTTTTTGTTTTTTCTCGGCCTGGGCGGTTCTTAAAACTCTTTTTTTAGCAATGTCAGATGCCCGCGAAGCAGCCTGAGAAAAGACAGGTTTCTTTTTCTTTGGCTTGGGCACGACTTCGCTAAAGCTGGAATCCTCGATATTTTGCTCATCCATATAGCTTTGATCAGCTTCACTACTCCAACGCGATTGATAAGGTCCCATGCCACCATGAAAACCGCACGCAGAAGCGGCGCTGCTAAGGCCTAACGTCAAAAGACAAGCTGAACTGATGTAAAAGGTCTTTTTCATAAGGTGACCATAATGAAATTATGGCGGCAAGTCAAAATCAGACGCACTACATTCGAAACTTGCGTCATTCTACAGGTCTCATTATCTTAAAGACATGTCCAATCCGCCCGCCAATCCTTCACATGATCGTTCCAATAAAGGCCAATCCGCCGCGATCATATTCGCGATGTTTGCTTTATTAGGTCTGACCGGATTCGCAATTTGGGGCCCACTGGGCATTTTGCTGTCTATACTCATATCGATGTTTCTAATTTATTCGGTTAGTCGCGCGTCGCCCAAACTGCTTCTGAAAATGTATAAAGCCCGTCAACTCGGCCCTCGGGACCTTCCTGAGTTGCAGGACCTGTTCGATCGCTTGGTTGAGCGGGCCGGTCTTGAGCACAAACCTACGCTCTATTATGTGCCGTCAAAAATGATGAATGCCTTTGCAACGGGGCGCGGGGAACAGACCGTTGTCGCCGTTACCCATGGGCTTTTACAACATATGAATAACCGCGAAATTGGCGGCGTCCTCGCCCATGAACTGTCACATATTAAACACAAGGACGTTTGGGTGATGGGCTTGGCCGATGTGTTTTCGCGCCTGACCAATTCCATGGGACAAATCGGGCAGCTTTTACTTTTTCTATCACTAGGTGCGTTGCTGCTTGGCAGTAGCTTGCCAATCCCTATGTGGTGTATTGCGATATTACTTTTAACACCGGTCGCATCAACTTTATTGCAGCTCGCCTTATCTCGGACCCGTGAATATGAGGCTGACTATGGCGCTGCGCAAATTACTGGTGATCCAGCAGCTCTTGCCTCTGCGCTTCGGAAAATTGACAAAGCCTCTAAAGGCTGGATGCAGGCGATCATGCCGGGGCGAAAAGTGCCGGAACCTGCCATGCTTCGAACCCATCCGCCAACAGAAGAACGCATACAGCGTTTGATGGAAATGGAAGGCCGGCAGGATATGCCGAATCCGGTTATCATCCCGCAGCCTATGGTTAATCCGCCGCGGGGCTATGTCGTTCGCCGCCGCCCACGCTGGCATATTATGACGGGGCTTTGGTACTAGGGATAATCAAAAGAGCCCGACAACCAAAAGAGAGGGCATGAATGCCGGGCTCTATCGGGGACAACCCGATCTTGTTAACTGATAGTTAGAAGGTGAAGCGAAGACCTGTTCGAACGGTCGTGAAGTTCAGTTCGTTTTCGCTAACAACTCCGCCTCGGTCCATCGGTGTATCAAAGCTAATGTCATTTGCGATCCGTACTTCGCCAAAGGTTGAAATCTGATCTGACAAACCGAGTTCGAGACCCGCGCCATAGGTCAAACCCCATTCAGTTTCGGACACGGCATCCATGGGCGGCGCGAATGTATAACTGATCTGACTGTCGAAATCGAAAGCCGTTGCCCCGACTAGGCCATAAACACCTAGTCGATCAGACACGTCATAGCCAAGTTTAAGATCTGCGCCATAGGTTGAATTAATATCGACATTATTGACAAGTACATTGTTGATAATTGTCGTATCGACGTCTTCGGCTGAATAGAATCCATCTACCTGCGCATAAATACTATCGCCAATATGAGTTTTATATCCTGCGCCGCCAAAGAAGTTCACGCCTGTATTCTTATCAACAACCGTACCGCTCGCTCCGCCGGCCGCGCCCGTATTCGGTTGGTTTGATCCGGTGTTCCGAGACTGGTTAAATTCTTGTGTGGTGCCGCCAATGCCGCCAAATACTGAAAATCCATCGCCCGCAAATGCTGGGGCCGAATAGAGTATCGATAGGGCTGTTGCCGCCGATAAAATGAGTTGGGTCCGCATGAAAGTCTCCTCCAATTAGGTTTTGTGTTTTGAACCGCGCTCTGGGTGGAGGAGACGCTGAACACATACAATAAAACCATAGGGGAGGTTTTCGTGAGAATGGCTGACGCGAAATTGTCAAAAGTTGATTTGACACTAAAAACCGCTGCGCATTCCCCAGAAGATTGTGCGCGGGCGGCCCGGAAAGTAACGTTCATTGCCAAATGCGAAATCGGCGCGGTTGGCATATTTCGTATCCAGTAAATTGTCGACACGGGCGAATAGGCTTATGGCATCTGAAACTTGGTACTGACCGCGTAAAACCATCACATCATGCCCCGGATAAAAATTTGTGTTTCCGGGGTCGAGCGCATAATCGCCCATGTGTCGCCATTCGGCTTCAAGTTTCAATTCTTGAACTGGCGTTACTTTTACGGCGGCATGGCCAAAAATACTGGGGGCGCTGTCAACTTCATCGCCTTTGGTAATCGAGCTGGACCCAGAGCTCACGATATCAGTGAAATTATATTTGTGATCGGCCAAGTTCAAATTCCCCGAAATTTCGATAAAGTCTGACAATCGCCATTTTGCGGAAAATTCCAGGCCGCGATGACTGGTTTTGCCATCGGTAACATTTAGCCCGTTTGCGTTTCGGAAAAAGAAATTGCGCTTCTCCATTCCGTAAAGTGCGGCTTCTATGTTTATATCGCCAAGCTGACATTTTATGCCGGCCTCAAGGCTATCTAGTTTTTCGGAATTGATCTCTCCGGGTGCCTGCTGGGTTTGAAGCGAGTAAAGATCGGTGACTTGAGGGGCCCGCGCGCCGCGAACCGCCCGGCCATAAAACGTGAGCGCATCTGACAATGAATGAGTTATGGCAAGCTTAGGCGTTACCACAAAGAAATTATCGCTACGATCATCGACACGTCTGAAACGCCCGGAGGTCCCAGTGTCTGTGAGATTGTCATAGTTATAGTCGACGTATTCAGCTCGCGCTCCAAAGCTTAGTTTGGTTTTTGGCGTGATATCAAAATCATATTCACCATAGCCAGCGAGCGTAACGGCTTTGACCGAATAATTGTAATGCTCGCCTTGTACAAAAGAGAACCGCGAAGGATTGTTTTGAAACTCGTCTAAAAAACCCTTGGTATACTCTGCGTCAAAGCCGAGCAGGAAATTTGAACCGTAGAATGTGTTGAGGCTGCCGACGCTCCAATGACCGTTTTTCTCAAGGGCTTGGCCTGGCACAAAATGCCGGAGAAATTCCATGTCGGTCCAGCGCGCATAAGGGATAATCTGTATGGATTGATCTGTCCCGATTTTTCGGGATAGCTTCAAATGGGTTCGCGCGGATTTGGAATCCCGATAAGCTTCGGGATTGGAATTGGTAAATCGGATCGCATCGTCCCGATAAGCGTCAACGCCTTGAATAAATCCGGCGGTTTCCTGATTGAGGTTCTGAAAAGCCAACTGCCAGCTTCCATCCCACTCACCAAATTTTTCGTCCAGCCGGATCGAAAGCTTTTGTTGCTCGTAACCGGAGTAATCTCGAAACCCATTGTCATCTGCAATGGCAACCGAAATCACGGCTTCTGTGCTAGCTGCGCGCCCGGCAAATGATAGATAGCCATCCTCATTGCCCATAAGACTGAATTTGATCTGATTATCGGGCTCCGGTGAAATAACATTGACCAAGCCGTGGAGCGCATTTGATCCGTAAAGGACGCTGCCGGGGCCTTTAAAAACTTCCGTGCGTTCGGCGAGTTCCATTTGAGCTTCGAACAAACCATTGACGTTTGAAAATCCAGCCGCGCGTAAAGGGATACCATCTTGCAGATACAAAAATGATCCCGCGCCCGCGCCGCCAGTCAGGATGGGTGAGCGAACAGATGTCAGATGTTCGACCCCGCTGCCGCGATGGATGTGAACCCCCGGCACACTGTTCAGGCTTTCGGCCGCGTGGACAGCTGCAATTTCCTCTAATCGTTCGCTGGTTAATATGTCGATCTTGGCGGGATAGGTCTGCCTGTTTTGTGACCGCCGTTCCGCTGTAACGATGACTTCATCGAAATCTGAATTTATTTGGGCCGCGGACAAACAGAAAGGCGCGACGGCCGCCGTTAAACATAAAAAAATTCGCATTATTCACCCAGAACCGTCAGGAGTCTTTCAACAAAGCGCGCAATAACATCTTCGGGTGTATTGTCCAGTTTCATTAGTGCATACATATCGGCGGCCCCTAGAATTATTCTGGCTTCCGAGCGATCTTTCTGCGGACCTTTTAGGCGTTTGGATATTTCACTTAAGAGCTCATCTTGGAAGCTGAGGAAAGCGGCGCGGTTCGTGTCACCAAAAGCTACCGACCAACGCAGAAAGGTTTTGATCATATTGGGCTGGGTCACGATTAGATGGTCAAACCCAGCGACCATAACGCCGACCCCCATAGTCCCGTCACCCATTAGATTAAACATCAATCGTACCTGATGGCGAATTTGATCCAGAACAGCTTCGACCAAATCTTCCCGCGTTGGAAAATAATTAAATACCGTCGCTGTCGAAACACCAGCAAGCTTGGCAATGTCGCCATGCCCAGCTCTCTCTAGGCCGTCTTTCGCGAAAACCTCCATCGCTAGTTCTATCAACTGTCGGCGACGCTCTTCGGGACTTAATCTTTGACGTGTTGTACTCATGGATCGCTTATAGGGAAGAACGCCTTAAATGCAATATTGATAAAATTATCAATAAAGTTATTGACAAAACTATCAATAAAAATATGTATAGGGTCGAGAAGAGGAGAATCCCGATGAGTATCGTGTCCTATTTTGAAAAAAACCCATCCGCTAAACGGCATATTTGGCTTGTATCGATGACATATCCTTTTATCCCGCTATTAGGCGTTGGTCTCATATTGTTAACAGGGAATGCCCATTTTGCTTGGGCGCCAATCGTGTTCATTTATATCATCATGCCAATGATCGAAAATGTGACGGGTGACGACGACCATGATTTATTGGGCCTTGATCATGAAAGTGTACAGCTCTCGACATTTTATCGGTTTATGGTGCACGCTTCATTGCCTGTCATATATATGAGCTGGCTCGTCGGCGCATGGTATGTGGCGACACATCCTCTTCCGGTTTCGTCCTATATTGCGTTGACTTGGGCTCACGGAGCGGGGCTCGCTTTTGCGCTGAACTCAGGTCATGAAATTGGACATAAAACTGATAAGTTTTCTAAATGGGCCGCGCTATTTATGTTGGCCCCTGTTTTTTACGGTCATTTCAGGGTTGAACACAATACGGGTCATCATTCGGATGTTGCAACGCCGCGCGATAGTGCGACAGCACGATTTGGTGAGTCTTACTACAGTTTTATGGCGCGCGAATATCCAGGAGCCTGGAAACGATCCTGGCGTCTTGAAAGCAAACGAGCAGCTCGGCGAGGCTATTCGAAATTTTCATTGCGCAATGAAGTTGTTTTAACCGTTGTGATGCAGCTTGCCCTATTTGCAGCCGTGATCGCCTGGTTGGGATGGACTGTAGTACCTTACTTACTTGGCGCCGCGGCTTTTGGTTCGTCCATGTTATCGATGCAAAACTTTGTTGGGCATTATGGTCTTTTGCGCGAAAAACGGCCTGATGGTAAATATCTCCCCTGTATGCCCCATCACAGCTGGAATACGAAAAACATCGTCACCAATATGATCAGTTATAATCTAGCACGTCATTCGGATCACCACGCCCACCCGTCCCGGCATTATCAGCATTTGCGCAATCTGAAAGGGGCACCTGAACTGCCTTATGGTTATGGCACTATGTTTTTGCTGGCATATTTCCCGCCATTATTCCGCAAGGTGATGGATCCTGTTGTTATCGCAAATGTTAACGGTGATATGAGCAAAGTACTGACGCAAGAGCTGGCCAATCGCGAATTGGCGGAAATGGCAAGCTAAGCCTGAACAGGTTTTAGATTGAGGTCCCTCTGCGGGAAGGGGATTTCAAACCCTGCCTTTTTAAGCGCCTTGTTGATGTCTGTGTGAATATCATGGCTAACGCCAAAACGATCATCAACGCTACGCACAAAAATTCTGAGCTCAAAGTCAAGAGAGCTTTCCCCAAAGCCAAGGAAGAATACGTTGGATTTTGGAATCTCCAAAACGCGATTATTGTCCTTGATAACTTTCAGCATGATTTCGCGAGCTTTATCCGTATCAGAGCCATACGCAATTCCGACAGGAATAATGATACGAGTTATAGAATCGCTCAAAGTCCAATTCGTGACTTTTTGCGTTATGAGCTCTTTATTCGGAATAAATATTTCGCGATTGTCTAGGTCAGATAAAGTCGTTGCGCGGATTTGAATACGTTTAACGGTCCCGCTTTTATCTCCAATTGTAATGTAATCCCCGACTCTCACGGGACGTTCGAACAATATTATTAGTCCTGAAATAAAGTTGGCGATAATTTCCTGAAGACCAAAACCAATACCGACGCCAAGGGCTGCAAATATCCACTGGAGCTGTGACCAGTCCATACCAAGCTTGTTGAAGGCCCAAACGAAGCCAAACGCGAAGATTATATAGCCTAACACACTCACAATGGCATAACGGGTCCCGCGGTCCAGTTTCGAACGGTTCAAGACAAAGACCTCCAGAAGTGCGGGGAGGTTCTTTGCTGAAATAAAGGTCAGTACAGCTATCGCCAAAGACTGGATCAAATTAAACAAACTAACATGGCCAGATGCGATTGATTTGCCGTCAACAATGTCCCACTCACTCGGCCATAGTTTAACATCATCAAAAATAGATAGTGCCGGAAAAAGGTCACGCCAAAAAATCCACATGACAATGGCAAAACCTAATACTGTGAAGGTATCAATGAGCTGAACTGATTGGCGGCTTAGGGCTTCCACATCAATTTCGTCATAGTCAACGGGGGGCGGGGGCGCTGGGTCACCGCGTTCTTCAGCTTCCATTTGTTCCTGTCGCAGTTTTACGGCCTGGGCTCGGCGTTCAACGGCTTGTTTCAAAGATAAGCGTCTTTGGGCCACGAGAAGAGACCGGCGCATCAATCCATAGAATACATAGGTTGCCACAATCAGGCCGCCTGTCATGAACAGGCGAGACAGGAGTTCCCGGGCCGTATCATAATATCCGATGGCGGCTAGAATAGCCGCTGCAATAGGCAGTAAAATGGCCGAACCTAAAAGCAAGATGTGATAGCGTCTGAAATAATGTTGCTCAGAGAATATACTCTCAATCCTGTCCTTTTTGAGCCATAGGATGTTGTAGGAAAACCAAGCCAGTATCAGTGCCGTTACGATAAAGGCGAGGAGGCTAAACCCCTCATAGACATCCGGTTCGCGGCTGTTTTGTGTCAACGTGACCAAGGCGATGGAAACCCCGGCTACGGGAATAAACCAGTTGAGATTTCGGATAGCTTTTTTACGGAGAATGGCCGGGGTCTTAAAATGGGCCCCAAAAAGCGATTTATCTTTGTTCCACTCACGCCACATCAAGTAGAACCATAGAAAACCAGAGATTTCGACACCGGTCTGTCCTAATGCTTCGACGAAGTTATCAATGGCGCCGCTTCCTTTAAAAAGCGCTCCAATAACGAAAACGAGAATTGGAAGCGGCGCCGTTATAAGAGCGGTCACGATAATGACGCTTGGCGTATGCCAATAGCCGTCTTTTTGAACGCGCCCGACCCGCGCCGCAACTTCATCGACGTGTTGCCGCATACGGCGACGGAAACTAACCAGAGCCAAAAGACATCCACTGATGATAAGAGCTGGGAACCAGAAGCGACGTAGCTGGCCAGATATCGCTTCAGCAGAACGGGAAAAGTTAGATAAACTGAAAACATCGAATGTTCCGCGCCAAACTCGCAAAGGCCATTTCCCGTCAATGGCCTTAACGCTCGGGAGCCATAATAGGTTTTGATCTAGAATAGCCGACAGTTCAGTCGTGGTTTCGAGTAACTCCTGCTGGATCGTTTCCAGGTTTTTTGACTCATTAATTTCGTAAACAGCCTCCTCCGACATCTCTCTTAAAAGTTCGCGGCGTTCAATATATAGTGCCGATAATTCAGCGAGGTCGGTTTGCCCTAATTCGTGATGTCCAGGATTTTCTGCAAACCAGTCGCCTATCACGTCATTGGCTACGAACTGACCAATGGGCATGTCGCGCAGCCGCCGATCGGCTGATAATCGCTGTTGAGTGGCTGTCAGGCGTCTATCGTTATTAGTCTCAAGGCCAGACCGAAGCGAGTTGAAAGAGGGGCGTTGGTCACGTAATCGGCGAAGAGTTGCGCTGGACTGCCGATTGATTTCTCCCAGTTTTGTCAGCTCTTTGGCAATACTTAAATCATTTTGGATGTCGTCGAGCTGACTCCGTGAATTGGCTTGCAGCCGGGGATATGCGCCGGCTTCGATTGCAATATCTTTAAGGGATTGTGCAATAGCGACGTTTTCGGCCGCATAATCTCTGATGAGGGCATGTGATTTTTCGAGAGCCGTCATTGTAAGCTGGGTTTCTCTGAATCTTAATTGGGCCGTCCCGCCCCGCCGCAACCCGGTAAGGTTTTGCAAGGCTATGACTTCTTGTTCGGCTCTATTGGCGTTGATTTCAGCTAGATCTCGCCGCAAAGCTAGGATCTGTTGCTGTGATGGGGCTCGTTCGATCTCGAGTTCTTGAACCAGAACAGTATTAGCCAATAATTGATGGCGGGTTTGAAGCAGAGTTTTTTGAGCGGTTTCCACAGCGCCGAGTGACTGCTCGCCATATTCTGTCATACGGTCCGCGGTATCGGTTAAGGCTTGTTGAGTATCTTTTAGGGCATCTCTGAGGCTTTGCTGATTTCCGCCCTGCAATGATGACGAATATCTATCGGCTTCGGTTTTGTATCCTTGCATTTCGTTCTTACGAGCAATTAGTCTACGCTCAAGTTCCAGAAAAGCTTCACCTGTCATTTCAGACGCCTTACCTTCTTCTATAGGCGCAGATTGTGCTCGTTTAATTTGGGCTTTTAAATCATCTAAAAGGCGCGGAGTGTTCTCAAATTCGCGCTTGGATCGCGCAATAGTTTCAGTTTGTAATCTCGAAGCTCTCAGCGCCTCTGATGCAGCCTCGTAAAGGGCTTCAACGACTTTTTTATCATCAGCGTTTAGATTGTCATTATTGAGAGCAGAGCGTCTCAATTGGTCGACGCGACTTTGCGTTATTTCCGGCACTTGAAAACGATCTTCGTCTTCCGATTGGGCAAAGCTATAATCAAATGCCCAAATTGTAAGCATGACGGTCGCCAGGATGCAAATGACGGCCTTAAAGTCTATGTCCAGTATTCTTGCCCGCATGGTCTTTCCATAGGATAGAATTAGCGCTATGTCCCGCGCAAATTAACCGAACTTTCAAATTATGGCACCGCCTTTACTCACACTCTCCCATATTGCACTGACGTTTGGCAGTACGCCTTTGCTGACGGATGCAAATTTGATGGTGTATGAAGGCGATCGATTATGCCTTGTAGGACGAAATGGTTCAGGAAAGTCAACATTTTTGAAAATCGCTGCAGGTCTTGTAGAAAGTGACGAAGGCGAGCGGTTTTTAAAACCTGGGATTACGGCTCGTTACCTGCCTCAGGAACCAGATCTAACACGATCCGCAACGATAGGTGAATATGTAAGGGGCGGGCTGGAAGGCGCTGAACAGGGCTACAATATCCCTTATCTCATCGATCAACTTGGTCTGGATGAAGAGCAGTCTACGCAGAACTTATCGGGCGGGGAGGCCCGCCGTGCAGCGTTAGTTCGAACATTAGCCGCCCAACCTGATATCTTAATGCTTGATGAACCGACTAACCATCTGGACCTACCGGCTATTGAGTGGCTCGAAAAAGAATTAGCGAAAATGCGCTCTGCCATTATCCTGATTTCTCACGATCGACGGTTTTTGGAAAAGCTTTCACGCCGCACGATCTGGATGGATCGCGGCGAAACCCGCGATATCGATCAAGGTTTTTCGGGGTTTGAAGACTGGCGCGATAATTTTCTTTCCCAGGAAGAACTGGATCGACATAAACTCGATCGCAAAATTGTTCGCGAACAGCACTGGATCGTTCACGGCGTCTCCGGGCGGCGAAAACGCAATATGCGAAGGGTCAAGGAACTCGCAGCTTTGCGTCAATCCGTTAAGGATCAACGTAAGATCAAAGGCAGTGTTCAATTCACAACTGCCGAGGCTGGCAAGTCTGGCAAGCTGGTCGCTGAACTCAAAGGCGTCTCCAAATCCTTTGGCGACCGTTCAATTGTTGACGATTTTTCCGTCAGAATCATGCGGGGCGAACGGATTGGATTGGTAGGCCCAAATGGTGCAGGAAAAACGACACTTTTAAAGATTATTATGGGGCAATTAGAGCCCGATAGCGGTGCTGTAAGACTTGGCGTAAATCTAGAACCTTTGATTGTTGATCAGAAACGCGAAAGCTTGGATCCTAACTGGACCTTATCCGAAGCTTTGACAGACGGACGGGGTGAAAACGTTATCATCAATGATCAGACTATCCATGTGCAGCGCTACATGAAGGATTTTTTGTTCCTGCCCGAACAGGCCCGTACGCCTATCCATGCTCTGTCCGGGGGTGAACGCGGACGCTTGCAACTCGCGCGAGGATTGCGCCTGCCATCAAACCTTTTGGTACTGGATGAACCCACAAATGATCTGGACCTTGAAACGCTTGATCTATTACAGGAGTTGATTGCCGATTACGACGGCACGGTTCTTTTGGTTTCGCATGATCGGGACTTTTTAGATCGAACGGTCGGCCGAACTATTGCTTATGAAAGCCCGGGGCAATGGCAGGTTTATGCAGGTGGGTATACCGATATGACCCGACAAAGAGGCGAGGGCGTGAAAGCGCGCAAGGCCAGAGAAAAAGTGGTTAAATCAGTCAATAATGCCGAGAATAAAACGACAACCGACAAAGCCAACAAACTTTCATATAAACACAAGTTTCGGCTTGAAAAGTTGCCTGAGGAAATGGATGCCGCTCAAGCTGAAATTACTGAACTTGAAAACCAGTTAGCCGATCCGCAATTATTCCAGAAGGATCCTGACGGATTTTCGAAAATTGCCAAATCATTGGAAGCCGTTAAGACTAGGCTTGACGCAATGGAAACAGAATGGCTCGAACTTGAGGCTATGAAAGAAGGATTGTGACATGACGGCTGACGATTACATTAAAAATTATCGCATAGATGATCCCGATAGGTTTAATTTGTCTGATATGCCGACTCGGCCTGATGTTTTCGAAAGAGGCAAGGACGCACGGGAAGCCAGCGCAGCCAATGCCAGTGTGATCGGAGAGTTGTCCCACAAATTATATGGCGAAGCTGATAGGAGTGTTTTAATCGTTTTGCAGGGTATGGATACATCTGGGAAAGACGGAACGACGTCAGCTATTTTCCAAAGAACGCCGCCGCTAAATGTTAAGGTCGCAGCATTTAAAGCGCCGAATAAGGAAGAGCTTTCTCATGACTATCTTTGGAGAATTCATAATGTTTGTCCCGGCAAAGGACAAATTACGGTTTTCAATCGTTCTCATTATGAAGATGTGCTGGTCGTCAAAGTGCGAGAATTTGTGCCCTTGGATAAGGTTGAGCAGCGCTATGAACAAATCAATAACTTCGAGAAACATCTGACGGAAAATGGAACAACCATTTTGAAGTTCATGCTCAATATTTCCCATGAGGTTCAAGGTGAACGCCTGCGAGAGCGGCTCATCGAGTCCCATAAGCTTTGGAAGTTTAATCCGGGTGATCTGGAAGATCGTGAGCTTTGGCCGGAATTTATGGACGCCTATGAAACTATGGTGCGTCGTACGTCGACGCCATGGGCTCCTTGGCATGTTATTCCGTCTGATAGCAGATCACGACGAGGGGCCATCATATCTTCGATTGTGCGCAAAACCCTTGAAGATATGAATCCGGAATACCCGGACCCTGGCTTTAAGCTCGAGGATTTTAAGATTTAGGTGATCCTATTTTGCGAGAGCTAAATCTCTGGCCGAGACCTGAGTTCGCGCGGCATCAGCAATATCCCGAATTGTTTCCCAGTATGTATCCGTACTCGTCAAAGACGCCGATTCATGATTCACTTCGACACCTTCCCAGCTGTCGATCGTTGACCATGAATCACAAACGCCGAGACCTGTATCATCTGTACAACTATCCGAGACATTGATTTTAAACGTAACTATGTCCGATGCGCCATTCGTGTTTTCAGCATGAAAACTCTCAACTTTCTGTCGAATCTCATCTATAGTCGTCGGTATTTCTGTCGTAGGATAGAAAGTGTCATACATATACTGCGCCCGGCCCAATAAGTCCAATTCAGTAAATTCTGTGCCAATGCGTTCCGTCCACTCCAGATTGGTAAACCACCAGTCATCTGACAAGTTTTCATCAGGTGGATCAAACTCATGAGGATTTTTGGTAGGGGCATCGGTCCAGAGGATCACAGATCTGACGGTTGTTCTGCCATCGCCCCATCCGTCCGCATCAATGGCATGCACTAAGGCCTCAATTCCGCTTTCGGCTGCATCCCCGCCGCCAAAAGCATTGAATTGATCAACATATGTCTCCATTTCAGGGGTTTCATCCGGTAGTTGGTAAAATCTAGACTCAAACATGGCACCGTCAAAAGAATTGGGAGGCGCATCAGAGCGATTTGTCACGACAGTCACATTATCAAATCCATAGTCTCGAAAGAAAATAAATTTGGTTCTGATTCTACCCGTTGTTATGCCTGCGTTGCTAAGTTCGTTCGCTAAATCAATCGGGAGGTTACGCATATTATCCTGAACAGATTGTATTTCTGTTGCCATACTACCCGTTGCATCAGTGATTAGCAGGATATCAATATCATTGGGTTGAGACATTGGCAGGTTTGCGACTGTTTCAACATTAATCGAGTAGTCATTATACCCGAAAGTTTTCATCATTACGGTATCAGCGACGAGGTTCATTTCGAGACTTACACTAGAAGACGTAAAGTCAAATTTGGTATCTACCTTTGAGAATTTGTCTAGATCGGGATAACTCTCTATGGAGGCTTCGCCGGCTTTGCGCGCTTCTGATTTATACTTATTAAAATCGTTTTCTGAATTTATGAGGTGAATGTTATCAGCAAAATTTCGGGCCGCAGACAGAACAGCGGCATCTGCTATGTCCTGCACTTTGGTTTTTTCGGTATGCATTCCTGTTATCTCGACAGCAGCGCTGGCTGATAGCAGAATAACAGACGTCCCTATCGCAAAAATCAAAGCAAAATTTCCCGAAAGATCATTTCGGTATTTTGTTATCCATTTCGGTAACGCTGAACGATTTTCCATGTGACCCCGCAAACAAATAAATGCGGAGAGAAATTATCAACAAAGAATTAACGCGACGCTGAAGGACGGAATTAACAAAAGACTAATTTTAATACAAAAAAACCGGCCTTGTTGGGCCGGTTTCTTAAAAAGAATGTTTGGGGCTCTACTTTTTGGATTCGCCTTTCTTGCGAGCGGCTTCGATACCGCGCCCTGTTGTGCGCTCGGTAATCCGAGCTGACTTACCTCTGCGTTCACGCAAGTAGTAAAGCTTGGCGCGGCGGACTTTACCTTTGCGCTTGATCTGAATTTCTTCAACCAGCGGCGAATAAACGGGGAATACGCGCTCAACGCCTTCGCCATATGAAATTTTGCGCACTGTAAAGCTTTCATTCAGGCCTTTTCCAGAGCGGGCAATGCAAACGCCTTCAAAAGCCTGTAGGCGGGTCCGGCTACCTTCAGTAATACGAACCTGGACAACGAGCGTATCGCCAGCAGAAAAATCAGGAATGACTTTACCGGACTCAAGTAACCGGGCTTCTTCTTCTTTGTTCAAAGTTTCAATCATGTTCATGATTGTCTCCTTTTGTATTTTTGGCTCTATCCAGATAGGCCTTATATAAATCTGGCCGTCTGGCCTTTGTAATCTCTTCTTTTTGTTCCGTTTGCCAGCTCGCGATCTTTTTGTGATCGCCTGACAAAAGAACCTCCGGAATATTCCGGCCTTCCCATTCTCTTGGCCTTGTATAAAGCGGATACTCTAACAGACCGTCTTCAAAGCTCTCCTGCTCAGCGCTGCACGCGTCCCCCAGGACACCGGGCAGAAGCCTGACACAAGCTTCCAGCATGGCCTGCGCTGCGATCTCTCCGCCAGCTAGCACAAAGTCGCCAATGGAAACCTCTTCCATTTGACGGGCTTCGATTACCCGCTGATCAAGACCTTCAAACCGCCCACAAAACACAATAAGACCCGGACCGGCCGCCAGTTCTCTAACGCGTTTTTGCGTTAGCGGCGTCCCGCGCGGGGTCATATAGATTATGGGGCGACCCATCGGGGCCACGCTATCGATGGCAGCTGCAGCTATATCCGGCTTAATGACCATACCAGGTCCGCCGCCCGCAGGGGTGTCATCGACATTGCGGTGCTTATTAGCAGCAAAATTACGGATGTCTACTGTTTCTAACGCCCAAATGCGATTCTTTTGGGCTGCACCAATAATGGATTGGCTCAGAATTCCCGGAAAAGCATCCGGAAACAAGGTCAGAACGCTGGCATTCCACGTTTTTACGGTATCAGACACATTTTCAGACATTTCGCGCGTATAAGCGGTTTAGCACCTGAATCCAATGCCTTTTAGTTTCATCGGTTTGGATGGTGTGTGACGGCACCACAAAACCCGTGGGGGCGATCTTTATTCCCGTGAACCTGTGTTTACAGGTGGGCGCCGGAAATAACCGAACCACGATCCGGACAGAGCCAGCTCCCTAAGGATGAATTAAGGTCCCTGGAATGAGTGCCCATACACTAAGTTCGCAGCCACCGTCGGAAGTTTATGTGGGGTTAAACGGCCGAGGTTACAAGGTAATTTTACGGGTCTATCCTGCAAAAATTTCATTTACAGCTCGAAAGGCCTGTGTGATGGCCGCATTTGTTGTGGCGCTTGCGGCAGCGTCTGAATTGGCGATATGAATACGCCCGATCGGCGCGCGACCTTTGATCCAAGGCTTGTCAGACTCGAGACGATATTCAGGTTCCCATAGGTAGTCAGGTGAATAGGCATAACCATGAGACCAACGATTGACCGTTATGGCTCTTATATCGCGCTCTGCCTTGAAATCATGATCTGCGAGAGCTGATTCGAGCTGTTCAAAGACGTGATGTTCGTAAGTTTCGTAGGGCATCTGAAGCATACGGGCTCGCCCTGTCTTCCATTGCTCAGGGCCTTTAACATTAGGTACCCAAGGGACATGACACATATGCAAAATCATTGGCATATCCGGTTCCATCGATCCCTGATAGTCACCGATTGAAACGGGATAGGCGAACTCCGCCTGTTTATAAAAGCCGCTTGGATAATATATAAAGTCCGTTCCTATGTTCGCAAAACGATGCCAGTCTGGGATTAAAACTTTTGTATAGACAATCGGGAGTTTAATCCCTTTCGAAAGCGCATCGACCTGGTTGGGAGGTGTTTCTGGGCATATTGCGGGGATCGCCATATTGTAACAGGCCATAATGGCGTTATTGGCTGATATTTTATGAGGTTGTCCGTTGCGGATATAGCTGATCTCGACTTTATCGTCGTTATTGATCGTTTTAATGACTGTACTGTTCAGGCGAATATTTACCGGGTTATCGTGACGGTCGAGACGTGAATAGTCCAGCTGCGTGGTCACGACGTCTTCCATTGTGGAGCCGGGAACGGCCTGAGGATTCATCGCCCGAACGAGAAGTCGGGCCAATGAGGCATTTCCGTCGGGGAAATGGAAAATGTAAGGTTCGTCATTTCGGTGCCCGGTTCTGGGTATAGTGTGAGCGACTCCTGGCATGCCGCCATCATAGGATTGTATGAGGGTTGTCGGTATTTCATCTATGCCTATGCCCCAAAAACTCATGCCCCAGCGCTGATAAATTTTTATAATCTCTTCGTCCAGTTGGCAATATTCTCGTAAGAAGGTTTCGTAACTGGTGCGACTGAGAAGGTCGAATTTCTCTTCATTGCTGAGGTTTGGCAGATAATCTGTCTCGGATGTCTGGACCCGTATAAAGTCGGCTTTTGCTTTATCACTTACCGGCATGTCGGCGGCAAATTCTGTCCAGGGCCGAGATCCATAGCCAGGAACTAACTTGTCTACTCCAAATGTTTCCTTATCAAAAAAAATGGATTTTGACAGATTGTGCCGATCCCAAAAATCTTGATCGAAATAATCGTAAAATCTTTGGGTAACGACCCCGATGTCCTTGAGTAGCTGGCGTGCTTCCGGGCTATAGGCCGAGGGTGTGTCTATGGCTTCTGTTCCGCCATACCCAATTCGGATTTGTCCGTCGATTTCGAACTCGTTGCGCTTGGCATGTCCGCCAAAATCATCGTGATTATCAAGGATAAGGATTCGGGCTGCAGGCTCTCTCTGGCTATAAAAATATGCCGCCGATAAGCCGCTAAGGCCACCTCCAACAATCACTAGATCGTAGTGCTCGGAAATAGGCGCTTCTGGCCAGGTTTTACCGCTGACCGCTGCGTGCATAACTTCCCATGAGCCTTCATGATTGCCGCGCAGTCCGGTTTTTGACGGCGGATAATATCCATTGGCAAGGGCAAAAGGATTATCAATTTTCGGAACGCCGCATGCCGACAGAATTGGCGCCGTGATTGCCGCGCCGATTGTCAATTGTGTTCCGTTTAAAAAGTCCCGGCGCGTAATGCCGTATTTGCTTGTCCAGTCCATTTTGTCCCCTTTTACAAACCGTAATCGTAAACAGGGATTTTGTCATGCAGAGAAAGTCGCAAAGCAGAAAAAGCTTTTAACTTCTCCGCGAAATCGAGCTTTACCCTTCGGCTTCCATCGCTGCGAGACGGGAGGCTTGATCTTCGGCAATCAGGGCTTCGACAACATCGCCAAGCTCATCGCCCGCTACGATTTTATCGAGTTTATAAAGTGTGAGGTTGATGCGGTGATCTGTAACGCGACCTTGTGGGTAATTATAGGTCCGGATACGCTCAGACCGGTCACCTGAGCCGACCTGACCTTTGCGTTCATCCGCTCGCTCGGCATCAATTCTTTGCTTCTCCATATCATAGAGGCGCATCTTTAAAAGACGTTCTGCATTGGCCCGGTTCATATGTTGGGATTTGGCGTCGCAAACCACTACTACGCCGGTCGGAATGTGGGTCATGCGTACGGCGGAATCTGTTTTGTTGACATGTTGTCCGCCCGCACCGGACGCCCGCATAGTGTCAACTCTTACGTCGTTCATGGAAAATCCGATATCAATGTCTTCCGGCTCCGGCAGAACAGCCACAGTTGCGGCTGAGGTATGAATTCGGCCTTGAGTTTCGGTGACAGGTACACGTTGTACGCGGTGGACGCCGCTTTCAAACTTCAAGCGTCCATAAACACCATTGCCCGATATTGAGGCGATAATTTCCTTGAAGCCTCCCATATCGGCTTCAGACTCACTTTCAATCTCAACCTTCCAGCCATTGATCTGGGCGTAACGTGCATACATGCGGTATAGATCGCCGGCAAAAATCGCGGCTTCATCGCCGCCCGTGCCGGCCCGGATCTCGAGCACGATAGAGGCATTGTCATCTTTATCTTTGGGCAAAAGCAGAAGGGACACTTCGTGTTCAAGGTCCGGCAATTTATCTTTAAGGGATTGTAGTTCGTCCTTGGCCATAGAGCCCATTTCAGGATCATCGAGCATAAGACTCAAATCTTCCATTTCGGCCCGAACAGATTGGAGTTTGCGAACGCCCTCAACAATTGGCTTCAGTTCGGCATAATCCTTACCAAGCTTTACGATCTCTTCGCCATCTGTGGTCGCGCCCATGCGCGCTTCGATATGCTCAAAACGATCGACAACTTGGGCTAATTTTTGATCCGGTATATGCATGGCCGCTAGTTAGTGGGGTTTTACGTAAAGTTCAATGATTAACCCGGCCTGTCCGGCATCGCCACTACGATTGATTTCTGAAACGATCTTTTAGAGCTATCACCAAGCCAATGACCGTGACACACAGCTCAGATATATAGAGTATAAGTTTGGTCGGTGTAGCGATTGTCTTCAGGCCCATATAACGCTCATCGCCAGTCAAAAGCATGATCTGAGAAAAGCCTTCAGTCAGGTCAGCCATAATAAGAACAAGGGTAGGGAGCGCTAACCAAAAACCGAAACGCCCAAAATATTTCATCGCAATCCCAATAAAAAACGCGCCATATGTAAATGGGTAGATGACATCCACGGTTCCTGTTAGCCACGCGTGCATCGACCTTTGCTCGGGCGTCATGTTGGCGATATGGCGCCGGATGTCCTCGGAACTATACATCTCATCAATGATCCTGAATTCGCCGATATACATGACGACCCCGAAAATTAGGGTCAGAATTAAAGTCAAAGAGAATGACACCCAAAGTGCCTTGGTTTGTGATAATGACGTAAAGAGACTTTTCATGCCTTAGTATAATCTACTTTTTTAGCCCATGTTTCCTAAGCAGACCCCGAAACTGATGATAGGATAAGCCTAGATAGTCCGCGGCTTTGCCTTGATGGTGGTTTTGCGTTGTCATGGCCTCGTCGATCAGGCCGCGTTCAAAAAAATGGACGCGCTCACTGAAATCTGTTGTTTTCGCGTGTTTGGCTGGTCCAGGAGTGCCGCCGCCTGATGGGTCAGTGGCAAAAACCACGGGGGTATCTTCGATCGGTTTTTGGCGAAAGGCGGTAACGAACGGGCTGAAGACCATGTTAGACAGGGGCGTGGCCAGGCCCTCATCCATCAGAAAAGCGCGGGAGGTGCTGCGCTCGATCACAGATTTGAGCTCACGGACATTGCCAGGCCAATCATAGGCCAAAAGGGCTTCCATCGCTTCCGAAGTTACGCCGGGGAATTGTTCAGCCCCGAGTTTTGATGCGGATTTTCGTCCAAAATGCAATAATAGTGGAACGACATCTGCTTTCCTGTCTCTTAAAGGCGGAATATTGACAACATCCGTGGCCAGGCGATCGAGAAATCCAAAAATTTCGGTGCGGCGGGGCGAAAGAGTCAAAATGGCGGGGTCAGCTGAAAACACAAATCGAATATCTACGATTTGATCTTCCTGACCATCATTGGGCCGGTAGACATTATATTCGACCAATCTTGCCAGTCGCTCGAGTAGGGCCGAGGGGAGGGACTCTATATTATCAAAAAATAATGTTCCGCCCTCGGCTATATCAAGTAAGGCTGTCTGTGAGCCCTGTCCAAATATAATGTCTGATAGGATATCGGGCTCATAAGCGGCGCAATTTATCGCATGATAGCTCTGTTCCCAGCGCTGCGAGAGGAAATGCAGGCGTGAGGCGATCATTTCTTTTCCGGTTCCGGCCTCACCTAGTACCAAAACAGGCAAATTTAAGCTCGCTATATCTGAAACCCAGTTGAGCAGAGCGTGAAATTCAGGTGATTCACCGATGAGCTGGGGCGGAATCGCGGACATAATTGGCCATATATGCTAAAATTATCATAAAAACAATGCTAAATAATAGTAAAAAATACTAACTATGATTTCACAAATCTGCAGTCAGTTGTAAAAAGTCAATAAAAACAATAACTTAAAAATTATCGACTTTGAACCTGGTTTTGAGCAATATGAATTTGTCGCTGATCACAAAGATAAGCGGCGCGAGAGAGACAACAAGGAGATTAAATGATGACCTTTCGTACTTTTGAAATTGACGCGGGTCACATTACCAGCCCATCCGGCACACCGGCCCTGACTGAAAATGTGACCGCCCCGGTTCGCAGCTTAAGAAGCCGCCGGAGAGCTCTGGCTCTGTCCCACCGTACAGGTGGACCCCGTCTTGTCGGTTTTGGTATCTAATTAGGATATCTGATCCAATGGCAAGAAACCATAGAGATGACCTGGACCGCATGTTCGAAGAACGTGCGGGACGGTTCGAAACCAGACGTTCAGCAGATGACTGGCAAGCCAAAGGCGCTCGTTTTCTGCGTTACTTATCAACCCGAAAAATGGAATGCTGGGGCTTTTTCGCCGCCGGATTTCTAATCGCTACGATCTTTTAGAGTTAGAAAAGGAGACTCAAAATGGGAATATTTTCAAGAATGGGCGACATAATCAATTCCAATCTCAACGCCATGATCGACAAGGCTGAGAATCCGGAAAAAATTGCCCGCCTTATCATCCAGGAAATGGAAGACACATTGGTAGAAGTTCGCACTGATGCCGCGCGAAATATCGCTGAGCGCAAAGAACTGAGCCGCAAGGTTGAAAGCTATAAGGAAAAGGCGACTGAATGGGCCGCCAAAGCTGAACTCGCGCTTACCAAAGAGCGTGAAGATCTGGCCCGCGGTGCTCTCCAGGCAAAGCAACAGGCTGAAAACATGGCGGTTGTCGTTGAACAGGAAATCGAAATCCTTGACGAAGCCGTTACCAAAGCTGATGCAGATCTATCAAAGCTTCAAACCAAGCTTGATGAGGCGCGTGCTAAGCATAAAGCTTTGATGATGCGCGGATCTGTTGCTAAGAACCAAATTAAGATGCGTACGAAGATGGCTGATTACCGTGTTGAAGACGCGTTAGCCCGCTACGAGCGCATGGAGCGCAAGGTTGATGAGCTCGAAGCTCATGTTGAGGCCTTTGATCTCGGTAGTGGTGAAAGCCTCGAAGGTCAGTTTGCACAATTAGAAGCCGACGAAGCCATTGAGAACGAGCTTGAAGCCCTCAAAGCCAGTCTTGGCAAGGCCAAATCTAAAAAGGCCGCCAATAACTAGGCAATCATAAACCCCGGCCGGGCGTCCCTTCCTCCCGGCCACCATTAAAGAGAGAGACAATTTATGGGACCCGAACACTTAGCACTGATGATCCCTATCATCGCCATCGGCGGCGGCATCGCGGCCGGAATGCTGAAGTCCTATTACAAGCATAAGGAGCGTATGATGGACCATATGAGTGAAGATCAATTAGCCGAACTGGATCAAATGTCCCGGCGAGCTGATATTCTGGACCAACGCGTCGCCGTCCTGGAAAATATTCTAGACGACGAAATCCCTAACTGGAGAGAGAACCATGACAAAACGATATAGAGAATTTGATTACGACGACCACGAGTATTTCTATGATAGCTCAAAACGTCGTCTGCGCCGCAATAAAATCGATGGCGTAATTGGCGGGGTCTGCGCTGGATTAGGTGACTATTTTGGACTGGATCCGATCATTGCGAGAATTATTTTCGTATTGTTGGTAGTATTCACGGGTATCCCGCTTTTGATATACTTCATCCTCTGGATATTCATTCCATCCGATAAACGCGCACCCTATGTTCGCGAATATCGCGAAGCCCGAAAAGCAAGACATGAAGCTCGGCTCGTGAATGCAGAAAGACCGGCTCGTACAGCCTCATTCCGGGATGTGAAGTCAAAGTTCCGTTCCCTGGAAGAAAGACTACAGGACCTTGAGCGGTCAATCACTTCGAAAGAGTGGCGCTTGCACCGTGAATTTCGTGACCTGGAAAAATAAACAGGTCACTTTAACCCCGATCTAATTTGTCAGGAGAGAGACAATGATCAAAGCAACGATATTAGTTTTAGCCGGAGCCGGCATTGTAGGAACCGGCGGCCAAGTGGTCAGCCCCAAAGCCCTCGAATTATCGGCTGGAGCTGTGGCTTACCAAATTACAACTGAAGGGGTGGAAACCTCTCAGAACCAAAGCCCGGAATTTGGCATTACGCTGATTACCAAAGGTGATCGACAAGTTACCATCCGGTTCTAGATTAAACACAGTCCCCCATTGACCTCTGATTTTTCAGGGGTCTTTTCGGGCGCGTTTTTAGGTTGGATCTTTCTCTCTCGCCTGAAAACGCGCCCATAATTTTTGGGAAATCGGTGAAACTTCTCCGCAAATTCTGGCGACTATAGCTTCAGCCAATAATGGCGCAAAAACAAATCCCCTCGATCCAAGTCCCGTAAGGCCCCATTCATTACCGGAATTCACAATACGAGGCAGTGTGGAAGGGGTCGTTACCCTGACACTAGACCGAGATTGCCCTGTTATAATATTTGGGCGATAGCCAAAGATTGTTTCAAATTTTTCGAGGTTTTCTGCATCGTCGACAATGCGCGCGCCATGGGGCGGAAGACTGTCGAGTCGTTTATGTGTGGCACCAATCAAGGTTGTTTCATCGACCGGGACTGCATAGCCGCCATAGGTGAGGGGCGATGAGACTTTTTGACTGATCATGGATATCTGTCCCCGACTATAGCGAAGATTCTGGTTTTCAAAAAGCTCAAGACTGCGCACGCCAAATCCGCACGTCCAGATTACGGCATTGCCAGAGGCCAGAGTGTTTCCCTTCTTGTCTAAGATAGCGAGGCCATCGTCTATTGACAGCGATGACGCGGCTTCGCCTGTGACCATTTTCGTTAATGGTAGCAGCTTTGACTTTATCGAATTTGGATTGATTGTGAGTGATGTCGGAAATGAAATATTGTGGAATTTGCTATCCGCACAAAACATCCGCTCCGGAAGGGGAGGATTGTTCAGAAGTTTTTGATAGCGTTTAGTCTCATTTAATCCTTGCGGCTGATGAGACACGCCTTGTGTGATCCTATCGAACGCTGAATAGACTTGAGTCGCATGAATAAAGCTTGAGAGAAAGAAACGGCTTTCTGGACGGTCCTGCAAATCAAGTCTAGGCTTGATAATTGCAGCCGGATTTCCGCTGGCGGCTGTGCCGTCATTTGGATCTATGATAGTTGTTGTTATACCCCGTCGCTGAAAACTTCGCGCCATCATAAGACCGGCAATGCCGGCGCCGATAATAACCGGATCCTGAATTGGCTGGGTCTTCCGAATATGTCCGCGATTATAAATGGCTTCAAGCCGGTCACGTTTTCGTCCAAAGCCGGGCATTTTTCGGGTTTCAAATCCGGCATTGGTCAATCCGTCTCTGACAGATCGGGCTACTGTAAACGTTCCTATCCGCGTCCCCAGTCGGGATAGGCGCGCCAATGCATCCATGACTTCACCGGACCACATTTCCGGGTTTCGCGCAGGACTAAAACCATCAAGGAACCATGCGTCCATAGTGCCGTCGATTTGTGCGAGACCGTTTAGAATATCATCATGTATGAGAGTCAGTGTCACTCGGCCAAACTCTAGCGTATGTATCCCTTTAACGCGGCCGGGCCATTGGTTGACCAACTTATCAGCAAAGTCAGAAATTTCCGGAAATTTGGATAAGGCTTTCGCGAGTTGCTTTTGATCCAAGGGAAAACGCTCGATTGAAACAAAATGAAGTCTTGCTTTTGGCTCTGGAGTGTCCTCCCATAATTTCCATGCAGCTAGAAAGTTAAGGCCTGTTCCAAAGCCAAGTTCTCCGATGGCAAAATAGTCTTTTGATTTCCAGTTTTCAGGCAATCCGCAAGCCTTCAAAAAGACCTCGCGTGTTTCATCGAGTCCCCCATCTACGCTGAAATAGATATCGGAAAAGGTCGATGAGGCTGGTGCATCGGTCCGCGACCAATCCAGATCGGGGGGCTCACATAGGGTCAGTTTTTGAGGCGTCGGCATGAATATGCTGTTAGAATATTATCGTGAAAAGCGAAATCATTTTGACAATAATGCGTCATCCGTGTTCTCTAGAGCTATTAGCGAGGGGAGTGATTCGCAGTGCACAGGCTACTTTGGGCAAAATCGATAGACAATAAATGGCTTAACTTGTCCAATCTGGATTTGACCAATCTGCATGCAACCGGGATTTACGTGATCTGGCATGGCGGTGAGAATCCGCGTATCGTACGGATCGGCCAAGGTAATATTGCAGCCAGACTCGCGGCTCATCGTCTGAACCATCAGATCATGCGTTATGTTGAAAATGGACCTATGATGGTGACTTGGGCTGAGATTAATGAACAAGCCAAACGCGATGGTATCGAAACTTATCTGGTTAGGCAGTTTACACCGCTCATTAAAGATAAGGTTCCGGAAGTTCCGCCAATTCCGGCAAGTTCGCCGTTTCTCTAAACCTAGTTAAGCTGGCATATTGACAAAAGGCGTTTCTTCGGCAGCCCGAAAACGCTCTAATGATACAACATTTTCTCGCTGGCTGAGTTGTGGCTCATCTTCCATGGTATTCAGTCCAGGTGTGAATTGTATGCTATTTTCAAATCCAATAGCGAATTCTTCTGCTAAGGCCGCTAGTTGTTTTAACTTGTGATAAGTCCAGGGTGGTTCTTCACCGGAAGCCACCCTGTCTCTTGCCCACTCACTCACCAATTCTAATGTATTTTTATTCATAGGGGCTGATAGCAAGGCGTGCTTGATATCTCGTTAAGCCCGTGTTCGCATATTGGTAACCATAATTGCCGCATATTTATGGTAAATAAAGGTAAATGACTTTCTTAAATAATTTTACACCATTTCAAGAGCCAGCGCCTAAAACAAGTTCTATCAAGGCTGTGGGAAGCTAATAAAAAATCAAAGGGCTGGGCTAAATGAAAAGATTAATCGCGGGCGTAATAACTACAATGATTGCCGTTGCGGGAACGACGACGGCTTTTGCATCGTCGGCGTCGGGTCACATAAACGCTTCGTCAAAAATAACAAAGAAGACAGAACGGATTGTCATTAAGCCGCGTCCACTTATGACAAAGTCGATTTCAAATGACGACAAATATTTAGTGCGTGTGTACAAATCTGCTCCGGCACAAGGACGTGTCATCAAGCCGGCAACAACCAAGCGCACAATGCCAAATCTGTATTTGCCAGTGACACGCAAATAAAAATTTCTCTATCCCCTAGAGAACCTGGCCGGAAGGGATGTCCCCCCCTTCCGGTCTTTTATTTTGGGCAAATAAAAAGCCCCGATTGGGGCTCCTTGAAATGATCTAGACAAATCCTTTGAACTTGTCCTTGAATTTGGAAACGCGTCCGCCGCGATCCAACATCATTTTATCTCCACCAGTCCATGCCGGGTGGGTTTTACTGTCGATATCAAGAACCAGACGGTCGCCTTCTTTGCCGTAAGTTGATCGGGTTTGGTATTCAGTACCATCAACCATTTGAACGGTAATGGTGTGATAGTCAGGATGGATATCCTTTTTCATTTTCTGCTCCTGCCCCGCTTTGGGGTCTATTCTAACGGGTTTGCTTTAAGTGGTCGCCCGCATGTGCAGCCGGGTCTATAAACATCGATTTTCAGTGGGTCAAGCTCAGAGAATGACCTAAAAGCTCTCTTTTCAACTGCAATTACCTGAGAAATCACTACGAATTGATCAACAATCGACTAGCATTTCTTTCATTGAAGTGGTTAATTGCCGTTAACTGATGCATCGGGGAGGGGAATCGCGCGATTTCGAGCGTTTAATTTCCAGCGTCTTCAGTGATCAAACATTGCTAATTCTTAAGGAAGTCTATTATGAGCAAACGTGATGCGCTAATTGAAAAATATGCGGATGATTTGAAAAATAAGATCGGTGTCTCGCCGGATATGGATCTTTTACGTAAAGTAACTATCGGTTGTGGACCATCGATTTATAACCGTGACTCTTCAACAGTGTCAGGGTCTGATCCGTCTGAAATCGCGACAGTAAAGAATAATTATCTTATTAAGAAGCTTGGTCTGAAAGATGGCGCAGCTCTAGATGACGCTATCGCTTCAGTTATGGAAAAATACGGAAAATCTAACCCGAATAAATACCGCGCGGTTGTGTATTATTTACTCTGTCAGCATTTCGGAAAAGAGTCTGTTTACAACAAGTAATCAGATAAAATCCTAGTTGTAACCCGGCTTTAGCCGGGTTTTTTTACCCCGGCTTTGATTTAATCAAATGTCACGCGTTCTCGGAGTTCTGGCATCAGAGCTTCATTAGTACAAATGATGTCGCCCGTTTCCAATACATCACCTTCACTTAAAGCTTCAACCTGTAGCCCGGCTTCGCGCGCGATCAATATTCCAGCCGCAATGTCCCATATTGCTAAGCCTCTTTCCCAAAATCCGTCATAGCGCCCGGCTGCTGTCCACGCTAAATCCAAGGACGCAGCGCCAAACCTGCGTACACCTGCACTTGCGCCCATAACGCGGTGCAACTCCTTTAGAAGTCGCGCATGACCAGGCCGACCTAAAAATGGAATACCAGTTGCGAAAATCGAGTTATCAAAAAGGTGACGATTGGCACCGCGCAGTCGTCTGTCTGCCCCGCCTAAACGACCGTCGTTAATATAGGCGCCACGATCTTTTTCAGCGAAAAACATTTCATCAGTCACCGGGTTATAGACAAGACCTGCAACAAGTTCCGGTATGCCTACAAGATTTCGTTCCAGCGCGATCGAAACAGCGAAGTGAGGAATTCCGTGAAGAAAGTTTGTGGTGCCATCGAGCGGATCAACAATAAATCTGTGAGTTTTATCTGTGCCTTCAATGACTCCCGACTCTTCCATCACAAATCCGTAACCGGGGCGTCCTTCACTTAGAACCTCGTGAATGATTTCCTCAGCCTTTTTGTCGGCTTTTGACACAAAATCCGCGGGGCCTTTTCTAGACACTTGTAAGTGTTCGGCCTCTCCGAAGTCCCGTAAAAGACCACGAGACGCTTTCCGTGCGGCCTTTTGCATGAGGCCCATAATGGGGGAAACATTTGGCATGTTGTGCTCTAATCTGCCCGTTTCACATAAGAGCCGTCTTCTGTATTTATCACAAGACGCTCACCTGTATTAATGAATGGTGGTACCGAAGTTCGAACACCGTTTTCTAAGATGGCCGGTTTGTATGAATTGGCCGCTGTTTGTCCTTTCACGACGGGTTCAGTCTCAGAAACGGCCAAGATGACTTGCTCTGGTAAGCTAACGCTTATGGGCTTATCTTCGTAAAATTCGAGTTCGACTTCCATACTGTCAGTCAAAAATTTTGCTCGCTCACCCACGAAGTCGGCTTGCAAATTGATTTGTTCATAATTTTCGGCGTTCATAAAGACAAGCATTTCGCCATCTTCATACAGGAAGGTATGGGTTTTTTGATCGAGTCGTACACGTTCGACGGTTTCTGCCGCCCTAAATCGTTCATTGAGCTTGCGCCCATCCAATAGGTTTTTGAGTTCAACCTGATTAAAGGCTCCGCCTTTACCCGGTTTTACCGCATTGCATTTAACCGCGACCCATAGAGAGTCCTGGTGCTTAATAATATTGCCGGGTTTAATTTCATTGCCGTTCATTTTCATAAGGATGCTCGCATCTAAAATTTGCGGAGCTGTATCAGGGGGAAGGCAGAGCCGCAAGGTTTCATTCACGTAAGATAGGTGCTCGAATTTGCAATAGTAATGAAATCTTTTCCCGGATAGACATGTATACCGAAATCAAATTCTTCAGGAGGATTGCTGTGAAGCGAAAACCTATGACAAAGGCACCGGAAAATGCTGATAGTTTGAAAGGAATTAAGCCCGTCATATGTTACCCTGTTGATACGCTCCCGTCTCCTGATATGGCGCTGCTTGCGCAGGCTCGTACGAAGCTCGAGAAAATCGATGAAGTGATCATACCACCGAGGGATGCGCGATGTTTCGTCGTTCCCAAAGGTCACTTTTTTAGAATATATTGTCATGAAGGCCCGCAGGTCGGGGATCTCAATTTATGGGCGTTAAATAATGCGGATGAGAGATTTTATTCGGGCAAGACCCGCGCGCTTCATGGCAGCCATGTCTCTACTGGAGATCAGCTTTGGAGTACATTTCCCTATTTGCGACCTATGGCTACGATTACTTACGATACATTGGATTGGTATGGTTGGGATCAATATGGCGGTTCAGTTCACGACGTAATCGGGACGCGCTGTGATCCCTATACTGCAAAGCTTCTACAAAACGTTGATTATCATCATTGCTGTCATTCCAACTTAGTTCGAGCTTTTTCTGATCATTCTGGCCTTTCATTAGCCGATACAGAACCCGTTATTCACGATGTGATGAACGTATTCATGTGTACCGGATTTACATCAGATACTCACCAATATTTTATGAAAGCCAGTCCTGTCAGAAAAGGCGATTATATTGAGTTTATTGCTGAAATAGATTTAATTGGAGGGCTCTCTGCTTGTCCAGGCGGCGATTGTTCCTCCGAGCATTCATCCGATGAAGCCAAATGTTACCCCTTACGGGTCGATGTTTTTAAGCCTGAAAATCAACATCTACTTAATCGCCCCGAGCCAATGCCCTCGCAGTATATAGGTGGCCACGGAAGTTGATCAAAAAAGTCCCATCAGGCTCCGCCCGCCCAGGTAAAGCGTAATCATTCCAATCACTATGCCCAATAATATACGCGGCAAAGTGTTCTTGTGTGTGTCCATAAAAAAGCTACGCGATGTAATATAAACAAGAAGAATAACAACTAGCGGCAGGATCACGCCATTAAGAGCCTGCGCTGATATAATAAGATATACCGGATTAAAGCCTGTTGCAGAGATAATGATCCCAAATAGCAAAACCAGAACATTGACAGCTAAAAACCGCTTATCGCTTGTATCGTATTCCCACCCGAATAAACCTGCCAAGACATATGATGCGCCCAATGGTGTCACAATTGCTGATGATATTCCTGCAGCGAAAAGACCAATGCTTAGAAATGGCAATGCATAACGGCCTAACAATGGCTCAAGTGCGAAAGACATAGCTGTAACGCTATCCACGTCGGTGCCTTGCATGACACTCGCCGCAGTTACTAAAACTGCGGATGTAATAACGCCACCGATGGAAATAGAAATCAGAATATCCCACCGGCTTATTGAAATTTGATCGGAAACCGTTGCCCTCGAGTCTGTAAAAATACCTTTTGCATTCACAGCGTGGACAAAGAAATTATAGGGAACAATCGTGGTTCCAATTAGACCAATAGCTAGGAAAAGCCCGCCGTCTGGAATGGTTGGACGTAAACCGAGGACTATGTTGTTTAAGTCTGGTGATGCTGCGAACATGGCCACAAGAAAGACAATGGCCATGATACCAACAAGGACCATAAGTAGCTTTTCCAATATGCGAACCGGGCCAAAGTAAAGGAGCATCAAAATCGCTATGCCAATTAACGGTCCCAATATTCGCGACGAGACGCCCGTAATGGCCGAAAGTCCGGCGGCGGAACCCGTCAGATCACCTCCCATATAGGCGACGCACCCCAAAGGAACCGCTATACATACCAATGCTAATACAAATTTTTTAATCCATATATTTTTGAAAGCTGATGAAATAGCCTCGGATAGTCCGCGCCGGGTGACAATCCCAAGTCGCGCAGACATTTCCTGCAATATGATCGTCGCGATAATGGCGAACGCGATGGTCCAAAGGAACGTATAACCGTATTCAGCACCGGTTCTTGTGGCGGTTGTGATCGTCCCTGGTCCAATGAATGATCCGGTAATCAGAGCTGCGGGACCGAGAAATTTGATCTTCTCACGCCACCCCAAGATGGTTTTATCCTTTTGATCCACTTTGCCTCCCCAGGCCTGTAATTGAGCCAATTTAAGGGTAGTGGTTTGGAGATTCAATAGGTGAGTTACCGACCGCCCAGAGCGCGGTGCATTTGCGGAATCCAGCTATTGGCTTTGAGGTCAAAGGCTGGAAACCCTGTAGCATATTCCCAATAGCACCAGCCAATTTGCCGCCGCTCGGATTCGACACGGACTACTTCTGCCCAACGGGCCCGGCTCGTTGTATCAGCTTTGTTTATAGCGCCAAATTCCCCCAGAAGCATCGGCATACGGGTTTTGTCGCGCCAGCGCGCAGCTTTATCCAGTTCAGAAGCGATCGCAGCGCGTTCCTCAGATCTTGCTGACCATTTGACGCCGGTTGGATAGTTGGCACCCGGAACCCAGGTCGCGCCTTGATGGGTAAATTCAAAAGGATCGTAAAAATGAAATGTTGTCATGACGCGGGGGTCACGCGGTGGATTACTTTTCATCAAAGCATCAAGATTTCCCCATCCCGCTGACCCAATAATGACCCAACGTCCAGGATTATGTTGCCGAACAATGTTCAAAAGTCGACGGTTGAGCTGGTCAGTTCGTTCAATCGTCATTTTGTCATTGGGTTCATTGATAAGCTCGAACATTAAATTGTTTGGGGCTTTAGCATAATGATAGGCGATTTGGGTCCACATGGCTTCGAGGCGAGGCTCGTGGACATATGGGTTCTGCATGAGTTCTTCATAGTGATGAACGTCGATGATGATCTGGAGCCCTTCGACAATGGCCCAGTCAACGATCTGATCAACCCGTTTAATCAGGTCAGGAGAAATTCTATAAGGGGGATTATTATCTGTGTGTGCTGAAAACTTTATCGGTACGCGAACTGTATCAAAACCTGCAAGTTTTAATCTTTTGAAGTCTTCGGCGCGGATTTTATAGCCCCAATCTCCCTCGCGCGGAGCTTCTAGCGCGCCGCCCATATTCATACAGCGCCGAATTGGAAGCGACGCAGTTTGTTGAAGTGGCGTATTGCCGGACATTAAAACCTGGGCGTCAGCTTGGTTCTCTTTTGGACTTTGCAGGAACATGCTAGCGGTTACGATCGCCGCTGCGGCAGCCGTTCCCAAAAGCATATAAAATAGGAATCTACCCACGTTTATGTCCTTAAGTCTATTTACCAATGGCATGTGCTAACCATGCCAAGTCTTCAGCCGTACTAACATTTAGGTGTTAATTTAAAGTGATAGTGTTTAAAGGTTCAGTCTCTTGACACAGTCTTCCGGAAGTATCATAGCGCCTGTGGGCCGCGCTTCCCACCAAGCGTACTTTAATAGCGGTACAAAAACGCCGTGTTTGGAGACTAAAATGACTATATTACCTAAACCGGCTGTTAAGCCGGCTGATCCCCGTTTTTCTGCGGGACCTACCAAAAAAAGACCCGGCTGGACCCTTGAAGCCCTATCTGATGCAGCGCTTGGACGCTCGCACAGATCAGCTCTCGGTAAAGCTAAACTCAAAGAAGTAATCGATCTCACACGCGAGGTACTCGAAGTGCCGGCAGATTATCGGATCGGGATTGTACCGGCTTCCGATACCGGCGCAGTCGAAATGGCCATGTGGTCTATGCTTGGCCCCCGAGGCGTTGATGTTGCGGCCTGGGAAAATTTTGGGAATGCTTGGATTACGGATGCTGAAAGCCAGCTTCCGCTCGATGATTTACGCATTTTTACAGCCGATTACGGTCGATTGCCAAACCTTGATCAATATACAGGAGACCGTGATCTGGTCTTTACCTGGAACGGAACAACCGCAGGCGTGCGTGTGCCGAATGCTGATTTTATTCCTGCTGACCGGGATGGTATCACGATTTGCGACGCGACGTCAGCTGTGTTCGCTCAGCAAATGGAATGGGATAAGCTCGACGTTGTCACTTATAGCTGGCAAAAAAATATGGGCGGTGAAGCCGCGCATGGAATGATTATCCTGTCTCCCCGTGCCGTTGAGCGCCTCGAAAGCTATACGCCGCCTTGGCCGCTTCCGAAAATTTTCCGAATGACAAAGGGCGGAAAGCTCAATGAAGCGATTTTTGAAGGATCGACTATCAACACACCGTCTCTGATGGCAGCTGAAGATCATTTGGATGCTTTGAAATGGGTTAAGTCCCAGGGTGGTCTTCAATTTATGCATGACCGAGCCGATACTAATGCAAAAACTATTTGGGATTGGGTCGCAGAGACTGGCTGGATTGCAAATCTGGCAGAAAAAGAGAATGAACGATCGAATACAGGTGTCTGCCTCAAAATCGTCGATCCACGCGTGCAGGCCTTGCCAAAAGAAGAGCAATCCGCTTTTGCCAAGCAAATTATATCTATGCTGGCCGATGAAGGTGTGGCTTATGATTTTGGGGCTTACCGGACCGCGCCTCCGGGTTTTCGAATTTGGGCTTCGGGCTTGATCGAAAAGTCGGATATCGAGGCGTTACTGCCTTGGCTTGACTACGCGTTTTCTGTGGTGGCTGCTGAGCGCTTTTAGCAATCTCTTAAACCCACTCAATTTTACCTCATTCTCTAAGGAATTTGTCATGCCAAAAGTGCTGATCGCAGATAAAATGTCCGTCTCTGCAACGGAAGTCTTTAAAAATCGCGGCGTCGATGTTGACGTCATAACAGGGCTGTCTAAAGACGAGCTCATCAAGATTATACCGGAATATGACGGTATGGCCGTGCGGTCTTCGACTCGTCCGGACGCCGAGATCATTGCGGCGGCGAAAAACCTCAAAGTGATTGGCCGAGCGGGAATTGGTGTCGACAATATCGATATCAAATCCGCTACGGATCACGGCGTTGTGGTTATGAACACTCCTTTTGGCAATGCGATCACAACCGCTGAACATGCTATCGCCATGCTATTCGCGGCAGCTCGCCAGATTCCGGCGGCTTCCCAAAGGACGCAAAACGGTGAGTGGCCCAAGAAGGATTTCAAAGGCGTAGAGTTGTTTAACAAAACACTCGGCGTTATCGGTTGCGGAAATATTGGCGCACTGGTTATCGAGCGAGCGCTTGGCCTCAAAATGAAAGTTATCGGCTATGATCCCTATCTGACAGAAGAGCGGGCTCTGAAACTGGGCATTGAAAAGGTAGAGCTTGATGAGCTGATTGAGCGCGCAGATGCAATCACGTTGCATACGCCATTGGTCGACAGCACAAGAAATATCATTTCAAGAGAGCGCATCGCGAAAATGAAAGAAGGCGTGATTATCGTGAATTGTGCCCGTGGTGGTTTGGTCGATGAGGAAGCTTTGAAAGAAGCGCTAGACTCTGGCCATGTTCGGGTCGCGGCACTAGATGTGTTCGCCGTTGAACCAGCGCAAAACAATCTTTTGTTCGGGACAAAGAATTTCATTGCCACGCCGCATTTAGGGGCCTCAACGCTTGAGGCGCAAGAAAATGTCGCGGTTCAGGTCGCGGAGCAAATGTCGGACTATCTTTTGACTGGTGCGGTAACAAACGCTCTGAACACGCCGTCCATCTCAGCAGAAGAAGCCCCTCGACTAAAGCCTTGGGTCGATCTGGCTGATAAAGTTGGGACATTGGTCGGGCAATTAGTTGATGAACCGATTAAGTCTGTCGAGATTACCTTCAAAGGTACGATTACAGATTTAAACACAAATCCGATGTCAGCCGCGGCTTTGGCCGGACTTCTAAAAAGAGCAATGCCGGAAGTGAATATGGTCAATGCCCCTGTTTTTGCTCAGGAGCGCGGGATTTCTATCACGGAAAGCTATGTAGAACGCGCCGAGCGCGCCGAAAGTCTGATCCGTTTAGCGGTTTCAACAAAGGCGCGAAAATTCGCGGTTGTCGGAACGATTTATCGCGGCGAACCCCGCCTCGTGCGGTTGTTCGGTGTGCCTGTTGATGCGGGTTTTGCCGATCACATGATTTATGTGCGAAATGAAGATAAGCCGGGCTTTATCGGAGCGCTTGGAACTATATTGGGCGAAAACAAAGTCAATATCGGAACATTCAGTCTAGGGCGTATGGATGATGGTACGCCTGAAGCTGTTTGTTTGGTATCTGTGGATGAACCGGTTTCGCCAGCCGTCGCGGATCAAATTCGAGCCGTTGATCAGGTTAAACGGGTTAATGTGATTGCGCTTTGACATTTCAGCCGGGTTTCATGCCCGGCTATTCCTATCATGACATAGCTGGCAAGCAGGTATCCATGTCTTCTTTGCGGTAGGCCATTGAAATCCAGTTGTCGAAATCTTTGGACGCTTTGGGCAAAGGCCGATTGACGGAAAAATGATAATAGCAATTCTCGGCGCGATAAACATAGAAACAGAATGTGCCTTGGACCGTATCGGGGTCATGATAAGTATAACAAAGCTGCTCATCTTTTACGACATAGTCGCCGATAATCGTAAAATTGATATGCCCGCGATGACTATAAGTGCTTTTATTATTGTCGTCGTGATATTCAGTAAATGTAACGGGCGGGCGCTTGTTAATCACATCATCTAGATAGGTCGCGTAATTGCCTTCCATTGTTTTGTTTTGATAGGCGTTCAAAATCTGATCGCCTTTCAACTGGACAAATTTCCCCGGATCATTTTCGGCAGGTAATGTGTCCTGAGCCGATGCGGTCATCGCGAATAATACCGAACCTGCTATCAAAAATAAGTTACGCATTAGCTCACCATCGCTTCGCAATTGGGTTCTTCCCCGGCTTTTACACTACGGGCCGTCCAGTAATCACGATCAATTTCAAACCCATATTCAGGAATATTGTTATTATAGTAATAGAAACAATTCCCGACTTTATATACTCTGAAACATCCGCCGGGCATGCTTCCACCTGGATACTCAAAACATAGCAGATTACGGCGGATGGACCATAATCCGTTAACCGGTTTTCCGTCTCCCTCAACGTAGGTGACTTTACTATCGTCATGATGGGTTTCAGTATAAAAACGTTGAGGTTCGCCATCCGGTGAAAAATTATACGCCCCGTCATGGGTCGTATTCAAAAACGAATTTAACAGAGTGTCTCCCGTTATTCGCAAAGCGTGCTTGCGAATGTCAGTGTCCTGGCTTTGAGCGTTGGCATTGCCGATCGCGAATAATATCAGTGCAATTGATGAAAATAGGCGCATGGTCACTAAATAACATATTTGGAAGCAATGACCATTGTATTTTACAGGTCTCTATAGATGACAAGGCTGAAGTCTTGCCCTAAAGGACACTTATGACTGACGAACAAAGCCATCGTAAAGACAGTGTCTCTCAGCGTAGATTTAAGAGATATCACCGAGCCAATGATCGCCGAAGACGGGCGGAACAACAGGATAGCCAATTTTTCCGGGCGGTTTTCTCTCTAGCAGGAGTAGCGGGCGCGCTGGCTATTGGGTTGGCTGTTTTTGGGATGACGGGGGGGCGTTTTGATCCGGCCGCCATGGACCATATGTTGGCCCCATGGATGGGGCCTTTATCGAGGTTGGAGGCTATTGGAATCCTGTTTGTTATACTGGTTGGCGGCCTGTATTTTTGGCGCATCAGAAAACGGTAATCTTCGGTAAGATAGCCCCTTTTTAACATAGACTCAGAATAGAATTTCGCTTAAACGCAGCCCTCGCTTTTATGCGCGCAAATTTTTATCTTTTTAGGAGGCCATTATGGGAATTTCTTTCGCAATCGTCGGTGCAACCGGTAACGTCGGAACAGAAATGCTCACGATTTTGGCCGAGAGCGATTTAGACGTCGGCACAGTCTACGCTGTCGCAAGCCGTCGTTCGGTTGGGCGCGAAGTCAGTTTTGGTGACGAGACAATAAAATGCCATGATCTTGAAACCTTTGACTTCTCAAAAGTAGATATCGCTCTCATGAGTGCTGGCGGGTCTGTATCCAAGGAATGGTCACCAAAAATTGCTGCGGCAGGTGCTATCGTCATCGATAACTCGTCGGCCTGGCGTATGGACCCTGACGTGCCTTTGGTTGTTCCAGAAGTTAATGCGGACGATGTCAAAGACTTCCATAAGAAGGGAATTATCGCCAATCCGAATTGCTCAACCATTCAAATGGTTGTGGCCCTCAAGCCGCTTCATGATCGTGCCAAGATCAAGCGCGTTGTTGTTTCGACCTATCAATCAGTCTCTGGCGGCGGAAAGAAAAATATGGACGAACTTTGGCTTCAAACCAAAGGCATATATTCCAATGATGAACTAAAGCCTCATAACTTCACGAAACAGATCGCTTTTAATGTCATCCCGCATATTGATGTATTTATGGATGGTGGTGACACGAAAGAAGAATGGAAAATGAAGGCCGAGACTATGAAAATCTTGGACCCGAAAATCAAGGTGACAGCGACATGCGTGCGGGTTCCGACCTTTGTGGGTCATGCTGAAGCCGTGAATATCGAATTTGAAAATGAATTATCAGCGGAAGAAGCCCGTTCAATATTGCGTGAAAGCCCTGGCTTGATGGTTGTCGATAAGCGTGAAGATGGTGGCTATATTACACCGGTTGAATGTGTTGGTGAGTTTGCAACTTTTGTCTCCAGAATTCGAGAAGACAGCACGCAGGACAATACGCTCAATATGTGGGTAGTCTCAGACAACCTCCGAAAAGGCGCGGCTCTGAATACAGTTCAGATTGCTGAGTGTCTGGTTAATCGAGGTCTTTTGAAAGCTCAGACGGCTTAAATCTATCCCAGCCCGTGGAAGAGGGCGCGCTGTTTAATATTCAAACCAGACGCGCCAGAAAATTTCAGACTATTTCCGTCAGGCACGATATCGAACTTAGCGGTTTCAAAAATTGAATATTCTTGGTCTCGAACTGTATCTACACCGATCATTCGCGCAACGCCTCGTTTCGGGGTGAGGGTTAAATCGATGAAGCCTTGCGTTGTTGGGTCATAAAATCGGACGTCCTCATTGGCTTGTGTCACGAGTAGCGCATAATCACTGGCCGCATCGCCAATGACATCTCCAGTGGTCTCAGATGAAACAGACGTTGTGCCAAGCTCGACTCCCATTTTATCGCCGGGTTCATTGGTCAGATCATTGGCCCAAAATTCGTGTGAATCCCCAGTGAGAACCAGCATGTCGTTAACGCCAGCAGAACTCAAAGCTCCGTAAAACCTTTCGCGCGCCACCGGATACCCATCCCAACAATCAGGATAAAGCGGTAATTGTAAGGGCGATAGCATGAGCTTTTTATATAAAACATCCGCATACCTGTCGGCACTTCTCACCTCTTCGGGATCAAAATATGGTGTCATGTCCGGGGAATTCATTTTGCCTATCAGCACCTGATTAACGAGTATTCTCCATGGCTTATTGGCCTTTTTTGATTTTGCGAATGTGTCGACGATCCAGTCTTGTTGAAGTTTTCCTAAGATTTCGCGGCTTGGATCATTAAGAATATCTCGTTTGAATTTCTCAGCACCGCCGTCTTCCATTAGCTCATCGAAATAGGTTTCAAATTCGAAAGACTCGCTTCGTGCCATAAGTCGAGTTTCCACGGCCGCGAGAGTTATCAGGTCACCCCATTCAAAACTGCGAAATAAATGTTCGCGTGTTAATCCAGCCTTGGGATCTCGAATAGGCATCCATTCGTAATAGGCGCGCATGGCAGCCTGTTTACGGTCTTCCCACGGGCCTTCAGTTTCCGGATCGTGATTCTGAGCGCCACCTGTCCAGCTATCATTACTGCTTTCATGGTCATCCCAGATTGAAATCATAGGCATTTGAGCGGTTACGGCCTGCAATGATGGATCGGTTCTATATTGACCATGCCGGATACGATAATCATCCAATGAGACGACCTCATGGCTAGGTTCGTGAATGCGGCCCTGCTTTTGGAGCTCGGCATTTCCATAATATTCAGCCCCATATTCGTAAAAATAGTCGCCAAGATGTAAGAGTGCATCAAACGAGGCGTCACTGTCTTTCTGTCTGCGAGCGATATGGTCATAAATGTTGAAATAACCGTGTTGCCAATTCGCACATGATACCACCGCAAATCGAGCTTCAGGAACTTTCCCTTTAGGCAATGTTCGGGTTTTACCGATTGGCGATAAATTCTCGCCTGAATTGAAGCGGTAATAGTACCACTCACCAGCGCCTAGGCCTGCGGCGTCGACTTTTACAGTCCAGTTACGTGCCGCAGATGTTTGAAAAGATCCGGAAGCGATGAGCTCATCAAAATTCTCTGTTTTAGACATTTCCCAATTGACATTTAAACTCGAAACACTTGGGTCATCGGGCGTGATCCGCGTCCAGAGTATGACACGGTCAGACAAGGGATCGCCACTGGCGACCCCATGAGCGAAAGCGCCGGTTAGCGACGCACGCTTGGAACTATGACGAATGGAAGTTTTGGCCTTGCAGGCACTGGCAGTTCCGCCAAGAATAAGGGCGACGGCCGCGCGGCGATTGAGAAATGTGTCCATAGGGCCGTTATAAACGGCCCATTGAAAAGGTAAAGGCGACGGCGCTATTCAGCCGGATCAGATTTTCTGATCATATTCACCGATTTCGTCATATTTAGCGAGACGGGCTTCTATCTCGCGGAACATGCCGGTTTTATTCTCTTCTGATGTCGGGCTTTCAACAACAACGACAAGGTTTGGCGTATTGGAACTTGCGCGAACAAGACCCCAGGTTCCATCTTCAAGGACAACGCGGACACCGTTCACCGTATTACAGTCTTTGATTTTCTGGCCCATGATCGTTCCGCCAGAGGCTTTGAGGTCTTCATATTCTTTGACAACCCGATCAACCACGCCGTATTTTTCCTCATCAGCACAATAAGGCGACATTGTCGGAGACCCCCATGTTTTGGGTAGATCTCGGCGAAGATCCGCCATGGATTTATCAGGATTACGATCCAGCATCTGCAAAATTGCAATGGCGGACAAAATCCCGTCATCATAACCACGCCCAATAGGATTGTTGAAGAAATAGTGCCCGGACTTTTCAAAGCCGACCAATGCGCCAATTTCTTTGGACCGGCGCTTAATGTAGCTATGGCCCGTTTTATAGTAATCGGTTTTGGCCCCGTTCGCGACCAGCTTCGGGTCGGTCAAATATAGACCGGTTGATTTAACATCGGCCACAAACTGCGCATTTGGATAAAGATCTGAGAGATCACGGGCGAGCATAACGCCAACCTTGTCCGCAAATATTTCCTCGCCTTCATTGTCAACAACACCGCAACGATCGCCATCACCGTCAAAACCAACGGCAATATCTGCGCCGTGTTCCAGTACAGCATCACGCATGGCGTGAAGCATTTTCATGTCTTCCGGGTTCGGATTATAGGCTGGAAATGTATAATCAAGATTACAATTAATCGGAATGACTTCGGCACCGATTTTATCCAAAACATGCGGCGCGAAAGCTCCAGCGGTTCCGTTGCCGCAGGCCGCTACGACTTTGATTTTGTTTTTAAGCTTAACGCCTTTGGCCAGATCATTCATATAAAGTTCGCGGACGCCTTCCACAAATTGGTATCCTCCGCCGCCGCGCGCAATAGATTCGCCGTTCAGAACGATTTGCTTAAGCCGGCTCATCTCATCAGGGCCGAATGTCAGCGGAGCCTCAATCCCCATTTTGACGCCAGTCCAGCCGTTAGAGTTATGCGATGCCGTGACCATAGCCACACCAGGACAATCCAGCGCGAACTGCGCAAAATAAGCCATAGGAGAGAGGGCCATGCCGATATCTAGAACTTCGACACCAGCATTCATCAAGCCCACGATCAAGGCTTGCTTAATGGATAAGGAATAATGCCTGAAATCGTGCCCGACAACGATTTTCGGCTGTATTCCGCGTTCATACATCAGTGTCCCGAGACCCTCACCGAGGGCTTGAATGCCGTACAAATTGATCTCTGGATCTTTCTCGTGTCCGGGAATTCCGAACCACCAACGCGCATCATATTCGCGAAACCCAGTGGGTTTCACAACGGCGCGATTTTCGAATTCAAGTGTATTAGGTTTAATATTAGCTGCAGGCTTATTTGACATGTGAAGCAGTCCCTTGAAAATTTGAACCAGTTTAAATCATAAGTTTTAAGGATTCGTGACAGGTATGGTTATAGAATATGAGATGGTAAACAACGCACAATGAATGTAATTCGTTTTCTGCCTTTGACTATGCCAGTCCGGCCCGTAGGAAGTCGTGCAAATGAACCAATCCTATGGCGCGTTCATTATCGACGACAAACATTTGCATAATCTTTTGCTCTCCGCCCGTCATTCGCCGCAGAACATCTGCGGCGAGTTCATCGACCCGCGCAATCTTTGGATCCCGCGTCATGATTTCATCAGGCGTTGCGGTTGAAAGCTGCTTAAGGTTTCGGCGGATATCGCCATCCGTAATCATGCCGACCAATTTGCCACCTTGTGTAATACCCGCACAGCCAAACCCTTTTTCCGACAACACACCCAAAACATCATCAAGATTGGCGTCCTGATCAATAAGGGGAAGTGCGTCGTCTTTATGCATGAGATCACCGACCGTAGCGAGTGAGGCTCCCAGTGCGCCGCCAGGGTGAAAGGTTTTAAAATCCCTTGCTGTAAAACCTTTAGCTTCAAGTAGGGCGACTGCAAGCGCATCTCCGAGCGCGATTTGCAAAGTGGTCGAGGTTGTCGGTGCGCGAGTTTCTGCGCAAGCTTCCGGTGCATCGGGCAGGGCGAGGATATGATTTGCCGCGCGGCCTAACGTGCTGTCCTTGTGTATTGTCATCGCAATCAGCTTCACTGAAAATCGGCGGCAATAGCCAATTATATCCGCTAGCTCTTTAGTTTCTCCTGAGCGCGAGAGCGCAATGACGGCGTCATCTTGGCCGATCATGCCCATATCTCCATGACTGGCTTCTGTTGGATGGACATAGCTGGCCGAGCTGCCGGTCGAGGCCAGGGTTGCTGCGATTTTTCGAGCTACGTGCCCACTTTTTCCAACACCGGTCAGTATTATGCGGCCTTTCAGATCTCGTAGCAATTCGATAACGGCCCCAAATTCACCTGATAGGCTATCAGATAATTCTTTGAGAGCTTTGGTTTCGATGGCTAACACACGCTGCGCGGCTTTGATGTGAGTACTCATGAGCTCGTCTTATCAGCTTTGTCAAATATTGCCAGCTTGGGGATGCGCCGTCGATAGACCTTTCGCGGAGACCAGGTTAGAACGCGCATCAGCGAGAAAAGAGAGACGTTGCGCCTAGCTCGCCCGCCTCCGGGGTATTTAAAAAAACCATCCCGCATACCTCGAAAGGTCGGCTTAAAGCGACCCTTACGAAATATAGACCAGGTCAGAGTAAAAAGATTGGTCGCAATATGAGCCGGAAGCAGAACCGGCAAAACTATTCGCGGTGTATTTTTTAGAAATGTCCAGACACGGTTACGCGTCCCATAGTAAACTGCGAAGTCAGACGCGCGTCCGGATATACCCGAACTGACATGATCAACGATGGCTAGATTGTTTTGCAGGCAAATACCACCGGCGCGCCGCATCCTATAAGCCATATCGACGTCCTCGTGATAGGTGAAAAAGCGTTCATCAAATCCCCCAAGCCTGTTGAAGGTCGTACGGTGGTATAACGCCGCGGCTCCGCAAGGTCCAAAGACCTCCTGTTGGTCAGGTATGGGATAGGCGCTGTTGGGATGTCCACAGCCAGCGCGATAGGCCAATCCAAAAACGTGATAGCAATCACCAAGACCGTCAAGGACATCGTTTTCCAATGCCATATTCTGGCGCGATCCTGCCATAGTTACGTTTTTGCCTATTTCCGGGGTTTGCAATAGAACTTCAAGCCAATCAGTTCGTGCAAAAGCGTCCGGATTTAATAGGGCGATCCATTTGCTACGCGCCTTCTTGGCGCCGATATTATTGGCCCTCGCAAACCCAGTATTTTCACCAAGTTCGATAATCTCAAATCGCTCGTCCAGCTCAGGTAGGTTTTCGATAGAGCCATCGGTTGAGCCATTGTCAATAATGAAACATTCGAAGCGGGCTTCGCTTTGTGCCAAAACACTTTCGATGCAGCGATTAATATATTTACCGCCATTATAGTTGACGACAATAATACTGGCTTTTGGAATGGGACCTTCACTATCCATGGATTTTTCCTAGAGCAAGGCTGGCGAAATTGAAAACAATAAAAAAGGCCCATATGGGCCTTTTGAAAACCAATCATTTGTTTGGCCCTAATTCAAAGCCTTGCCTAATCCGGCAATACCTTCTTTGACCATGCTGGTATGATCGGATGAACTAAGATTGCTTTTAAGCAAGTCCTCAGCGCCTGAAACAGCTAGCTCTGCTGCGCGCGCCCGAACTTCTGAAAGGGCTTTTTTCTCAGCATTCGCTATTTTGGCTTCTGCCTGAGCCGCACGGCGTTCAAGACGGTTTTTGAGGTCCGCCCGTGAGCGTGCGGCCATGGACTCTGCGTCTTTGCGGGCTTGCTGAATGATGTCTTCGGCTTGATCTTCAGCTTCTTTTTGTTTGCGCTGGTAAGACGCTAACAGGGCTTGCGCTTCTTCGCGCAAGCGCCGTGCTTCATCCAGGTCAGCTTGGATTTTAACCGCGCGTTCATCAAGGGCTGCGCCCATGGCTTTGAAAGCCCCTTTCCAGAGCAAAACCAGAAGAAACAGGATCACGCAAACCGCAACCCAAAAAGTCGGATCAAGATAAAAAGGCGTACCCGGTGCCGATGCCATGATAGTCATGCCGTAATCCTAACCGTTCAAAATCTTTTTGAGCTGGGCAGCTGTTGGAGCTTTCCCTGTAAACTTCTTGACGATGTCACTCGCGACGTCTCTGGCAATATTATCGATATTGGACAGAGCTTTGGTGCGAATGTCAGCAATTCTGGCTTCGGACTTTTCAGCCTGAGCCGCAGCTTCTTGGTCTGCTGCTGTGATCTCACGCTCGATCTCTTCATTGATTGATGAGCGGGTTGATTCAGCGACATTGTGAGCTTTGGCCTTGGCATCAGCAAGTACACGCTCATATGCTTTCTCGGCTTCCTCAGCTTCGCGTTGCATGCGCGACGCTGTATCGAGGTCGTCTGCGATCCGGCCGTGTCGATCAGAAATCGTATTTCCAATCTTTGGCAGAATAAATTTTGACAACACGAAATAGAGAAGGCCAAACGTTATGACGAGCCAGGTTATCTGGCTCGAGAACGTTCCAATATCAAATTGGGGGAGGCCCGCTGAAGCGACTTCACCGCCTTGAGTTTTTTCACCCGCCATGGGATCAATCCTTTGTTAAGATCAATTTATCCGTAAAGAATAATCATCGCTAGAACAAAGCCGAACAGGCCGGTTGCTTCACAAAGCGCAAATCCAAGCAAGAGGTTGGTCCGCTGACCAGCTGCTGCTGACGGGTTGCGAAGTGAGCCGGAAAGATAGTTGGCAAAGATGTTACCAATACCGATACCCGCACCGATCAGAGCCATGCCTGCGAGGCCGGCGCCGATATATTTTGCTGCTTCTGCTTCCATTTGAGTTCTCCTTAGATAATGGAATTAGTGGTCGACGTGATAGACGTCATTTAAGTAAACGCATGTCAGGATCGCAAACACGAAAGCTTGCAGCGCTGCCACGAGAAATTCAAGAGCTACAATCGCTGTGGTACCTAAGATCGGTACAATAGCGGCCGCGCCGGTGAGGGCGCCCTGGCCCATTAGATATGCGATGAAAATCGCAAACAGTTTGAGCATGACGTGTCCGGCCGTCATGTTAGCGAATAACCGTACGGCAAGCGTAATGGGACGACTTAGAAAAGAAATGATCTCAATCGGAATGATAATCAGATACATGGGGAGCGGTAGGCCAGATGGCGCAAATATCTTAAACCATTTCAGGCCGTTCTTCCAGATCCCGGCGACAATAACTAATAAGATGGTAAATACTGCCAATGCCGCGGTCACGGCGATGTGTGAAGTGGTTGTAAAAGCGTAGGGGTTCATTCCAATCAGATTGGCGAACAGAATGAAAAAGAAAATCGTGAAGATATATGGGAAAAACTTTACAGCTTCTGGACCTGTCGTGTCCTTTAGCATGTCTGCGATAAACTCATGGCTCATCTCGCCGATGGACTGTAGACGCCCCGGAATAAGCTTACCTCGCGCCGTCAGACCGAAAAACAAAATGATTCCTATAGCGGAAATGACCATCCAAAGAGATGAATTCGTAAAGGATAGATCGAGTGGACCGATATTCGGCCCATCGAAAATCTCTTTGATTTTGAACTGGTCGATGGGGTTATTCGCCATGTTTCCCTCAATCCGTTTCGTCGTCTTCGTCCGCTAAGTCTTCGCCCAAAGGCACATGCGCGTTAGCTGCATCCATTTTTTCGGCAGCGCGTACAACGTTCATAATGCCGGCAGCAAAGCCGAAACCAATACCCAATAATAATATCCATGGCTGCGTTCCCAGAAACTTGTCCAGACCATATCCAAGGCCTGTACCAACTAAAACCGCGACCACTAATTCAGTGCTCATTCGCCATGCCATTCCGAGCAAAGATCCGTTATTATCCTCTGTTTCCTGGGGCTTTTCCCGGCGTTTTCGAACTTCTTCGAGACGCTGTTCAAGATCTTCCAGGTCGGATTTTTGGGATGTCCTTTTCTCGTCTGACATAGGCTCCAAATAACGCCCCCAAGAGACCCCTCTAGAAAGCGCGCGAAACTTACTCGCGAGGGGGACTTAAGTCAACAGAAGTCAATAAAGGTTTAAGTCTATGAAAATAAAGAGTTAATCCCCAAAAATTAGGGGTGCGACAATTCTGTCCACGGGGCCGTAAAGGGACCTATTCAGCGGCAACAAGCCGTGCAGCTGATTCCAGTTCCATTGAGACCAGTTGTGAGACACCTTGTTCAGCCATGGTGACCCCGAAAAGACGGTTCATCCGGCTCATTGTAACTGCATTATGGGTAATCGTAATGAATTTGGTATTCGTTTGCTTGGTCATTTCGTCCAATAGATTGCAATAACGGGCTACATTGGCATCATCTAATGGAGCATCAACCTCGTCCAAAACGCAAATTGGAGCCGGATTTGACAAAAATACTGCAAAAATCAGCGCCGTCGCTGTCAATGCCTGCTCTCCGCCAGACATTAGGGACATAGAGCCTAGCTTTTTGCCCGGAGGGCTCACCATAATCTCTAGACCAGCTTCGAGAGGATCATCTGATTCTGTCAGCGTTAGCGCGGCTTCGCCGCCTCCAAATAATGTTACAAACAAGCGTCCAAAATGACCATTGACTGTATCAAACGCATCGAGAAGTCTTTGACGTCCCTCTGAATTCAGTTCGTCGATGCCTTCTCTTAAACGCGCGATTGCTGCAACCAGGTCCTGGCGTTCGTCATTCATGGCAACGAGACGTTTTTCCTGTTCTTCCGCTTCAACATCAGCGCGTAGATTTACGCCGCCCATTTTTTCGCGCTCTTTCTGTAGGCGCTCAAGTTTTCGCTCAATATCGTTTTCTGAAAGATTGCTTTCCGGCGAAAGTTCTCCGAGCTGGCTCACAAGCCCTGAAGGTTCGCAGTTTAGCGTCTCGCTGATTCGAGCTTTCGTTTCATCAATACGTTCGGATGCAGCGGTTAATCGAGCTTCCGCAGCGGCTCGGTTCTCGCGGGCCTTACCATGCGCAGCCTCTGCCTGCCGGGCTTCATTCTCTGCTTCACGCAAAGCTGACTCAGCCAAGGCCAGGCTATCACCCGCTGCTGATCGACGGGCTTCTGCAGCTTCAATTTCGGAAAATAATTTGAGACGGCGGGCCTCAAACTGATCTGGACCGTCTGTGGCTGTCGTCAATGCTAACTGCGTGCCTTCTCGGCGACCTGTGAGTGTTTTAACGCGCTCCGCAGCGGTTGCGCCGCGGCGTTCCCAGTCTGAACGCTCTTTGGTTACGGCTTCCAGTCTTGCTTTACGGGCATCGGCTTCATTCTTGAGGGTGCGATAGGCAGCACTGGCCTCATCGGCCTCGGCACGTGCCGTGGTAAGCCGTTCAAATACATTGGCTTTTCGGTTTTCGTCTTCGCTATCGTCCTTGAAATTGGAGCTGAGCTCTTTGGCGGCTTCATACTGTGCAGTAACGTCCCGAATTTCATGATCAAGACGTTCGATACGATCCTTGAGGGCTGTTTTTTGCGCGTTCTCGCGTGCCAAATCTGTTTCGTATTGAGTTAAGGCGGCTTGTGCTGCTCTTTCTTTTCGCTCTAAATCGGGAAGGGCTTGTCGAGCGGCACGTGCGGCTTCCTCGGCCGCGCGGCGTTTCGCGCGCGCGCCTTCGAAAGCCGATGATGATAATTCAACCTTTTCGCTTAAGGTCGTGATTTCAGTTTCGATATCAGCCAGTCGATTTTGCTGTTTAAGACGAATTGCAGCCGGCGTTTCGGCATTGGGCGTTACCTCAAATCCATCCCAGCGCAATAAATGCCCGTTTTGGGTGACAAGGCGCTGGCCTGGTTTTAACTGAGATTTAAAAGTTGATAACGACCCTTCATCAACCACTCCGATTTGGGATAAACAAGCTGTTAGTTCAGCAGGGGCCTTCACAAAATCGAGGAGTGTCTTAACCCCGTCAGGGAGTGATATGCTAGGCATATCCGCGCCTATCCAGCGATAATCAGAATCGCCTTTGATTGGCGCATCCACATCGTCACCAAGTGCCGCGGCCAGAGCTTTTTCATAACCGGGTTTTACATCTAGGTGCTCAAGTGCGGGAGTCCAGTTCTGGTCAGAATTCCGACGGAGAATTTTCTCAAGTGCCGAGGCTTCTGCCTGAACTTTTGACAAATTGGTTTTAGCTTCTGCTAACGCGTCACGGGCCGTTTGATCTTGGCTTTCTGCAAGCTGGCGCGCCTCGAGAAGTGATTGTTCCTCATTGCGAGCTTTATCGAGAAGCTCCAACGCTTCTTTCGCGCCTGCCAGAAAGAGGTTTTCGCCTTGATCTGAACGTCCGGCTGCAAGGCTGTTAAGTTTCTCGGTAGCTTCGACTTTTTCGCGTTTGAGACGCTCTAAGCGGGTTTCGCTTTGTGACAGATCTCGGGCTGCTAGCTCCCGCCGAGCATTGATATCTGCTATCTGACGGGTTAGTTCAGTATATTCAGTCTCAAGAGTCTGGCGTTTCTCAATTGCGACTTTGGCGTCATCAGCGGCAGCGTCAAGGGCCGCGCTCGTATCAGCAAGCCCAGATAAATGCTCAAATTCGGCCGTTAGACGGGCATTTGCGGCCTGCGCATCTGTTGTTATGCCCTCTTCGCGCGCAATATCTACCGCGAGCTGTTCTAACTGTTGTTCAAGTTTTCGAATTTCAGATTTTGCAGCCGTTTCGTCTTGTTCTAGACTGTCCTTCGCCGCGTTTAAGCGAGCCATGACAGCCGCCGCAATGATCTGTTCTTCGCGCTTGGGTTCCAAAGTGCCCGCCAAATCAGCCGCTTTGCGTGTCAGCTCGGAAGCTTTCGCGGCAGTCTCTTGCACTTGGGTTTCGGTCTCTTGCATGGCTTCTTTTGATGCAGCGAGGGTCGCGAGGGCTAGCTGCCAGCGTTTTAGCCACAGTAGAGATTTAAATTCATGTATTTCGCCAGCAAGTCTCTTATAGCGCGTAGCCTGACGCGATTGACGTCTTAATGACAGGAGTTGACTTTCGATTTGTCGAATAACGTCATCCAGCCGATCAAGATTATTTTCGGCGGCTCGTAACCGAAGTTCAGCCTCATGTCGACGGGTGTGCAGACCTGAAATTCCCGCTGCCTCTTCAAGAATACGGCGGCGATTGGCTGGTTTAGCTGCAATAAGCTCGCTGATCTGTCCCTGCCGGACCAAAGCCGGTGAATTAGCGCCTGTGCTCGCATCTGCAAATAAGAGATGAACATCTTTCGCGCGGACAGTTTTGTTGTTGACTTTATAGGTACTACCTTTGCCGGCATTGATAATTCGGGTGATCTCAAGAAGATCATCATCATTAAACATGGGCGGCGCAACTCGGTTGCTATTATCAATAGTCAAGGTGACGTGGGCTTGATTGCGACCAGGACGTGCCTTCGTCCCGTTGAAAATGACATCGTCCATGCCTTTGGCGCGCATGGCTTTGGCTGAATTGGCACCCATTACCCACCGGATGGCTTCAAGGAGATTGGATTTGCCACAGCCATTGGGGCCAACGATACCTGTCAGGCCCGGTTCAATCACAAAGTCTGTTGGATCCACAAAGGATTTAAATCCAACAAGCTTGATTTGATTGAAAACAAGGCCGCCCATAATTTACTCGGCGGCCTCGGCGGTTGTGTCTTCGCCAAATGCAAGAGGGGCGATCAGGGCATCAAATTCTTCCAATGAAAACACTTTGAACTTGGTTCCATTGATGAAGAATGTGGGCGTCGCACTAACGCCGGCGTCTTTTCCGCCCTGTACAACAGCATCATAGCGCTTCTTCCAGTCGGGATCCGCCAGACAGGCTTCGTATTTTTGGACTGAAAGACCCGTGTTCTTCGCAAGATCTTCATAAGCCTTACGTTTGTCTTGAGCCGACAAAATTGCTTTTTGTCTTTTAAACTGTAGCGAGATGTTTTTGAGGAATTTATCTTCGCCAGCGCAGTTCGCGATCGTGAAGCCTGCAAAGGCTAAGCTTTCTGGTGGCGTGGGAAATTCGCGGAAAACATACCGTACTTTGCCCGTTTCAATATATTTCTTACTGAGTTCCGGATAAACTGAATTGTGCCAATTCGCACAAGCGCCGCAGACTACAGACGCATATTCAACAATAGTGATCTCTGCATCTGGGTTGCCAACTGAATGGTCGCCATCAACAACAAAGTTGGAACTGGGTGCTGGTTTGACGGGTGTTTCACCTGATACGGCACTGGAATCTGGGGCGCTATTGCCACATGCCGCAAGCGCAAAGGACATAACACCGAGCGTTATATGTTTCACACGCGAATCAATTTGCATTTTCTCAAACATAGCTAAGTCTCTCATTTTCAATACGAAACGCAAGAATAGTGTAAAGGTTTTGTTAACTTATTAACAAATAGATAACAAAACGTGAATCAGGATTATGCAGCCTTATTGGGCGAGTTTTGCCTTAAGACCAGCCGCTGTTGTATCACCCGTATAGTGCTCGCCATTGACGATAAAAGTTGGAACGCCAACTTTACCTGTAGATGCTAGGCGGGCACCTGACGCGTTGAAATGATGAATACGTGGCTGTTGGTTGTCAAAACAGTTTTTAAGGTCGTCCTGGGACTTTAAGCCCGCAAAATCAGCGATTTCCTTTGCGACCTCATCGCCTTTCTGATCATAAATTCTGTCAAGAATGCTTTTCTGGTTTTTCATCTGAAAAACAATATTGTCCATATATTTGTCTTTGGGCGCACATCCGGCAACAATAAATCCAAAAGCAGCAACTTGTTGTGGCGGCGTCGGGATTTCTCTGAACACCATTAATGTATTGCCAGTGTCGATTTCTTCAGACTTAAAAGTGTCCCATTCCGATGAAAACCACTCCGAGCAATGTGGGCAGGTCACGGATGCATATATTATGACTGTATTTGGAGCTTCGAGGTCTCCGAGGTAATGATCGCTCGGTGCCCGAGTGAAAACATGATCTATATCGATTTTGACGGGCTCGCCGCCATGGTCATGAGACTCGTGGTCGTGCGAGGCGTCGGAAGCTTCATCTGATTTGGAATGAGGGTCATCTTTCGGGTTGGCTGCGGTTTGGACGGTTTCGGCCGCTTGGCTTGTCGTCTGGGCGACCGCGTCAGTGGCCGATGTGACTTTTTCTGTCGTCGAAGAGCTCTCATTTCCGCATGAGATATTGGAAACGGCAACGGCCAACATTGTTGTTGTCCAAAAGAATTTCTTAAAATGGGTCATTTGCGTTCCTAAGCTTCCGGAGTATGAATTTTGCGGTGTCGTTAGCGACATTAGGTCGAGCGGCTTATGGCATGACGTCCTAATTTTTCCAATGCTTTCTTTAGGTCAGGATCATTCACGTTTTCCAGTGAGGATTGCAGTTCATCTTTTTGAGCAGGGGTGAGGTCCTTGGTCTTTTTCGCGCGTGCACCCGAAAGCTGTCCATCACGCATACTGGTCTGCACGAGTTTGATGTGCTGGATATATCCTGGCCCCAGATAACTATTGGCGCGATCGATTATACCACTGCCAGCGGCCATAATCAGGGCAGCGGCAGGGCCAGGCGCGCTGATGAGCAATGTGCGGCCATGACGTCCGCCTTGGAATCTGACCGGTCTTGAAATTCTGGCAAATCTTTGGCCAACGATATCTTCCCAATGATCTGTAAGGCCGGATTTACCTGCGCCAAACTTCGCAGATAGGGGACGCATAATTTTTGAAACCGCATAGCCCGCTTTGGGTGCGGCCCGATAGGCGCGCTTGCCGCGCTGTTCCGACAGCCAGCGATTGATGATCGCAGCATCTTTACGGGCATTCTCTGCCTGTTCGCCCCGATCTTTTTTTGGGTCCTTGGTTTGCATGGTTGGGAAAATGCCCTAAGCAAGCGCCAAGGTAAAGCGCTCTACAATGAATTCTCGTTCACAAATTACAAAGCACATTTCGCGACTTCGTCGTGAATTGCTCGCGTGGTATGATCAAACTGGCCGGACCCTCCCTTGGCGTATTCGGCCTGAGGACAGGGAGAACGGCGACGTTCCGGACCCCTATGCGATCTGGCTCTCCGAGATAATGATGCAACAAACGACAATTGCTCATGGCACCCCTTATTGGGAAAAGTTTTTGAAACGGTTTCCACTTGTTTCTGATTTGGCGGACGCAGATAGAGACGAAATCATGGCAATGTGGGCGGGTCTTGGATATTACGCTCGCGCTCGAAATCTTCACAAATGCGCGCAGATCATCCGCGATGAGTTTGGGGGCGAGTTTCCGCGCAGCGAAAAAGCTCTATTAAAACTTCCCGGTATTGGTCCATATACAGCGGCCACAATCGCTGCGATTTGTTTTAACGAACCGACCAATATCGTCGATGGCAATGTAGAGCGGGTGATAGCGCGGCTCTTTGCAGAGAGCGCGCCGCTCCCAAAATCGAAACCTCTTCTTCGGGATCTCGCGGCGCCAATTGCCGATCCGAAAAGGCCGGGTGATTACGGCCAGGCGCTGATGGATTTAGGCGGAACAGTTTGCACGCCCAAGACACCCCGTTGCGAAAATTGTCCCTGGCAATTTGCCTGCAAGGCTTTTGAAGCTGGAAACCCGGCCTTTTATCCGCAAAAAATCAAAAGAAACCAACCGATTAAATATGGCGCAGCTTTTGCGCTTTTGTGCGGCGGGCAAGTTTTGCTGCGTCGCAGACCCGACAAAGGATTGTTGGGCGGGATGCTGGAACTTCCCGGATCGCCCTGGGACGAAAAACCTTCGGCGCAACCGCAGAGTTTCGCACCGGTTGACCGGAATTGGGAACGCTGCGGGGAGGTGAAGCATGTCTTCACGCATTTTGAACTGAGGCTGGAGGTTTCCCGCGCCGAGATATCAACACGGGAAAAGACGGACCCAAATGAAGTTTGGGTCCCGCTCGATGATTTGTCGTCTTTTGCTGTTCCAACTCTGACGAAGAAAGCGATATTGCTGGCCAATAAGGATTAGAAACGCCCGGGATTGTGGCCTAAGCAAAGGCTCCCATTTCGTCGCGAATGACGCTGCGAAGTGCATCGATCTGTGTCATACCTTGCGGCGTTGAGAAGTGCCAAAATGTCCATCCATTACAACTTGCTGCGTTTTGGAGCGTTGCGCCAACCTTGTGAATTGATCCGGTTGTTTTTCCGCTTTCGAGGGATCCATCGGGGCGCACTTTGGCCTGATATTTGCCATTGGCTGAATAAAGCGTTGTACCTGGATTGATCAAACCACGCTCGATCAAAGTACCAAATGGGACGCGCGGTTCGCTGCGTTTGGATTGCGTTACACGGACGGCCGGCCCTTCGCCTTCTTCTATGGCATCAATACGGCGTCTGGCGTGAATGATATATTCTTCTTCCTGTTCAAAGCCGATAAAGCTTCGGCCCAGTTTTTTGGCAACCGCTCCGGTTGTACCTGTCCCGAAAAACGGATCGACTATCACATCGCCAGGATTTGAGGTCGATAGGATAACACGGTGCAATAAACTCTCAGGCTTTTGTGTTGGGTGAGCCTTATTGCCGTCTGACTTCTTGAGGCGTTCCCGTCCTGTGCAGAGGGGCAGGGTCCAGTCTGAACGCATCTGCACGCCTTCATTCAGCATCTTCATAGCCTGATAATTAAATGTTGGGCGAGAATCCTCGGTTTTGGTTGCCCAGATCAGGGTTTCGTGCGCATTGGTAAAACGCGTGCCGCGGAAGTTCGGCATTGGATTTGTTTTGCGCCAGATAATATCATTTTGGATCCAGAACAGCTGATCTTGCAGAACACATCCGACCCGGAAAATATTGTGATAGCTTCCGATGACCCAAAGAGATCCATTTGGTTTTAATATGCGTCTTGCCGCCTTTAGCCAGTCATGGGTAAACAGGTCATAGGCATCCATCGTATCGAAATGATCCCATTCCTCGGTCACGCCATTGACCACACTGTCATCAGGTCGCGATAAATTACCGCCAAGCTGAAGGTTATAAGGCGGGTCTGCGAAAATAAGGTCAACGGACTCTGCTGGGAGAGCATTCATCCCTTCGACGCAATTTCCATGCACGATCGTGTTGAGCGGTAGCTTTTTCACGCTTTTATTGCCCTTGATCGGGCCTGAATTATTTATCGTTCGAATCATTTGATGATTAGGTGGTGTGCTTCGCTTACCAAAGTATTAAAACGTTGATTAATATAGGTTTTTAACGATTTGTTAGGGTTAATTAATATGTACAAAACGTTAAAGGCCCCCGTAAAATAGGGGTTTTAGAGGGGTCCTATATAATTGCGGCGTGAACTGTTTTTGACGGGCATTGCCGACCAGAACGTCTTTGGCGTTCTTGTATTAAGACAGATTGCGCGATTCGTACGCTTGAAGTCATTCATTTATACTGTATCACGGCTCTATGTTTACCTGGGACGAATTTAAAAACGCTCTGCATGTTGAGCAATTGGATAAATATCTATTCCGCGGCGCATCACTTGATCTTGGGCTAATTCGGGTTTTTGGAGGACAGGTATTGGCCCAGTGCCTTAACGCCGGCTATCGGTCCGTTGACGAAGATAAGGTCCCGCACAGCCTGCATGGTTATTTTCTTCGGCCTGGCGATTTTAACAAGCCAATTATCTATGAGGTTGACCCTATTAGAAACGGGCGAAGTTTTTCGACGCGCCGTGTGGTCGCCCGTCAAAATGGTGAGGCGATCTTTAATAGTTCGATTTCCTTTCACAGGATTGAAGATGGACCATCTCATCAGATTGATTTGCCTGCGGGTGTTCCTGATAAAGACTCTATTCAATCTGACGCCAAGCGTGTTGATGAAATGGCCAAGTCTTTATCTGATAAAATGGCTAAACGCATAAGATCTAGCTATTTGATTTTTCCTGAAAATATTATCGAGTTGCGATCACCGTTTTTAGGGGACCTTTTAAAGCCGGGAAAATATGATCCCGAGCATGGGTTTTGGTTTAAAATCCATCCCGAGGTCGGAGAGGACCCCGTCATGCACATGACTTTGTTGGCGTTTATTTCAGACAAAGCCTTGATGAGCACGGGCATCAGGCCCCATGGGGAAGGATTTATCACAGGGAAAATGATGGGCGCCAGCCTGGATCATGCAATGTGGTTCCATGGGAATATCAATGTGAATGACTGGAACTATTATCATTTAGATAGCCCTCGTTCTGGTCGTGCCCGCACATTTAATCGGGGTAGCTTTTATTCGGAACAAGGACGATTGATCGCCTCAACGGCGCAAGAAGGTCTATTCAGGTTTGTCGATAAAAATCCAGGTTAGGTCGGCGGCCGTAATCTTTTTATTGTTCCTGAGAAATTCAGAACGGAATCTCCATCCGCTGTTATAATTCCGCGAATAAAGATGATCGATTTTCCGGCTTTAAGGACTTCGCCGCGCGCTTCCATGAGCTGTCCTTCTTTTGCGGTTGCTAAAAACTCGCTCGAAAAGGCAACGGTTACAGCGTAATAGTCTATATGTTCAGCGGCGATAGAAAATAGAGCAAAATCAGCAAAAGTCATAAGGCAGCCGCCATGTACGGTCCCGCCGCCATTTAGATGCCTTCGTTCCGCCCGGAATCGAGAGACATATTCATCTCCGATCTTTTTAAAATAAAAAGGGCCGGCCGCTGAAAATTCGAAATCTTCCGTAGGCCAGTAATACCAATCTTTAAACTCGCCTTGTGTTTCTAGTGTTGCTTTCATTTCCTTTGCCTAATCATTTGCTGACCAAAAGGAAACGAAAATTCTGGATTAGAAAGCAGTATTTGATTATCCAGAACAAAGATATTTTTGGAACGTGGCATGAACTTTGATCTTTGGTTTTCGATAGTAAATTTATCAGTCATGCCGGCCTGGGCATTATTGGTTCTTGCACCGAATTGGGATTGGACGCGCAAGCTCATACATTCAATGCTCTATCCGCTCGCGCTTGGGGCCGTTTATATTGCTGGCATGGTGTTGGCGTATATGGGGCATGGAGCAGAAGGCGGAAGTTTTTCCTCTATAGAGGGTGTCAGAACTTTGTTTTCGTCCGATGTCGGTATGCTGATTGGCTGGACGCATTATCTGGTTTTTGATTTGTTTGTCGGCGCATGGGAAGCGCGCGATGCACAAAGACGAGAATTCTCCCATTGGCTTTTGATACCCTGTCTGCTTCTGACATTTATGTTGGGGCCGATTGGACTTTTCCTCTACGTCGTGCTCCGCAAATTAACGGGTAAAGGCGGCTGGGGTCTGTTCGAAACTTAATCCACATTCGCCGTTTCGTAAAGCGGGGTCCCGCCGACGATATGGGCTTCGATGAAATTCATCGTCAGGACCATTAAGGTAACTCCATTGACAGTTCTATCTGTACTGACACCATGGCCTCCGCCGACATGCGTATAGAATGAATAGGGTACGCCAACAGCATCAGCCTGTGCGGCCAGATCAAGCGCGCCCTGATAAGGAACGACCGTATCTGCGTCGCCATGCACTGTCAGAAATGGGGCCTCCATAAATTCAAGAGAGGAATCGATCGGCAGGTCTCCCCAATAATTGATAACCACATCCGGATCTGGACGACTTAGGCTGTACTCATCTGCGGTATAGGCAACGTTGAGAACGGTGAATGCTCCGGCGGATGACCCCCAATACGCCAGACGTGACATATCTAAACAATATTGTGATGCATTGTTGTCCATCCAATTGAGAGCCGCAATCGAGTCTTCCATCGCTGCAACGGCCGCCACGATAATGTCAGCGTCGGGCCCTGAAGCCTGTGACGCCGCAATAAACTGATCGGCGATAACTTGATATTCAGGCGCGAGCACTGGATTATCGTCAGCGAGCCGGTAGTTGATCGACACGAAATTAAAATCTTTTTCTAGGGCCGCCGCAGAGCGTACATCCACGCCGGATCCGGTTTTGCTCCCGCTGACAAATCCCCCGCCATGAACAAAAAATACTGTTGGCCGATTGGCGTCGCACGTATCGGACGGTTGATAAATATCGAGCAGTAATGGGATGTTTCCATTTGTCGTCGATGCGCTGGCATATTCAATATTTGATTGCGTAACCGGGCCCGTTGATCCACCGCCCGTGCTGCCACCGCCTCCGCTAGGGGGTGGCGTAACAGGTGCCGGTGCCGAGCTTCCGCCCCCGCCGCAGGCCATGAGGAGGAATATAGCTGTAGTAGACATGCATACGGTTCTAATAGAATTCATTATCGGACTCCCCATTATTCCCAACACAATAACCGAATAAAGATGAATGGGGGATAATTACGATGGTGCTTGTTTATCCATCATCCATCTTAAGTGCCGCGATAAAGGCGGCTTGCGGGATTTCGACTTTGCCGAACTGCCGCATTTTTTTCTTACCCTTTTTCTGCTTGTCCAAAAGCTTGCGTTTTCGGGATGCGTCGCCGCCGTAACATTTGGCAGTAACGTCTTTACGCATAGCGGCGATCGTTTCACGGGCAATAACTTTACCACCAAGCGCAGCCTGAATCGGGATCTTGAACAAGTGGCGCGGGATCAAGTCTTTCAGGCGTTCGCACATCTGCCGTCCGCGTGATTCCGCCCGCGATCGGTGCACCAGCATAGAGAGGGCATCAACCGGGTCGCCATTGACAAGTATACTCATTTTCACAAGGTCGCCTTCGCGTTTGCCAATGGCCTGATAATCAAAGCTGGCATAGCCCTTTGAGACAGATTTCAACCGATCATAAAAATCAAAAACGACTTCGTTGAGCGGAAGTTCATATTCGACCATGGCCCGCGAGCCGACATAGGACAAATTAGTCTGCACACCGCGACGATCCTGGCACAGCTTTAAGATACCACCCAGATACTCATCCGGGGTCATGATGGTGGCTTTGATCCATGGCTCTTCGATATGCTCTATCGCCATAATGTCGGGCATGTCGGCCGGGTTATGCAACAGAACGGGATCGCCTTTTTTCATAACCAGAGAATAAACAACCGACGGGGCGGTCGTGATCAGGTCGAGATTAAATTCCCGCTCAAGACGCTCTTGAATAATTTCCAAATGCAGAAGACCTAAAAAACCACAACGAAATCCAAAACCAAGGGCCGCAGAGGTTTCCATTTCAAAAGAGAAACTCGCATCATTGAGGCGCAGGCGTCCCATGGCGGCGCGCAAGTCTTCAAAGTCTGCCGCATCGACCGGGAAAATACCGCAAAACACAACGGGCTGTGCCGGTTTAAAACCCTCGAGCGGCGTTTCCGTCGGTCGTTTGTCTTCGGTGATCGTGTCACCCACAGCCGCATCTGCAACTTCTTTGATTGAGGCCGTGAGAAACCCAACTTCACCTGGGCCGATGGATTTTAAATCTTCGGGCTTTGGCCGGAAACACCCGACTTTATCAACCGTATAGCTTGCACCCGTATTCATGGTGCGTATGCGCATAGCTTTCTTGACTGTGCCTTCCATAACACGGAACAAAACAACGACGCCCATATAGGTGTCGTACCAGGCGTCGATCAGCATGGCTTTGAGCGGTGCATTCGGGTCGCCGTATTTTGGGGCTGGCAGTTCGGCAACAATGGCCTCAAGAACCTCTTCGATCCCGATGCCGGATTTTGCAGATGCCTCGATTGCGCCAGACGCGTCGATGCCGATTACGTCTTCAATCTGGGATTTGACCCGCTCTGGTTCGGCGGCCGGTAAGTCAATTTTGTTCAGGACCGGAACGATTTCATGATCATGATCGATAGCTTGATAAACATTGGCAAGGGTTTGGGCTTCTACGCCTTGGGAAGCGTCGACGACCAAAATAGAGCCTTCACATGCCGATAAACTCCGCGAGACCTCATAGGCAAAGTCAACATGGCCTGGTGTATCCATCAAATTCAACACATAAGTCTCGCCGTCTTTGGCTGTGTAATCCAGGCGAACCGTTTGAGCCTTGATCGTGATGCCGCGCTCTTTCTCGATATCCATATTATCAAGAACCTGTTCGGACATTTCGCGGTCCGTCAACCCGCCTGTAAAATGGATGAGCCGATCCGCAAGAGTCGACTTGCCGTGATCAATATGCGCGACAATGGAAAAGTTTCGGATTTTAGACTGATCAACACTCATAGCGCGCTATGTATTGGTTTTTGGCCAATGCGCAAGGGGCTTTGCGTTTTAGCTGACTGGCTTTAGTCCTATTCGCTACCCCATACAGGTGGCGGGGTTTTCACAGGCTTGTTTAAATCAAAGGCCGCTCTGAAATCACGGTTGGGCCGGGCGAGGGCGTAGGTGAACGTTCCGTCGCCCAGAGTGATGGACCAAATATTGTCGACCGATACGTCAAGACCTTCGCGGATAAATAACTCCTTTGAAAAATCATCCGCCGGAAATGATTGCTGGTTTGCCGTGCCAAGTGAGTCGGTCGTGCCGCCATACATCGTAACGGCATCGGGTTTTCCGTCTTCATGTCTATGGTCATGTTTTAAAGTCAGGCCGCCGTGAGTTTTCGAAATTATCCATGTCCGTGAGCGGTTCTCGCCGACATGCAGCGGGATCTTAATCTCGCTTTCAGAGCAATCGTGCACATGCATGATGAGGGTCTCTTTGGCCCAGTCCGCGTCCTGCGGATCGGTGGAAACCACCTTTCCGGCATATGACTTTCCGCAATACTTGGATAAAGTATCGAAAAACTCGTATTGCGGTTCATTTTGTTGCGGCACACAAGCGGTCAGACCCAAAACGGATAATAAAAGTAATAGTCGCATAGGCCCAGACTATCGCTTGGTGCGTTAATGTCTATGGTTATTTAATCACCCGGATATAAGCGTCACGACCTACGACTTTGTCGTTTGGCAAAAGATTAGGACTGTTGTCCAAAATGACATTTAATTCCGGGCTGCCTTGAAGCTTCATTGTATCGGTTACAATCATATTGCCTGCACCCCTAATATTCAGAACAGGACTGCCTTGTAGTTTCAACTCGCCATTAGGCGTATAGATTATGCCGTTAATATCGAGGCTTCCACCGCCTTTAATCTCATTGGGTTGTATCGGTGTTGAATCCCTATCCTGAAAAATAACCATTCCGCGATACTCGCCTGATTGTGGGGGGGTCACATTCCAAGTTCCGCCAGAGTGCAGCTCAAAGTTAGCGCGATCTCCGGTCATATAAAACATGACGTCTTGGCCGCTAATCGTTGCATTTGCGCCAAGTTTCAAGGGGCCATCGCTGATGATATAGACCCCGGGATCAAGCGCAAGATTTGCATTGGATGGGATATTTATACCGCCGCAAAAGTTGCCCGGGCTTAGTCTGACGGTTTCGCCAGGTCGCCCTTTTTTGAATTTTGGTCCACATGGCGGCACGGGCGGTTTCAAAACCGAGTTAAAAGGGTCACTTTTCACGCCGCATCCAAGCTCGGGTCCTGGTGTCCATTTTTTGCCCTCAAATCCACCGTTTAGACAAACATCCGCTGTTCCTAATCGCGGATTACCCTGAGCGACGGAGCTTTGACTGGAGTTTGAATTGTTGTGAACATAGCAATCGACGGTATTCAGAAGTGGATGTCCTTGGAACCTGAGCGCATTGCTGGCACGAGGAGACTTTATGAGTACGCAGGCCGGTTCGAATATCGATTCTGCTGCAACCCGAACGCCGACACGTAAATTCTTTTTCCCGATTATGCCCGTTAATCGGGCCGGGATAGTGGTTTGAGCTTCAACCGTTGACCGCCTGGAAGTCAAAGTGATATTGGCGTTTACTCCGGAACTGCGATGGGTAATTTTGTTGAAATTATGATCAAGCGTTATCAGGGCGGTTTCGCGCCGGGTCGCGTCACTTCGGTTTTTGGATTTTGTACTCGCAACAGCAGCTGACTCCGCTGCGTCCCTGAGTTCAGTCTTTGCTTTTTCGAGTCCAGCAAGCTCAATCGCAACAGCGCTTCCTATCGCAATGGGCAAGGCCATAATAGCCGTCAAAATCGCAAAATTACCCGAAAGGTCGCTTTGGTATTTGGTAAAGAGCTTTTTCATGACATTTCCCGCAAGTTTAGCAAAGCTTATCAAAACTCTGTAAATATTGCGGATAAGGACAAGGTTAATCTCGCGTGAACCCGATTTAAGGAAAAATAACTGGACATTCGTGTGGTCGTTATTAAATAACGTTTCGAAATAAGATAACGTTATAAAAAAATGTTAGTCCAAAATGAAAAGAAAATTTTTAACCCTAGCTTTACCCTGTTTACTCGTCAGTAGTGCATTTTCTCAAACCGCATTCGCGCAAGTTGCAGATGATGAAATCATCGTTACAGGCGCTCGTATCCTAGAGGGTTCCATCGATGACGCGATTACCGGCGTATCCGTCCTAAAAGGTGACGATTTAAGCGATCGATTGGCGGCTAATATCGGTGAAACCTTAAAGGCTGAACCGGGCGTTTCATCAACATTCTTTGGAGCAGGGGCTTCACGGCCGATAATTCGAGGCCAGGGCGGGGACCGCGTGCGGGTTTTGACGAATGGTATCGGGTCTATCGACGCATCATCGGCTTCACCAGACCATGCGGTTGCGGCTGAGCCAGCTCAAGCGGATCAGATAGAAGTTCTTCGCGGTGCTTCTCTATTGAGATTTGGATCATCCGGATCTGGCGGCGTGGTCAATATTATTGACGGACGTATTCCGCAAAATATTCCGGATGGCGTTGAAGGTGCATTCAGACTGGGAGCCAGTAGTGTTGATTTAGGACGCGAAGTCGCGGCCTCAATAGACACTGAGATCGCTAACAATCTCGTTTTGCATTTGGATGGGACATGGCGTGATGCAGATAACTATAAAATTCCCGGTTTTGCGGAAAGCGAGATTTTTCACGAAGCTGAGGAAGAGGGGCATGAGGATGAAGACGAGCATCATGATGATGATCACGATGAAGAAGATGAAGAGCGTCTTGGAGAGGCTTTTGGACGCTTAGATAATTCGTGGAGCCGATCCAATTCGCTCAGCGCCGGATTATCCTATATCGGTGCCGACGGGTATATTGGCGTAGCCGTTAATGGATTGAATAGCCGATACGGTGTTCCAGGTGGACATGGGCATGGTGAGGAAGGTCACGGTCATGACGAAGAAGAGCATGACGAGGATCATCACGAAGAAGATGAGCATGAAGAAGAAGGGCATTCGGACGAAGAAGATGTTCCGATCTCAATCCGCCTGAAACAGGTTCGTGTTGATATGAATGGAACTAAGGAGCTGGACGGATTTCTTGAGCGTATCCAGGCTTTTGCGGGCTATGCTGATTATGAACACACCGAACTCGAGGGCGCTGAAACCGGAACCGTATTTGCGAATAAAGGCTGGGAATCTCGAATAGAAGCCATTCAAACACAGCGCAATGACTGGCGCGCTGCTTATGGTGTTCAGCTTCGCGAACGCAAGTTTTCAGCTATAGGTGAAGAGGCTTTTGTCCCGCCAACAACAACCCGCCAATATGCGGGATATATGTTCCATGAAAAAGAACTTGGTACTGTGCATCTTGAAGGGGCGGCTCGGTATGAAATCACAAATCAAACCAATGATTCATCTAGTCAAGATCGCGAATTTAATCTCTTTAGCCTGTCGGGGGGAGCCGACATTCATTTAACGGATAAAATACGTTTTGGCGCCACCGTCTTTAGAACAGAACGGGCGCCAACATCAGAAGAGCTATATTCAAACGGCCCCCATTTGGCGACAGAAGCTTTTGAGCTGGGCGATCCCAATCTATCCAAAGAAATTGCCAAAGGCGTTGAGTTGTCCTACCGGCACCGCGGTAAAGATCATTACGTAACCGGTAATTTATTCTACACGGAATATGACGACTTTATTTTTGAGAACCGCACTGGTGCATTCGAAGACGGACTTGATGTATTTCAGTTTGTTGGAGATGATGCGACTTTTAAAGGTTTCGAAATTCAAGGAAAAACCAAGATCGGAAACATCAACGACATTAGTCTTAGTTTGGACGGAATAGTTGAGTATGTGCGCGCAAAAACTGATACCGGAAATCTTCCGCGTATTCCCCCGCTTTCGGTTCTCGTAGGCGGTGAAGCTCAATGGAACAATCTGAAGCTCCGCGCCGAGTATGACTATGCAGACTCGCAAGATCGGCTTGGGGACGAGGAATTGCCAACGGATTCTTACGGATTGGTCAATCTGTTTTTGACGTGGAAGCTCCCGGTGGAGCAAGATTTAACGTTCCGGTTGTCTGCCTTTAACATCGGAGACGAAGAAGCCCGGCAACACGCATCTTATCTCAAAGATATCGTGCCATTGCCAGGCCGCAATATTCGGTTTTCGCTGGGTGCGAAGTTCTAATTTTACTTATCAATCAGACCCGCGGACTCTTTTATGCCCAGAAGCTGGACGTTAAAGATTAACGTCGCGTCGGCGGGAATTCCGCCGCGCCCTGCTGAGCCGTAAGCTAGGTCACCGGGGATGTATAGTGTGCGGGCTTCGCAGGGTTTCATATCAGTCAAGGCTTCAACCCAGCCTTTAATGACGCCATTGGCTGGAAATTGTATGTCTTTGCCACGATCATAAGAGCTGTCAAAGGTTTTACCATCTTTGAAAAAGCCATGGTAATTAACTCTGACCAAGTGAGTTGGGGCGGGTGAAACACTATCTGTCATGCCTTCTTGTACGACAGTATACTGTAAGCCCGAAGGCGTACTCATAACGTTCGGGCGCTCACCATTTGCCGTATGCCAATCCGCGCCTTCAATTGAGGCTTCGGGCAAACCTTCTAACGTGGCCGCATAATCCGACGGACCAGCCAAAATTTTGCTCTCGTCACAGGTACCGATGGTTTTTCCATATATATCCGCTTTCAGCTCGGCTACATCAGCGCGAATGTCGTCGATGTCGGCGGGAGCTTGTTGTTGGGGCTGGCAGGCTGTAACAGCTAGGCCCATAGCGGAAAGTGCTAAAAATTTACGCAAAATATGCCTCCATAATTTTTGAAGGCTTTGCCTATGCGGAAAGCTCGCGCGTGTAAAGCTACTTTGGATCGTCGCGCAGCCAGCCAGTAATTGAGTATCGACCGGCACCTGCAAAATTTGTCACCTGTGTAACAATATGATCGCGAGGTACTTTAAACAATGTTAGCGTATTAAAGGACGGTGAAAATCCAAAATCGAGTTCATTTCCACGGGTAAACATTAAATGTCCTCCCCAGTTAATCGACCAATTTTTTGTGAATCCCATGACATAGGCCGCGCGTCGTTCCGCTGCGTCTCCTGTATCATTATGCAAATTTAAAAAATGCCCCGGAGAATAAAGCGTTGCCTGAGCGTCATGTTTAATAACCGAAGATTCACCTGTAATAGTTCTGGTGAAATCTAACATTTCGGGTGTGTTCAAATATTCTGACATTGCATGCAATGGCCAGCCTGGATCACGATTTTCTAAATATGCGTCTATCATAGGGTAGCACAAATATAGATAGGCAAAACCGCTGCGTGCTCGTGATAGGGTCTCGCTGACGATAGCTTGCTTATCCTGCGATGAAAGGGCTTCCCATGTTTCGGGACGATAATATTTGTGTTTCCCGTTAGGATCTGACTGAACCAGATGCCACGGTGTGTTTGTAGCTAAAACTTGGTGAATAGATTCTGCAGTTTCACTTGAAAACAAGTTTTCAATTCTAACAACGCCGTTCTTGGCATACTCTTTCGAGTAGGATTCAATGTCGTGATGAGAACTGAGTTTTAAGTCTATTTCTGTCAATTATCCTGCTGCTTCCAATTCTGGCGTCCATTCACCCATAGAGGCTAGGCCATTCATTCTTGCCCGATGATTAAACGCTTTTTGAGCTGCAGCATAGTTAGCACTTTCGCCGCCCCATGCAAAGAGCGCGGATTGCTGAAGCGCGCGCCCATAAGAATAGGTGAGGTTCCATGGGAAGCCGCCAATTTGATTCATCGCATTGAGATTTTCCGTAGCCTGCTCATTGCTTTGGCCGCCGGATAGGAAAGCAATTCCAGGTACGGCCGAGGGCACGCAGTCTTTTAGAACTTCAACAGTACGCTCCGCAACTTCTTCCACAGAAGGCTGAACCGGGCAGCGTTTGCCTGCGACGACCATATTAGGCTTGAGGATTGTTCCTTCGAGTTTTACGCCTTGCTCGTAAAGATCGCTATAAAGTGTTTTGAGTACGTTCTCAGTGACATCGTGGCAGGTTTGAATGCCATGAAAGCCACCCATCAAAACTTCTGGCTCTACAATAGGAACAATATTGGCTTCCTGACAGAGCGCGGCATAACGTGCGAGCGCATGGGTATTGGCTTTAATCGCACCCCAGCTCGGAGTAACGCCCTCGGCGGAATTTGGATTTGAGATTTCAATAACAGCACGCCATTTGGCAAATCGTGCGCCCAAATCATAATATTCCTTTAAACGATCACGTAGCCCATCCAGACCCTCGGTAATGGTCTCGCCGGGTCTGGCAGCCATAGGTTTTGCACCCATATCAACTTTAATTCCGGGTAGAGCATCATTGGCTTTGATCAAGTCTACAAGAGATGTTCCGTCCGCAGCATTCTGGCGGATTGTCTCATCATACAATATAACTCCGGAAATGTGGTTGCGCATCGCATCTTCCGTACGAAACAACATTTCACGCCAGTCCCGCCGTTTATCCTCAGTTGATACCGTATTGATGGAATCAAATCGTTTTTTGATTGTACCTGTTGACTCGTCCGCGGCCAGAAGACCTTGTCCAGGCGTTACCATTTTGACGGCCACTTTGTTTAACTGATCCAAATTCATGATAAATCTCCTCTGAGTATTTCAACGCCTGGAAGGGCTTTGCCTTCCATCCATTCCAGGAATGCGCCTCCGGCGGTTGATATAAATGTAAAGTTATCGGCTGCACCCGCATGTTTTAAGGCGGCTACTGTATCGCCGCCGCCCGCTACCGCGATGAGACCATTGTTTTTAACCCGCTTACCCGCATATTGCGCTGCTTCGACGGTCGAGGTATCGAACGGCGTTATTTCAAAAGCTCCAAGAGGCCCGTTCCAAATCAGCGTTCTGGCACGATCAATGGCGTCAAGTAGGCCCTCGACTGTTTCGGGACCCGCATCCAATATCATTTCATGTGCTGCGACTTGATCAAGTCCGCAAACTCGATGAGGGGCATTGGCTGCAAAATCTGTCGCGGCAACCACATCTATCGGTAATAGAATTTGGCATCCAGAATCGGCTGCGGCTTTCATGATGTCTTTGGCGGTTCCCGCTAAATCATGTTCGCAAAGAGATTTACCGACATCGAATCCCTGCGCCGCTAGGAAAGTGTTTGCCATTCCGCCGCCAATCGCGAGCATATCTAGTTTGGTCACGAGGTTTGAGAGCAAATCGATCTTGGTCGAAACTTTCGCACCACCGACAACGCCCAATACAGGTTGTTTCGGATTTTCTAGGGCCTGAGCCAAATGATCAAGTTCTCGCTCCATGGCGAGGCCCGCAAATGCAGGCAAAAATTTTGCCAAGCCAGCGCTCGACACATGATCGCGATGAGACGCGGAAAAAGCGTCTTGTACATAAATATCTCCAAGCGCGGCCCATTGGCGAGCAAGATCTTCGTCGCCTTTGGTTTCTCCTGCATGGAATCTTGTGTTTTCGACCAGGGTTATAGGAGCATTCAGATCCGTCGCGTTTATGCCGTCTGAAAATGAAATATCTTCGCCCAGTTTCTGTCGGAGTACAGGAATTAGAAAACTCAGTGACAGTTCTGGTTTCGGTTCTCCTTTTGGTCGCCCAAAATGGCTTAGTAGAACCACTTTAGCTCCAGCTTCACGCAGGAATTTTATCGTCGGGATCGCAGCGTCAATCCGGGTATCATCCGAAATCGACCCATTTTCGCGGCGCGGGACATTGAAATCAACGCGGACAACCGCTGTTGTGTTTGAAAGTTCAGCGTCCTCTAATCGGCGAAAATGCATGTATCAGGCTTTCATTTGGTCGGCCATTACGCGCGCGACATCGATCATACGATTGGCAAATCCCCACTCATTATCATACCACGCGATAACTTTGACGAGATCTCCGTCGAGAACCTTAGTTAAAGGTGCAGCAAAGATTGACGAATGCGGATCGTGATTGAGGTCTGATGAAACCAAGGCTTCTTCAGTGTAGCGAAGAACGTTTTTCATTTTGTTTTCAGATGCAGCTTTGACAGCGGCGTTTAAATCTTCAGCTGTTGTGTTAACCTCGGGCTGAAAAGCAAGGTCGACCATAGAAACATTAGCGGTTGGAACGCGTACAGCTGAACCACTAAGCTTACCCAAAAGTTCTGGGATAACCAGTCCGACAGCTTTGGCTGCTCCGGTCGAGGTTGGGATCATATTACGCGCCGCGGCGCGTGCTCGGTATAAATCTTTGTGTGAGTTATCTAAAATTCGCTGATCCTGGGTATAGGCATGTACAGTGGTCATGAACCCGCGGCGAATCCCGACTGACTCCATTAAAACACGCGCAAGGGGTGCGAGGCAATTTGTTGTGCAGGACGCGCAAGAAACAACCAAATCATCCCGGCTTAGTAAGTTGTGATTCACGCCATAGACAATTGTTTTATCGACACCTTCTGCCGGAGCAGAAATCAAAACACTTTTCGCGCCAGCATCCAGGTGCGGCTGAACTTTCTCTTTTGTCCTAAATACCCCAGAGCATTCCATTACAACATCGATATCCAAATCGCCCCAAGCGGCTTTTCCGGGATCCCGCTCGTGAGTCATCCGGACTTTTCCGCGTCCGTAGTCAATAAACCCGTCTCCAACTTGTACCTCAGGGGCAAAGCGACCGTGAACACTATCATAGCGAAGAAGATGGGCGGAGGTTTCGAGTGCGCCAGGACTATTGATCGCAACGATTTCCATATCTGTAATATCATATTCACTAATCGCCCGGGTCACGAGACGTCCAATACGTCCAAACCCGTTGATTCCGATTTTAATTGTCATGGCAATAACCTGTTTTTCTTTGGGGGCGTCTTACACTTGAAAGCTTAAAATTCCTTTTGCATGGTGTAAAATTGCGGTAAATTTGATCTGTCTGGCAATGCTTAACAGCTGTGAATAAGTCAATAAGTTATAGCTTGTTGTCAGCGGATAAATGGGCCATTCTAGGAAAAAATAACAGGGAAGTTGGAAATTCTATGAGTGACAGCGCTGACATAAAAACGGCTGCCGAAAAACTTAACTTGTCTTTGAAAAATTTGGAACGCGTACTGAGTCCCATGGTCGAAGATTATGCGAAATGTAAGAAAATTGCCGCAGAATCAAAAAGCTTTGTCGAGGATCGTTCACGCTTGGCGCAAGAACTTGACGATGCGAAAGCCAAAGAGACAAGCTTTCAGTCCCGCGAGGCGGAATTTAGCCGCTTGGCATCAGAGACCACAGCGGAACTGGATCAGGTTATTGCTAAGGTGAGAAATGTGTTGGAGCGCGACTAATGGCCAAGATTAATATTACGGTCAATGGACGTCGATATGCACTTGGTTGTGATGACGGTGAAGAGGCCAGGTTACAGGTTCTAGGTCAAAAGTTGGACAAGCGAGTCAAAGATCTTGCAAATCAATTCGGCCAAATCGGAGATCTGCGCTTAATGGTGATGGCTGGTATAACGATGCTGGATGAGCTGGAGGATACAGATAGTCTTGTTGAGCAAAAAGCCGAACGTCTTGCCGCCGACGTGCGCAGAGCCAGTGAAGACGCAGTCAATGCCGCTAAACGAAATGAAAATGAAGCTATCGAAAACCTGCTCGAAGCGAGTAGTCACATTGATGCTATTGCTGAAAAGTTGAGCCTGCTCGAATAGAGATTTGAGCTGTTATTTTCGATAGGTTTTTTTAATGAAAACCGGATTGAATAAAGTCTGATTGGGTTCCAGTGGGAATTCCGGGGGTAGCTGATCTTTTGTATCCTCGGAATAGGTTTTAAGTTCTTGCATTTTTTCGAGAACCCCCATGCCTTTCGTAACGCGCCCAAAAACGGCATATCCCTGACCATCTTGGTTGCGATTGCCCCCATGATCCAGAAAAGGATTGTCTGTAACATTAACGAAGAAATATGCTGCGCTAGCTGTCCCGGGCTCATTGCGCGCCAGTGCGACAGAGCCTTTAATATTGGAAAAGCCTGTTGTCTCGGTTGACTCGTGTTCGATGAGTGCTGTGTAAGGTCGCAAATCTAAAGTTCCGCCTTGTACAATCGACATTCCCATTTTCTTTGGATCATTTTCGGGATGAACGACGCGATAGAACCCTTGGTCCTGATATATGCCTTCCTCAATATAATAGAGAAAGTCTTTCGATGATATGGGGGCTTTCTCCGGATAGACTTCGATGTGAATATTGCCGAGTTCTGTCTCTAATACGGTCGTGACGCCTTTGCCTGTATTGGGGAAGGCCTGACCACTATCGTTCCCTGAGCTACAGCCGAGCAATAGAGCTCCCGCACTTGTTGCTAATAAAACACGTATCATGATTTGTCTTGGATCCTCAAAACGCCCTCAGTTAAAAATGTTGCGCCAATTGCGATCAAAATACAAACAACGGGAACCCTTATCGTAAATATCGCCAAAATTCCTGCGATACTCCCGATAACCAGAGAAAGTGATTTTACACTAATATTCATGTTCCGAATCCTGACATCTAAGAGGACTTAAGTTCAACATCCCAATATAAATAGTCAAGCCAGCTTTCGTGTAAATGGTTAGGCGGAAATTTACGGCCTTGAGCCTGTAATTGATGCATTGACGGCTTGTAGGGCTTGGACGACATGGACATACCCGCTTCGCGTGGTAATCGGCCGCCTTTTTTCAAGTTACAAGACGAACAAGCGGCCGCAATGTTATTCCAACTGGTTTTACCGCCGAGGCGCCGCGGAATAACATGATCAAAGGTCAACTCGTCCGGACTCCCGCAATATACGCACTTAAATCCGTCACGTAAAAACAGATTGAAGCGGGTAAATGCCGGTGCCCGGTTTTGAGAAACATAGTCCTTCAGAGCGACGACGCTAGGCAGCGGCATTTCAAAATTAGCCGCGCGAACAACGCGATCATAATGGTCAACGACATTGACCCGGTCCAGAAATACAGCCTTCACCGTGTCCTGCCAGGACCAAAGCGATAGAGGAAAGTAGGAGAGGGGTTGATAATCCGCATTTAAAATCAAACAGGGGCAAGCACCAGAGGCCAGATTTTCCAATGGGAGGTTTGGCGTATCGAATTCAGGTAGGTTGAGCGCGCTCATATCAAAACGCCCTCGCTATACGCATACAAAAATGGGTCTCATTGTCTCTCGATAAACTGAACGCGGCACTCCATAAAACGATTCAGCTACAGATAAACAGAATGAGAGCGATAAAACAAGGATTGAAAACTTCCGGTGCATTATAGTTAACGAGGAGTTAACGCTTTCAGATCAGACTGAGGCGATGAAACTTAAACGATTCATACCATTATTATATTTAGCGTTAATGTCCGTTTTGACGCTAGAAGCGGCATCAGCGACCGACGTTAACTCGAGCAAGGCATTAAAGTCGACGCTCCGAGCTTCTATGCCGCTACAAGAACGTAATGCGGGCGGAAAAAAAGACCTTCCCCAGACAGCGCCACATTTGCAGGTCAGCGCGTTTTCTAGCGGTTTAGGACAAATCTCGGGTCTTGCGCTTGGTGAAGATGGCGCAGTATTTGTGCTTGATTCAAAATCCGGTCGTGTTCTGGTTTTATCTGATAAAGAGCGCGATGGTTCTGTCGATTTAACCCGAATACTCGCAAACGGCCTGAATAATCCCGTATCAATGACGCGATGGGCGGGAGAATTACTCGTTGTCGATCAGGACGCAATTTGGCGGATCAACATCAATACCCGCGCAAAATCTAAACTCGCTTCGCTTCAGAATTCTGACGCCCTACCGTCACTTAGGCCTATTATTATTTCGCCAAATGGGGATGAGGTAATATTGGGGCTAAACCAATCGGATGGTTCTGGAAAGCTCATCGCAATTGATCGCGAGTCAGGCATGGCCCGAATTTTAGTCAATGCGGACGAGCCTATTCGGGCTTTATCTCAAGTAAAAGGGGGGCCGATATGGATAGGTTTGACGAATACACTTGTTCCTTTTGCCGACGGCAAAGTGAACATGGATGCTAGTTATCAGCTGGCCGAAAATCATTTTGTTGAAGGGATATATTTACCAACTAGTACTGATATGACAGCCACCTCATTGTCCAATCTGGCGGGTAAGTTTCTAGTTGTAACGGGTCAGGAAAATCAAACGCGGCGAGACGAGGTTTCTGGAAGGAATGTGATTGCTCTGGATAGCTCTTTTGGAATTCCGGGAGGCAAACCGAGCGCGGTTGTCGATGGTTTTATCACAAATCACGGCCGCGCGGCTTGGGGTAAGCCCAAGGCGCTTGTTTGGGATGAAAGAGGGCTTTTGTTAGCCGATGCCCAAAATGGCGTGATCTGGCGAATTTCCAAGCGCGAAAAACTTGTAAAAATATCTAAACCTGAAGAGAGCGAAGTCGCAAAATTTTATGCTGATGATGACGTAAAAAAACCCAAGACAAAATGGGGCAGTTCTATCGACACAGGATCCAGTCTTGTGTCGGGTTCTCACATTGCTAAAAACTGGGAAGATAATAGACTCATTCAAAGCGGCACCTTGATGGAACGTCTTCGGAAAGAAGAAAACACCTTCGAAGACGAAGACGAAGACGGATCTTCTGATGATGTTAAGCGATAACTTTGATTTGCATATCCAGTAATTGACCCAGTTTTTTAAGTCGATGCGCAACCCGTTCCGTCAGAACAGCTGTCCACGCAGGCTTGGCAGATATTACCAGTGCGTCTTTTTCGGGCCTAATCGATAGTGTTTTTAAAAGTTCCGGCGAACGCCCTGACGCCACGACCGCCAACCTAATCGCTGTCCCGAAGATCAGCGCCGCGCGGCGTTCCCTTTGAGACAATAACAGGTCAATAGCATCTTGGTTCGACGTGTGCTGACGACCCGTGTAAGAGTGGAATAAAATCAGAGCCAGGTAAGCTCGCTCTTTATGATTAAGACCCGATAGAGGTGCATAAAGGACATCTTCAAATACTAAATCAGCTCGGTAGTCTGGATGCAATCCCTTTCCGATCCCGACTAAGTGGCACGCGGCTTTACGCAGCCGGTTTTCATTTTCTGTTTTGAAAGTCTGAGGCATTACTGGGTTAAGGGGGTTCAAAAATTTAAAAAGCGGCTCGGCAAAGTTCACGCCCTGTAAATTTCCGCGCGCCAGGTCCCGGCAGCCATCTAGTAACGGGTCTCTGCGTTTTAAGGTTTCGGGCATCGAGTCGTAGACTAGCCCTTCACGCAATCCAGTGGTCGAAATTACAATCTTTGAGGGCTTGAGGTAATCTAGCAAAACATCGAGTAATAGACCGCTATAGGGCAGGGTTTCTGCGCGGCGTTGATTTACACCCGGCCAATCCAACAGGTCTTGACGCCCACTGCCATAAGCCCATCGTGCCAGATCCTGAGCGGTTCCAGGCATAAGTTCATATGCCTGCAGAGTTTTCATCGGATATAGGTGGCGTTTCTGGTGAACACCTGCCAGATTCCGCCATGCGCCGCCGATGAGGTAAAGGGCTTGGTTTTGTGTAGTTAGAAACGGATTATCTTTAAGCGCTTTATCGATATTGTCTCGCATCCGGGAAAGATCGTTCGAGCCGCCTAATGTTAAATCCCGTCCTGCAACTCGAAATGGTCCGATTGGATATGAAATTCCTTTTCCGACAACCCCTTGATCAAGACCAATAAGTTCCAGACTGGCCCCGCCCAGATCCGCGGCGATACCGTCGGCATTTGGCTGAGCTGCGATAAGTCCCATCGCGGTAAGCTCAGCTTCTTTCTCACCAGAAACGGGATTGATATCAATATCGGTTTCTGTTTTGACGGTCCTGATGAATTCGGGCGCGTCTTTGGCTTCGCGCATAGCCGCGGTTGCTCCAACCAGAATTTGATCTAATCCTTGGGCATCGGCAATCGTTTTGAAACGCGCTAGTGCCGCAAGGGCTTCCTTTTTGCCTTTAGGGCTCAGAAAACCGGTTGCGCGAAGATCGCGGCCAAGTCCCGCCAATACTTTCTCGTTGTAAACAGGCGAAAATGCGGCGCCGAACAATTCATAGATCACGAACCGGACGGAGTTTGAACCGATATCCAGTACGCCGACCCTTTTAAACTTCGGGTCACTCATGATTTTTGCTCGCTCTTTACGACTGAGAGCTTGGCAGTTTTCGATGGCTTGGGATTGTTTGGTCGTTTAGACTTTTTTCGCGGGGGAAGTGTTAGTTCTTTGGGAGCATTATAATTTAGGGATTTTCCGCGACCAGAAAGAGACGGATTTTCCATAAAATACTCATGGGCCGAAAACGGTTTCGAGGGATCTATTGGGGGCGTGCGCACATATTTCCCGTCCGCGCGAAGTTCCCAGGAGTTTTTCTCATCATTCAAGTTCGCTATCATGATTTGTTGCATAACCTGTCGATGGACTGTCGGTGACTCAATTGGAACCAAGGTTTCTACACGCCTGTTCAGATTTCTCGGCATCCAATCCGCAGATGACATAAATACTTTAGCCTGTTGATTAGGTAAAACATCGCCATTGCCAAAACAGGCGATCCGGGAATGCTCTAAGAATCTGCCGACGATACTTTTAACTCTGATGTTTTCGGATAACCCTTTGACGCCCGGTCTTAAGCAGCAAATACCTCTTACAACTAAATCGATTTGAACCCCAGCTTGCGAAGCTTCATAAAGTTTTTCGATTATTTGGCGATCGACAAGTGCATTCATTTTAGCCCAAACGGCTCCGGGCTTGCCTTCCTTTACATTCGCGATCTCAATGTCGATAAGTTCTTCAAGCCGGGCTCTGAGACCGGTTGGCGCAATGACAAGTTTTTCCAGATCCTTGGGTTTGGAATAGGAGGTGACGTAATTGAACAGCTTGCCCACGTCGCGCCCGAGAGCCGGATCAACGGTAAAGAGAGCCAGGTCTGTGTAAACTTTTGCATTGGCGGCATGGTAATTACCGGTTCCCAAGTGGGTATAGGTCCGCAAGGTTTTACCTTCGCGCCGAACGACTAAAGAAACTTTGGCGTGGGTTTTGTAATCCACAAAGCCATAAACAACATGTGCCCCGGCGCGTTCCAGATCGCGTGCCCAGCGCATATTTGATTCTTCATCAAATCTGGCTTTAAGCTCGACGAGAGCGGTGACAGTTTTTCCCCGTTCTGCTGCCTCGATTAAAGCATTGACAATTGGACTGTCATCGGAGGTTCGATATAGAGTCTGTTTGATCGCGACTACATTAGGATCGAGCGCCGCTTGTTCGAGGAACTGTATGACAACATCGAATTCCTCATAGGGGTGATGAACTAGAATATCCTTGGCAGCAATCGCGGCGAAACAATCACCGTCAAAATCACGTATACGTTCGGGAAATCTGGCCTGAAACGGAGTGAACAAAAGATTTGGCCGGTAATTGGTAATCAAGCAGGTTAGGGCTGCCATTCCGATAAATGCGCTTCCGTCCTGAATATCCTCATGCCAGCACTCAAAACCCTCTACAAGAAAGTCTCTTAGTGCGGGCGAAATACCCGTATTCATTTCGAGCCGGATGACCCGACCACGTCGTCGTTTTCTTAGTAAGAATTCGAAGTGCTCAACGAGATCCTCAGCATCTTCATCGATAGCTATATCACTGTCGCGGGTGATCCTGAAAACCCCGCTATCGAGTATTTTAAACTCTGGAAAAAGATCATGTGCCGCATATTGAATGGCTTCTTCGACCGATACATAAATATCAGTTTTGTTCTTCTTATCGTAATGAATATGTAAAAATCTCGGGATGTGATGCGGAACCGGGATGATCGCGTAGAGCGGATCTGCATGATCACTTCGTGCTAAAGAAACGACAACGCCAAAGCCAAGATTGCTGATAAATGGAAAGGGATGTGCGGGGTCTATTGCAAGGGGTGACAGCAATGGAAAGACATTGCTTTGATAAAGCGCGAGGAGCTTGTCTTTTTCGCTTTTCTTGAGATCAGTGACAGATTTGACTTTTATCTTTTCCTTATAGAGTTCTCGCTTTAGATTATTCCAGCATTTCTCTTGTGCTTTAATAATTTTCCGAACTCGTTTATTTATTTTCTGGAGCTGTTGCTCGGGCCTAAGTCCATCAAAGCTTCGGTTTGTGATCCCGGCTAATTCCTGCGTGCGTAACCCGGCAACGCGAACCATGTAAAATTCATCCAAATTGCTGGCAGAAATCGATAGGAACCGAACGCGTTCAAGAAGCGGCACATTCGGATTTTTAGCCTCTTCAAGTACCCGGGAATTGAAAAATAACCACGACAATTCTCGGTTAAAGTAGTTTCCCGATAGATCGTCATTCACCGTAGAAGTCGTTGGTTCACTCATAATTTATGTGCCGCGATTTTCAAACAGGCCGCGATAGCTGGCTGTTCGGATTGAAACTATTATGCAGCTGTCGCGCGCGCTTCGTCAATCAGCGTTGTATATAGACTTTCCGAGTTCGGTGCTGTTCTAAGCTTAGCGCGAACCTCTTCTTTGCGCAAACGCCTGGATATCAGTGACAGAGCGCGAAGATGATCGCTTCCGGCGTGTGACGGCGCAATAATAAACGCTGCCAAATCGACAGGGCGCTCATCAATAGCTTCAAACTCGATTGGCGTTTCAAGTCTTGCAACAGCTACAAAAACCCTTTCCAGACCTTCGATTCTGGCATGCGGGAGGGCAACACCTGAACCGACGCCAGTGGAGCCTAATCTTTCGCGTTCCATTGCAGCGCCGACGATATCGCGGGTTTTAAGACCGCTATCTGCCAGGCCGTCACTTTCCAAAAGCATCTTGGTCATTTCTTGAACCAATTGCTTCTTACTTGTAACCTTCAGGTCAATGGCGACGCGATCTCGCGCTATTAAATCTACCAAATCCATAAATCATCCGGGGGAGAATGCAATCCTTGAGGCGCGCCCTTACACTTAGTCGAGTTGCGGGTCAATCCATCCTATGTTCCCATCGGATCGCTTGAAAACGACGTTGAGCTGACCGTGTTTCGCATTTTTAAAAATAACGACACCGGTATCTGCGAGCCCAAGCTCCAGTGCTGCCATGCCGGGGGTCATGGTTTTAACACTTCCCGATTGCTCTGCTATGACGATTGGTTCTGAATTTGTATCTGGTGCTTCATCTTGGTCTGAATCATTGACTGGGTTTTCAAGAATAAACATGGAAAACGCCTCTTTCTTTGCAGCGGCATTGTGGTCTTTCAGCCGGCGGGAGTATCTGCGCAGGCGTTTTTCGATGTGTTCTAGGGCCTCATCCGTTGCAGCGTAACCATCATGTGCATTACCTTGAGCTTCCATGGTTGCTCCTGATGGAAGATGAACGGAACACAGAGTTCGAAATCCTGTTCCTTCGCGACTAATGGCAACCTGGGCATCTCCATCCCTATGAATGTATTTGTCCATCATCTCTTCTAGTCGGGCTTTTATTCGGTCCTGTAGGGCGGGTGAAACATCAATGCCTTTTGAAGCGATTTGGATATTCATAGGTATTCCTTTTGAGATTTAGGGATACTGATAACATAGCATTTTTTGTCGAATTGACCTAGGACAAAATCTTTTCATTCAAATGAAATGCTTGGTTTGGTTAAGCAAATTACCAGGTATTGCTAAAATCAGGAGGCGCTATGTTTAAAGATCCGCCGGCGTTCAACAGAGGATGGAATCCCGAGCGACTCCCGGTATTTGGCTACGGTACGACGGGCAACATCAATGCCTTGCGCCCGCAACATTTGAACGAGCTTATCATCTGACTTGACCGTTTCCTGTGTTTCTTCCGAAATAAGTATTTTAATTTTGTGCCGAACAGCCTCAGCTGAGAAATCTTCTCCGCCGTCCAGGGAGGAAATCCCAGCGGTAAAGAAATATTTAAACTCAAATAGACCTCGCGGCGTGTTCATATATTTATTTGAAGTCACGCGGCTAACTGTGCTCTCGTGCATATCGATGGCTTCGGCTACAGTCTTGAGATTAAGCGGACGCATGTGATCAATGCCATAAGCAAAGAACATGTCTTGTTGTTTCACAATTTCGGTTGCAACTTTCAAAATCGTCCTGGCACGCTGATCTAGAGATTTGACGAGCCAGCTTGCATTTTGATGACATTCACTCATGAATGTTCGTGTTTCTTCGTCAGCATTTGGCCCGCAGACTTCCGCGAAATAGCGATTATTCACCAATACACGCGGGAGGGTTTCACTATTGAGTTCAACAGCCCACCCACCATTGGCCGTCTCTCGGATGGCAACATCTGGTTCAATCGCTGCGGCAGAAGAACCGCCATAAACCAAGCCTGGCTTAGGCGCGAGTGATTTTAGAATGGTGATTTTGTCCGAAAGCTTATCTTTAGAAATGTTACAAATTTTCGCTAATTTGCTCAGATCGTGCTTGGCTAGGAGTTGCAAATTGTCCAATAGAGCCTGCATTGGCTCGTCGAGAAGATTTTTTTCACGCAGTTGTAGAGAAAGACATTCGCGTAAATCCCGCGCGCACACGCCAGTGGGTTCAAAGCTCTGAATTTGTGTCAAAACGCTTTGAACACGGGCTTCAGATATACTCAATCTGTCCGCAGCTTCTGCTACCGATAGCCGTAGATAACCATTGTCATCCACGTGGTCGATCAAATAGGTGGCAATTAAACGTTCAGACTTTTCTTTAATTTCGACCCGTAGCTGATCAGTCAGGACCTCGCGGAGCGTAACTTCAGCTTCGGCATTTTCTATTGGATTGAACCCGTCACTACCGTTAAAACTTCCGCCGCTGCCAGTTTTGGACCAATCTACGCTGCCGCCAACATCTGCGGCGCTGGCTTGCTCGTTGATAACATGGTCAGGCGCATCCAGAGTTTTGGCAGCCATTGTAGGGGCTTCCATATTGACTTCGGAGAACTCTTCTATGATTTCCTTGGCTGCCGCAGCTTCTTCGCGCCGGTTTTCATCACCTGTACCGCGCTCAAGCAGTGGATTACTTTCGAGTTGCTCTTCGACAAAAGCCGAGAGTTCTATATTAGATAGTTGCAGCAGTTTAATCGCCTGCTGCAATTGCGGTGTCATTACAAGTGATTGCGTCTGCCGCTGTTGTAACTTTGGCGCGATAGCCATAATACCATTAACCCTGATTTTTTTTATTTAGGGTCGATTGGTATCAGGAAACCTTTAAGGTCTGGTTTCTGGTATGATTTTTGCTTGCCCGAATGAAAACATGGTGAATTTTCGGTTAACGATAGATATATGTTTCCTGACCACAACAAAGGCCGCTCGACAGTATCAAGCGGCCTCGTTTTGAAGTTTGGGTCCGATCAGCAATTGCTGACTTCTCTGTAGATGTGAACAATTTGCGAAACGCAAAATATTCTAGATACCCAATTTCGATTTTTACGAAAGTTACTGATCTAACAGCTTCGGGCGGTCCCCTCAAAATAGATAGACAAACTACACCTCCTTTCGTTAACGCGGCCTCACAGCGAGGCGGCTGGTTGATAGGATGTGTATAGCAATTTTTACGCCAAATGCCAATGCTGAAGTTTCATGAAATGTCATCAGAGTTTAACGAAAACTTAACGAAGTCTAAGCGGGTATGAAGTCCAGTGCCACGCCATTATTACAGTAGCGTAAACCGGTTGGTCTTGGCCCGTCTGTGAAGACGTGGCCCTGATGACCGCCGCAGCGCGCGCAATGATACTCGGTTCGTTTCATGAAAAGCTTGCGATCTTCTTTAGTACCGACAGCTCCGTCAATCGTCGTAAAGAAACTTGGCCAGCCTGTTCCAGATTCGTATTTCATCTCCGACGTGAATAAAGGCAGGGCACATCCCGCGCAGACAAATGTTCCGGCGCGTTTCTCGGCATTCAGAGGAGAGCTCCCCGGACGTTCAGTGCCTTCTTTGCGGAGAACATAAAATTCCATCTCAGTCAGACGCTGTTCCCAGTCACTTGAGCTTAGATTAGCCCAATCAATATTGGCATCCGTCATTATTGTTTCTCCGCTTGGCTTTTGCGCATAAGATTGTGTGCAGGCCACAAGACTAGCGGCCCCAAAGGCTAAAGTAAATTCACGTCGTCCGATCATGGTCTTCTCCATTTTGACCCGCAATATCGTCTCTTTTGGTTACGATATCCAGTGACACCTGGTTCACATTGGTGTGAGAATCTAATTTGGAAATCCATCAAGAAACGTGAGTAGGACGTAAGGTAAAGACAGGCAGATCGCCAGTAATAAGCCTGCATTTGCATTGGACTTAAAAATCCGGAGCGCTTTGGGGCCATCGCGCACGTCTATACGAAGGACTTGCGAAAAAACATGAATCCAAAACGGGATACATATCGCGATGCCCAATAAACCATATCGTTTATTGATCGTATCTTTTGCGCCAAATCCGATCTGTTCAGGATAAATTGTATTGAATGCCGCATAAGCAACCAGGCCACAGCCAATCAGATAACTTAGAAAGACCCCAAACTTAATGTGTTTGCCAAACCGCCGCGCCGTGGATTTGATTCCAACAAAAGCGTCGTCCTCAATGTCCTGACAGGCATAAATCGTATCGTAGCCAATGGTCCAAAATATTAAGCCCGCATAAAGTAGGCCGATTGATCCATTAATCGACCCGGTCTTGGCCGCATAGGCCACCAAGGCCGCCCAATTAAAAGTCATGCCAAGCCAGACCTGCGGCCACCACGTAATGCGTTTCATAAACGGATATGCCGCAACCAATGGAATAGAACATAGCGCAATTATTTGTGCCAGACGCGGCATAGCCAATAATACTAGAAGCCCAATAAAACACTGTGCAGCCAGCCAGCACCAGGCTTGCTTGAGGGATATCGTGCCTGCCGGAATAGGGCGAAGGGCCGTACGTGCTACCTGAGCGTCTAGATCTCGGTCAACAATGTCATTAAAAGTGCAGCCTGCGCCTCGCATCGCGACCGCACCGATAAAGATTAGAGCCGCCCACTTTCCGTCACTTAATGTCAGTCCTTGCGATAAAGATGCAAAAGCTAAAGCGATCCACCCTGGCAACGTCAAAAGCCAATAACCGATCGGTCGGTCAAGCCGCGAAAGCTGGAGGTATGGGATCCAGCTCGGTGGCATACGGTAAACCCAATGGTCACTTCGGGCATCTTGGATAGTTTCATTCATATTGCGAATAGATAGACCTGATTGGCCGAGGCCTCAACCTTTTCGAAATGCTTTTGGTCAGAGCTTTTGACGCATTCGCTACAATGGAAACAATTTCGCATTTTCACCGATTGTGGTTAAAAGGTCGGCATGAGAGAAAACTATAAACTAACGCGTCTATATCTTGAGGTGCACTTATCGGCCGGAGCCGAGATTAATCTATCCAAGTCGCAGGCCCATTATTTGGTAAGTGTTTTACGAATGGCTGACGGGGGAACTCTTCGGGTTTTTAACGGGCGCGACGGTGAATGGCGCGCATCCGTGAGCGATGTTTCACGAAAGTCAGCCACTATCACGATTGCTGAGCAGCTGCGGCCAGCGCAAAAATCACCTGATATCTGGCTTTGCTTTGCCCCTGTTCGCAAGCATCGTAACAGCTTTATTTTGGAGAAGGCGACAGAGCTTGGTGTGTCGGCTTTAAAGCCTGTCACAACAGCGCGAACTCAATTTGGAAAAATGCGGTTGGATAAAATGCACGCTCAAATCATAGAGGCCGCCGAACAAACTGAGCGGCTCGATATCCCAGAGCTAGACGATACGACCACGCTGAATCAAATGATCAATAGCTGGCCAGAGAATCGGACCTTGATATTTGCGGATGAAAAAGGAGACGCCGCGCCGGCGCTCGAGGCTATTCAGAATATCAGCGGTCCTGCGGCCTTGTTAATCGGACCAGAAGGCGGCTTTGAAGATGATGAACGTACCCATTTACGATCGCAGAGTTATGTCTTACCTGTCTCACTGGGGCCCCGAATTTTACGGGCGGATACGGCGGCAATATCACTTTTAACCCTGTGGCAAGCGGTGCAAGGCGATTGGAACTGAAATGACACTTAATCTCGATATGGAAAAATCACGGGCGCGGCTGCAGGCGAAAAAAGTAAGAGCTGAGGTGCACAAACCTTCAGGGGCGATTGATCTAATCGCGCAATTCCCAGCCCTGGACTTTAGAGGCCTGACAATTGGTGGGTTTTGGCCGATCCAAAGCGAGATCGATGTCAGGCCCTTAATGGAGGCGCTAGAAGCGCAGGGGTTTAGTCTGTCACTTCCTTGTACGCCCCGCCCTGGTAAACCATTGACGTTTCGAACCTGGCATTATGGTGAGGCGCTTAAAAAAGGTCCACACAATACTCGGGAACCGTTTGCCGATAAACCCGAAGTCTTTCCCGATGTTGTTTTGGTGCCATTGCTGGCCTTCACAGATAGAGGTGATAGATTGGGTTATGGGGGCGGATTTTATGATCGAACATTGGCGCGGCTTCGGGATCTTAAGGCAAACGGGCTGAATGCGGGAAAGAATAGTACGGTTTTTGCTTGCGGCGTTGCCTATGCTGCGCAAAAAGCAGAACATCTGCCAATCGGCCCCTATGATGCGCCGTTGTCAGGAATGCTAACGGATCGATATTTTAGAAAGTTTTCATGAAGGTTTTGTTTCTCGGAGATGTTGTGGGCCGCGCTGGCCGCAAGGCAATTACGCGTCACCTTCCCAAACTACGTAAAGATCTAGATTTGGATGTCGTGGTTTGTAACGCGGAAAATATGGCAGGCGGTTTTGGTATCACGCCTGCGACCTGCCAGGAGCTTTACGATGCCGGGGTTGATGTCATCACGCTCGGAAATCACAGTTTTGACAATCCTCAAGGTATCTCTGCGATCGAAAATGATGAGCGTATTTTACGGCCTGTAAATTATCCGCCTAGCACGGTTCCGGGCAGAGGTGCGGGGCTTTTTGAAATCAAAGGTTTTCGAGTATTGGTGATCAATGTCTTAGGACGGGTCTTTATGGACTCCCTTGATGATCCGTTTCAAGCCGTTGAAAAAGAGCTCTCTGCTGCGCCGCTTGGTGAAGCCGCTGATTTTGTTTTAGTTGATATGCACGCCGAAGCCACATCAGAGAAAAACGGTATGGGATATTTTTGTGATGGCCGAGCATCAGTGGTTGTTGGCACGCATCAACATGTTCCGACGGCTGATGCCCGAATTCTCCCAGGTGGTACAGCCTATCAAACAGATGCTGGGATGTGCGGAGATTATAACAGCGTCATCGGTATGGATATCGAAGAGCCTTTGCATCGATTCACCAAGCGCATGCGTCAGAGCCGGTTTACGCCGGCCTCGGGCGACGGGACAATGTGTGGAGTGTTTGTCGAGACAGATAATAGAACTGGTCTTGCGATAAAAGTCGAGCCGGTTCGTATTGGCGGCGTTTTAGCGTCCAGTCACTAGCGCAAATAGTATGTTTAAGATCGGCGGGGCCTTGCCCCTTTCGGCTCGATCCATTAAGACACCGCACAATTGAATGAATAAAGGGATTCCTCATGGCAGGTCACTCTAAATGGGCCAATATCCAGCACCGCAAAGGACGGCAGGACAAGGCACGCTCGAAACTGTTTTCGAAACTCTCAAAGGATATCGCAATTGCAGCCAAAATGGGCGGCGGCGACCCGGATATGAACCCTAGATTGCGCCTGGCGATTAATAACGCCAAAGGTCAATCCATGCCTAAGGATAATATCCAGCGGGCAATCGATAAGGGTGCGGGCGGTGACGGAGCTGACTATGAGGAAATCAGATATGAGGGATTTGGGCCAGCGGGCATTGGTTTCATCGTAGAGTGTTCAACTGACAACACTAATCGAAGCGCGATGGAGGTTCGGACTGCGTTTTCCAAAAACGGGGGTAATCTCGGGGAGACTGGATCCGTGGCGTTCATGTTTGATCAAGTTGGTAAGATTGAATATCCACTCGAAATAGGTGATGAGGATATGGTCATGGAGGCTGCGATCGAAGCTGGCGGAGATGATGTTGAACATGATGAGCCTGCCGATGATCAATGGGCTGAATATGAGCCTGTTCATACAATTTACACTCTGCGGGATGATTTGGGCGCAGTTGCGTCTGAGCTTGAGAAAAAATTCGGTGAAGCCAAATCAGTCAACCTCATCTGGAAGGCTCAAAACGATATTGATGCTCCCGATAAAGCCAGCCAGATCGTTCGGATTGTTGAGGCATTAGAAGATCTGGACGACGTCCAAAACGTTTATCACAATTTCGAAATGTCGGACGCAGCCATGGCTGCACTTGAAGATTAGTAACTAGTCCTTTTTGCGATGACCTAGGTCATCGGTTCAAATGTGATGAAGTCCTGAATCTCCTTTAGATGTTTATCAATCAGCCGTTATGATATTGGTTCATGTCGATGCAGTTTTTGATTATGGTTCAGGTAAAACGATTATCGAGTGCCAAGTTTCAGCTAGCGCGATTTCATTAGCTGAAACTCAAAAGGCTGACCCTTC
>JAHDDC010000087.1 GCA_020629545.1 Hellea sp.
AGTGCTTGATTTTGGGGGCGTTAGGAGGAGAAAAAATCTAAGGCAAGATAAAGGCCTGGGCCACGATTGTCTTAAGTTATTGTCTGCACATCATTAATTCTGGGCCAGCCAGAAACAGGGTTGGGACTCGGTTTTAAGGTAAGCTATTGAGCTTATTAAGGAAACCGCTGGGACACGTCCCTGTTGGTCCCTCTATGTCCCCAAAAAAGCATGTTTCTGAACTTTTCTTAGTGATTCGCCTTAAGAAAAGAAATGCCACTATCTTTTCTTAGTGATTTGCCTTAAGAAAAGATATGACTCGTCGGAAAACGAATAAAATCCCATCCGGTCATTATGTCGAAACTGTTGCCTTTGGCGAAACAGTTCGAGCATTTGTACCCGATAACTTGCCGCCTGAAATTGACTTGGGTGAGCCTCGATTGCTGCGGAGGCTGACCGAGGCAAATCGAGCGTTGGGCCGATTGGACGGGATCAAGGATTTGTTACCTAACCCGGATTTGTTTCTATATTTTTATGTGCGAAAGGAAGCCTTGCTGTCTTCACAGATCGAGGGCACGCAGTCCTCATTTTCCGACCTTCTGCTTTTTGAAGCCGATGAAACCCCACGGGTTTCCGCAGATGATGTGAGTGAAGTCTCCAATTATGTCTCGGCAATGAATTTGGGGCTGAGACGTTTGAATGAACTTCCTTTATCGACGCGCTTACTCAAAGAAATGCATGCCGTTCTCATGCGAGGCGTCAGAGGTGAAAATAAAAACCCCGGCGAGTTTAGGCGTTCGCAAAACTGGATCGGCGGCACACGGCCCGGACGCGCTCAATTCGTTCCACCGCCACCGGATCAAGTAACGGCATTTATGTCAGATTTGGAAAAGTTTATTCACGCCGATATATTATCCGAAGCTCCATTGATCAAAGCGGCTCTCGTCCATGTTCAATTTGAAACCATACACCCATTTCTTGATGGTAATGGTCGGCTGGGCCGTTTGCTGATTGCTTTGATGTTGGTGGAGAGCGAAAGCCTGAGCGCGCCGCTTTTGTATCTAAGTCTATATCTGAAATCGCGACGGACAGAATATTATGACCTGCTCACCAAGGTTCGATTTGAAAGTGCATGGACAGAATGGCTTGTATTCTTTCTAGATGGTGTTGTGGAAACATCAGAACAAGCTTTCCAAACCGCAGGGCGTTTACGTGAGTTATTCGAGGCTGATCTGGTGCGGGTCAAAGAAATTGGCCGGGCCAGCGATTCAGCCCTACGAGTTTTAACCGAGATGCAAAAGCGTCCAATTGCGACAGTCCGAATACTATCGGATGCCAGCGGGTTAACACCACCGACTGTTCGCAGTGCGCTTTTACGATTGATTGAATTGGGAATGATATCTCAGCCTGGCGATGCTCAAAGGGACAAAGTATATTTCTATGACGGCGTATTAGGGATATTGGAACAGGGAACCGAGCCGCTCTAGGATTGTCACTCTACGTCCCGGAATCCTGCAAAACACTATAGTTCTCCAAATTGCTGAATTCACTCATGAGCATTACGGTCGAAGGATGTCGGCTAAGGATCAGAATAAGGGTGCAAGTAAAGCCCAAACCGCCAAATATCGCCTTTGGCCCGTCATTTTCTTATTCATTTCAACGTGTTACATAAATCGTTGGGCCACCTATAATTTGATGGCCCAGAAAAAACGATATGCAGACAATAACTTAAGCCAATCTTGGCCCGGCCCTTTATCTTGCCGTTACAAAATCCGCCCAAAACTGCCCAATTTTCCAATATTTCCTGCAATTTCCGATCTGCTTTTCAGAAGCGGAAAATTGTATCTTATGGCCAATGGTAAAGACCGATTTACATAGGTTGGAACAAGCGGCGCGCTTCAGCGCAATGCTCGTGACGGAGTTCGGGGATGACTATTGGCCCTTGTTTGAACGGCTGGAAAGAGAGCTAAAAACAGAGCGGGAAAAGCTAGAAAGGCTAAGGGAGTTTCAGTGAGAGGCAAAGAAAGTTAAGTTTCAATCCATGACCTTAGGCTCTTCACAGATGCGTACTGAGGGGGCTTAGGAGACGTTAGGCGTTGGCCTAAAATTCGATCCTGTTCGACCCGGATAGGGGAATCGATTTTAGTCGGATAAGGCCGCGACATCGGCAAAGCATAGCTAATCAGAGATCATCACTGAGTTGAGCTCCTGATAGGATCGTAGCGTCGCTATGGTTTTTTAAAGGAGATGACGATGAAATATTTTGTGGGTTTAGATGTGGCTTTGCGCTCGCTCTGGCGGAGAGCATCGACGTATAGGCCAGAGTAAACACTCACAATTATTGGTGACCGTCACAAAACATTCGCAAAAAATATACGGAACCGTCAAAAAAAGTATATCGACCTGTCATTTTTCTCTGCGACTGCGCCGCTCAAGGACGGCGCGTGAATCACACGTCATCCCAAGAGATATTAAACGTCAAATAAGAGGTTAGAGATGACGTGTTTAAAGAAAGGTGGCTTAGCCGTTTCAGTGGCCGCTATGTCTTTGTTGCTTGCAGATATAACTTGGGCGCAAGACGCGACCCTGAAAGTCGGCGGGCGCGTTCAAATTGATTACACGATGGCGGATTTAAACTCACCCGATGCGGATATCAATGACACAGAAGTCCGTCGGGCGCGCTTAAATGTGTCCGGCAATTATGGCTCCAGCATCAAATACAAGTTTGAAGTCAACAAGGCATCCGGCAAGAGCGTCAATGTCGAAGACGCTTATTTGCAATTCACTCCTGAAGGCAGCAAGTTCAAGATCAAGGCAGGTCAGTTCAAAACGCATAATTCGCTGGATGAGCAGACATCCTCGCGCTTTATTTCGACACTGGAGCGATCCGCATTTACGGATGCTTTCGGTTTTGATCGCCGTGTCGGTGTTTCTGTCGGAACATCCGGCAAGAACTATACGTTTGACGCCGGCGCGTTCACAACAAACCTGGAAGAAGACGGCGGAACTGATGAGGGTCATGCTTTCGCTGCGCGCGGCACATTTAATCCGGTTAAGACTGATGACACCCTCGTTCATCTGGGCGCATCCTGGCGTTACCGTAAAACCGGCGACACGTCATCGGATCTCAGATATCGTCAGCGCCCCTATACCCATGTCGCACCTAGCCGCATCATCGATACGGGACGATTTGCCGAAAGTGATAATTTCCTGGGCGCTGAAGCAGCCATTATTCACAATAATCTCTGGGCCTCCGGGGAATATGCAATGCTTGATGCCAAGGGTTCCGGAACAAATCCGGATGGCGATTTCTCTGGCTTTTATGGGGAAGTCGGCGCCTTTTTCGGCGGGAAAAAGACCTATAAAGGCGGCAAGTTTAACCGGCCCAAAGTTGACAACCCCCTCGGAGAAGGCGGCTACGGCGCGGTTTCGATTGTCGCGCGATATGACAAAGTTGATCTTCAGGACGGCCCTTATATGGGCGAGCTTGAAACCATTGTTCTAGGCGCTGACTGGTGGCCAACCAAATATACCCGCCTTGGCGTAAATTACTTTGATGCAAATGCCAAAAACGGTTCGGCGAACAGCGCGAGCGGTCTGGTTGGCCGTCTGCAATTTGACTTTTAGTGTAAAGACAGGAACTTAACATGTTGAAAAATATCCTATTAGGCTCTGCTATTGCTTTTGGCTTAACAGCTTGCGGCGGGGGCGATACAAAAACATCCGATCAGGCAGCCATATCTGAACCGGCAGCGGCCGCAACATCTGGGCGTGATCAAATCAAGATTGTTGGCTCTTCTACAGTTTATCCATTTGCGACAACGGTTGCCGAGAATTTCGGGCGTACAACATCTTTCAAAACCCCAATTGTGGAAAGCACGGGCTCCGGCGGCGGTTTAAAACTATTCTGCTCCGGCCTGGGTGAAAATCACCCCGACATCACAAATGCTTCACGCCGCATCAAAGCATCTGAGGTTGAGCGCTGCGCGGAGAACGGGATCAACGATATTGTTGAGGTGAAGGTGGGTTATGATGGTATTGTTCTGGCCAATTCGCGCAAGGCAGACCGCATGGAATTGAGCTTGCGAGATGTATTCCTGGCTCTTGCCAAAGATGTTCCTGATGGAAAAGGCGGCTTAAAGCCTAATGATTACAAGACATGGAAAGATGTCAATCCTGCGCTCAAAGATGCCCGGATCGAAGTTATGGGGCCGCCGCCCACCTCCGGCACGCGCGACGCTTTTGTTGAACTGGCGATGGAAGGCGGGTGCAAGACTTTTGACTGGATCAAGGCACTGAAAAATAGTGATAAGACAGCCTATAAATCTCTTTGTCATACCATTCGCGAAGATGATGCTTTCATCGAGGCCGGCGAGAATGACAATCTGATCGTCCAGAAGCTCAATGCCAACCCGAACGCACTCGGTATTTTCGGGTTTAGTTTCCTGGATCAGAACGCCGAAAGTGTCCAAGGCAGTATCATTGATGATACGGTTCCGACATTTGAAAATATCGCCGATGGATCATATCCTGTTTCGCGCTCGCTTTATTTCTATGTCAAGAAAGACAACATTGGAAAAGTTCCGGGCATTAAAGAATATCTGACGGAATTTATGAGTGCCCGCGCCAGTGGTGATGATGGATATCTGGCTGAAAAGGGACTTATCCCCATGAATATGGCTGAACATGCCAAATGGAAGGCTAGTGTCCTGGCGCTGACACCGTTAAGCCTTGACGAGTGAGTAAGACGGCAAATTTGAATCTGCGGCGCTCAAACCGTCGCAATCAGGTAAGAGAGTTTGTGATTCAGGGAGTCCTGATCGCAAGCTCTCTTGTCGCTATTCTGACCACGATTGGCATCGTGGCGTCTCTGGTTTTTGAGGCCGCGCGGTTCTTCGGAAAAATACCTGTGATCGATTTTCTTTTCGGTCTGGAATGGAGTCCGCAAACAGCTATTCGCGCCGACCAAGTGGGCGCGAGCGGAAAATTTGGCGTCATTCCGCTCTTGTCAGGCACGCTGCTAATCAGCTTCATCGCCATGCTGGTCGCGACGCCGCTAGGTTTATTTTCCGCTGTTTATCTGGCGGAATTTGCGCGGCCCAAAACCCGGGACTGGGTCAAACCTATACTCGAACTGCTGGCCGGGATTCCGACCGTTGTTTACGGATTTTTCGCGGCTCTGGTTGTGGCGCCAATCATTCGCGCGACCGGTTCCGGGGCCGGATTTGAAATTTCCTCAGAAAGCGCGCTGGCCGCGGGACTTGTGATGGGCATGATGTTGATACCTTTTATTTCATCGCTCTCTGACGACGTCATCAACGCCGTGCCCCAAGCTTTGCGCGACGCGTCTTTTGGCATGGGAGCAACCCATGCCGAAACGGTGACCAAAGTGGTTCTTCCTGCGGCAACGCCGGGGATTATGGGAAGCCTCTTGCTGGCCATTTCCCGCGCCATCGGCGAAACCATGATTGTGGTGATGGCTGCGGGGTTAGCGGCCAACCTGACGCTCAACCCGTTTGAAGCCGTCACCACCATGACCGTGCAAATCGTGACATTGCTGACCGGAGATCAGGAGTTTGACAGTGCCAAAACGCTTGCCGCATTTGCCATTGCCCTGTTCCTGCTGGTTTTAACGCTGGGTCTAAACATTATCGCGCTGCGAATTGTCGACAGATATAAGCGAAAATATGCCTGATTACATGTTGACAACATCCACGCAGATGGCGCGTCGTCATGCCCGCGAAAAGCGGTTTAAATGGTATGGGCGGATTGCGATCCTGTTGTCGATTGCCTTCCTGATATTCATGTTCACAGCGATTATTTTTCGAGGTGCCGGTGCGTTCCAGCAAACCAAAATCGGTCTGGATGTGCATTTATCCGAAGATATCATTGATCCATCAGGTACGCGTGATCCCGCAGAAATCCGATTAGCTAATTACAAGCCGGTTCTACTTGAAGCCTTGACCGAAATTATCCCTGATGTGACCGAACGGCGAGAGAAAAACCGCCTTTATAAACTTCTCAGCAATGGGGCTGCGTTTGATCTGGGCGAACGCGTCGCGCAAAACCCCGATCTGATAGGCACAACCCAGCGGTTATGGCTGAGTGCCTCATCCGAAGTTGATCTTTTTCTGAAAGGTAAGATTGATGCAGACACGCCGGAAGACCTTCGGCGCCTGAAAGATCAGGAAATCGCCTGGGTTAATCGGCTGCAAGACGGCGGGCAGATCAAGAAAAAATTCAATACGACCTTTTTTACCCAGGGCGACTCGCGCGAGCCGGAAATGGCCGGTATATTGGGCGCCGCTATTGGGTCCTTTTTCAGCCTGCTCGTCTGTTTTGTCATTGCTTTTCCGCTGGGGATTTTAACAGCCGTTTATCTGGAAGAATATGCCAAGAAGAACCGCCTGACGGATTTGATTGAAGTGAATATTAATAATCTGGCTGCCGTGCCGTCCATTGTCTTTGGGCTTTTGGGGTTGTCAATTTTCCTCAATTTTTTTGGTATGCCGCGCTCCACACCGCTGGTTGGCGGGATTGTTCTGGCTTTGATGACCCTTCCGACAATCATCATCGCTTCCCGCTCCATCCTGCGCTCCATTCCGCAAAGTATTCGCGATGCGGCCTTGGGCCTTGGAGCCAGTAAAACCCAGACAACATTTCACCATGTTGTACCGCTGGCCATGCCGGGTATGTTGACGGGAACTATTCTCGGTATGGCGCGGGCATTGGGCGAGACAGCCCCGCTTTTAATGATCGGGATGGTGGCTTTCATCGTCGATATCCCGAAGGGGATCACAGATGTCGCAACCTCTTTGCCGGTTCAGATTTTTCTCTGGGCGGACAGCCCGGAAAAAGGGTTTGTTGAACGCACATCAGCGGCCATTATTGTACTTCTTGTGTTTCTCATATTAATGAATTTATTTGCCGTATATTTGCGAAAAAGACTGGAGCGGCGTTGGTGATGGGACAAATGATGGACATAGATATGGATACGGCCGAGACGATTGCCGCGCCGATTATGACGGCCCGCAATGTGGATGTGTTTTATGGGAATAAACAGGCGATTGACAATGTCAGTCTGGATATTCCTGAACATCAGATCACGGCGCTGATCGGCCCGTCCGGATGCGGAAAATCCACTTTTTTACGGTGTTTCAACCGGATGAATGACACAATTGAAATTTGTAAGGTGACTGGGCAGATCGAGTTTGCAGGTCAGGATATTTATGACCCAAAGGTTGATGTTGTGGCTTTGCGATCTCGCATCGGCATGGTGTTTCAAAAAGCCAATCCCTTCCCCAAATCCATATTTGAAAATGTGGCCTATGGCCCGCGCATTCATGGCATGGCCGAATCTAAAGATCATCTGGAAGATATTGTCATAACCTCGCTCAAGCGCGCCGGGCTGTATGATGAGGTATCAGATCGCCTTGACGAGCCGGGCACCGGATTGTCGGGCGGGCAACAGCAACGCCTTTGCATCGCTCGAGCCATTGCTGTCGATCCCCAGATTATCCTCATGGATGAGCCGTGCTCGGCGCTTGATCCGATTGCGACAGCTATCATTGAGGAATTGATGGAGTCCATGAAGGAAAACTATACGATTGTCATCGTGACGCATTCGATGCAACAGGCAGCCCGTGTCTCGCAACAAACGGCCTTTTTCCATCTGGGTGAGTTGGTGGAAAGTGGGGATACGGAGGCGATTTTCACAAACCCCGAGCAGGAACGCACGCAGAATTATATTTCTGGACGGATAGGATAGCCATGTCGGACGATCATATTGTTTCCTCTTTTGATGAGGATATGAAAGAGCTTGAAACCCTATTTTTACAAATGGGGAAAATGGTTGGTGATCAACTTAAGGCCGCCACTCGCGCACTTCGCAAGGAAGATCGCACCCTCGCCAAACAAGTTGTGAAGGGTGATAAACAGCTCAATGAACTGGAATCAGAACTCAACGACTTGGCCATTAAAATTCTCGCTCTTCGTCAGCCCTTTGCAACTGATCTTCGTCATGTTGTGACGACGCTTAAAAGCGCGGGCCATCTTGAACGTATGGGCGACCTGACCCGTAATATGGCCCAGCGGACGAACACGATTGCCAAAGCCGAGGCCGATACCGGCCCGATTGAAACCCTGATCCGTATGAGCGATTTGGTGCAGGGTATGATCAAATCCATCATGACGGCATACCAAACACGTGACGCAGAATTGGCCCGGAAAGTGAGGGCCGAGGACGAAACGGTTGATATGTCCCATAATGCGCTGTTTCGTGAGATGTTGACCTATATGATGGAAGATGCGCGTAATATTTCAGGCTGTATGCATGTCCTGTTTATGGCCAAAAATATCGAACGGATGGGCGACAATGTTGCCGATATTGCCAAGGAAATTATTTATATGACGACCGGTGACTGGCCGGAAGGCAAGCGCAGCAAAGGCGACAAAACCAGTAAAATCATGGTAGAACCCGATAATTAAACATGGCAATGCCTAATGTCCGCAATGGGGA
>JAHDDC010000024.1 GCA_020629545.1 Hellea sp.
GGTTTGTGGAACCGGAGGTCCTTGGTTCGAGACCAAGAGGCGGTACCATTTTTAATCGATTAAAAATGAACGATAGTCGGGGATCGTTAGTCCATCATCCTCTGGCGGATTGCTGATATTATGTTGGCGCGTGAGCGTTTCATGTATTTTTATCGGCTTCGTCGCAATTTTCTCACGAAGACGTTGTTTAATCAGGAAAATTTCCTGCTCATTTGTATCCAAAATAACCCCCAAAACTCGATAGGCTTGTACTTCGTATGAACTGAACACAGTATTAATGCTGAATCGGGCGTAAAAATTTTAAGTGACCGTTTACCCTATCCGTTTATCTTTTTCAGATTGGAGGTAGTGATGGGCGAAGTTGCTCTCGAACATCTTAAAGAAGAAGATATCCGGATTTTGGTTCGCCATCCGGTTGCGGAAAAGCGTGCCAATGCCGCCCTGCGGATTTGCCGAACCTTCCGGACAGCTGATTTATCGCCGACTGAACGGGCGCTTGCGACCGATTTATTGAAGTTTATGGCTCAAGATGCAGTCGATATGGTTCGGCGGGCGCTGGCCGTGACATTAAAAAATTCTCCTGAACTCCCCCGGCTAGTGGCTCTAAAGCTAGCCGCAGATGTCGAAAATATTGCGACTCCAATATTGGAAAACTCCCCCGTATTGACTGATGTAGATTTGATCGAAATTTTAAGATCAAAAGCAGCCGCAAAAGTAATTGCGGTCGCGCGCCGACCTCGGGTCAGCGGCGATATCGTGCGCGCCATCGTGAGATATGGGGACAGCAGAGCAGTTGCCGAAGTTGCCGCCAATGATGGCGCGATCATTGACGAAGAGACTGCCGGTGAAATTATTGATTTCTATTACAATGATGACCTCATTCGCGATGCAATGATTTCCAGAAATGATTTGCCAGTCAAAGTTATGGAAAAACTATTGTCATTGGTATCGGAAGAGGCGGCCGTAAATCTTGCGAAGGATCCAAACATAAGTGCGAAGACAGCCATGGACCTTGCCAGCGGAGCGCGAGAACGGGCAACTATTGAACTGACAGGCGGCACAAAGTCAAATTTTGAACTCTATGAGCTATTTTCACACTTGTTCCAAAATGGACGCCTGACGCCTTCGCTTATGATCAGGGCCATTGGTTTAGGAAGAATTTCGGTCGTTAAGCACGGCTTGGCAATTCTGGCCGGAATTAAGCCAAGTAAAGCTGAGCTTATGCTCTTTGATCCGGGACCTCTGGGGCTGAAGTCACTGTGTGTGCAGGCAGGCCTTAACGACCTGCATGCGCGCATTATTAGAGCGGGATGCGCTATCTATCGGGACTTGGAAATTTCGGGTATCGAATATGACAGTGAATACTTTCAGACCTTGATGTTGCAGCGAACTCTTACACTTCCATTCGAAATTCCAGAACCGGATAAAGCCTGGTTAATGGAACGCCTTGATGCCATCGAACTCCAAGCCGCTTAAACTATTTTAATTGGCGAATTGCTCACGCAAGATTTTTTCGTCCAAAGCCTGATCCGCATTGAATAAAAGCGTCAGGACCGTAGATTTATCACGTTCGATGCTGACGCGCGTCACATTTCGTATTTCCTGACTATCTGCTGTCGCGCTCAGGGGACGCTTATCAGGGTCCAAATTCTCAAAAACAACTTTAGCCGATGCCTTCAGCAATGCCCCGCGCCATCTTCTGGGACGAAAGGCACTAATAGGCGTCAAAGCCAGGATTTCCGCGCCTAACGGGATAACGGGTCCATGGGCGGAAAGATTATACGCTGTTGAACCGGCTGGGGTGGCCAATAAAACGCCATCAGCAATCAAGCGTTCTAGTCTTACCCTGCCATCCACACTGATTTTGACATGGGCGGCTTGCCGCGTTTGTCTGAACAGAGATATTTCATTGAACGCAAGTTCTTCAAATGTGCCACCCGGTGCTTCAGCAATCATTTTTAACGGTGAGACCTTAGCTTCTGAAGCCGCAGATATTCTTTCCGCTAAATCGTCAGTGCTATACTCATTCATCAAGAAGCCAATTGTACCCTTATTCATACCATATACGGGTAGACCTCGCGTCAAAAGCGTTCTGTAACGGCGTAAAGTCTGCAACATGAAACCGTCACCGCCTAGAGCAACGATGACATCGGCTTCGGCAGCGTCATAATTCCCATATTTATCAGTTAAGGCTTTCATAGCCGTTCGAGCTTCATGCCGGTCACTGGCATGAAAAGACAATTTCAGCGATTTTGGAGTTTTCTTCGCCACAGGTAGCTCCTCACTAGCGCTATGTGGCGAATATCGGCATTAAAAACAAAAAAACCATGAATTATTCGCTGGTTTTGCTTCGCATATATTCCAAGAGCAGTTGAATATCTTCATCATTACGAATTCCAGCGAAAGTCATACCATTTCCTGGCATAAATTCCCTTGGATTTTTTGTATATTCCGCCAGATTTTCGTCAGTCCAGATTATGCCCGACTCTTTCATGGCTTTTGAATATCTCGGGAAATCAGCCTTTGCTGCTGCTTTTGCACCGAAAATACCATATAAATTTGGTCCAACTTTATGCCGCCCATCTTTGTCCAATGTGTGACATGTGCCGCATCGTTTAAAAAGGCGGGCGCCCCTGTCGACTTTTGGCGGTTCGGTCGCTTCAACGGGTTTAGTGGTGATTTTTTCGGGTGTTGTTACCGTATTCTCACCGGATGGAGACGTTTTATCTGATGATTCCTGACAAGCACTGATTGAGAGGATTGAAATAAAACTAAACAAAAACAATGCTTTGTGGGTTTTCATAACTGCGGATCCATTTCTAAGGACTAATATTAGGACTTGATTAACATTTTGAATAGGGGCAAGCTTGCGTCATAAATACCCATGTCGGGTATTTTTAGAAAAGCCGCAAGGCAATTTTTTTGGGGAGTAATTTATGGTAGATATCGTATCTCTGTTGATCGGCCTGGGCAGTGGCGCACTTGGTGGCAATGTTGCTGGTAGTGTCATGAAGTCCAGTATGGGAACAATGGGCCGCAGCTTAACAGGTATTATCGGCGGTACAGGCCTTTCATTTGTCGGTCAAATGCTAGGGTTGGGCGTTTCTGATCCAACAGCTGGCGGAGGCTTGAACGTGTCTTCTATTCTTGGGAACGTCGTTTCAGGCGGTCTCGGGGGCGGAATTCTGACCGCTATTTTGGGAATGCTTAAGAAGTAATCCAAAGCCATAAGAATTAAAGCGTGTCCGCGAGGCACGCTTTTTTTATGCCTGCGTTAAATTGACTAATGGCAAGCATAACGGCACTTTCATATGCGATTAATTGAATATCGCTCGAGGAGTATCAGATGAGTTACACTGCCCCCGTAAAGTCAATGCAATATCTGTTAAATCATGCTGCGGATCTCGGTGATGTTATGAATTTGCCGCTTTTCGCGGATACCAATCAAGAGCTTGTCACAGATATTTTGGCGGGTGCAGCGGCGTTTTCAGAAGATATTTTGGCGCCGATAAATCAAGCCGGAGATCATTCTCCTGCAGTCCTAAATGGTGAGGACGTGATCGCGTCACCGGGATTTAAAGAAGCATACAAGGCTTTTGTTGATGCTGGTTGGCTCAGTCTTTCGGCGCCTGCTGAGATCGGAGGGGCAGGATTACCGTCTGTGGTGAGCGTCGCCGTGAATGAAATGATCTATGCTTCGAATATGGCATTCGGATTATGTCCAATGCTCACGGCAAGCGCAGTTAAAGCGATAGCCGCCCATGCTTCAGATGAACTCCAATCAAAATATCTGTCGAAAATGGTCACAGGTGAGTGGAGCGGTGCAATGGATCTTACGGAGCCTCAAGCGGGTTCTGATTTAGGGCCTGTTAGGACAAAAGCTACGCCCAATGCTGATGGTTCCTACTCAATTTCTGGCCAGAAAATATTTATCACTTGGGGTGATCATGATTGCGCCGACAATATTATTCATCTGGTTCTGGCCCGTCTTCCGGATGCGCCGGCTGGTTCAAAGGGAATTTCATTATTTTTATGTCCCAAATATTTTGTAGGTGACGATGGCGCATTAGGAGAGCGCAACAGCTTCAAAGCCATCAGCCTTGAGCACAAATTAGGGATACATGGAAGTCCGACTTGTGTAATGGAATTTGCTGGCGCAACAGGTTGGCTGATTGGCGAAGAAAACCGTGGATTGTCATGCATGTTCACGATGATGAATGAAGCTCGATTATTCGTGGGTGTCCAAGGGGTCGCCATCGGAGAACGGGCTTATCAAGGCGCATTACATTTCGCGAATGATCGCGTTCAGGGACGGGTATTAGATGGCGAAGCAGGCGACCCTATCATTGGCCACCCTGACGTCCGGAGGATGCTGATTGATACCAAAACCAGATTATTGGGCGCGAGAGCTATTTGTATGGCAACCGCTGCCGCTTCGGATATTGCATCAGGTCACCCGGATGAAGATGTTCGGCGGAGTGCGCATATCCGCGAGACGCTTCTGACGCCAATAGCGAAGGCCTACAGTTCAGATTTGGGCGTTGAGGCGACGTCTGTTTCATTACAGATTTTTGGCGGAATGGGGTTTGTTGAGGAAACAGGCGCGGCTCAACATTATCGCGATAGCAGAATAGCGCCAATCTATGAGGGGACTAACGGCATACAGGCGATGGATTTGGTTGGGCGTAAAATCCGGCGGGACGGCGGTGATGGCATGCAGGCTTTAATCTCGGAATTGGAGGCTATTTTATCGCTTTCTCAAGAATTTAAAATGGAGGCCGCCTCAAGTCTTAAGGACGGATTAGAGACATTGAAGCAGGCAACCAAGATAATTTTGGGGGCTAACGAAAAAGACGTTTTGTCAGTTGCGACCAACTATCTACGCTTGGCTGGAAACGTTATTTCCGGTGCTTTGCTCATTAAAGCTGCGTGCAATGGAAAGAAAGACGGGGATCCTTTGGCTGATAATATGGCAGCTCTGGCTCGGTATCATAGTTTGGTTATATTGCCTGAGGCGCACGCTCATCTGGAATTCATTCGATCTGGCGCCTCAAGTATATTTGCGATGCCAAAGGAAAATCTGGCAGATTTATAAAAACCCTCTTATGTTATCTGAGCATTCCCACTATATTGAACGCGGATAACTAAGAGAAAATCATGTCAGCTCAGAATTCGATTAAGCGTATTACGGCTCCGGAAATTTCCGCTCGCAAAGGAAATGATCCAATCGTTTGTTTGACAGCTTATGATGCCCCGACAGCGGCAATTCTCGATGATTTTTGTGATTTGATCCTCGTCGGTGATAGCGTGGGAATGGTTGTTCACGGTTTAACGACCACAGTTGGCGTGACGCTTGAAATGATGATCTTGCACGGACAGGCTGTTATGCGAGGATCGAAAAAAGCACTTGTCGTCGTAGATTTACCATTTGGCTATTACGAAGACAGCCCGGAACGTGCTTTTCACAGTGCAGCCAGAGTGATGCGCGAAACAGGTTGTCAGGCGATAAAAATTGAAAGCGGTTCATATGCTGCAGAGACAATTGCTTATCTTGTCGAGCGCGGCATTCCGGTTATGAGCCATGTTGGACTACGTCCGCAATCAATGAATGTCCTGGGCGGTTTTCGGGCGCGTGGACGGAACCCAAAAGTAGCTGACGAAATCGTGGAAAATGCAATTGCTGCAGCCGAGGCCGGTTCATTTGCTGTGGTTGTGGAAGGGGTATCTGCTGAGATCGCTGATAAAGTTACATCTGCCGTTTCTATCCCAACAATCGGTATTGGCGCATCTGCCGGATGTGACGGCCAGATTCTTGTGACGCCGGATATGCTCGGTATGTTTTCTCGTGTTCCCAAATTTGTGAAAAAATATGCTGATATGCAGGAATTAGTCCGAGAATCGGTAGAATCTTACGCCAAAGATGTAAAATCGCGGAAATTTCCGGGCAAAGAGAATACCTATAAGTTTTCATAAAAATTTATTCGGAAAACTTACCGTTTCGTCATGCCGTTAGGTGTTGCGATTGATTGAAATGAGCTATAGTTTGCGGCGAATTCGCCGAGTCATTTGGCGTTTATTTTAAGGAATTATCTGTGGTCGATTTTATCAGTGAAGTTCAAGAGGAACTTCGGAAAGATGACTATAATCGTTGGCTCAAGAAATACGGACCGTATTTGTTTGCGATCATCATGGCTATTATATTGGGGACGGCTTACCTCGAGTGGCAAAAGTCGCGTGATGCCAAGGTCGCTGAAAAGATGTCCTTTACCTATCTTGAAGCCGGGAAGGCCGCCCAAGAAAATCCGGAGCGCGGAATTCAGGCTTATATCGATCTTTCGGGGAATGCTCCTGCTGGATATGCTGGACTATCCCTCGTTCGAGCTGCCGAGTTAGAACTTGAGCGCGGGAATACTCAGAATGCCATAAATCTCCTGGATAGCGCCGCCGGGGAGTTTGAAAGCAAAAGACATTCGCAACTCGCGCAAATGAAGGTTGGTTATATTTTAGCGGGTCAAGGGAGCTATGACGATGTGATCGCACGCATGACGCCTTTGATTGAGAAAGGCGAACCTTACGAGTATCTGGCGAGAGAGCTTCTTGCTTTTTCCGCAAACGAGAATGGTGACGAGCAAACGGCAAGAAAGCATTATTCTTATCTAGAAACCATCCCCGGAATTCCTGACACAATAAAAGCCAGGGCCGAGCAAAATATCATGATGATGAACCTCGTCAGCTCAGATGGCTCAGCGACTGAAAACGAAGACAGTGTGACTGAGCCTGAAACACCGGTTACGCCGCAGGAGACTGAAACAAATGACGAATAAGTTCTCTTCAATACTAGTGGCCCTAGCCAGCGGTTTAATTCTGTCGGGTTGTGCAACGATCGCAGGTGTCGCTGACGATGTTAATCCGTTTGACAAAACCGAAGCTCAAAAACGCGCTGAGCAAGGCGATGTTGCAGGGGAAGATCAGCGCATATCATTGCTGTCAGCCGAGGAGACTTTGTCACCATCCGGTGCACTCACTCCGCAAGATGTGGTTTTGCCTCCCGCATATGTGAATGCGGACTGGGCACAGCCAGGAGGAAATATTCAGCACGCAATGCAGCGACCGACGGCGGCCGGCAATCTTGATCGTATTTGGAGTAAAGATGTCGGTGCGGGATCTGGCCGCAAAGGGCGGGTTGTCTCATCGCCAATCATAGCCGGAGGTCGTATATTCGTCATGGATGGCGATAATCGCGTTTCTGCCTATGACGCCGAGACAGGCGAAGAAATTTGGCGTCACACGGTTAAAGTTGAGTCTAAAGGAAAAACTCGCGAAGGCGGCGCCAATATTTTCGAGCGCGTTACCAACCCGTTTAATTTCAGCGACGGCGGCGGTAAAGATGATGAGTCTGTTGGCGGAGGCGTTGCGGCAGCCGATGGCAAAATTTTTGTGACCTCAGGATTGGGTGTTATCGAAGCGCTCGACGCGCAGTCTGGTAACAGTGTTTGGCGAAAGCGCTTGTCTACACCTATGCATTCTGCGCCTACCATCTCCAATGGTCGTCTATTCGCGATATCTGATGATAACGAGCTGTTCGCTGTTAACTCGGCGACTGGTGATGTAATTTGGACTTATCAAGGCATTGTTGAAAGTGCCCGCATGCTAACCTCGCCAAGTCCAGCGGTTGCTGACGACGTTGTTATCGCTCCATTTGCGTCCGGTGAATTGGTAGCTCTTCGTGTGCAAAATGGAGGCGTTTTGTGGCAGGATGCTTTATCGTCTTCCGGACGTATGACGCCGCTTTCAAGCTTAAATGATATTGCATCGGGCCCGGTTATCGCCGACGGATATGTATTAGCAACAGCGCAGTCGGGTGTCTTGAGTGCATTTGACCTCCGTAACGGCCAACGTATCTGGTCGCAACCCGCTGGCTCATTGGGCTATCCCTGGGTCGCCGGAGATTTCGTTTACACGGTAACGACGGGCGGCGAAGTAGCTTGTCTTTCCAAGACAAGTGGCGACGTTGTTTGGACGCAACAATTGCGGGCATTCAAAAACGAAAAGAAACGTAAAACGCGGATTGCTTGGGCTGGTCCTATTTTGATCGGCGATAAATTGCTAACTATGTCTTCCAGAGGCAAAGCCGTAGAGCTTAACCCTTATGACGGGACGATTTTACGAGAATTTGGTGTAGGTGATCCCGTATTTGTTTCACCGATTGTCGCGAACCAGACGGTATATGTCCTGAACGACAAAGCCAAGTTGATGGCGTTAAGATAAATGCTATGGACGATACGGGGATAACAGACATACCGCCGGAAGAGGCGGAAGAACTTTCTCCACGTGCGGCGAAAATTGCGATTATTGGACGACCAAATGTCGGGAAGTCAACGCTGTTCAACCGGATGGCGGGTAAAAAGCTTGCGATTGTAAATGATACGCCAGGCGTAACCAGGGATCGGCGCGAGACGAAAGGCCGACTTCGAGGCCGCGACCTTTTGCTCATGGATACAGCGGGATTTGAAAACGTTAAGGGCGAGAAGCTTGAAGCTCGAATGAGGGCCCAAACAGAACAAGCCGTATTCGATGCCGATGTTTGTTTATTTGTTTATGACGCGCGCGTCGGTGTAACGCCGCTAGATCGAATTTTCGCAGAATTCGTTCGCAAATCCGGTCGACCGACTGTTCTTGTCGCCAATAAGTGCGAATCCAGAGCCTCTGATGCCGGAATCACTGAAGGGTATAGTTTGGGCATGGGTGACCCGATAGAGGTCGCGGCCGAACATAACATAGGCATGGTCGAACTTGACGATGCCATTGAGATGAGCCTTCGCGAAGTGAATTTAATGCCGGAAATTGATGATCTTGATCGGTCGGATGCACCGGTGAGAATTGCTATTGTTGGCCGGCCAAATGCCGGAAAATCAACACTTATCAATACTTTAATAGGCGAAGATCGATTATTGACGGGACCGGAAGCCGGAGTAACGCGAGACTCGATAACGGTTGATTACATGTGGGCTGGCCGACGTGTTCAGTTTCATGACACAGCGGGCATGCGAAAAAAGGCTAAAGTTCAGGAAACTTTGGAAAAGCTATCGGTTGGGGAGTCTCTGCGCGCCATAAAATTTGCGCAGGTCGTGATACTGCTTATGGATGCCACAATGCCATTTGATAAGCAGGACATGCAAATAGCCGCTTTGTGTGAGCGTGAAGGCCGAGCAATGGTTATTGGCGTCACAAAGTGGGATCTGGTCGAAAACAAATCAGAAATGGCGAAATCCTTGCGAGAAAAAGCGGGGCGCCTATTGCCCCAATTGCGAGGCATTCCTGTTGTAATGTTTTCCGGATTGACAGGAAAAAGCGTCGACCGTTTATTGCCCGCAATTGAGCGGGTCCACATTGATTGGAGCGCTAAAGTCAAAACAGCTGATCTTAATGATTGGCTAATTGAAAAGGTGCGGCGACATCCCCCGCCTGCAGTTAACGGGCGCCGGATTCGACCCAAATATATTACGCAGACAAAGACACGGCCCCCGACATTTGTTTTGAAATGTTCACGAGCAACCAAACTGCCTGAGAGCTATAAGCGATATCTCATAAATGGTATTCGGGAAGATTTTGATTTGCCGGGTACGCCGATACGACTCTTTGTTCGAGCCGATAAAAATCCATATGATAATTAGAGGAACAGAAATGCATCATTTAAAAGTAATAGCGGCAAGCCTTATGGTTATCGGATTGGCCGCCTGTGGTTCTCAGTCTGAAACAGATACCCATTCTCAATTGGGGAAAGTGATTAAGAACGACAAGTTCACTTATGCGAATTATGATAAGGTTCAAATGACACATCTAGATCTAGATCTGGATGTCAATTTTGACAGAAAGGTTTTGGACGGTACCGCGCGAATAGAATTTGAGAAGCTTGATCCATCCGCAGAGGAACTGGTTCTCGATGCAAAAGATCTTTCGATTGAATCCGTTAAATTCTTGTCCGCTGGGAACTGGGCGGATGCCGAATATTCATTGTCAGATGATGACGACCTTATGGGGCAGGCATTAGTTGTAAAAATTCCCGCAGGTTCACAACAGATATTGATCGATTATGAAACCAGTCCAGAGGCAGAAGGACTACAATGGCTTTCCCCGGCTCAAACGGCTGGAAAGCGGCATCCATATTTATTCTCACAGGCTCAGGCCATCAATGCGCGAACCATGGCGCCTGTTCAGGATACGCCAGCGGTACGTATTACATATGAGGCTACCCTGCGAACGCCACCAGAATTGCTCGCGCTGATGAGTGCAGATCAAGACCCATATACACCGCGAGATGGAGAATATAGTTTTGAAATGCCGCAACCGATCCCGGCATATTTATTGGCTATTGCTGTCGGAGATATCGAATTTAAAGCGATAAATGATCATATTGGTGTTTACGCGGAGAAATATATTCTCGATGCGTCCGCCGAAGAGTTTTCAGAGACGCCGATGATGGAAGACGCCAATGCGGCGTTATATGGCCCCTATCGCTGGGGACGCTATGATCTAATTGTATTACCACCCAGTTTCCCCTTTGGCGGAATGGAAAATCCTCGCTTGTCTTTTCTCACCCCAACGCTTGTTGCAGGTGACAAAAGCCTGACAAATGTTGTCGCACATGAATTGGCCCATAGCTGGTCAGGAAACTTGGTCACTAACTCAAGTTGGCGTGATAGCTGGCTGAATGAAGGTTTCACATCCTATGTTGAAAACAGAGTGATGGAGGCTCTTTATGGTGAAGGTCGGGCGAATATGGAGCAAGCTCTGGATATGGAGAGCTTGAAAGCTGGAATCGCGTCGGCCAAGAGCGCTGAACTCACACATTTGAAAATGCCGGAAAATCTGGCGCATCCCGATGATGCCTTCACGCAAGTGGCATATATCAAGGGCGCGAATTTTCTATTTTTTCTAGAAGACCGATATGGCAGAGATCAATTTGATCCCTTCTTAAAACAATATTTCGACACCTATGCGTTTAAAAGCGTGACAACCGAAGATTTTCTAGACTATTTGCAAAAGCACTTAGGGGCCAAATATCCGGATAAAGTCAGCCAGAAAGAAATTGATGCCTGGGTTTATGGGCCCGGACTTCCTGACACTGCTCGACAGGTAAAGTCTTCGGCATTCGATAATGTGAGCCAACTTCAAGCTAAATGGTTGTCGGGTGAGATAAAAGCCAAAGATATTCCGACAGGGAATTGGTCAACGCATGAATGGCTACATTTCTTGAAAACTTTACCGGATAATCTCTCCAAGCCCAAAATGGCTGAGCTTGACAAAGCTTTCCGCCTAACAGGCACAAAGAATGCGGAAACGGCCTTCGCGTGGTATATGCAAGCGATCAAAACGGATTATCGCGCGGTGATGCCGCAACTTCGTAAGTTCTTGATGGAAGTCGGGCGCGGTAAATTTATTTACAGGCTTTATGCGGCTTTGAAAGACAATGGCAAAGAAACATGGGCCAAGAATGTCTATTCTCAGGCTCGTAATGGTTATCATCCGATTGCTCAGCGCCGGATTGACGCGATCTTGGAAAAATAGATGGGTCGTTCAGTCATACTTCTTGATGGAGGGATGGGACAGGAACTCGTCAAGCGTTCAGATCAAGAACCCACGCCATTGTGGTCAGCTAAAGTGATGTTAGATAATCCTGAACTGGTTCAGACGGTCCACGAGGAATATATACAGGCAGGGGCCAAGGTAATAACGCTGAACAATTATACGGCGACGACTGAGCGTTTATCTCGTGATGCGACAGTGGATCTTATGGCTCCTATTCATCGAGCAGCCAAGGAAGCTGCTCGACGGGCCAGAAATAAAACTGCCGACAAAGGTGTTGAGATTGCGGGCTGTCTTCCGCCCTTGGTCGCCAGCTATAAGCCTGAATTAGCGCCGTCCTCAGAAGAATGTCTCCAGAGTTATCGAGACCTTGTAGATTTTCAAAAGGATGGCGTCGATTTGTTTATCGTTGAGACCGCATCCAATATTTGTGAGGCGGTAGCCGCCACTCGAGCTGTCGAAGAAATTGGTATGCCCGTATGGACAAGTTTCACCTTGAGTGATGATGAAAGTTCGACCTTACGTTCCGGCGAGAGTTTAGAGTACGCAATGGAGCAAGTCATTGCTGCGGGCGCTGATGCAGTTTTGATCAATTGTTCAATGCCGGAAACGATTCAAAGGGCGCTTGAGGTCTTAAATCATGCATGTGTTCCAACAGGGGCGTACGCTAATGGGTTTAAGTCTATTGCCGGATTGGACGCGGGTGGTACGGTCAAGTCGCTTTCGGCGCGTGAGGACCTAAGCCCGCAAATATATGCAAAGTGGGGCCTCAATTGTGTAGACGCTGGTCTGACAATTATCGGTGGGTGTTGCGAAACCAGTCCGGCGCATATATCGGCTCTAAAAACTGAGCTCGAAAAAGCTGGCTATGAAATAACCTCGAAATCCAATTTGGCAGTCTAGAAATACTCTGCCATAGCTTTTGGGTCGTAATCCGAAAGCTCGTCAAATTTTCCGGCTTTAACTTTCTGTGCCCAAAGCGGATCTTGAAGGAGGGCGCGACCGACAGCAACCAAGTCAAACTCACCTTTCTCAAGACGTTCCGACAATTCATCAAGCGATCGTTTTTCAGAGCTTTCCTGATTGACTAAGGACCCGATAAAGTCCGAAGATAGCCCAACCGAACCGACGGTAATTGTCGCTAATCCGGTGATTTTCTTTACCCATCCTGCCAGATTGAGATCTGAGCCATCAAATTCCGGCTCCCAGAAACGACGCGTTGAACAATGAAAAATATCGAGGCCTGCATCTACCAAACCACCGAGAAAACGTTCCAGCTCTTTGGGGGTCTTCGCCAACTTTGCATCGTAGTTTTGCTGTTTCCATTGAGAGAAGCGAAGTATAATTGGAAAGTCTTCACCGACTTCGCTCCGAATAGATCTTATTACGTCCGCGCCAAACTTAGAGCGGTTTTCGATGGACCCTCCATACTGGTCGCTTCTGATGTTCATGCCTTCCCAGAAAAATTCATCAACCAAATATCCGTGCGCTCCGTGAATTTCCACCGAGTCAAACCCGATCTCTTTGGCGATTTTTGCGGCGCGGCCGAAAGATGCAATCATATCCGCAATATCCGACTCGCTAGGTTCTGGAAGAACTTGTTTGCCTGTATGGGTGATGCCTGAAGGGCCATCACTTATGGCGTCTGGAAAGGGCCCTTTTCCGGGTTTACGGGTCATGCCGACGTGCCAGAGCTGGGGCGCAATTTTTCCGCCCTTTGCATGAACCTGGCGAGCCACATTTTCCCAGCCTTTAATGGCATCATCTTGGTAGAAATTCGGGACATTTGCGTTGTCAGAGGAGCCGGGCCGATCGATACTGGTTCCTTCCGTAATAATCAAACCCACATCAGCAGCTGCGCGTCTGGCATAGTAATCCGCAACATTTTGTCCTGGAACGCCGTCCGGCGACATGTTCCGGGTCATGGGCGCCATGACAATTCTATTGTCAAGGTGCAGGTTTTTACAGCTAAAGGGTTTGAAAAGCGGAGAAATACTGGTCATATGCTGGGGAATAGTAACGATTTATCTTTGGTACAACAGGTTTTTTGAAATGAAGAAGTATTTTATTGCGGTCTTTTTGTTGGTATCATTTCTATTTGCGGGCTGTTCGACAACACTCGCGCCAGACGTTGTTCCTGTTTCAAATTTCCAAGCTGATCGTTATCTTGGGAAATGGTATGAAGTTGCCAGGATTGATAACCGATTTGAAAAAGGACTTTCTCAGGTTACAGCTCAATATACTCGGCGAGAGGATGGCGGTATAGACGTCGTAAACCGGGGTTACAAAGCCAAAGATGAAAAATGGAAGGATGCTGTTGGGAAGGCTTATTTTGTAGACGGACCTGACAAAGGGCATCTTAAAGTATCATTTTTTGGCCCTTTCTATGGACCTTATGTTGTCTTTGATTTGGATAGTGAATATCAGCACAGTTTTGTGACAAATCACAATAAAAAGTATCTGTGGCTATTGTCCCGAAACCCAAAATTACCCCAATCCGTGAAAGATCGATTTGAATTAAAAGTCAAAGAAATGAATTTCAATACGGAGAAGTTGATCTGGGTGGATCAAACGCCAATCGATTAATCTCCGACTATCAATTAGCGAATTATCTATTCAGAAGGCGAATCCGGCGTCCGGCTATCAATGGCCCACACAGCGACCATTAACAGGACGCCCAATATCGCTCCGGGTATGACGATATAGTTTAACATTGTATCGAGTATACGCGATTCGATCTAAAAACTAGTTAAAGAAAAATATACAGTTTTTTAAGGTGTTTACGTTGCCTTGCGATAAGGGGGAATAAAGCCTATCTTTAGGCTGGAAGGTGCCAATGCAAGTTTCTCGAAAATTTACCCGTGATGGCGACGGCCCGTATGCGGATTTATCATTTAAAACAGTCAGTAGTGAACTGCGCCGGCTCGATGGATCGATTATGTCATCGTCAGGTGAGTTCATAGTACCGGAAGGGTTTTCTCAGGTTGCCTGTGATATTTTAGCCCGAAAATACTTTCGAAAAGCGGGCGTACCTCAAAAAACTAAACCCCTAAAAGATCCAAATATTCCAGCATGGATACAAAAACGCGTGCCAGTCGGAAAAAAGACAAAGGGTGAAAACGATGCGAGAGATGTATTTAATCGGTTAGCAGGCTGCTGGACCTATTGGGGCTGGATCGGCGGATATTTTAACGCAGAAGAAGACGCCAGAGCTTTTTATGATGAAGTCCGTTTCATGCTCGCGGCCCAGATGGCGGCCCCAAATTCTCCGCAATGGTTCAATACAGGATTGAATTGGGCTTATGGATTAGAGGGAACTGCGCAGGGTCATTACTTTGTTCATCACGAGACAGGTAAATTAGAAAAATCACAGAATGCTTTCGAACGTCCTCAACCTCACGCTTGTTTTATTCAATCGGTAGATGACCGGCTTCTAGGCGAGGGCGGGATCATGGATCTGTGGCACAGGGAGGCCCGTCTATTCAAATATGGATCAGGAACCGGGACGAATTTTTCAAATCTTCGCGGTTTAAATGAGCCGCTGTCCGGCGGGGGTGAGTCATCGGGTCTGATGAGCTTCTTAAAGGTAGGAGACGCGTCTGCGGGAGCGATTAAGTCAGGTGGTACGACGCGCCGAGCCGCCAAAATGGTTATCGTGGATATTGATCATCCAGATATTGAAGCCTTCATAGATTGGAAAACAGAAGAAGAACTAAAAGTTGCGGCGCTCGTTGCAGGGAGTAAAGTTTTAAAGAAACGTCTCAGTGCAATAATGGATGCTGCCATAAACTGTTCGGGTTCTCAGTCAGATTGTTTTGATCCCTCCAAGAACACTGCTCTAAAGCGAGCAATGCAATATGCACGGCGTGACGGGGTTCCAACAGGAATAATAGAGCGTGCCATGTCTCTGGCAAAACAGGGTATAGACAGTATTGAAATCACGGAGCTCACCACGGATTGGAATAGTGATGCATATGCAACGGTAGCCGGGCAAAATGCTAATAATTCTGTTAGAGTTTCGAATGCTTTTATCCGTGCTGTCGCTAATGATGAGCACTGGGATTTAATCCGAAGGGTAGACGGGTCCGTTGCCAAGAACGTCTCAGCGCGATTTCTTTGGGATAAAATTTCCAAAGCCGCATGGACGAGCGCCGATCCAGGTGTGCAATTCCATGACACCATCAATAGTTGGCATACATGTTCAGACTCCGGGGAAATTAGGGGATCTAACCCATGCTCCGAATATATGTTTTTAGATGATACAGCTTGCAATCTCGCATCGCTAAATTTGATAAAGTTTCGGAACGAAGACGGTGGTTTCGATGTCGACAGTTTTGTGCATGCCTGCCGACTATGGACTATCGTATTAGAGATTTCGGTAATGATGGCCCAATTTCCAGCAGCGGTTATTGCCGAAAAATCCTATCGTTACCGAACGCTTGGACTTGGATTTGCGAACATTGGCGGGCTCCTCATGTCCAGCGGAATAGCGTATGACAGTGACGAGGGACGTGCAGCTTGCGGTGCAATATCAGCCTTGCTTTCTGGTGTCGCTTACCAAACATCGGCTGAAATGGCTGAGTTTATGGGAGCTTTTCCCGGATTTGAGAAAAATCGGGATCCGATGATGCGCGTTATACAAAACCATCGCCGTGCATCGGAAAATAGAAAAACATATGACAAGCTGTCTTACCGACCGATGGGATTGGATACAGTAAAATGCCCGTTTGAAGGTTTAGTCGATCGCGCCATCAAATCATGGCGCGCGGCTGAAAAAAAGGGCAGCGTTCATGGTTTTAGAAACGCTCAGGTTAGCGTTATAGCGCCGACAGGTACAATTGGGCTGCTAATGGACTGTGATACGACTGGAATTGAACCCGATTTCGCGCTGGTGAAGTTTAAGTCATTGGCGGGTGGTGGTCATTTCAAGATTATCAATCAAGCTGTTCCGACAGCGTTGAGAGCTCTTGGATATGCGCCTAGCGAAATAGAAGATATTATCGAATTTGCTTTGGGTCGCGCTACGCTAAAAGGTTCTCCCGCGATCGGTCATAATGTCCTTAAAACCCGCGGGTTTAGCGATTACGAGATCGGAAAAATTGAAGACGCCGTTAAGGATGCATTTGACATTCGCTATGCGTTTTCTGTTTCAGTTTTAGACCCGGATTTTTGCAAAGAAGCATTGGGGCTAACGAGTGAACAACTTGAGAAGAGCGGGCATGACCTTTTACCGCTATTGGGGTTTTCTGAAGAGGATATTGTTGCCGCGAACGTTTATTGCGCTGGCGCAATGACATTAGAGGGGGCGCCACATATAAAAGATGCACATCTGGATGTATTTGATTGTGCGACACCTTGTGGACGGACAGGCACCCGGTTTTTATCTGCAAGATCCCACGTCATGATGATGGCCGCAGCTCAGCCATTTATTTCTGGTGCGATCTCTAAAACTGTAAATATGCCGTCTCACGCTTCTATTGAAGACTGTCGGGATATTTATGATCTCGCCTGGAAGACTGGGCTTAAATCGATCGCGATTTATCGCGATGGGTCAAAACTTTCACAACCACTGAATAGTTTATTATTTGCTGAAGAAGAACTCGACGCGCTCGAAGATGGTCTGGATCAACCAGCGGCTAAAAAGGCAAATCATACCGCAGAACGTGTCGTGGAGAAAGTTATAGAACGAATAGTCGAAAAGCCGGCTGAACGCGAAAGGCTTCCGGATCGCCGCACGGGCTATATTCAAAAGGCAACGATCGGTGGGCATAAAGTCTATTTACATACGGGCGAGTTTGAAAGCGGCCGCCTCGGTGAAATATTTATCGATATGCATAAAGAAGGCGCGGCATTCCGATCCCTTATGAATAATTTTGCGATCGCTATTTCTATCGGGCTACAATATGGCGTGCCGCTAGAGGAATTCGTAGAAGCTTTTGTCTTTACGCGATTTGAGCCCTCCGGCCCTGTTGTCGGCAATGACCGTATTAAGTTCTCAAATTCAATACTGGATTATATTTTCAGAGAACTTGGTATTTCTTATCTCGGTTGGCATGATCTGGCGCATGTAAATCCAAATGAGGCAACACCAGATCATATCGGGCAAGGGGAAGCCGAGCGTAATCCTGGCCCTAACAAACCCGGCGAGCAATTATATCTCCCGGGCTACTCCAAAGGGTTTAACCGCGATACAAGCCGGGAAGAGAATGTGGTCCCGTTCACGCAACGTGCGACGGATATCGAAACGAATGAACAGGACTTGAATCTCCAATTAGATCAGGAAAATTTGGACCTTTTGGAAAATACCAAAGGTTCGCGATTGTCGTCTTCAGGAGCTCGGTTTCGTGGATATACGGGTGATTCATGTAACGAATGCGGTCATTTTACGCTCGTTCGAAACGGAACATGTTTAAAATGTGAGACTTGCGGGACGACAACAGGGTGTTCATAGTAAGTATAAATTACAGGACATTACCGTAAATTTATTCGTAGTTCAGGCAAGGGGTGCTATAGAACAGCCAATGAAAAAATCTATTGTAACACGATTGCTATCCTTGGTTGCGGCGACTGGCCTTTTGGCGGTCCCGGCCGAAGCCCAATGGGTGAAAAGAGAAAAAGTAAATAGTCGGGTGACCGTGAACTTTGGCGATTGCCCGGGTTGTAATTTTACGGGGAAGGATTTGCATGGTTTACGGATCAAACAATCCAATCTGACGGGATCACTTTTCAATCGAGCCAATTTGTCTGGCGGAAAAATTTTGATATCAGATCTGTCTGGTGCACATTTTAAGCGTGCATTTCTGGCACGTGTTGAAGGTGATGGCGTTTTATTGCAGGGTGCGAATATGGCTGATGCGACAATAACCGAGTCTGTTATTCGCAACTCCTATTTCAATGGTGCAACGCTAACGGGGGCCGATCTGGCGCGCGGAGTTTTTACAAACTCAGACTTTCAAAAAGCTAACTTGTCGAACGCGTCGGCTTTGGCAACGGATTTTTCAGACTCAAATTTCGTAAAGGTGAAATTTGACGGTGCAAATTTGACAGGTGCAAGTCTCCGAAACGTAAAACTCAGCGACTCTACATTTGGGACTGCCATCTTGCATGGAACGGATCTATCCGGAGCATCATTGCAAGGGGCAAAATTATCGCGGGTCGAAGGGTTGCAACAAGCACAGCTGGATTTGGCGTGTGGGGACCACCGAACTGAATTGCCGATTGGCTTATCGATACCTTACTGCGCGGGAACTGGCGATTTATTGATGGATATACACGCGGCTGAACATCCCCAGCTAAAAGCTCGCGACAATGAAATTGCTATGAGAGTAGATCGTGCGATTTCAAACACTGAAATTTTGATGCAAGAGGCCAATCCCGCTGCCAAGCGCGAACTTCAGAAAATTCATGCAGACCTAATGGCCGTGCGGCGCAAAATTGAAGACTAGCGTTGGCTAGCCTTCTTCAATGGGTAGATGTTTGAGATAGAGTTCTTTTAATTGTTTCGGCTCAGCCTCAGACGGCGCGTTCATCATCAAGTCTTGAGCTTGTCCGTTCATTGGGAACAAAATCACCTCACGAATATTTTTGGCACCAGCCAACAACATGACAATTCGGTCAACGCCAGGTGCAATGCCGCCATGCGGCGGAGCGCCGTATTTAAAGGCATTTATCATGCCGGCGAACTTGTCTTCTACAACCTCTGGACCATAACCCGCCAGTTCAAAGGCTTTGTACATAATTTCTGGCTTATGGTTTCGAATGGCCCCTGATGAAAGTTCTACGCCATTACAAACTATGTCATATTGGTAAGCCAATAAATCAAGTTGCTTTTCTTCCGTGTCGGCCGCTTCTAGCGCCGCCATTCCGCCTTGGGGCATTGAAAATGGGTTGTGTGAAAAATCGACTTTTTTGTTGTCTTCGTCCCATTCATACATCGGGAAATCGATAATCCAACAAAACTTAAACACTCCGTCTTCAAGTAATTCCAGCTTTTCGCCGATCACATTACGCGCCGCGCCGGCCAATTTATACACGTCTGATTTCTTGCCTGCCGCAAAAAACACACCGTCACCCGTCGACAAACCTGTTTCTTCCAGAAACTTCTTTAGGTGATCTGGCTTAAAGTTTTTGAGGACAGGGTCTTGAGACTTTGTTTCGCCGTCGTCGCCATCTGTCAGACGTGCATAGCCCAACCCTGGCATCTGCATTTCTTTCTTGGCCCACTTATCCAGATCATCGAAAAACTTACGCGATTTTTCGGCAGCGGCTTTTGGAGCTGGAATGGCAATGACTTTTCCGCCATTTCCGACTATTTTCGCAAAGATCCCGAAGCCAGTTAGGCTGTCGTCTTTGAAGTATTCTGAAACGTCCTTCAAGAGAATAGGATTACGCAAATCTGGTTTGTCTGAACCATATTTTTCCATCGATTCTTTATATGGAATTCGCGGAAATGGGGTTTGAACTTCGCGGCCGTCGGCAAACTCTTCAAACACACCCGCCATAACCGGCTCAATGGCATTAAAGACGTCTTCCTGAGTTACGAAACTCATTTCAATATCGAGTTGATAGAATTCGCCGGGTGAACGGTCCGCGCGAGCATCTTCATCACGAAAGCAAGGTGCGATTTGGAAGTACCTATCAAACCCAGAAACCATGATGAGTTGCTTAAACTGCTGTGGGGCTTGGGGCAGGGCGTAAAACTTACCCGGATTGAGACGCGAAGGAACCAGGAAGTCGCGTGCTCCCTCTGGAGAACTCGCAGTTAGAATCGGAGTTTGGAATTCTGTGAAACCCTGGTCAATCATTCTCCGTCTCAATGAGTTGATGATCTGGCCGCGTAGGAGAATGTTTTTATGAAGGGTTTCGCGACGCAGGTCGAGATATCGATATGTCAATCGCAAGTCTTCTGGATATTCCGGTTCGCCAAAAACTGGAACCGGGACTTGATCTGCAGGACTTTCGATATGGAACTCGTCCGCCCGAATTTCAACTTCTCCGGTTTCAATGTCTGAATTGATAGCTTCGGAATCCCGCGCCAGAACTTCCCCCGTGACGGTGATGACGCTCTCAGCTGAACAGCGCTTGGCGGCTTCATAGAAGCTTGCAACCGGGTAGACGACAATTTGTGAAATGCCGTAGTGATCACGCAGATCAATGAACAGAGCATTCGCGTGTTCACGTTTACGATGTATCCAGCCCGATAATCGGACGGTTTCTCCGGTATTTGAGGCACGTAATTCACCACATGTGTGACTGCGAAATTCATGCATGGCTAAGCTCCTATATTCTTGTAGGCGGGATTAGCGGATGAGAATATCAAGTCAAGCGTATATAAGTTTTGAAGCGATATCGATCACAACAATGAGCCCAAGTTTTTTCAATTCCTTCTTAACTCTAAATCTCAAGGAAAGCGAAATAAGTCTGTGACATAAGCCTGACGGGAAAAGTATTGCGTTTTGATTTTTCGGGCGTTTGAGGGCTGTATGAAAATTTTAAGATCCTATTGGGGTAATCAAAGCGGGCAATTCGCGATAATGTTCTCCGTTGTCGCAACAGCCTTACTGGGTTGCATGATGATTGCTATCGATATCAACAGAATGATATCGACCAAATCAAAGGTCGCAGCTATTACCGATGCGGCGGCTTTAGCAGGAGCCAATGCATTTGATAATCCAGATCGAATTTTGATCGTTCAGGAGTTTTTGAACGAAAACGCGGCAAAGATGCTGCCTGCCGAAATTAATGGTTTGCCAGAAATCGATTTCGATGACGCTGCTGGTGAAGTGCGGGTTTATATTGACACGAATGTCGACCTGCCTTTTGCTGCGATGTTTGGTACAAAAGCAAAAGATATTGGGTACAAAAGTCTGGCGGCATTCCCAAAAGGATTGGATCCGTTAACCATTGCCTTTGCCTTGGATGTATCAGGCTCCATGGGAGGATTGACATCTGATGGGCAAGTCAAACTTACGGCCCTAAAAGATGCCACATCGCAGATGTTCGCAGAGATTGAAGATGGTGTCAGGAATAAGTCTTCAATTGATGAACATTTCAGAACGGGACTATCAGCGTTCAATTCGGGATTAGCAGCCGAACATGATATGTCGTGGGGGTTTCTCGACATAGAAAACGCCGTTAAAGGCCTCCAATTTGGGGGAGCAACCAACACGAGTGTAGCTCTTGAAAATGCCCACAATCAAATACTTCGAGATCGTAGCTTTCGAAAGTCTCACGATCCATCGGTTTCAGTTGAGTCGATAGATGAGTTCGTCATTTTTATGACGGATGGCGCCAACACAGCAGGTGATCCGTTCGTGTTAGACGAGAATTCATATCAATCCTGTTTGTCCATGCGCGAAGATGGAATTGAGGTTTATGCTGTGGCTTTCACTGCGCCTGATGCAGGGCAATTACTTTTGATGAATTGTGCATCTTGGGACGATGAAAATGAAGATAAGAAGTCAAAGAACGCTAGAAATGATCGACGGCGATGTGGTGAGGACGCAAATCTTGGTAATTCGTCAAATCGGAATCGAGATAGTGATGATATGAATTCTAGGGAGCAGGCTTTAGCCCGCTGTCGCGCCGATGTACTGGAAGATAAAAAGGAACATTACTTTGACGCAGCGGACGCTAAAAGCTTCAAAGAAATATTTCGGATCATCGGACAGAAGATCAATGAGTCTTCAATCAGAATCAAATCCTAAGGTTCTAGAATTCCACATTTATTCGTGAATTCCTTTGCTAGCACGCCATTAAGAAGCGGCAAAATATAGTCCCCTAAAGATCCGTTTTCAGCGACACAGGCTTGGCCTTAATGGTTTGAGTTCGCTGGTTAGTAATGCTAGAATATCGAGAGCTTTGCGCCCGATTCGAGGGTGCAATTTTATCTGGTTAAATTTAGCTTATTACAAGCAAAGAGACGACCGGTGGCGGTAAGCGAAAGAGACTATGAGCGACGAAAACGACATACCCGAAGACGAAGAGCCGGGTCGTCCAAAAACACCAGACGAAGATGGCATCTCGCCGATTGCGATCGAAGAGGAAATGAAACGTTCCTATCTTGATTATGCTATGAGTGTGATCGTTTCGAGGGCTATTCCCGATGTTCGAGACGGCTTAAAGCCCGTGCATCGCCGAATTTTGTATTCCATGCATGAAAATGGGTTCACCCGCGAAAAGCCTTATAAAAAGTCCGCACGGGTTGTTGGTGATGTGATTGGTAAATATCACCCCCATGGAGATAGTGCTGTATACGACGCGCTTGTACGTCTGGCTCAAGACTTCTCTATGAGTCTTCCTTTGCTGGATGGACAAGGTAATTTTGGTTCCGTGGATGGTGATCGCCCGGCTGCTATGCGGTATACAGAAGTCCGGATGGACCGACCGGCGGCAGCTCTACTCGCCGATATCGAAAAAAACACCGTTGCCTATCAGGACAATTATGATGCGTCCGAAAGTGAGCCTGTGGTTCTTCCGGCTCGTTTTCCTAATATTCTTGTTAATGGTGCTGGCGGCATTGCTGTCGGCATGGCAACAAATATTCCGCCCCATAACCTTGGGGAAGTCATTGACGGTGCAATTGCGCTTCTAGAGAATGGCCACCTCACAGATGAGGAGATGCTAGAATATATTCCGGGCCCCGATTTCCCGACGGCCGGTTTAATCATGGGACGCTCGGGGTCTCGATCAAGTGTGACCACAGGTAAAGGGTCTATCATTATGCGGGCTCGAACGCATATGGAAGAGATCCGAAAAGATCGACATGCGATTGTCGTCACCGAGATTCCTTATCAAGTCAACAAAGCGAATATGATCAAAAAAATCGCTGAGCTTGTTCGCGACAAAAGAGTTGAAGGCATTGCGCACTTACAGGACGAGTCGGACCGAAATGGTATGCGGGTGGTTATAGAGCTTAAGCGCGACGCCGTTCCCGACGTGGTTCTTAACCAGCTTTTCCGATATTCTCAACTTCAGCAAAATTTCTCAAGTAATATGCTGGCGTTAAATGGCGGCCGACCGATGCAAATGACGGTCAAACAAATGCTGGAAGCGTTTCTTGCATTTCGGGAAGAAGTCATCGCCCGCCGTACGAAATTTGATCTCGCCAAGGCCAGAAATCGTGCGCATATACTCGTAGGGTTAGCAACAGCTGTTGCGAATATTGATGAGGTAATCCGAATTATTCGGGCGTCTGCGAACCCGCGAGATGCACGAGAAAATCTCATGGCACGGGATTGGCCAGCGCGAGAAATGGAACCATTCCTTAAGCTCATCGCTGATCCTCGGTCACGTCTAAATGATGATGGAACGATCCGTCTGACAGAAGAACAGGCTAAAGCTATTCTCGATATGCGCCTGTTAAAACTGACGCAGCTCGGCATGGATGAGATCACTGACGAAGCCGAAAAACTGGCCGCCCAAATCGCCGACTATCTTGATATTTTGAGATCACGAGATCGCGTGACGGCTATTATAAAAGACGAACTGGCTGAGGTGAAAGACAAATTTGCCGTTCCGCGCCGCAGCGAGTTTATTGAAGGCGGAATCGATTTTGACGATGAAGATTTGATTGCTGTCGAAGATATGGTCGTTACAGTCACATCTCAGGGCTATGTCAAACGCACCGCTCTTGATACATATCGGGCGCAGCGCCGCGGCGGTAAAGGCCGCTCGGGTATGGCAACCAAAGATGAAGATTATGTCACAACGGTGTTTGTTGCTTCGACGCATACACCGGTCTTATTTTTCTCTTCAACCGGCATGTGTTACAAACTTAAAGTTTGGAAGTTGCCGATTGGCGGCCCGGCCACGCGGGGTAAGGCATTGGTAAACTTACTGCCCCTTGATAAAGACGAAATGATTAATTCGATTATGGCTCTTCCCGAGGATGAGGATGCCTGGGATCGGATGGACATTATGTTTGCCGCTCGAAGCGGGGGCGTTCGCCGTAACTCGCTTGCTGATTTTAAGCGCGTTAATCGCGGTGGAAAGATTGCGATGAAGCCCGACGAAGGTGACGGTATTGTTGACGTTCGGGTATGCACTGAAGATGACGACGTTTTGTTAACAACGGCTATGGGTAAAGCAATCCGGTTTAGAACGACAGACATCCGCAGATTTGTCGGGCGCACTTCAAGTGGCGTTCGCGGGATAAAACTCAAGGACGGTGATGAAGTGATTTCAATGGCAATATTGCGTCATATGGAAATCGAAACCGATGAAGCCAGAGCTTATATGAAACATGCAAATGCTATGCGCAGGGCTCTGGGAGATGACGCTCAGGATGATGCCGATACATCTGAGATAGAAACCTCTTTATCAGAGGAACGGATTGCTGAACTGGGGGCTGCGGAACAATTTGTATTGACCCTTGCTGATGATGGTTTTGGTAAACGTAGCTCATCTTATGATTATCGCTGTATGAATCGTGGCGGGCAGGGCGTTACCGCGCAAGAACTAGGCCGAAAGAAAGGTCAACCCGATGCAAAGCTCGTCCGGTCATTTGGCATAGAAGATGATGATCAGCTCATGATTGTTACTGATGGTGGCCAGCTCATCCGGTGTCCAGTGCGAAACATTTCGATTGTATCAAGATCAGCCAGAGGTGTGACGGTCATTCGGACCAAAGACGACGAGAAGGTCGTTTCGGTCGAGCGAATTGTCGAAAATGATGACGAGGAAGCTGTCGCTGACGATGGTAACGAGGGTGAAACTTCGTAATGCCAAGGCTGGAAGGCTTTGGTGATGATTTAAATGTCGCGGTTTTCGGCGCGTCTGGTGGCATAGGGGAGGCCCTCGTTCAATCCCTTGCGGAAACCAGAAACGTCAATCGGGTCTATGCGGTTTCGCGAACAATTTGCGAAGCGAGTCAGTTTATCCATCCCATCGGTTGTCCTGAGTACTCTGACCAGACATTAAGAGATCTTGCCAGTCGTTTGCCCAATCTTGATGTTGTAATTTGTGCGATAGGCCTATTGCATGATGATACATTTGGACCCGAGAAAAACCGAAGCCAGATCACGATGCAAAATATGCAAAAGATTTTCGAAGTGAATGCTTTTTTACCGACATTAATCGCGAAACACATGCTGCCAAAGCTGAGGAAAGACCGTAAAGGGGTTTTTGCTGCGCTTTCAGCACGGGTTGGCTCTATTTCTGATAATAGACTTGGGGGCTGGTATAGCTACCGAGGTTCTAAAGCTGCTCTAAATATGATGATCAAAACGCTTGCGATTGAACATGGCCGGAGTTTCAAGCACTCGGCAGTTATAGGTTTACATCCAGGTACGGTGGATACGCCTTTATCCAAACCGTTTCAAACAAATATGGCCAAAGCTAATTTATTCTCCCCAGATTTTAGTGCTTCAAGACTCCTCGATGTGGTTGAGAAAGTCAGTCCGCAGGATAGCGGGAAAATTTTTGCCTGGGATGGCGAAGAAATATTGCCTTAGTCATGTCCAAGAAACTCTCAGAAAGTCAGGTTAAGGCGGCCAAACATCTGCACGCCGCAACAAGTTCAATGAAGATTTTGGGGTCATTGATCTGGGACGACAGTTTGAAGAAAGAGTTTTTGCAAAGCGGTAAGCTTCCAAATCCGGAATATGAACCGGTCGATCTCAAACCCTGTTTTGAACATGTCAAAGACGCCAGAAAATATATCGATAATGGAAACGTTATTGGACAATGGCTTGATAGAATGGCCGGTTCGATTGAGAGCACCGCGGTTATGCTGGGTGCTCGCGGGTCCAAAGGTTTTTTTGAACAGTCAGCACAGTTATACGGGGTTCCTACAGAAACGCTTATCGATCGGAAAACCCGAGTTATTGATTTGGCCAGGCATATGGATCAGACGCTTGACGGGCTTGATGTCGAAAACCTTGTTATAGATGGGTATGAAACCTGGCTAACGGCAGAAGAGTTCGCGGAACGTCTGGCACCAAATCTGACTCAACATTTCGGAGCGGTCGCACCGGTCATCGAAATGACAGCTGAAATTCCATCAAAAGCGCTGGCTGGATCGCGCCGCATACGGGTAAATTCTACAGCGCGGTTTACCCCGCGGGATGTTGAACAGCTTATGCAACATGAAGCGCTAATCCACGTCGCGACAACGCTCAATGGACGACAACAAAAAAATTTCCGTTTTTTAGGACGCGCGCATGCCCGGGTAACGGAAATACAAGAAGGCCTGGCCGTTTTCGCTGAAATCATTAGCGGAGCAATGGATCCTCGGCGGTTCAGGCGATTGGCGGACAGGGTAATTGCAATCCAGATGTCTATCGATGGTGCGGATTTCAAAGAAGTTTTTGATTTTTATCGAGAATGCCATAACGATCCAGAAGAAGCCTATGACAATACGCGGCGGATTTTTCGTGGCGGCGTTATTTCTGGCGGGGCACCCTTCACAAAGGATATGGTCTATTTAAATGGACTTCTCAGGGTGCACAATTTTATGCGTACAGTTGTTAAACTTGGCCGAGCAGATTTAATTAGAATGTTATTTGTTGGGAAGTTAGATTTGGAGGACATTCCGGCGCTCGCGCATTTAGCCGCCGACGGTTTAATTAAGCCTCCAAAATTTATGCCGCCGTGGGTAAAGGATTTGCGGTTTTTGGTATCTTATATGAGTTATTCCGGCTTTTTGAATCAGGTGAAAATGCCCGGATTTCAGGCCTATTATGAAGACGCGCTGGCAAATGTACCCGAGTTATGGGATTTTACCGGGTAATCTTCATCACGAGTTACTGAATAATCTTAACTCATACTGCTATTCTTGCTGGAAAACTTACTTCAAATCTCATTATAGACACGCGACTTAATTTTTCCTGGGGGATAGTCATGAAGTCTATAACGTTAACCGCGGCAGTTTTCGCCGTAATTTCTTTAAGCGGATGCCAAACTATAGGTAGCTCGGGATCAGATGCTTTGTTGTCGGGAATTCCGGCAGATAAGATTGCACCTGTCGTTGATGCGGATGCGAGTGCTGATGGAACGGTTAATGCAGCTGGTGTTTCCGTTGATGTCATGTCTCCGGCAATGTCGCTCGCAGCTTCGCAAATACGTGCTAGTGGTGCCAACCCTGTGTGCGGTCAGTTTAATATGAATAGTTTGGCCTATATCGCCAACCCTGCAGGTTCAGGTATGGGTATAGGTCTTCTCAAGACGATCGCACTGGGCACAATTGCTGGCGTTGCGAGCGGCGGCGTTTCAGCACTCGGTATTGGAAGTTCATTTGTTGAGAACACTGTTGCGGGTACCGTTAATCAGGTCGTCTTTAATTCGGCTAAACCGGTCGTCGACAGTATATTCCCGGCTGCAGAGTCAACCGATGTGGCGGCAGATCTAAGTAGCGCAGCCGAACGTGTTGGGTGTCCAAATCCAACCTCTTGGCTGAAGGATCTTAGTTTGAAGGATGCACAAAAGCTTTTGACGATGCTCAGCGCTGAATTCACAGCAGTCGAGACAGCGAAAACCGTTGTCAAAGATGTCAAAGGCTAGTTGTAGAAATATATAAAAGCTAAAGACGATGCCTGTGCATCGTCTTTTTTTTGTTATTTAATGACCCTCGCGACGGGCGAGGAAGGCGAGCCGTTCAAACAAATGAACGTCTTGCTCGTTCTTTAGAAGGGCGCCATGAAGCGGCGGTATCAATTTCTTAGGATCCGCTTCTTTAATGATTTCCGGATCGATATCTTCGACCAATAAAAGTTTTAGCCAATCAAGTAATTCTGACGTGGACGGCTTCTTCTTAAGGCCCGGCATTTCTCTCACTTCATAGAAGCGCTTCATAGCTGCGCTTAGAAGGCGGGATTTGATATCCGGGAAGTGGACATTGACAATTTTTTCCATTGTTTCCGCATCTGGAAACTGGATGTAATGGAAGAAACAGCGCCTTAAAAAAGCGTCAGGTAAATCCTTTTCATTATTAGACGTGATAATAATGATTGGTCGTTGTTTAGCGGTAACCGTTTCGCCAGTTTCGTAAACGTGAAAAGACATCTGATCAAGTTCGTGTAAAAGATCATTTGGAAATTCAATATCAGCCTTATCAATCTCATCAATTAAAAGGATAGGGCGCTTTTTACTTTCAAACGCTTCCCAGAGTTTTCCTTTTTTGATGTAATGGGCGATGTCGTGAACTTTACCTTCGCCTAGCTGAGAATCTCGCAGGCGGGCAACGGCATCATACTCATACAAACCTTGCTGAGCCTTGGTTGTAGATTTGATATTCCAGTTGATCAGAGGAGCATCGAGAGCCTTCGCAATTTCTTGGGCTAACACAGTTTTCCCGGTTCCCGGTTCCCCTTTTATCAATAGAGGTCTTTCGAGTGTAATAGCTGCGTTGACCGCCATTTTCAGGTCCTGGGTCGCTACGTAATTTTTGGTGCCGTCAAATCGCATGGCTATCTCCTTTGCGACGACTTCCTAAGCAAATGGCACGTGCGTTGCAAGAATGTTTTGATCGTTTGATTGCGGTGAAATAATATATTGTCAGATGGGGAGTCTGCGTTTATTTACCCGCGAAACAAAATATACCTATGGGGTGAGTCGCTATGGCAAAACGCGCCAAGAAACCGAAGAAAGTGGTTATACCTGAAGGTTACGTACCTTCGGATGACGAGGAGTTCATGAATCCGGTCCAGACGGAATATTTCAAACAGAAGCTTCTGACTTGGAAAGCGGATATTATAGCGCAAACCAAAGAAACTGTGGAGTATTTGCAGGGCGAAAACGTTTCGCATCCTGATCCTGCAGACACCGCCGCAGCAAATGCAGATCGTCAGTTAGAGCTAAGAACGCGAGATCGCCTGCGGAAACTGACCAATAAAATCGACAAAGCTTTGCGCCGGATAGAATCCGGAACCTATGGCTATTGTGAAGAAACTGGGGATCCTATTCGTGTTGGCCGTCTTGATGCTCGGCCCATCGCAACGATGTCAATCGAAGCTCAGGAAATGCACGAACGGGGTGAACGAACCCGCGCTTAGATAAAGCCAAGATTATCTGAATCAAAATTCACAAGATTTGGGAAGATTGCTCTGAGTTCGGTAGGTGATAACCCAAACCAGGCTCCCAAAGTGGCAGCATATTGATCAACAGATACGCCAGGAATGAGGCGGCCTCTCTTTTCGGTATAACGCTGCGAGCTTAGATCAATTTCAGGTAGCTCGCCGTAAATTTGATTTCCTTTGACTGCGCCACCGACTACAAACTGATGTCCGCCCCAGCCGTGATCTGTACCGTCGCCATTATCTAGCAACGTTCTTCCAAAGTCTGATCCTGTAAATAACGTGACATTGTTTTCCATTCCAAGCTCAGACAAAGCGGCGTAAAAACTTGCGATACTTTGGGCCAAGTCAGAATGGAGTTTAGGCAGTTCATTCGCCTGGTTGTCATGGGTATCAAAACCACCAAGACGAACATAAAATACCTGCCGGTTAACATTTAGCGCGAGTTGAACACTAATAGTTTCAGCCACTGTTTTGAGCTGTTCTCCCAGCTTTGTATCCGGAAACATGGTATTGAGAATAGGCGCGCTTTCATATGCTGGTAAAAATGCATCTAGGTTCTCGATAGACCGCCGCTTATAGCCAATCATATCTTTCATATATAAATTTTCCGAACTGTGGTTTTGACTGGCAAAGTGCTCTTTGAGTATTTGCCGAGCGACATCGGAATTACGACCAGATGACAGAAGCCATTTTTTAGTCAGGTAATTATAATTGGCCGCGCCGCTAACCGGGGCTGCAAATTGTCTAACAGTCTCGCCAGCCAGGAAAACACTATTGTTATTAGCGGAAATAGCAGCGAATTTGGGATCGCTGGTCGTGTCGGCTTGAGACATTATGTCGGCGAATTTTCCGCCCCATCCATAACGTGTTCCTTCGGTGCCCTGAGACATCCAGGTTGACCGCTGGTCATTATGGGAAAACAGGCGTTTCGGTTTCACGCTATTGGGACTTTCGAAGCTTGTTCTATCCAAGGGCACAACCAATGGTCCAACATTCCCGATAATCGCAGCATTGCCCGCATCAAACAGGGATTTCAATGGAGACAATTCATTGGGTAGCGCAAATTTACGTCCACCAAAATCGGAACTATTCGTCGGTGAAAGTTCCAAAAGATTTTCAATATCGCGTGAGGATTGTCCAGTTCCTACGCCATATGAACTAAATAAACCTTGTCGCATCTCCCCGAGAGCGTCGTGAGATGCTTGATCATAAGGTAAAACCGTATCGGATTGATCCATGCCTCCATCCAGAAATAAGCAGACAAGCGCTTTATATCCCTCAACATTGGCAGCATTTGCGTTTGGCGAGAAAGCAGCGCCTGACAAGCCAAGTAACCCTGCAGCGCTGGCCATCGACAAAAAGTTTCTTCTATTCATTTTAGTCGTCATGATTACTCTCTGCCTATTGGATCGCAAATGCCGGATCGGTAACGGTCATTGTGATGGCCACGCCGATGCGCGCAAATTTATCTTGTTCAGTATTATCCACATCTTCGCGGATCGGCATTTCAGCCAGAACGAGTTTTATTCGATCTCGTGTTTGATCACTCATGCGTCCAGCTAGAAGGAGGTTGTCGAGGTGCTGGATGAGAGCATCCGGATCATCCACCATTGTCATCTCGCGTGTGTAATCCGGGATAAATGTATTCCAAGTATCGTCGACGGTTGATGATCGATCCAAGATAAAATCGCTCATGAAGTTTGCGTATCCGATCACTCCGCCTTCATGTACGATCTGGAATTCAGGGGCCGTCAGATTAGCTTTCCCGGTTTCGCTTCCTGGCGCGACATAGCCCGGACGGTAGAAATTAAACACAGATGGCGACCCGAAAGGCCTTTGGGATAGTCTTTTGCTTTTTTCGGAATAGAGAAGGGTCCATTCATTACGCGCGCTGACTTCGGCAACCTCAAAGGCTTTTGCCCAGTGTACCCAGCGTAGAATTGGTTCTCGAATTTTGCCGGTAGATTCAGATTTGGCAGCCCCCGGTAGAACATCTTCGTCCAAAAGGATCGCTGCTAAAGTGGCTTTCAAGTCTCCTCTTTCACCTGTTCCAAAAACCGTATCATTGGGTGCCATGAAGGACCCGCTTTCAAAGGCTTGAGCTACCCGCCTGACATAGTCCGGCGATGGATGACTCATCGTGAAGCGCTGAATAAGTTGTTTGGAAATAAAAGGCGCAACATTGGGATGCTCAAACAGATGATCAAGAGCCTGGTTTATGCTGTCCTCAGGTCCAGTCCCGGCGTTGATGGTTTTACCTAAGAAAGACTTTTCCAATTCGGAATGCCTGTCGGCATAGGCAACGAGTTTCGAATATCCGGCATCATCATCTTTCTCCCAAAAACCCGGGCCCTTATAAGTAAGTCCCGTAAAGACGCGGGCCAGTCCAATTATGTCGTCATTTGTGTAGGTTTCGACCGGACTTCCATTTTCGAGTTTCGGGGTGCCGTCCATTTCGAGTTCAACTAATCCAATCGTGAATAGCTGCATGATCTCGCGAGCATAGTTTTCATCCGGCATACGCCCGGTTTTGGGATTGCCTTTACGATTTCGCATATATGTCAAATATTTTGCCATCGCTGGTGAGTAGGTAATGTCCTGCAAAAGATCGCGATAGTTTCCGAAGGCATTCTTGGATAAGACATCCATGTAATAGGCCATTGTCAGGGGTTGGTCGCCCATGGCTTCATCCGATGCGACGAGAATTTGGGACAGAGCGTAAACCATACGCAGACGGAGTTCGTCTTCGTTCTTAACCATAGCATCCCAAAAGGCCGCTCTATGTTCCCAGTTGTAAAACTCAGCGCCCGAGGCCTGTCGATTTAACAGGCTATCAAGATAATAGGTTGGGCTGGCTTTGAACTGCTGGGCCAACCAATCCGCTGCATCAGTTCCCAATAGGTTTTTCTGTTCATCATGAGATGATCCAAACCCTGCGAGCGCCCGGAAGTTAGCGACATCGGCCTCTGTCTCCAAGGTCGACACAGATTTTGTGGTCGTCGGGGGAGTTGAGCCTCCACTTCCGCTCGAAGGCGGCGGTGTAGATGGTGTTGAGCTGGATCCACCACCACAGGCGGTCAGCAATATAACAGAGCTTCCGATTAGGAATCGTTTTAAATTCTTTGACATTCTATCCCCGTAAGACAGCTGATATAATCGGCCTAGGAACACGGTACGGGGAAAGAAATAAAAAGGGCTGAAAGAATAGCCCTAATCAAAAATTAATTCTTACTATTGATCCAATCGTTGACTCGCATTTCTAGGACGCTGAGGGGTACAGGACCGGCGCCTAGAACGACATCGTGATATTCGCGAATATCAAATTGATCACCGAGTTTTTTCTTCGACATTTCTCGCAGATCCAGGATCTTATTCATGCCAATCTTATAGGCCGTTGCTTGACCAGGCATAACGATATATCGCTCGATGGCTTTAATGCAGTCATTTTCCGGATTAGGTGTATTGGTCAATAGATAATCTATTGCTTCTTGGCGTGTCCATTTTTTATCATGTAGGCCTGTGTCGACCACGAGGCGGGCGGCTCGCCATAACTCCATCGCCAGGCGGCCAAAATCGGAATATGGGTCTTGGTAAAAGCCCATTTCCTTGGGCAGATATTCTGAATAAAGTCCCCATCCTTCGGAATGCGCGGTCGAGCTGCCAAAGCGCTGAAACTTCGGAATGTCGAGCTCCTGAGTCACAGCAAACTGCATATGATGTCCTGGTATACCTTCGTGATAGGCGAGGGCTTCCATCTGATATTTAGGCATATCCGAGATTTTATATAAATTGGCGTAGTAAATACCGGGTCTCGACCCATCCAGAGCGGGTCGATTGTAAAAGGCCTTGCCCGCGGATTTTTCGCGAAAGGCTTCTACTTTTCTAACTTCCAGATCGGCCTTGGGCTCGACCAGGAAATAATCGCCTAACTGTTCTTTCATTGTGTCGATCATACGGGTTGCTTCGGCCAGATAGGCCTCTCGACCAGCATCACTGTCTTCATAAACAAATTTTGGATCGGTTTTTAGGTGCTCAAAAAACTCTTGAAGCGTGCCTTCATAACCAACTTTTTTCATGATGTCGCGCATCTCTCCGTGTATACGATCGACTTCCGCCAGACCCAAATCATGAATTTGATCTGCGGTCATATCAGTGGTTGTCATTCGTTTTAAGCGATAGGCGTAGAACGCGTCGCCATTTGGGAGTTTCCAGGCGCCATCTTCATCAGTGGCTTTGGCCTTTTGTGACTCCATCACTTGAAGCAAGTTCGCATAAGACGGCGCGACCGAGTTTCTCAGAGCGTTGGTTGCTTGACCCAATAATTCGTCTTTTACGTCAGGCTCCAGATTGAGCTTGTCAACTTTGCTTCGGAAGTCTTCCATCAAAACGCTTGGTGTATCGCTATTATCAAAAGGAAAACCGGACATTATGTTTCCGATGTCTCGAATGACATGATCATAGACAAATTTGGGCGGCATGATGCCTTTCGCAGCAGACTCTTCGGCATTGGCAACAATTGTTCCCATCATTTCTTTGGAGCCATTGAGGCGAGCGATATAAGCTTTAGCATCTTCAATATTATCTACCCGATGCTGGTTTTTCATAAATGTCGGAATTCGAGATTGCGCGCCAAACATTTGATTAAAGGCATAGCCATAACCCCACCATTTGTCGCCTTCGATCGAGTCTTCTATTTGTTTGACAAATAGATCATAGGAAAGCTGGCGTTCGGGGCTCAAATCAGCTCGATTAAAATTTGCCTTTAAATCTGCGAGTAGGCTTTTTGAAAATTCCAAGTCTTCGATGGCGCCATCGCGCGAGAAGTCGTCCCATTCGTCGGTCCGTTCTTTTATGCCGATTTGCGCAAGCGCCATAGGACTGCGTTTTACGGATTCCATAAACTTGGCGTCAAACCATTGATCCAGCTTTGCGTTGATGTCTATGGCTGTTGTTGCGGGCTGGGACAGAACAGTTTCTGATTTAGAAGCATTATTAACTGGCGCTTCCTTGCAGGCTGCTAAGGCGATTAGACCTGTGCTTACCAACGCCGTTCCGATAACATATTTAAAGTTCATAACATTTCCTCCGCGCATTAAATTTACACGCCTTTTGGATCATTGCAATAAGCCCAGTTTTAAAAATAATTCGAATTCGTTTTACCTGCAGCAGAAATATAGTGATTATCTCTGTCTATGGTTTCTGTGATTCGCGACAACGAAAACAACGAGTATATGCCCAGACCGCGCCGGAATGGTTTATGGAAACTATTTCTGGGCGCGCTCGTTGTTTTGGGGCTTTTGCTGGGCTATTATTACTCGCCTGTTTACGGCGCGCGATCCTGGTTGATATTCGGACTGATTTCTGCGTTCGGCGCGTTAATGCTTTTGTCTCAGATTTTTCGAAAACCTGAAACCGCAGCTTTTCAGGTTGCCGTGCCTGTATCGCATGTATTGGAAAGGGTTTTTGCGAGGAGCGCCTATGCAGGACTGATCGTTGAAAATGGGAAAGCCGTCAGGGCCAATGATAGTTATATTGAACTCGCTGCAAATTTTGGTCTAGCGCCTAATGAGGGTGTGCCGCCGCTGCCGCAAAAAATATTTGAGAACGCGCCAGAATTAACCAAATCGATAATCTATCGGTTATCGCACCTTGAGGACGAAGACGCGTTTGGAGAAGATGAGATAGAGGTTTGGGCAATAGACGAAAAGGTCCAAAGATATCTCCTTCGCGTGACAGTCTTCAAAAGTCAGCAATATTGGGAGGTTATCGATTTGGGTGTCGATGCGTCTCGAGATGGGCAGTTTTTGGCACAAGCGCCTATTGGTTTGGCGACCGTAACAGACAATGGCGAGTTGGTTGCGGCGAATGACGTGTTCAAGGATTGGATAGGGTCGTCTGAGATCGCGGGCCTTAATCTCAATCAAGTCATTGAACATCCAGATGGGCTCCTCAATAGCCCGAAAGAAACCGACCGGATCGTACGGTTTGATACGCGTCTCATTACCCGCAAGGATATCGCTACCCCCATCGTTCTTCTAGCCAACTGGCATGAGCGCGCGACAGGCGAATTCATGGCCAGTATCGCATTTCACGGACATTCCAGCGTTGTTGTTAATGACAATGACATGCTTTCTGAAAGTCGCGGAAAAATGGTCGAAAATGCTCCACTTGCCGGAATGAGTCTGGATGCCCCGTTTGCAATGGTAGATTTGGACAGCACGGATTTGAAACGTGCGAAAATTACACGATCAAATGCTTCTTTTGCGCGCTTAACCGGGGCGCATAATGTGGCTGGGCAGAAAATTTCATCTTTTTTGGGGGGGCAGTCTTCTGATCAGGAGCTCCTTGAACTTAGTGCAAAAGAATTGTCCCCGGATCATCCCGTTGACGCGATTATAAAAGGTAAAGACGGTGTTTCTGTTAGCATTTATATGGTCTCGGATCGTGCTCGAGACACGGCGCGATTATATCTTGTGGATATATCAGCCCGCAAAGCCCTTGAAGATCAATTGGTTCAATCACAAAAAATGCAGGCAATTGGTCGTCTGGTAGCTGAAATAGCCCATGATTTTAACAACCTGCTCGCCGCAATCCGTCTCTATACTGACACGCTATTAGGTCGCCATCCCATTGGAGACCCCTCCTATCCGGAGCTCCAGCAAATTAATGCGAATGTAAACAGAGCTGCAGCTTTGGTGAAAAAACTCTTGGCATATTCGCGCAAGCAAACAATCCGCGCTGAGAACCTAGACGTATCGGAAACACTCTCTGACATGGCTGTAACGTTGAAGCAAGTATTAGGGGAAAAGGCGAGACTAGACATTAAACATGGTCGTGATTTGCCGCCGATACGCGTTGATAAGAGCCAGTTTGATACGGTCTTGATGAACCTTGCCGTGAATGCTCGGGATGCGATGAAAGCCCAGGGGGGCGGTCTAATAACGATTGAAAGTCAGGTGATTTCAAAAGAAGAAATCGAAAACCCGAGGCTAAAAGCTAGCCTTGAGCAGATCCAAACTGAGCAGATTGTCACGATATCCGTTCGGGATACGGGCAGCGGTATGAGCGATGAGGTGAAGGCTAAAATATTCGAGCCATTTTTCACAACCAAAGGGCAAGGAGAAGGGACAGGTCTAGGGCTTTCAACGGTCTACGGAATTGTGCAGCAGTCAGGTGGTCATTTGGCGGTGGAAAGCGAAGTTGGGGTCGGAACAGTTTTCACAATTTATCTGCCTGAAGGTGATAAGTCGGCCATGTCCGATTCCGACGTACCGGCGAGTTCTGTTGCTAAAAGCTCCAGTGTTCAGGCTCCTGTCCCTAAGGCGCCTTCCGATTTGGCAGGAAGCGGACATATTCTATTTGTTGAGGATGAAGATTCAGTCCGAATTATTGCAGCCAAGACGCTTCGTAAGCGCGGATATACTGTGACTGAAGCCTGTGATGGTGAAGAAGCCTATGAGATCATAGAGGATTCTGATGCCCCGTTTGATCTTATGATCTCTGATGTTGTGATGCCTGGAATGGACGGTCCAACTCTCCTCAAAAAGGCACGGCCTATGCTTGGCGAAACACGAATCGTATTTATATCTGGTTATGCCGAGGAAGAATTTTCCGAGCTCTTGGCCGAAGAACCTGATGTAACATTCCTTCCCAAGCCGTTTACGCTCATTCAACTCGCTGAAAAAGTAAAACAACAAATCGGAGAAGCGGCTTAATATCCACGCAGAGAATATTTGTTCTATTTATGTTCTTTTTTCTTGCGTTTGCAGAACAAAATGTGTACACGGCCTTACGGCAGTCCATTTCCAGCCGCAAAATAAACAGATGACCGAAGGGCTCCGGTGATCTAATTTGGAGAATAGAAATGGCCAATAATAAGGCGAGATTAAAAGTAGTAGGGAATCCCATGGACGCAGATAAGTCTTCTGCTCTTGAAGCAGCGTTAAGTCAGATAGATCGCGCATTTGGAAAGGGCTCAGTTATGCGCCTTGGTCAAAAGGCGAGTATGGATGTTGAGGCTGTTTCCACGGGGTCTCTTGGTTTAGATATTGCTTTGGGCATTGGCGGTCTTCCCAAGGGCCGTGTAATTGAAATTTATGGACCGGAAAGCTCCGGTAAAACGACATTGTCTCTGCACTGTGTGGCTGAAATGCAGAAAACGGGTGGTGTGGCTGCGTTTATTGATGCGGAACATGCTCTGGATCCTGTTTATGCGGCCAAGCTTGGTGTTGATGTGAATGAGCTTTTGATCTCTCAGCCCGACACAGGTGAGCAGGGATTGGAAATTGCCGATACGCTTGTTCGATCCGGCGCCGTGGATGTGCTTGTGATTGACTCGGTAGCAGCCTTGACACCCCGCGCTGAACTTGAAGGCGATATGGGTGATAGCCTACCAGGCCTGCAGGCCCGCCTGATGAGCCAAGCTCTTCGAAAGCTTACCGGTTCGATCGCTAAATCCGGTTGCATGGTTATTTTTATCAATCAAATTCGTCACAAAATCGGAGTTATGTATGGTTCACCGGAAACAACAACTGGTGGGAATGCGCTAAAATTCTATTCTTCAGTACGCCTCGATATCCGGCGGATAGGTTCTATTAAGAGCCGCGATGAAGTTATCGGAAATCAGACTCGGGTTAAGATTGTTAAGAATAAAGTTGCACCGCCATTTCGTCAGGTTGAGTTCGATATCATGTATGGTGAAGGTATATCGAAAACCGGTGAGCTCATTGATTTAGGTGTTAAGGCTGGTGTGGTTGAAAAATCCGGATCTTGGTATTCTTATGGTGAAGAGCGGATCGGGCAAGGGCGAGAGAATGTTCGCAAGTTTTTACTTGAGAACCCTGATTTGGCGAATGAGATTGAACAGCATGTACGCCGAAATGAAGGTTTAATCTCTGACGAACTTCTCATGCCAAAAGACGATAAGGATCGTGAACAGGGCGACGAAGGCGAAGCCAAAGCGTCTGCCGGATAAAATACAATAATCAACTAAGATTGGCTCAGACGAGTCAAGAGCCCAGATTATCGGTTTGGCCTAGTCTGACGTCTAGCCATACCGATAATCATTTCCCTCTTCCCTCGGTAAAGGGCTCAATATTCGTCTTAGCCTAAAAGAGCGCTTGGCAATGTCAGGCGCTCTTCCTATATGGGGGCATTAAACAAACAGGAAATGCATTTACGATGACCAGCCTTCGCGATATCCGATCTCAATTTCTGGATTATTTTGGTTCTGATCAGCATGAAAAGGTCTCGTCCAGTCCGCTTGTGCCTGATAACGACCCGACCCTGATGTTTACCAATGCGGGCATGGTTCAGTTCAAAGATTATTTTACCGGATCTACAACGCCGCCTTATCCGCGCGCTGTGACATCTCAGAAATGTGTTCGCGCAGGCGGTAAGCATAACGATCTCGATAATGTTGGCTATACGGCGCGCCATCATACGTTTTTCGAAATGCTCGGCAATTTTTCATTTGGTGATTATTTCAAGGACCATGCTATCGACATGGCATGGAACCTTGTGACCAAGGACTTCGGTCTCAACAAGGATAAGCTCCTGGTGACCATTTATGCTGATGATGACGAGGCTTTTGATCTATGGCGCAAGATTGCCGGACTTCCCGAAAGCAAGATCATTAGAATTGCCACTTCCGACAATTTCTGGGCCATGGGCGACACCGGTCCATGCGGACCATGCTCAGAGATATTTTATGATCACGGAGACCATATTTGGGGAGGCCCTCCGGGGTCAGCCGAGGAAGACGGCGACCGGTTTATTGAAATTTGGAATCTGGTTTTCATGCAATTTGAAAGCCTGACGAGCGGCGAAAAGGTAGATCTCCCCAAACCGTCAATTGATACGGGGATGGGCCTGGAGCGAATTGCGGCCATTTTACAAGGTGAGCACGATAATTATGACATCGATCTATTCAAAAACCTGATCAATGCCTCCGAAGCCCTGACAGGCGTGAAGGCAGAAGGAGACGCCAAGTTTTCCCACCGCGTTATAGCCGATCATCTACGCTCTTGTTCGTTCTTGATGGCTGACGGTGTTTCGCCGTCCAATGAAGGCCGGGGATATGTATTGCGCCGTATAATGCGGAGAGCCATGCGCCACGCACACATATTGGGTGCAAAAGATCCGTTAATGCACCGCCTAGTGCCGGCTTTAATTGAAGAGATGGGCGACGCCTATGCCGAGCTCGGTCGCGCACAGGCTTCTATCGAAGCGACATTTGAACAAGAAGAAGTTCGGTTTCGAAAAACCTTGGGGCGCGGGACGGCTTTGCTAGATGAAGCTACCGCCGACCTTAATCAAGGCGATGTTCTATCTGGAGAGACAGCCTTTAAACTATACGATACCTATGGCTTCCCGCTAGATCTGACTCAGGATGCGCTACGGGCCCGGGGTATATCTGTTAATACGGACGAATTTGATGCGGCGATGACCCGACAAAAAGAAATGGCGCGGGAAAATTGGAAAGGATCAGGTGATGCCGGCACAGACGATGTGTGGCTCGGTGTCAGAGAAGCTATCGGGCCTACCGAGTTTACCGGCTATGGCAATTTGGAAGACAATGCAGATATTGGAGCCATCGTTGTCGGCGGCGAAGTCAAAGATAGTGCTGCTGACACAGAGGTCCTTTTTGTGACGGCGCAAACTCCATTTTATGCCGAAAGCGGAGGTCAGGCGGGCGATAAAGGAACCGTAAATTTTGATAACGGTGCCATTATACAGGTCAGTGATGTTCAGAAGAAAGCTGGCGATGTCCATGTCCACATCGGAACGCTGACGGGCACCATCAAGACCGGTGACAAGGCACACTTGAGTGTTGATGCCGATAACCGAGAGCGCACTAAACGCAACCATTCAGCCACCCATATTATGCATGAGGCTCTTAGACGTGTGCTTGGTCCGCATGTTACGCAAAAGGGTCAAATGGTTGACGGAGACCGAATACGTTTCGATATTTCACATGGCAAAGCCATTACCGCTGCAGAACTTTCTCGTGTCGAAGATGATGTAAACGCCATTATTTTGCAAAACGCATCCGCGAAAACTGAACTTATGGCTCCTGAAGCCGCTATGGAAGCTGGCGCAATGGCTTTGTTCGGAGAGAAATATGGTGATGAGGTAAGGGTGCTTACGCTTGGAGATCCGTATGGAGATGACCCGAAGGACTATTCTGTGGAGCTTTGCGGGGGAACGCATGTTGACAGAACCGGCGATATTGCTTTGTTCAAGATCACGTCCGAAGGCGCGGTCGCGGCCGGTATACGCCGGGTTGAAGCTGTCACAGGGGAGCAGGCGCGCCAGTATCTAGAAGGGCAGGCGGCCCTAACTCGCGAACTTGCCGCAGCGCTCAAGATTAAAACCGAAGAGGTTCCCTCGCGGGTTCAGACTTTGCTGGATGAGCGCAAGCAAATGGAAAAGGAAATCTCCGAACTGAAGAAAAAAGTAGCCATGGGCGGCGGGGGCGGATCCAGTGCTCCGGAAGATATAAATGGCATTAAGTTTATGGGCCTGGTATTAGCTGGTGTTTCCGGAAAAGACTTACGCAGCATGATGAATGAGCAAATTCAGGCCATCGGAAGCGGTATTGTGGCGTTTGTCACAACGGATGACGGAAAGGTCGCGGTGGGTGTGGCCGTCACACCAGATCTTACAGACCAATATTCTGCGGTAGATCTGGTTAATGCCGGTGCCGAGAAAGTTGGCGGCCGAGGCGGCGGAAAGCCCGGCATGGCACAGGCCGGTGGCACCAATGTTGACGGTGCAGATGACGCGCTCGCGGCGATAAAAGCGGCCGTCTAAAAAGTCGAAGAACGGCCTAAATTAGGCCGCAATTTTGGGGGACGTCGAGCCATGGAAACGAACCATCACACGTTCAACTATATAGAGCTGCCAACCATTAACATGGCACCTATGAAAGCGTTTTACGCAAAAGTCTTTGGCTGGACCTTCATCGACTATGGCCCGACCTATGCATCTTTTCAGGGGGCGGGGCTGGATGGCGGTTTTGACGCTAACCCAAACGCCGTAGGCGGTCGGCAGCCTTCAGCAAATGGCGCGCTTGTAATATTGTACTCGGATGACTTGGAGAGCAGCGAAAAAATAATCCGTGATGCTGGCGGTGTTATATCGGTTAAGCCATTTGATTTTCCGGGCGGTCGACGGTTTCATTTTACTGATCCCAGCGGCAATGAATTAGCGGTGTGGACCAAAGCTACGTAGATGCTAGACATGCGGGCCTATCTGAGCAAGCAGCGCGAAGTCTTAAGATCTCGCTATGTTAAAGGCCCGTATTCTTTAGCCTTTTTCGAGTTTATCAGTTTTGGAATCAAGCAAGCTTGGGCCTGTATCTTTGGCGGGTTGATGTTATTGCTGCTTCTGGCAACCTATCTGTTTTATCCAGAGGATGCACCGCTGTACCGCTACGATTTTATCACTATTTGCGCAGTGATTATTCAGGCGCTTCTTATTTTAACCCGGCTTGAAAGCTGGGAGGAGGCGAAGGTTATATTGCTCTTTCATCTCGTCGGTACGATCATGGAATTGTTTAAAACACATATTGGGTCATGGGTCTATCCAGAGCCAGCTTTACTCAGAATCGGAAATGTACCGCTCTTTACGGGTTTTATGTACGCTTGTGTTGGAAGTTATATCGCCAGAATTTGGCGCATTTTTAATATTCGTTTTACGCGTTTCCCGCCTCTCTGGCCGCAATTATTGCTCGCGCTGGCTATCTATATCAATTTCTTTAGCCATCACTATTTTATTGATATCAGGCTTGGCCTCTTTGCGGCAACAATAGTGCTTTACGGAAGGGCGCTGTTTTGGTTCAAACCCGATGACCGATATCTTCCAATGCCTATGATACTGGGACTAATCCTTGTGGCGCTCTTTATTTGGTTTGCCGAAAACCTGGGAACATTTGCGCGGGCCTGGACATATCCGGGGCAGGAACATGGATGGCAAATGGTTTCGCTGGCAAAATTTGGTTCTTGGTATTTACTTATGATTATCAGCTTTGTTTTGGTCTTACTGATACATAGGCCCGTAAAAGCCTATCCGCCGAAAAACTCATCCAATTAACTTCACTGAATAAAATATGAAAAAAAGTTATTAATGTTAACCTTTGATTTACCTTGTTCGTTAATAAAGAGCATGTCTTCTACGGAAGACACCCCACCATTCACCTAACACCTTCGGGAACCTCCGGGTTCCCTTTTTTTTACCCAAAATTTTGAAAAAATCCTCTTGTATAGTCGAATGAAATTCTGCTAACAGCCCGCCATTCACTTATGGTGATCCGCAATAGCTCAGTTGGTAGAGCAAGTGACTGTTAATCACTGGGTCGCAGGTTCGAGTCCTGCTTGCGGAGCCACACTCTCCATTAATTCAGTAGCCTACGGATTGGCCGATATCGGAGTCCTAGTATTAAAAATCCAGCCGTTATCTGGTGGTCATGTATCGGGCCGCGAGAAATTATTTGAATTGGGATTTATTCGCCTGCTTATATTGACATTATCAGTGTCAATACATACTCAGGATGTATGATCAATTCTATTGAACTTATGGGGGCGCCTGGGTCGCCCTATAGCCGAAAAATGCTGGCGCTTATGCGCTACCGGCATATATCGTATAAGATACACTGGAGCATAGGGCAGGTGCC
>JAHDDC010000025.1:0-6080 GCA_020629545.1 Hellea sp.
TTACCAGCTCAATACCACGGCGGATATTCTGTATGGGGAACTTGCTGCATCACGGGATGTCATACTGGTCCAGCGGCAGAAAATTTTGCCGCTTTCCCAAAAAGTGCTGCAAGGTATGCAACTGGATTATAATGCCATGCAAATCGGGGTTTTTGATTTGCTCAGTGCCAAGCGGGAACAGCTGTCATCGGGCATAGATTATGTAAAAGCCGTTGAAGATTATTGGAAAACGCGCGCTGCTTATGAATATTTACTGGCAGGCGGAACGCCTGATGTGGCCCTGGCACAGATTTCATCGTCCACTATCGGTTCTGGCTCCAGCAGCAGGGGAGATCACTAATGCCCTCACGTCGTGATACATTAAAGCTCGCAGGTCTCGGGGCTGGAGCGGTCGCTCTAGGCGGGGCGGCAAAATCCGGTCATAACTATGGTGAGCATGCGCACACACAAAGTGTATCTCATAAGGGCGCGCATTATGCGCCGGGCAAAGCAGGCCGGGACTATAACCCGGTCATTACGCCCAATGGGTCGACCTTGCCTTACAAAATTGTTGATGGTGTTAAAGTCTTTCACCTGACAGCAGAAGAAGTTGAGCATGAATTCGCGCCGGGGTTAAAGGCTTTTTGCTGGGGCTATAACGGGCAGGTTCATGGGCCGACCATTGAAGCCGTGGAAGGGGACAAAGTCCGGATATATGTCACCAACCGACTCATCGCGCCAACAACTGTGCATTGGCACGGGATTATCTTAAATTCCGGCATGGATGGTGTGGGCGGTTTGAACCAGAAGGCTATCATGCCCGGCGAGACATTTGTTTATGAATGGACTTTCATCCAGCATGGCACATTTATGTATCACTCTCACCATGATGAAATGACCCAGATGGCTTTGGGTCTGATGGGAATGATAGTGGTGCATCCGAGAAAGCGCACTGAACCAGCTCCGGACCGGGATTTTGCGATCATGCTCTCCACCTGGGCTATTCGTCCTGGGGCCAAGCGACCTGATCCTAACGAAATGTCAGATTTCAATGTGTTGACGATGAATGCTAAAACCTATCCAGGCACGGCGCCTCTTGTGGCCCGGACAGGGCAGCGCGTGCGGATACGTATTGGCAATCTTTCGGCCATGGATCATCACCCGATCCATCTGCATGGGTATGCGTTTGAAGAAATAGCTACTGATGGGGGGACCGTGCCTAAATCGGCCCGTAGGCCTCAGACCACTACATTAGTGCCGACCGGGACAACCCGAACCGTAGAATTTGTGGCTCATAATCCGGGTGACTGGGCATTTCATTGCCATATGACCCATCATGTTATGACCCAGATGGGACATGACATCCCCAATATGATCGGTGTCGATGCCGAGAAACTGGACGGGCAAATGGCTTCGCTTTTGCCCCATTACATGACTATGGGCCATGACGGTATGGGCGAAATGGGCGTCCATGTTGAAAGCGGCCATATGAAAGTCCCTGAGAATTCTTTGCCTATGGTTGGCGCGCAGGGACCCCATGATTATATTACCATGGGGGGCATGTTCACTATCCTTAAAGTCCGTGACGGTTTGACAAATTTTGATGATCCGGGCTGGTATGATGACCCTAAGGGCATGGCCCGCCTGGCAACACAAGCGGAATTGTCTCGTGACGGCATAAATGTGAATGCCATGCCAATGGGCAGCCGGAAAAAACACCATTCCGGTCATGACGGGCACTGAGTTTGTTCATGGCCCATAAAGCTTTCATTTGATATGGGATTTTAAAATATGGAGATTTCTATGCGCAATTTTATGACGTCGCTGAGTGTTTTACTTTTGTTATCGACGCCTGCACTGGCTGATCATGACCACAGCAAAAAGACCAAAGGTAAGGCCGAAGCAGCCCATGCTGAACATAAGCATGAACATAACGCATCTGAGATGAAAGATGAGATGAAAATGAAAGCTGATGATCATGCGGGTCATGGCACTATGGAGCATGGTCAAGACCAAATGGCGCATGATGGGAAACATATGGGCTCAGATCATATGGGAGAAGGTCACATGAAGGGTTCCAAAACCATGCCAGCGGATGGAGCTGTACTCAAATCTTCGCCGAAAATGATTGGGATGAATTTCGGACATAACATGATGGTGGAAGCCATCACGATTTCCACATTCACAGGTGAAATGATTGAATTAGATGTTTCCGAAGTGGGAGAGACCGATCATGTCATGGTCAAAGCCCCTGAGTTGCAGGCGGATGATTATATCGTGGATTGGCGCGCCCGAGGTGCAGATGGTCATATCATGAGCGGTTCGTTCGGCTTTACGGTTGAATAGACAGCGCTGTTTTTCTAACGTCCAGCCATGAAAATTCTGCGCTGGACACTTCGTCTTCATAAATGGATAGCTCTGCTGGTCGGGCTACAGATATTTATCTGGGTCGGAACGGGTATATATTTCAGTCTGTTCCCGATTGAGGAAATTCGCGGCAACCATAAAAAGACTGAATGGACAGTACAGCCATTTGACACAGACCGGATTATCCCCTTGCACAAGGCGGTAGAAAATACCGGGACCAAGAGTGTTAAAAGTGCCGAACTGGGCCATATGATGGGCCGCCCGGTCTGGCGTTTGGTCGTACCGGATGAGGCCCATGGTGATCATGGAAAGATCATTACAGTCGATGGCCGATCCGGGCGCGTATTATCGCCTATTGCTAAACCGCTGGCCATACAGATCGCTAAGTCTGATTATGCAGGGGATGGCGTATTCAGTTCCATAGAATATCTAAACAAAACGCCTAGTGAAGCTGGAGGCGGGGCAGGGCCGATATGGGCGGCCCAATTTAATGATAAAGAAAAAACCACGCTCTATATTGATCCCAATGCAGCCAAGGTCACGAAAAGCCGCTCAACTAGGTGGCGGTTATTTGATTTTTTCTTCAAACTGCATGTGATGGATTATGATGATGGTGAGGATTTTGACAGTCTGCACCTTAAAGTCATTTCCATGATAGCCATGCTGGTCGTTCTGTCGGGTTTTACACTTTTATTTATTCGGCTGCGCCGGATGTTTTTGACGCGCAGGGCTCGCAATCAAGAGGACTTCTAACTTACCAGTAAATGAGAAAAATGTAACACTGCGCTTAGGGCTTGATTAACGGCTCATCTCTAAACTAATTCATCTTATGCGCGTTTTATATCTGACACTTCTTTTACTTATCCCTGTTCCAGCCTTTGCCAATCCGGTTGCTGAAATGATCGTCACGTCAGCGCGAGAGCGAACCTATTCCAATGTACGCTATGATCCGAAATATGTGCGCCTAGCCTATCCGGGCGGGGATGTATCGCCGGATACGGGTGTCTGCACGGATGTCGTTATCAGGACATATCGAAATGCGTTTGGGTTTGATTTTCAAAAAGCGGTTCACGAAGATATGCGGTCAGACTTTTCCGCCTATCCGAAAATTTGGGGCTTGAAACGCCCGGATAAGAATATTGATCACAGGCGAGTTCCGAACCTTGAAACATATTTAAAGCGTAAAGGCGCGTCGGTGCCGATTACGAAAAATGCAGCGGATTATAAGCCGGGCGATATTGTCAGCTGGCGTCTTGGGGGACGTCTCCCGCATATAGGTATTGTCTCTGACAAAAAGGCGTCAGACGGCACGCCGCTGATCATTCATAATATCGGCGAAGGGCCTAAGGAAGAGAACATGTTGTTCTCTTTTGATATTAATGGGCATTTCCGTTTTGAGCCGAAAACGCGACTGAATTAAAATCCAGCATTGCTACAGGTGCTTCCCGATCCTTTGGGGTAAAGCAAGGCATTTCCCAAAACAGAACGCGATGGCCGCCTATATCAGCACCGTCAACTGAACCGGCGCCGTTCCAAATTGTGACATGTCCGCTAAATGTGCTGCCTGGAAAATCCATTAGTAAAATCCCGGGCTTGGGCGGAATATCGAAACTGTCAGCTGAGCCATCAGTAATGGCTAAATCCGGCGCGCCGAAATGATAGGTCAGATATTCTTCCATATCCCGAACGCGGTAATAATATTGGTCGCCATTGCCGCCGCTGACAGTTTTATTACCGTCTTTTTCTATTTTTTGCCCGGCTTGGTTCAGCATGTAAGATAGGCGCACCGTGCAGGCATTCGTCCAGCGGCCCTGATCCTCGGGAAGGTTGCCATTGACTTCAACCTTTCCGCCGATTTCTCCCCATATGCCTTCGGGACGATCATAGAGGTAATTCTCCCACATAAGCTGTAAGTTAGGTCTGTGAGTGAAGCGGCCTTCGGCCATAACAGGATTAGAGCAAACGAGAGGCAATTCCTGACCGTAAACGAGTTTATCATATTTACTAAGTTCAGCGGGACTATTCGTTTCTGAGGCGCTGACAGCAGGCGTATCGGTGGTTTTCGGCGTTGTTGCACAGGCTGAACCTAATAAGGCTATTCCAATTAGTGCGCATAACGCGGTGTCTTTTAACGGCATGTTTCCCCCGGCTCTTCCCACTCTTCTGTTAGCTGAGCCAGCTTTGTATTGAAAGGGTATTCTGTGACTTCCTTTGGTTGACATAGGAGGTTAGATTTTCAAAACTGACCTTAAATAAAGGGGATGGTAAAGATGTCAGATAAAACGGCAAATCCACAAGGTTATTGGAAAGCTACTATCCGGCTTACTCTTTCTCTTCTGGCTATATGGTTCTTAGTGTCTTTTGGCGCAGGCATTCTGTTTAGAGACTTCTTGGATCAATTTAAGATAGGGGGTGCGCCCCTTGGGTTCTGGTTTGCGCAAAATGGCGCAATCTATGTGTTTGTGGCGCTGATATTTATCTATTGCCGGAAAATGGCCCAGTATGAAAAGAAGTTCGGGATTAAGGGTTAGTCATGGTTGATCCTTGGACAATTTTTTGGGTCGTCCTGACCTTTGGAATTTATATTTTTGTAGCCATAAGGTCGCGCGCCGGTTCTACAGCGGATTTTTATGTAGCGGGCCATGACGTTCACTCGGTTGTCAACGGAATGGCAACAGCGGCGGACTGGATGAGCGCCGCATCTTTTCTCTCAATGGCAGGGCTTATCGCGTTTTTGGGCTATGGGGGTTCTGTCTACTTAATGGGCTGGACCGGCGGTTATGTCTTGCTGGCTTTATTGCTTGCGCCTTATCTGCGTGAGTTTGGGAAATTTACTGTGCCCGATTTTGTCGGTGATCGCTATTATTCCAAACTTGCCCGGGTCATTGCGGTCATTTGCGCTCTGTTTGTATCCTTCACATATATTGCTGGGCAGATGAAAGGCGTAGGCGTTGCTTTTTCCGGCTTTCTAGGGGTGAAATATGAAGTCGGGATTATGATCGGTATGGCGATTGTTTTCTTTTATGCAGTACTGGGCGGCATGAAAGGGATTACCTATACGCAGGTTGCGCAATATGTGGTTTTAATTTTTGCCTATACTGTTCCGGCTATTTTTATATCACTAGCGATTACCAATAACCCCATCCCGCAGCTCGGCTTTATAGGCAATGCGGCCGGAACTGAAATTTCCATGTTGGATAAGCTTAACAGTGTTGTTCGTGATTTGGGTTTTGCGGAGTACACGTCAACGACCAAAGCCAAGATCGAAGTGTTTTGTATTACGGCAGCACTCATGTTCGGAACAGCTGGGCTGCCCCATGTTATCATCCGTTTTTTCACAGTAGGTTCAGCCAAAGCAGCGCGGGTATCTGCGGGCTGGGCGCTGGTATTCATTGCGCTTCTTTATACAACAGCGCCTGCGGTTGGCGCTTTTGCGCGGATGAATTTTATCGATACGGTCAATGAAGCAACTTACATTTCCGATAGTGAGAATTATGAAGCGCGTGCCGCTGAGATAACAGCAAACGGTGGCAAGCCTGTGCCTGAGTGGTATAAAACTTGGGAAAAAACTGACCTTTTAAAATTTGACGATAAAAATGGCGACGGAGTCATGCAATATCGCGGACCGAACGCCCCTGATGGTATACCCAATGAAGTGGAGCCTAATCGTGATATTTTTGTTCTGGCTAACCCTCAGATCGCGAAGCTTCCGGGATGGGTGGTAGGTTTGGTCG
>JAHDDC010000025.1:6090-39684 GCA_020629545.1 Hellea sp.
GGTCGTGGCAGGCGGGCTTGCGGCAGCGCTCTCAACAGCGGCCGGCCTTTTAATGGTCATTAGCTCAGCCGTGTCGCATGATCTTTTAAAACGCACTTTCAGGCCGGATATGAGCGAGCGGCAGGAAATGATGGCCGCTCGTCTGGCGGCGGCTGTGGCTGTGATTGCGGCAGGCCTGCTTGGTATATTTGCCACCTCTCTGCCTTTTGTCGCGCAGGTGGTTGCCTTTGCCTTTGGTCTTGCTGCGGCTTCACTTTTTCCGGTCATCTTCCTTGGTATTTTCTGGAAACGCATGAACCGCGAAGGAGCCATTATGGCAATGCTATCGGGCTTGGTGACGACATTCAGTTATATTTATTATTTCAAATTTATTCATGACGATCCATCTGACTGGTGGTTTGGCATTTCCCCCGAAGGCATAGGATTTGTGTTTATGTGGCTGGCTTTGGCTGTTGGTATTGTGACAGCTTTATTGACACCGGCGCCTCCATCTCACATTCAGGACCTTGTCGACGATATCCGCGTTCCGGGACAAAGAAGCCGTCACGGCCCGCAAGATTATGAAATGATACCCGCTAACTCTTGAGTGTTTAATATGGACAATGAAAATAAATCCTATCCGGTTCCATCCGGTTTTGCAGCCAAGTCCAATCTGGATGCCGCGGGCTATCAGGCAATGTATGACCGCTCTATTTCCGACCCGGAAGGGTTCTGGGGCGAGCAGGGCAAGCGTCTTGATTGGATGACGCCTTATACCAAGGTTAAAGATGTCAGCTGGGACAAATCGGATCTATCCGTCAAATGGTATTCAGATGGTATTTTAAACGTTTCGGCAAATTGCATTGATCGCCACCTTGAAACCCGAGGCGACAAGATAGCTATCATTTTTGAAGGTAATCATCCTGATAATAACCACAGCCTGACCTATAAAGAGCTCCACGGTGAGGTCTGCCGTTTTGCTAATGTTTTAAAGAATAACGGAGTTCAAAAAGGCGACCGCGTAACTATCTATATGCCCATGATCGTTGAAGCAGGGTTTGCTATGCTGGCCTGCGCGCGAATTGGTGCGGTGCACTCCGTGGTCTTTGGAGGTTTTAGTCCTGAGGCGCTGGCGGGCCGGATCATCGATTGTGAGAGCACATTTGTAATCACGGCCGATGAGGGCAAAAGAGGGAGCAAGACCGTTGCGCTTAAAGCGGCGTGCGATGCTGCTTGCGATATCGCGGCCAAAGCCGGCCAGCCCGTCAAAACAGTTCTGACGATCCGCCATACAGGCGGTGAAGTTGATATGATCACTGGACGGGATGTCTGGTATCATGAAGCGCTGGAGGGTGTTTCATCCGATTGTCCGCCCGAGCCTATGAACGCCGAAGATCCTTTGTTTATACTTTATACATCCGGATCAACGGGAAAGCCGAAAGGCGTACTCCATACAACGGGCGGTTACCTTGTCTGGGCGTCTATGACCCATGAATATGTGTTTGATCTGAAAGAGGAAGATGTATTTTGGTGCTCGGCTGATGTGGGCTGGGTCACAGGTCATACCTATATTATTTACGGCCCGCTTGCTAACGGGGCGACGACGGTCATGTTTGAAGGCGTGCCAACCTATCCTGATGCTTCGCGGTTCTGGCAGGTTTGTGATAAGCATCGAGTCAGCCTTTTTTATACAGCGCCAACTGCGATCCGGGCACTTATGCGAGAGGGTGAGGGGCCTGTTAAGGCCACAGATCGATCATCTATTCGTATTCTGGGCACGGTCGGGGAACCGATCAACCCTGAAGCCTGGGAATGGTATTTCCATGTAGTCGGTGAGGGCCGCTGCCCGATCGTTGACACATGGTGGCAAACAGAAACCGGCGGGGCCATGATTGTACCGCTGCCGGGGACAACGGATATGAAACCTGGCGCAGGGTCTCATCCATTTTTCGGCATTGAGCCTGCTTTGGTGGACGCGGACGGCAATGAACTGCACGGCGAAACCGAAGGCAATCTGATTATCAAAAACTCATGGCCGGGCCAGATGCGAACCGTCTATGGCGATCATCAACGCTTTATCGACACTTACTTTTCTGCCTATCCCGGTAATTATTTTACGGGCGATGGCTGCAAGCGGGATGAGGACGGATTTTACTGGATTACGGGCCGGGTGGATGATGTGATCAATGTCTCTGGCCACCGCATGGGCACTGCCGAGGTTGAAAGCGCGCTTGTCTCTCATGACACGGTCGCTGAAGCCGCCGTTGTAGGCTATCCTCACGATATCAAGGGGCAGGGGATTTATGCCTATGTGACCGTAACAGCGGGTACTGAGGTAACCGAGGCTCTGGCTAAAGAATTAACCGGACATGTCCGCACAGAAATAGGCCCTATTGCAACACCGGATCTCATCCAGTTCGCCCCTGGCCTTCCCAAAACCCGATCAGGCAAAATCATGCGCCGTATCTTGCGCAAAATCGCTGCTAATGATTATGGAAATCTCGGCGACACATCCACTCTCGCCGAACCCGAAGTCGTAGGCGAACTAATCGAAAACCGAATGAACAGGTAGTTGATATTAGAAACTATTGGCCCTAACAAACTATGATGTTGGTATAGATGTCATAGATGTTAAGATTATTGAAACAACACCCGTTTAGTATTCAAATTTTGAGTTTTCCAATTTCTTTCTAATGGTCGTTATATTTGTTTTTTTACCTTCAGCGGTGAATGGTGTTTTGAACGTGAACGCATACTCAGATTCGGAGTGTCCAGATAAATATTCAAGGCGAAGAGTGCTTTCTTCCCAAGTGGGCCAAATATCGGTCCACCACATCGCGTAATTAGGGTGCTCCATTTTTGCAAACCAGTGTTTCTTCCTTTGAATTGCTCGTAGATGTAAACCTGAATAAACAAAAGAGTATAAGGAGTATAAATCCTCCCAAACAGAAAGTGCAGATGCTTCGTAATCCTCTCCTTCAATTTCTCCCTTTATATAATAATTTGGAACCTTAAACGGGCCCCACTTGCCCCATTCTCTGTCAAAAAAAGAACAATCGTCACGATCATCAAGTGGTCTCGCGCTTTCGATATGGCCTATGGTATTTGATGCTTGATTATACACTGATGGAGTTATGAATTGAAAACCACTTAATGCAGGGGACCTAAGATGGTCTACAGTTTGAGCAAAATTCACAATAGCAAGCATATGATTTAACATTCATAATCCAGAGTTTTGGCAGATGATCCTTCTAAAGATGTGTCTCAAGACTTGAATTGTATACAACAGGGTATCGATTGCAATCAATTTCGCCGCCAGCATGCAATTGTTTTACTAGCATCATTTTATGCACCCCTGGTCGAGGAGAATAAACAACATCATCTCCAGCATATCTAATTGAATAAGCTCTTCGACGTCGACTAGTGTTGTTCGCTAAACCCCGATGTATTGTTAATGCATGAAAAGCAACAATATCGCCGACATCTACTTCAGTGCATTTGATGTTTTCTTCTGGATAATCCCTTTTTGAAAAGGGAATCTCATTGACTTTAGATGCAAAATTATCGGGTTGTAAATCTGTATATAACTTATGAGAAGAAGGCAAAAACTCCAAGGCCCCTGACTCTCTTGTTACAGTGTCTACGGGTATCCAAAAACTAATAATTTGACTTCCCATAATAGGCCAGTATGGGAGGTCATTATGCCAGTTAGTATAAAAAGGAGAGTTTGGTTCTTTAACAAAAAGATGATCGAAGAACAAGTTTACCTTTTTAGAGCGCATTAGTTGACTTGCTATACGAGGAAGATTTGAGGATCTGCAAATTTTATCTAATGCTGGATAATTTGCCCACATTTCTTGGCTGCCATGGAATGCTCCATCTTTTTCATTTTGATATGAAAATTTCTTACCCGTACGCAATTCAAGTTCTAAATCAATAGCCTCTCTAAGTTTCATAATGTCATTTTTACCGACCACATCTCGAATTACTAAAAAGCCTTCACGGTCGAATTCATTTATACTGTCGGTTGTTAACAACATTAAATTTCCCAATTGACTTTCCATTGCTAAATGGGAAGTATCATTATGCATTCAAATATACAATTTGTATTTGAAGCGAAAGCGTAATATTTAATATATTCATGTTGCAAGTACTTAAACTTTATAAGCAGAACAAGATAAGTTTTGTAATTGTCGTTGCAAATATTATTTGAAGGAAGAAAAAGTTGGAAATTGGCCTTATTACAACAGATTTCTTGGGGAAGCTTTCAGATAATATAGAATTTCCATATGTGTCGAATGATGACCTTCTTTTGGTGAAGGAACTCAAAGAACGTGACTTTCAAGTGACATCTATTAATTGGGGGGCTGACTTAAGTAAATACCTTAGTATGGATGTATATTTAGTTCGTTCTCCGTTAGATTACATCTTAGACAAAGACAAATTTATCACTTGGTTGGATGAGTTAAGGGCTCATAACAAGCTTATTATTAATTCATTTTCGACGATAAATTGGAACTGCGATAAAAGTTACTTGGCTGACCTCGCTAAATCTGGAGTATCGGTTATTCCTACCAAGTATGTTGAGCGTGATAATCAACTTAGTCTTATTGATCATATTGGTGATTTAGACTGGGAGGATATCGTAATAAAACGTACTGTTTCAGCGGGGGCGCACTTTATGAATCGTGTTAAGAGGGATGATTATAAAAAGTTTGAAAAAAAATTCATGAAAATGAGATCAGAAAGCGATCTGATGATACAGCCTTTCCTCGACGAAATTACTCGAGTAGGGGAATGGTCCCTCATATTTTTTGGAATGACTTTCTCGCATGCGGTCAGGAAAATGCCCAAAAATGGAGACTATAGAGTACAAGAACAGCATGGTGGGTATATTGTTATTGAAACTCCGCCGGATTGGGTCATTGATAAAGCTTACGAAATACTCTCCAAAACAGACGATACCTTAACTTATGCAAGGGTTGATGGTTGCGAAGTTAACGGTGAATTTCTTCTGATAGAATTAGAGTTGATAGAGCCTGAATTATTTTTCCGAACATCCAAAGATGCCGCAAGTAAATGTGCGGATGCAATTCAGCGTTTAGCTTAATTTTTATAAAGTTGCTGAAACCTTAAAAGAGCTTTGTATTGGCTTGACAACTCCGAAAATGTTGGTTCTCAGACTAATAACCAACTTTCTTCATGGCCCTTTTTGCCAAGATGATCTTTATGGCTTTTTATATTGTTCTGTATAATATTTGCTACGGCGATAGCATTTTTTTCTACGAATGTTAGTGTGAGATGTTTGCCAGGAGTGCTAAAAATTTTAAAATTTGATAATGCTAACTTGAACCAGTCACTTACATAAGTATGATCCTCAGCCCCCTCAGGGATGATAAGGCTAATTGGGTGGTTTAATGGGCTAATAGTGTTCTTTGCTCTTAATTTTGACATAGATAAAATATTATTGTAGCGATGCATTAGCGAGGAGTTATCTTGAAAAGCTGCATATTGATTATGTTTTCTGGCTTCGTTAGTTAGAAATTGAATTTTATCAAATAGCTCCATTTCCGTAAACTCATGCATTTGCATGATTTTTGCCGTAAACCGCCAACCAAATAAAGTTCCGATATACAACTTCCAGAACTCCTTATGCGACCCGATGTTATCATAGCTATCCTTGAAAAAATCTGATGGTAATATAGTATCTATAAGTGTCAAGGAACCCACCTTATGTCCAAGTTTCAGAAAATGTCTTGCTATTTCAATTGCTAAAAGTCCCCCTGTAGAGAATCCAGATAAATGGTAAGGTTGTGTCGCCCCTGATGTAAGCATTTTCGAAGCATAAAATTCGGCAATTTCTTCCATTGTGGAAGGTAATTCCCAAGCTCCACTGTAATTTGGGGGGCATACCGCCATTACGGCTGTTGATTTGGGAAAATGCGGAACTAATTTTGAATAACATGCGAAGTGTCCCGTTAGGGGGTGTATACAAAATAAGGTTTCTGTTGAGCCAAGGCTTTTGCTTAACGTAAGAATAGATGTCGTTTGATCATTGCTGTCATCGAGATATTCAAGAGGTGTTTGGCGGACGATTTCTTCAACTTTTTTGTGATTTTTCTCTATAAATGCTTGGAAAGCTTTCGAGGTTTCCTCGATTGGTCGGGAGAAAGTAAGACGTTTATCAACCAAATAAATGCTACATTTCTCTATTGAAAGGAAATTACATAAACTTAAAGTGTCAATACCTGACATAATTGTCCTGTCTTTGATGTGTTTTAATATATCTAATATATATGGCGGATTTACTCTATTATTGAAACGAAAATTATGTGCCTTTCAGGGTCAGCACTATATCGCAACGTAAAACAGGTTTCTCATTTATATCAAGCTGCAACGATACAAACCCTGATGCACCATTTTTCTTTACAACTGGCTCAGAGACATTAATTGTAAATTCGCAGTTTTCAAAATCCCATATCTTATTGTTTTTTGCTAACATAATTTGAGAGTTTATGTACACAGTATGACGGCTATGAACCAACATTGGATCAACTAAATGAGGAATGTAATTTTCGGGAAAAACCACTTTTATAGCACTTCCTTCCCCTGAGATATCACTAATTTTTATAAATTCAGACACCATAATTGCATCTAAACAAACCCATAAATCTGCAGTGTTTATGCGCTTATTGGAAATAGTCAGATCAAAAAAATTTGAAATCTGTTTTTTACTTATCTTTGCGTGATTAGTTGATTTGTTCTGAGTATTTGTTGGCAGGTCAGAGTGTTTGCTAAATGTAAGATAGGAGAGGACTACATTCTCTTGCAAGCTTCTCAGTTCTCCAAAACACTTATTATTTTTTGGCTCTTCCCAAACGACTTTCACAATCTCGTTAACTGGCGTAGGTTCGCGAAGCTTTACATCAAAACGCAACCATCCCCCTGCATCAAAACAATCGTTAAACTTTGAAACAGATATTTTTGTTGGTAACATGGACAACATCCCGTGGGCAAAAATTGTCTTTGCTCCAAAAGCATGTGCAACATTAACGTCAAAGTGTAGTGGGTTCCAATCGCCTGAAAATTCAGCCCAATTTCGTACATCGTCTTCAGATAAAACAAAGTTTTCAGTCATTGGGATGTTCCTGTTTTTCTGTCTGCATTACAGTAGTAGCCACCATTATTATTGCGCGGATAAGTGTTTCCAAAACGCCGCTTGTTGGGTTTCTATTAGTTTGAATTTTTTCTGAATACGGTCAAGAATATTCTCGTCCAGTGTGGCTTGATACTTTAAGGCTAAGATACTTAACTCTCTCCAATACTTTTCAACTTCATAAGCAAATTCCATTGTTTGTTTACTATAACACGCTTCCTCCAGCGCTCGTTGTAAAAGACGCATGTTCGGCAAAATGAACAAAACATTGATTATTTCAAATATCCTTCGAGCGGCCATTCTGCTTCGGTTGTTGGCGGGTGAAAGAGCGTCATCACAAGATTTAAAATATTGTTGAATTGCATAGCGGTGTAGCTCATCTTTAGTATTTGAGAGAGCCTGTCGACTGATTTCGTGTCTGATTTCAGAGGGAGCCTGTAAACTACTGTCTATTAGCATATAGAACAGTGTCCCAATACTCGGTGCGAACTGATTGCCAACGATTCGTGTGAAGAGGGCTTTCTGCATGTCATCCAGTGATAATATGCAATGGCCTGAGATTGGCACTCGATCCATGATTAGGGGGTCAAAAATATCAAATGTTTGCGTATTCTGGCAATACTTATTAACAACTATAGCATGTATGTAGCTTTCTCTTTGCTGATATATTTCATGGTACTTCATATAAGAGGAATTTACCCACAAAACAATTGAGCCCACCGAGTCTAGTGCATTACAAAGAGTTGTGAGCCAGCTGTTGTCTAATTTAAGTCTGTCGCTTAAAAGCGTTCCGCCAAAACGACTGATTGTAACTCTACATGTTTCAATAGAGTCAAAGTTAATTTCAGGGAAGCCATGCTCATCTAAACCGCTACGCAATAAAAAACCGCTTCCGTATAATAGGAAATTTGGCTCATGGAATGCACAGTTAAATTGTTCTTTTAGAATATAATTCAAACCACCCGTGAAACAAGTTGCCGCCGTCGTCTTGCTAAAAGGAAATTAAGGGTTTGTAAGCATACCTGTTGTAGTGTCTACGGCCCATCATCCGATTGAATTCACGGATTACGTGGACCAGCGGCAATTTCGTCAAACCGATAATGCTGGGTTGAGAAGCGTCGTATCTTATTCTCTGAAAGAAGGTGTAAACAAAGAGGTCAAACAATGGGCTTTCGAATTCTATAACGGAGTTGCCCATCAATTGATGACTGATCTGATGGTGTTTGAATATGCGCATATGCTCAAACGCGTATTGAGGCAAACACGAGAGACAATATTAAACGGCGTAACTCATCCAATCAAAAACAGCGTCGATAGAGCAAAATCTGGTGTCGAAACTTTATGGACTAAACTAGATGATGCTTATGATAACCATATAAATGGTATTCCCGTAAAGTATGATGAACTTTTGTCCGCAGCAATTAAGGCAAAAATGAATACGAGAGCTGCGTCGAACCGGATGAGCCTGATTCATTTCAGCGCAACGCTGTTTGAGCACGCGGATAAGCTTGATTCAATTAATCTAAAGGCTGTCGAGAACGTTCGCCTCAAGCAGAATGGCATCGCGGTAGGTGAATTGATTAATGCTCAAGCACTGATTGCGGCTAGCAAACGCGATGTCGAAAAAGGAGTAGAACTTAATGCAACACCTAAACTAACGAAATTATTCCTCGCCAATCGTTTTGAAGATACCATCCTAGACAGCTATTCAAAAAAGGAAACATTTGTCATCGAGACCATTTTTGATGAAATTCTTGAAAACGTAGCAACGCACGGTTTGGCTAATGAGAACAATAAAGTACCAGTTAGGCTAGAAGTCCAGGAGGGAATTAACGGCTGGGAGTTAACTTTCGCCAATCAAATTAACCCGTCAAGAAAGACCATGTGCGCCGTAAAATCACCTCAAAATGAAGAACCTCGATTTGAGAAAGTCGCGCCACAGAACACAACCGGTCAAGCACTTGTTTCACAAATGTTAGAAATGCTCTCAATCGGCGAAATTTATACGCGCAAAATATGCGTCGAAGATAGTCTACACGAAAACAAGCTTACACCTGAGTACCAGGTAAAACTAATTCTTTCTCATACATGGAGTGAGATGTGATCGAAAATTCAACAGGCAAATTGCGTCTTATGATGCTGGACGATGCGCCTTCGTTACGCGAAATTGGGAGTGTGCCAACTTTGGGATTTGGTTTTGGCAAGGCCTCAAGAAGGATTGTTAGTCGAAACTTTCGATTGGAATGGTTATTCGACGAGTTTGGGGCAAACGCCTATTTCCAATCACTTATGACTGGACGCGCTGAATCTATAAGACGGGCGACACCGCCTTTAGAGTATGCTCATATCGTCCTCTTTGACTACCGGCTTACCCAGAGCCAAGAGATCTGGCAAGAATTGGACTCGCAACCAGGTTTTCGTGAGGCCGTCGCTGCAATCGATCCTCTCGGCGAATGGGGAACAATGAGAGCGTATTCAGGGAGATGGAAGAAAGACCGCCGAGTGGGTGCTGAACCAAAAACCGGATTTGGTGAGCGCAGCGGATGCCAGTTAGGAACTCTAATTTCCTTGGCGAATTCGGGATTGCCTTCAGTCGGCATACCGCAGACTGTAACACCTAACAGTTCGGAAACGGCAGCATTGGAATGGGTTGCAAATATAACATTAAGGGGTGCATTTAATGAGAAAGAAGGGGCATTGGCCGACTGGATGCAACTATTTGAGAAAGCCCTTCCACGCCTCAGAAAACAAATACTTTATCTCGCAAAAACAGGTTTAATCGCAGTTGACTTGAAAAAGTTATTGGAAGCAATCGAGATGATAAAGTCGGAGGACTTTGACGTTTCATCGACACTAACAATAGAAAGCGGTGCTGGATTTGAACAATTGCGTCTAGAGGCCATTTGTTTTGATTTGTTGTACGAACTCACTCATGATGGAAAACTTTTACCGCGAACGAGGTTAAAAAGCTCGACAGATTCTCCTATTTCATTTTTGGATCAATTGTCCTCGTCCACAACTGGCAACCAAGCCTCTGTCTTAGGAAAGGCCATTGAGTTGAGTGACGTTTTTCAAAGAACATTTGAGAGCCAAAACCACATCAGGCGACGCGATGTATCTAGAGAAGTGTATTCAATTTGGGGCGCCAACAGTAGAGATAATAACAAGAATCGAACGCTAACTGAAGATACCGTCGATTGGTTAAAACGATGGGGAGTTAATTTGGAAACCCTGGAGAAACAAGTATGTGCCGGGGAAATGATCAAGTTCAATGGAGATAACGCTCCATTTACGTTGAGGTCTTTAAAGGATGAGGCCAGAGGACAGCCAATAATTGCTCGTTATGCGGCCCTGTCCCTTGCAATTTATACGGAAAAAGTCAGAGCTGGACTGTCTTCGCGACGGCAGGAAATGGCAATGATGGAACTGTTGGAATTTTTTGACAGTGATACCAGCGAAAACATACACTGGCCCGACCTCGATGTATTGCGAGGCGTGTGGTTGTCAGACGAAAAAATCTCTTATGCAAAAGCCATTATAGGGAGAGAAAAAGATGCAAGGTCTAAACTTGAAGAATTGAGAGACTGTTTGGGAAGTTCCCTGTACACCATGCAACACGCTCTTGGTCTAACTTCGTTACCAAGCCCTCGAATACAGGATGACGAAGGCAACGCGATAGATGACCACAGAAGTTTTGGAACTTTGATAAAGTCAAATGCCCTGCAAGACGTGCTTGATGTATATTATAGCGTGGCTGCACCGAGTCCGCCTAGACTATTGATGTGGAGCGAACGAAAAACCGGACAGGCGTCGGATGTAAATAGACCTTTGGACAGATTAGAAGACGGCATGTCTATATCACCCACTAAATTATTTAGTGGCGTCTTAAATCAAAAGGGAAGTCTTCAACCAGGAGAAGGTCGAATTATTACAATGTTGGCATTGCATCATTCTTTTGCTCGTCAATATTGGCCTGATTGGATGATCGAGGGAGAACAATTGTGAAGCCATTCGAAAACCCTTTATTTGCTGAGTATAGACGATTTGAAGGAGATGTTGGTATTTACTTCGAAGACCGTTTGTTCCGAAGTTGCCTTAAAACTTTCTCTCAAAAAAAAATGATAGGCGTGTTGGCACAACGTCGTCATCTCTCATGCTTGTTCACGTCGTTTTGTGACACTATATATCCAACGCTATCGGACGAAAGCCATCGAAAGCTTGTCCAAGAAATAGTGAGAGAGGAATATCTGGAAGAGAATCATCGTGAAGCCTTTGTTCAAGAACTAATTAATCTAGGCATGTCTCGTCAGGAGATAAGAAACACCCAATACACCGATGGAACATTGAAAGCCGGCCAACGCCTTATCAAGTTTGCACTTGAATGTGGACGACGTGAACAAATATATGCTTTATGCGCGCTTCGTTTTTTTGCAGAATTATTGGCTGGTGACGAGTTCAATTTTTTCTTCCAACAGTTGTTTGGAAACCAAAAAAGGAAACGCAAGAAATCGGTCTTCTTAGGTCCACATATTGACCTTGATTTAGCAGGTTCAGGCGGGCCTAATGACGGCCACGCAGAGAGATATTTGACGCCGATCGCGGAATTGCTGGTGTCAAAAGACGATCTTGCGACTGCCAAACATGCCATAGTCGACGCAGCAAATATACGGGCTTATTTTTATGGCCAATATTGTGGTAATATGATGATGAAAAAATCAGAAATTAAAAAGGCCGCCCAAAATGTATGAGCGACCTAAAATATATCATCGCATAAACTGGCTGATTATTTCTTGCGATTTTGTTGCCAGTCCTGCACGATGTGAAAGATTATCGTACTTGTTATGATAATCGCACAAATGAGTTCGCCGGTTCCGTTCGATGCCTCAATTCCAAATGCTGCGTCAACGAGATCGGCGAACTTTCTCATATCGGGCAACCATTGTGTCCCGCGTGTTTTGACTTTGCGCATAACAAAATTCTCCTTTTCTCTTTGCTAATGACTAGTCTTTAACATAGATGAACATGAGACAACGACGCGCTATGACTGACGATGATTAGTGTCGATTTAACAAGTATTCAGAATCGTGATTCGATTGTAGTTGATTTCAGTTTTTGGGATTGAATCGCCTTGTGTGCCACGAAGTTAACATGTCTTCGTTGGCATCAGCGCAGTCCCAATTTCCTTTTCAATTTCCGCCCAAAAATAAACACCATGTATACAATTATAGGCGCGGCGATTCCGGTCATCAAATCTGCCTGTAGTGAGACCCCTGCTAAATTCAGAAATTTAGCTAAGGTTGAAAAAATTCCGATCGCGTAATAGCTTATTGCGACAACGGATAGAGCTTCGACAGTTTGCTGAAGTTTTATTTGCGTATCGGCTCGTCGATTCATGGAGTCGAGCACCAGCGCATTCTGATTTTGGACTTGAACATCAATCTTTGTCCGGAAAAGAGCAGATGTTCGCGCGATCCTTTGTTCAAGTTTGTCGAGCCTTGTGGCAGTTGCATCGTTTGTGTTCATTGCGGGAATGAAGCGTCGCCTGATAAAATTTGACAGCCTTTGTGCGCCTTGAATTCTTTGTTCATTGATTTCTTCGAGGCGCCGGAAAACGATTTGTCCATAGGCCTTGGTGGCATCATATCGGTTGCTGTCTCGTGTGACGAGATTGTCTACTCTTGACGAAAGAGCTATCAGCTTTTCAAGCAAAGCCTTATCATCTGGACGACCTGAGTGCCCTTCTTCATGAGCTAGTATATTGCTCAGCTCGTCTTCGAGCGCAGCAATTCTTCTGTTTGTTGCATAGTTTGTTAGTTGTCCCATCTGAGCCAGGACCCGATAGGTTTCTATGTCGAGTATGCGCTGAATTAATCGACCCAGGCGGAATGGACCCAAATTTCCATCTTTTACAACAATGCGTGTGAAACCATCACCCTGAATTCTAAAGTCGGACCAGATGACGGCATTTCGGTCGCAGACAAATCCGCCAGCAACGGGAGGAGATTGGAAGCAATCCGGTGATGATGGCTTTTCCAGATAATTCTTATCCACCGGCGTCACATGTATGTGCGTCGCCACCAGGCTATCTTCGAAATGATTGGCTGTCCATTGTTTTGGTAGGCCCTCAATAGACGTTCTAGCGAATTCGCTTTTCTCTGATGCCCTACTGCAAAAGGTAAAAGTTTCGAATTCAGAATGGCGTTCCCATTTTACTTTCAGCTTGTCGTTCGTCCCCAGAAAAAACAAATCATTTTGTTCAAGGGTTTTAAGCCCGGCAAATGAAATAAGCTCTTCCAGACGATCACGATTTATGTGTTCACCTTTTTCCGACGCGAGGAAAACGACATAACTACAAACCGTTCTCTCAGGCATGGGTAAAGGGGGATGTTGATAAAGCTCTCTATAGGCATCAGATCGCAAGGAACCAATTTCTGACCAACGCAGGGATAGTGTTGGTCTGTCGTTAGTCCGTTTCATTTGGCCATTGAAGTTTTGCTATATGATCGTCGGGATCATCATTGTCTTCATTGTTCTCGATGTTGATTGCTATCAACTCCGAACGGACGGATTTGAAGAAAGACATCATTTCCGATTCTGAGCCTCTTACCAAAATCTTTTGAAGATCATTTATGACCGTGATTGCGCAATTGCCGGAAAAGGGGTTTTTAGCATCGGTAAGATAGGTTGGTTTCGAACAGGCGGCGATTATCCACTTGCGTAGTTTCAGGTCTTTTCCGTCATAGGTCATGTTCACCTCCTTGATTACATGGCCAGCAATGTTGCATTGCCCCCCGCTGCCGTAGTGTTGACTGTGAGGGTGCGTTCAATGAAAAATCTTTCAATCTCATCATCTGAGGTCAGTATGGGCACCAGTTGACCGTTCATGGAAAGTGCCCATTCTGCCCAAATATTGATGCGCTCCTGACAGGTCAGAACTGCACCAAGCTGGAGTATATTTTCAGGACTAAAGGGAATGCCGTCCACAAGCTGGATGAGATTTTTTTGACCAGTGGTAGCGGCTAATTTGGTTATCAATTTTTCTAGTGAGGACCGGTGTTCGTGATCTGGTGAAAGCAGGATCACGGCGTTACCGGTGGCCAGTGATATCAGCAGTTGTTGGCAGAGAACTTCTGGAAGAACCCTGTCGTCACAAAGAATAATTCCTCGGGGATTTAATTCCAGACTGTTGCTTTCCCCTGTTGGGCCAGGAAGTGTGATTTGCCTGCCTTCAGAGTATTTTATTTTTGACAGAAATGCTGTGTCAATAACTCCAAAATGGCCTTCACAAATCTCTACAAGTTTTTGAATTTTGTCTTTATTCAGTTGACCGAGCCATGCAGTTGAGGCTGCCTCGATTGCATTAAGATCGAGCGGTTCGACCAGATTTTCATAGGATAGTTTTTCGTTAGAATGAAAGACATCTTCCGAGGAAGTGCTCTTGGATTTGGATAAGCGCCGCACATAATGAGGGCCTCCGGCTTTAGGCCCGGTTCCCGATAAACCCTCGCCGCCAAAGGGTTGAACGCCTACAACAGCACCGATCTGGTTCCGATTGACATAAAGATTTCCGACACGGGCGAGACAGGAGATCTGGTCAACGCGATCGTCTATCCTAGTATGCAGCCCCATTGTCAGTCCGTAACCAAGAGAATTAATGTCCCGGATTAGGGTTTCCAGATTTTTCTCATTAAACTTCACAATGTGTAAGACAGGGCCGAATATTTCCCTTTCCAGAACCTTTATGTCTGGGATCTCGAATGCGACGGGTCCGACAAAGACACCATTCTTTGTATTTTCATTGAGGGGAACTTCGTGAATGGTGCGATATTTTGTTTTGGACGCCGCGATATAGTTTTCCAACATGGTCCGCGCTGATATATCGATTACGGGACCCACATCTGTTGACAGATATTCAGGATTAGAAAGCGTTAGTTCCTGCATGGCCCCTGCCAGCATCGTCATGAAGGCATCAGCAACATCATCCTGGATACAGACCACACGACAGGCTGAGCAGCGTTGACCAGCAGATTGGAAAGCAGAGGCTATGACGTCGGCGACGACCTGCTCGAGCAAGGCCGTTGAATCGACAATCATGGCGTTTAGCCCGCCTGTTTCCGCGATTAACGGAATGTGGGCGCGTTCAGTCTTTATCAGTTGGCTCGCGATTTTTTTTGCCGTCGCCGTTGACCCGGTAAAACAAACACCATGAATATCCGGATGTGCGCTTAAGTGATTGCCCAGTTCCCGGCCGTCGCCGAGGACGAGATGAACGGCCGAGTCCGGCACCCCTGCCTGATAGAGGAGCTGGATGGCCTCATAAGCGATTAGGGGCGTTTGCGCCGCTGGCTTGCAAATGACACTATTACCGCCCGCAAGCGCACCGATGATCTGTCCTAGGAATATTGCCAGCGGAAAGTTCCAGGGCGAGATGCAGGCGACGACCCCAAGTGGATCTCTTTCTTCAACCTGGTTGGCATAATAGAAACAGAAATCGATAGCTTCTCGAACTTCAGCGATTGCATCCGGCCAGGTCTTGCCCGCTTCCTTGACGCAGAGCGTTAGGAGCCTGTCATAATTTTTTCCAAGCAAATATCCGACCTTGTTTAATACATTTCGTCTCTGGTCAGGCGAGAATTGGGTCACCCATTCTGATGTTCGAGCAAGAGAGACCGCAGCATCAATTGAAGCGACGTTTGTCGCTTCCCAGTATCCGGCAATTTTGCGAGTGTCATATGGGCAATTTACCTGAAATTCCCCAATTGACTGGCTGGGTTTTTTGCCCGCAATCAAGGAGTGAGCCTGTACGGATTCGAATTTACCGATCAAGCGGCTTAAACGGGCACCTACGGACGCTTGTGTGAAGTCAATGCCGCGGGCTGCCAGACGCTCACCATTAAAATGATCCCTTGGATCATGTATATTCGGATGCGGTGCCCGGGAATTCGTCGTGACCTTGTTGATCGGATCTTCGATAATCTCCGAGATTGAGACGTCATCAGAGGTCAATTGATTGACGAAGGAGCTATTGGCTCCATTTTCAAGAAGTCGTCGGACAAGGTAGGGCAATAAGTCCTCATGCTCTCCCACGGGCGCGTATACACGGCTTGAAACCCCGGAAACTGACTTGAGTTCCTCGTGCAGCTCTTTTCCCATTCCGTGCAGTCTCTGAAACTCATAGTTTTGGCGGGTTCCAGCCATTTGAATAATGGATGCGGCGGTTTGAGCATTGTGAGTGGCAAATCTCGGAAATATTGAGCCCGGCGCGTCGAGAAGTGTTTTAGCGCAGGCGAGATAGCTGACATCAGTGTTTTCCTTGCGTGTGAAAACAGGATAACTTTCAAGCCCCATCTCCTGAGCGCGTTTGATTTCCGTGTCCCAATAGGCGCCTTTGACTAGACGAATATTGAGAATATTGGGCTTTTGTTCGTATAGCCTGATCAAGTGCTGAATAACGGGTATGGCGCGGCGTTGATAAGCCTGAACAACAAAACCAAGGCCATTCCAGTCGCGGAGCTCAGTTGTTTCGGAGAGCCTCTTCAGGACTTCAAGAGAGACTTCGAGGCGTTCGGCCTCTTCGGCATCAATGGTGATGTTGAGGTCATGATGTCTGGCCAGACCTGCCAATTCAACAAGTCTCCCAACTAGTTCCGGAACGCATTTCTCCTTTTGTACGAATTCATATCTCGGATGGAGCGCGGAAAGTTTTACTGAAAGACCTGCCTGCCCCGGTGTGAACCCTTGCTTTCCCTGATGATCCGCAATGGCCAGCAAAGCTGAACGATAGGCATCAAAATATCGATCCGCGTCAGCCTGCGTGTAAGCCGCTTCTCCAAGCATATCAAAAGAATAGGCGTCTTGAGGTCCTGCATTTTTTAGCGATTTCCTGATCGCGGCCTGAATATTCTTTCCCAATACATAATGATCACCCATCATTTGCATCACACGGAATATGGCGGAATAAAGTGCGCGATCACCAATACGGGCCGCGAGGTTTCTGGCCCGCTTTCCCCCGGTTGTTTTTATCCAGCCTTTTGTGATCCCCAGGCCAAGGGTTGCCAGATCAACGATCCTTGACGGGCTATCGCCTCTATGACTTGACCAGTTTCCGGGTTCGATTTTATCGCGGATCAAAGAGAATGCATTTGATTTATCCGGTGTTCGGATGAGCGACTCTGCAAGTCGCATCAAAATGATGCCCTCTTCGGTCGAGAGGCCATACTCTTGCAAAAACGCGTCAATGACCGGTGTCCGGTCTGAACTGGATCGAATTTTTCTGACAAGTTTGGACGCCAGTTCGCCAGCTTCTGCCCTTTGCTCTTCTGAAATTTGACAAATGTCGAGCAAGGCAGACACAAGCTGACCTTCATCCATTAAATAGAATTCTGAAAGATCAATCCTTGGATCTGTCTGCGAGCCCTGTTCGAAGGAGGTAAAATATTGCTTGTTCATGATCTTTATTCTAGGAGGAAATTATAGAACATGAGTCTTTATTAGGTAAAAAATAATGTATAAAATTCCAATATACGGGAAATTCAAGAAACATATGGTCTGATTTTTGGAAAAATACAGAATTTGATAATCTCACAATCCAAGCGTAAGGTAGCTCTCGGATATGCTCTGAAGCGCCAGATAATATGCAGCTGTTCTCAAGTCTGTTATATCCGGGTTCGAATTTTTACAGTCTCGCATGCGGTCATATGCGGAACGCATGGTTTCGTCGAGGCCAGACCTCACAAGGTCTATTTCATCTGCCCCTCGTGTCGCAAGATTTCTGTATTCGTCAAGGACTTTCAGGCCGTTATGTTCCAACTGATCAATCAGGGACTCGGCTTTCTGAACATCCTGTCGCTTTTGCAGTCTTCCCAGTTTCATCTGCCCCAGATTTCGCGTCCATTCGAAGTATGAAACCGTTACACCGCCCGCATTGGCATATAGGTCAGGGATAATACAGACACCCCTGTTTTGCAGTGTTTTGTCAGCCGCATATGTTATTGGGCCGTTCGCAGCTTCAATTATTATCTGACAATTGAGTTTCGCTGCATTTTCGCGGTTGATGACCCCCTCAATGGCAGCGGGAATGAGTATATCGCACTCAATTTCCAGACCCAATAGCGGTTTGTCATGAAATTTTGCGCCCGGGAAACCGTCCAGCGTGCCTTGTTCCTCCCGGTACTGCTTGACCTTCCGGACATCCAGGCCGTCCGAAGCGTGTAAGTAGCCCTCTCGTTCACAAACTGTTGTTATGAGGGCACCGTCTTCTTCGGATAGAAAGAGTGCAGCGTGGTAACCGACATTGCCCAAACCTTGCACACTGATCCGCTTTCCCTGCAGGTCGCCAGACATACCATAAGCGCGGACATCATCCGGATATCGGAAGAAATAGCGAAGCGCATATTGCACGCCGCGCCCGGTCGCCTCCAGGCGTCCGGCGATGCCACCGCAGATCACGGGCTTGCCGGTTACACAGGCTCTCTTATTGATGTCACTGGGGTGCAGCCGCCCATATTCGTCTGCCATCCAGGCCATTTCACGCTCTCCCGTCCCCATATCTGGCGCAGGAACGTTCATCGAGGGGCTGATCAGGCCTCGCTTTGACAATTCATAAGTAAATCGACGTGTAATGCGTTCCAGTTCATAAGGCTCCCAATCTTTCGGATTAAGGCAGATCCCGCCTTTCGATCCACCGAAGGGAATTTCTGTTAATGCACATTTATATGACATCAAAGCGGCGAGAGCCTCCACTTCCTGCATGTTGACATCGGGGGAGTAACGAATCCCGCCTTTAACCGGCTCGATATGCTCGGAATGTACGGCCCTATAGCCTGTGAAGGTGTGGATAGCACCTCTTAGCCTGACACCAAAACAGACCTTGTATACCGAGTTACACACACGGATTTTTTCGAAAAGCCCATCTGCCATCGGAAGGTGCGATGCGGCCTTGGCGACCATGTTGTCGACGTTTTGAAGAAAATTCATAATCTCTCCCTTGACCGCACGCTAAGGAATATCAAAAGACTATGGTTTTTAATTGCATTGATAAAACAGGAAAAAAGTATATTATTATGTAAAATTGAGAAATAAAGATAAAGTATATGAGTAAAGAGCGAAGTCTTGATATAACCGATAAAAAGATTCTCTACGAGATCCAGAAGAACGGACGGATAAATCTCGTCGATCTTGCGGCAAAGGTCAATTTGAGTAAGTCACCTTGTTATCAGCGGCTAAAACGGTTGGAGAAGGAAAAATATATCAGGGGGTATCGAGCCGACCTTGACCCCAAGAAAATTTCGCGGGGATATCTGGTTTATGTACAGGTCAAGCTGGAGAGCACAAGGCGATCGGCTTTGGAAAAATTTAACAAAGCCGTGAAAACGATTCCAGAAGTTCTGACATGTCACATGATGTCTGGCGGATTTGATTACCTCCTTAAAATACGAACACGTGATATGACGGATTTCAGGGAGTTACTGGTTGACGTCATATCAGATCTTCCCGGGGTTCATCAAACACTGACATTCCCAGTTATGGAGCAGATTAAAGAGACGACTGAATTGACAATAGAGGGACTCGATTAGGTCGTGGTGGCCCAATTGGAAGAACAGGGAATTCGGATTGCGCGTGACTGAGCCGGTGGACATATTAGACGACGCAGACTGGATTGTTGAATCCAAACTGATGCCGAGGCGTCCGAATATCAGCCTCGTTAGTCGGCCAGCCTTGCTAGGGGCGATGGACGATATTCTAGGATCCAGGCTCGCACTCGTCATAGCGCCTGCAGGTTACGGCAAGTCAACATTGCTTTTTCAGTGGAGTGAAAATCTCAAAAACAGGGGCATCAGATATGCCTGGCTTACGCTTGATGAAGAGGATTCGGCACCTAACCAGTTTCTGGCGTATGTTGTCCTTGCCCTTGCCAGATCAGGAATGGCGGTCGGAGAACTCGCCGTGGGAGCTTTAAACGGATATCCGGATACGCCGGTCAATATCGTTTTGAAAAAACTGGTGAAGATAATTGCGCGAGCTGGTGAAAATTATGTTCTGTTCCTCGACGACTTTCATTTCCTGACCGGACATAAGGTCTCAGATCTACTTAAGGAATTTGTTGCCTTGATGCCTGATAACCTGTCTCTTGTATTGAGTTCCAGGCGCGACCCCATGATCGGAAGTCAAGCCATGTTGATTGACGGCCATGCTTTGAAGTTTGGCATGTCCGATCTCAAACTAACCCAGGACGAAACGCGCAAGATTATAGAGAGCGCTGATCTGGACATTGATATTTCGGAGTTACATGCCGTCACTGAGGGCTGGCCTGTGGCCGTGCAATTGGCACGCGTTCAACTTGTCAACAATCCATCTGTCATGCCAGCCAAGGCATCTTCCAACCAGATGGTTGCATCATTTCTGACTGAACAGGTGCTATCGTCAATAGACTCAGGGGTGAGGGAAATTCTGTTTAGCATTTGTTTTCTGGACAGGTTTAATCAGGATCTTGTTGAAAGCCTGTTTGGGAATTCGCTGCAGGACAGTATATTTGAAAAACTAAAGCCTATTGAAGCATTTCTGTTACCTGTTGAGCGTGACGGTAACTGGTTTCGGCTGCATCATCTCTTCGCAGAATACCTTCGCGAGACAGCAATCAAATCACAAAAGAACAAACAGAGGGAAATTTCTTCACAAGCAAGCCAATGGTTTTCAGAAAATGGTTATCTGCTTGAGGCTGTCAAATATTCTTCTACAGCTCAGGATTATGATAAGTGTGAGCTTCTGATCAATCAGGCCGGTGGTTGGCGCATTATACTTTACGACGGTATTAGTGTTTTGCGATCATTGCTTAAATTTATTCCCGAGGCATATATTTCAACCAGTCCACGCCTATTAGTCGCGAGAGCATACCTACATTGCAAGGATGGCGAGCAACATGAAGCGAGAGGTTTGCTTGATATCTCAAAATCCTTGCATGCGAGTGACGCTGATCCAGCTTTTGAGCGCGATCATCTTGTCGTGGAATCTATGGTCAATGTTTATGAGGACAGACGCCGGTGGGTACGATCTCTTGACATCATTCGGGATCGAAGATCGGCGATCCAGAATATGGATCCTGTTGAGCACGGTACGCTAAAGTGTGAAGAGGTACTAATTCTCCTGGCACAGGGCAAAATTTCTGAAGCATCCGACACCTTAAAATCTGCGTTTTCCGCGATGAGAGCGAGTGAATCCGTTCTGGGCCTGAATTACTGCTATTTGCACTCTGCTATAATTGCTTTGTTGAAGGGGGATATGATCGTCGCGCGTGCCAATATTGCACGGTCTCTGGATCTGGCTGAAAGTAATTTTGGGTTCGATAGTGGATTGAAGCACATGGCAAAATCCCTTGAACTTGCGCAGAAAGTCTGGGTCGGCGAACTTGATAGGAATGATATCTCAGGGTTCTCGGATACCTTGAAATATCTTGAAAATTACGACGGCTGGGTCGAACTGTTTATTGCGGGTCTGGATGGCGCGTTTCATTTATCAGAGCAGGTGCGAGACGCGGAGTTTGGCCTTGAACTTTCAGAGCGATTCCTAAAAGTGGCGCGTAGCCGGCGGCTAGAACGTCTGGATGTGTTTGCCCAAATCCTTAAAATGAAGGCTTTGGCTGATCTGGGCCGTCAAAGCCAGGCTCTGGAAATACATCGTCACTTGCGCGATTGGGTAAGCCGACATCTTGACGCTGAGCATACAAGGGACTGGCAATGTCTATTTCTCGCGGCTTCTTCCCTTCCGGTCATAGACGGTGCTGATCAGGGCGAATGTATCCGGACGTTGAATAAGGTCATAGTCCGGGCGGAAGAGATCGGCGCCAGACTACATGAAATCAGGCTACGAATTGCGTTATCAGCGGCTCTTGAGAAACATTCCGGACGAGAAAAGCCTATGGAGGCATATCAGCGCGCTCTATCACTTGCGGCTCGAGACAATATTACTGGGCCTTTCCTGTGTGAAAGGGATGCGCGCAGAAAGCTGCGTAAAGCCCGCGAATTGATCCGCAATAAGGAAGATGAACTCATCGTTCACCATTTTGTCGAATCCCTTTTGAATCGAATAGATGATCTTGAGCCCAAGAAAAAAAGCACCGTCTTGAGTTCAAGGGAACTTGAAATTCTTGAAAAGCTTGGACTGGGGCAGTCCAATAAGGAGATAGCGATCGCACTTGAACTGACAGAAAATACAGTGAAATTTCATTTGAAAAATATTTATACCAAACTTTCTGTCAATCGACGCGCGCAGGCCATTTCTGAGGGGCACAGGCTTGGGTTACTCGATTAATGACAGGTTCTTAAATTCAGGAAAAACCACCTATTTGGGTAGGGGCGCGCTTATTGACCTGCCCGAATTGACGTCAAATCCACCCGCATTTGAAATTGTTCGCGTTATTCCCCTCGCGAATACTGCTCGGATAAACGTGATCATCGTGTCGCGAAAGAGCAACAACACGCCAGCGTCGCTGGTAATCCTTAAAGGGGAATTAACATGAAGAGACAATTTGCAAACAGTCTGTTGGCAGCGACCATGCTTTCAGCCTTTGCCATTCCGGCCTCGGCGCAAACGCCGCCAACAAGCAATTCTGATGGCGAATTCGTAGACGAAATTATCGTTATTGGTTCTGCGCGTGGTCGTGCTGAAAACGTCCAGGAAATTCCATTGTCTGAAACCGTATTTGACGCTCAATCCATTTCGGATGCCCGAATTGACCAGGTAGATGACTTTATTGCGTTGACACCGGGTGTAACGCTCTCAAATTCACAGGATGCCGGAACGAACTTCATTTCCATTCGTGGTCTATCACAGACAAGAAATGGTGAAGCGCCTGTTGCGGTTGTTGTTGATGACGTACTTCAGACGAATTCCCGGACTTTTGACCAGCCTTTATTTGATGTGAGTAGCGTCGAAGTCTTGCGGGGCCCTCAGGGTGCGCTTTATGGGCGGAATGCCACTGGTGGCGCCATCATAATCAACACCAAACAGCCTACCAATGAGATGGAAGGCTATGTGCAGGCCACTATCGGTGAAGGCGAAGAATTTGGCCTGGAAGGTTCGATCTCCGGTCCAATTGCCGAAGATTCGGTTTTGTTCAGATTGTCAGGGCGCTATGTGGAGCGGGACGGATATTATGACAATCTTTTCCTGGGGGAAAAGGTCGATTACCTCGAAGATATTGCCTTGCGAGGGCATTTAAAACTCATCCTTTCTGACAATGTTGAGGCAGACCTGAGAGGTTCGATTGTTCGAACTGACGCCGGATCCCTGAATTACACCTATCAACCGGCTATTATTGATCCTGCGACAGGGCTGCCCAGTGCTTTCGACTTTGCCAACCCCGACGCAGATACCGTAGCTCGCGAGTTTTACGCCAACAATCTTGGTCTTGATGACCGCGATATTGACCAGTTATCGCTCAAGATCAAAGCTGATCTTGGATTTGCCGATTTAAGACTCGTTTCAGCTTATGATAAAGTGACTCAGAATACGGGAAGTGATCAGTTTCCTTACACGGCAGCGAGCTCTGTGACACCAGCGCCGCCTTTCCCGTTTTTTGACGCTACTCAGTCGCAATTCTTCGAGGTTGAGTCGTTAAGTCAAGATATCCGTTTGATTTCGAAGGACGATCAGCAATTCCGCTGGATGGTTGGCGGCTATTATCTGGATACTGATCGTTTTGTGAATTCTTCAATCATGGCAGATCTTGAGCAGGGCATTATTCGTCTGCAACGCGACCCGGTCAATAACCCGACCAATCCGCTTACCAGTTTTATTGCCGATGATAATGACAACGAAGCCTGGGCACTTTTCTTTAATGCAGCCTATGACATTACGGAAAATCTCGAATTGGCCGTTGCTGGTCGGTATGATGAGGATCAGCGGACGCAAACAGTGGACCCGAGACAAGGCGTTTATGACAATGGTGTTGTAACCGCGCCCATCGGATTGCCAGGCGCTGTTAACAAGGCGACTTTTGATCTGTTTCAGCCAAAAGTCAGCCTACGTTATCTGGCAAGTGATAATGCCACGATTTATGCCTCCTGGGGTAAGGGCTTCCGAAGTGGGCAATTTAATCAGAACGGCGTTGGTGCAATCGCCGCCGGTGCCGGTGTCGCCGGTGTTACGGATCTCTATCCTCAGGAAGAGACCGAAACATTTGAACTTGGGGGTAAATTCCAGTTTGCGGATGGTCGCGTGACAGCCAACGGGTCTATCTATAATACGTCGGCTACAAATACGCCTTACTTTGTGTTTATTGGTGCGGTCAGTGCGCAGGTTCTCGTGCCGATCAATGATATCGAAGCGACCGGCGGAGAACTGGAAGTCAGTGCAGAATTGGCAGAGGGTCTGGATGTCTATGGTAGCATCGGTCTTGTAGATACTGAGATCAAGGAATACCTAGTGAATCCAGCAGCTGTCGGGAACAAGGCACCTTACATTGCCGACTCGACATTTAACGCTGGTATTCAGTACCGTCGCCCCATCACCGAAGGTTTGAACCTATTTGGGCGTGTAGACTATGAAAACCGGGGAGAGCAATTCTGGGATCCTGAGAACTCAACGTCGCGATCCGCTATTGACCTCGTTAATCTACGCATTGGAATCGAAGATCGTGATGGCGATTGGTCCTTCACCATTTCCGGAGACAATGTTTTCGATGAAGTCTACAATTCCGAATGGGTTTTGGGTGGCTTTGCACACGCCGGGCTCCCGAGTGTATGGCGCGCCGATCTGCGTTACAACTTCTAGGCAGATGAATTTGCCCCGCCTCCTCGGAGGCGGGACGGATTCTGGACAAATGCAGAACCATGTCACAGGAGATAACTCAGGGAATTAGGGTCCTGACCGCTTTGGGATCCTTTGAGGTTGCCTTGTCAGTCTTGAAGGCTCCCGAGACCTGTCGGTATTTCATCGAGCATTTTCGAACCTCTCAAATGGATAGCGGCAGTGTATTCCGGATCGTGAATGAGAAGAACGCCCAGATGCGCCAGCGCCATCCCATCCAGGTTGTACAGATGGGGCTAAGGGAAACCGCAAGGTCCCGCGTTTCTCAGCCTGGACATGAGAGCACAAAACATACTGGCCTGAAACATTTCCAGTGGTCCGTCTCGGCCGCCCGGGAAGGTCTGGGAAACACTTATCCGAGTTTCTTTATCTGCATGCGAGATGAACCCCAACTGGACTTCGGGGGACAACGGCATCCGGACGGGCACGGGTTTTCGGTTTTTGGCATGGTGCGATCGGGAACTGAAACAATCAGGAAAATATACGCAAAGGCGGAAGACGGTGAATATCTCCAGCGTCCAATCCCCTTTCTCAAGACAGAAATAATCGGCTGAACAATAGCCAGAACCAAGTGAAGAAGGAAACAGAGCATGAGCAATTATCGCGTGTCTGCCGATATTGGAGGAACTTTTACGGATTTCGTTATCGAGGATGACGAAGGCCAGGTTCGAATTGGTAAGGTTCCAACCACACCTGACAACCCAGCCCGAGGCGTCTTGAACGGCATTGAACAATTGCTGGATGATCCGAAAGAGATCGAATTTTTCGTGCACGGGACGACAGTAGGTTTGAATGCCTTTCTCGAGCGTCGCGGAGCAAGAGTTCTCCTTCTCATGACTGAAGGCATCGCCGATACTTATACGATTGCTCGGGGTCATCGTGAAGAGCTGTACAAGCTACATTACCGCAAGCCCAAACAACTGGTTCCGCGTGAAGATGTTCATGAGGTATCGGAACGCCTGTCATGGGATGGAACAGTATTAAAGCCTCTGGATAGAAAATCGCTTGACCGGGTAATAGAGAAAGTAAGGTCTGAAAATATTCCGGCTATAGCCGTTTGCCTTCTTCACGCCTATTCGAACCCGGATCATGAAGTTGAAGTCAGGGACATTTTACGAAAAGAGCTCCCTGGCGTGTCAATTTCTCTTTCCCATGAAGTTGCTCCGGAATGGCGAGAGGTTGAACGAGCATCATCGACTGTGATGGATGCCTATGTGGCACCTGTTGTTGAGCTTTATCTGGCTACCCTGAAAAAGGAATTACTCGAAGCCGGGATGACAAAAACTATTCACGTCATGAGGTCCAATGGCGGCGTCATGACCGACAAGTCAGCAAGCCGCCACCCGATATCAACATTGATGTCAGGACCGGTCGGCGGCAGCATTGGCGGCGTCGAGTTATCCAAAACGACCGGACTGCAGAACCTGCTTTGTGTTGATATGGGCGGAACCTCGTTTGATCTCAGCCTGGTTGTTGATGGAAAGGCCCAGCTTTCAACAGAAACCGTTCTGGAAGGTCTCCCACTCCTTATGTCCATTATAAACATCGACACCGTCGGGGCCGGAGGCGGTTCTCTCGCCTGGATTCAGAATGGGGGGCTACGTGTCGGGCCGCAAAGCGCCGGTTCTGTACCCGGCCCTGTTTGCTACGGTCGTGGCGGTACTCAGCCGACGATTACAGACGCTAACCTGTTTCTGGGACGTCTGGGCGCAGCATCGCTCCTCGACGGAAAAATGTCGCTAGATACTGATTCCACGGCTCAGGCTTTCCGGGAGCTGGCCCAAAAAATTGGTCTCACCGATGTTCAACTCGCTGAAGGCATGATTTCAATCGGTAATGCCAAGATGGCCGATGCCATGAGAACAATCACTGTAGGACAAGGCATTGATCCTCGAAACTTCACACTGGTCGCCTTTGGCGGTGCAGGTCCCATGCATGCTGTAGAGTTAGCCCGTGAACTGGATATCAGCCGGATATTGATCCCGCGCTTTCCGGGAACATTTTCGGCCTGGGGTATGCTGCAAAGTGACATCAGACATGATCTGAGCACCAGCCATTTCTCGATTGCGGGAAATACAAGTGAAAATGACCTGACCAGTAAATTTGACCGAATGATACTTGAAGGACGCGAGGTTCTATCAAGCGAAAATGTTTCTGAAGACCGGATGGAATTTATTCGTTCCGCTGACTTCCGCTATGCGGGCCAGGAATATACGATCGCCGTAGAATTTGATGATGGATTTACACTCAATAGCGTCATTGAGACATTTCACCAGATGCATGAGTCCCGCTATGGACATGCCCTGCGCGGTTCACCTGTTGAAATCATCAACTTGCGTCTGGCAGCGCTCGGAAAACTTGATCGAAGTGCTCCGGGCTTCACCTTTGCCTCAAAAGAAGCAGAGCCCATTGTCGGGCAGCGTGACGTTATCTTCGACGGCAAAAGCTACAATACACCAATCCTTAAACGGGCGATGATGAGCGACACGTCCAGGCGAACGAGCCCGGCAATCGTCGAAGAAGAAAGCGCGACGACCATCATCCCACCCGGCTATTCATTTAACCTGGACGAATTTGGCAATCTGATCATTGAGGCGGAGGCATAATCATGGCGAGACAGCAAAAACACACAAATCCCATTACGACTGAAATTATTCGCAATGCATTTAATTCCATTGCTGAAGACATGAATGCGGCTTTGATACGCAGTGCCTACACACCGATTATTTATGAAGGCAAGGATTGCGCCGTGGCCTTACTCGATGCTGATGGCGAAGTTCTTGGTCAATCTCTGGGACTGCCGCTTTTCCTGGGCAATTTGTCTCTATGTGTTCAAATTGTCGCCGATATGCATGGCTGGGACTTTTATCAGGAAGGCGACGTCATCATCCTTAATGACTCCTATATTGCCGGCACGCACCTTAATGACATGACTGTCATCATGCCGATATTCCGCAATGGAGAAAGAGTCGGATTCGCGACATCCCGTGCTCACTGGCTTGATGTAGGCGCAAAAGATGCGGGTGCTCCAACAGATGCACATGAAATATATCAGGAAGGTATGCGATGGTCTCCAACCAAGGTTTATGAAGGCGGCAAACCAAGACAGGATATTCTGACATTCCTCAAGAATAACAGCCGTTTTGGTGATGCCCTGCTGGGTGACCTGCATGCGCAAATTGCGGCCGGTAAAACCGGAGAAAAACGGTTCAGTGCATTGATTGAACGTTTTGGGATGGCAACAGTCGATGAAGCTCGTATCGATATCTTCAGACAGTCGGAAGAAATGGAGCGGGAATGCGTCGCTGACATTCCGGACGGAGCTTATACAGCAGAAGGCGCATTGGATAATGACGGCTTGTCTGACGAACCTGTTCCAGTCAAATTATCCATCACGGTCAAGGGTGATGCCATGACCATGGATCTGGCAGGGTCCTCGCCTCAAACACGCGGCGGTGTAAACTGCGGAGAAACGCAGACGATTTCCGCAGCGCGGGTCGCATTCAAGCTTCTCATCAATCCAGAGCGTCCGGTCGACGGAGGAACCTTCAAGACATTAACGGTAAAGTCTCCGGCTGGCTCTATTTTTGCGGCGCAGGAACCTGCGGCCTGCTCATGGTATTTTTCTTCTCTCGGACTTCTGATTGACCTGGTCGTCAAGGCCCTTTCACCGGTCATGCCTGAAAAGGCTGCAGGGGCTCATTATGGTGACTCCATGGTCATCATTCTGAGCGGCTACGACAAGCGCAAGAATGACGAGCTCTTCGTTTCAGTTGAAGCCAATAATGGCGGATGGGGAGCCTGGTCTGACGGAGACGGTCAGGATTGTCTGATCAATAATGTCAATGGCAGCTTCAGGGACTATCCAATCGAAGTGTTTGAGCATCGTTACCCGGTCAGGATCAACCGTTACGGTATTCTCCCGGATAGCGGGGGTGCGGGCCAACACCGGGGTGGCAATGGCAGCTACCGTGAATATGAGCTTCTCAATGATGCAAACATGTCCCTGTGGTTTGAGCGTTCACGTACAACTGCCTGGGGCCTTGCGGGCGGTAAGCCTGGAACTGCACCAGTTGTTCGGATTACGCAGCCAGAACTTGAACCGGAAGAGATGTTCAAGACCAATGCAAAATCACTCAAAGCCGGAACCATTATCTATACACAGACGGGCGGCGGCGGCGGTCATGGTGATCCGTCAAAAAGATCAGATACAAACGTTCTGTCTGATCTGAAAAATCACTATATTTCGGAAGAAACGGCACGTTCCGTTTACGGCGTCAACGTCTGATCGTCGAAACGGAGACGCTGTGAAGTCTTTTCTATTGAAGAATGCCGATGTTCTGATTGGGCCCGATCTAACGCTAAAGAGACATCAATCAATTCTGGTCAAAGACGGCGTGATACTTCAGATCGCCCGGGATGTTCCAGAAAACCAGGCAGAACGGGTTATTGATCTTTCGGGCCTGACTCTCATGCCTGGGCTGATAGATGCTCACACACACCCCTGTCTAGCCGATAGTAATATTGGCCAGTTGAACGACATACCTCTGACTCTGATGACGGCCAGAGCGTCAAATATTCTAACCAGAATGCTTCATCGCGGATTTACTTCAGTGCGCGATGCGGCTGGAAGTGACTGGGGGTTGAAGCAGGCTATTGCGGACGGCGAGATTACCGGACCGCGCATGTTTATTGCAGGCCGGGCTATTTCACAAACCGGTGGACATGGCGATTTTCGGTGTCGAACTGAAGAAGGTCAGGATTTGTGTTCTTGTAGTCATGCCTTGTCGATGACATCCAGGATCGCGGACGGAAGGGATGAAATGCGCAAAGCCGTGCGAGACGCTTTCAGGCTGGGGGCAGATCAGATCAAGATCATGGTGTCTGGCGGAGTGTCCTCTCCCCATGATCCCCTCGAAAAAGACCAGTTCGCAATTGAGGAAATTTCCGTGGCCGTAGAAGAAGCCGAACGTCGCGGGTCCTATGTCATGGCGCATGCTTACGGAGCCAGCGCAATCAAGACCGCTATAAGGGCCGGTGTCAAATCAATAGAGCACGGCAATCTTATTGATGAGGAAGCCGCCGGTCTGGTGGCCGAAAACAATGCATATGTTGTTCCGACCCTGGTGACTTACAAAGCTCTGGAAAAATCGGCAGCAAACTCCGGATGGTCACAGGCCATGCTGGACAAGTTGAAGCGCGTTCAGGAAGCAGGCTATCGGTCTGTCGAATTATGTCGGCAAGCCGGAGCCACTCTCGGACTGGGGACAGATCTTCTCGGAGCTGATTTCGATCTTCAGGCTGAAGAATTATTCCTGCGGGCTAGTTGTCAGTCAAATCGGGAAGTATTGATTTCCGCGACGGTCAAGAATGCCGAGCTTCTCAATGGTTTTGAGAGCAGGCTTGGACAAATACGTGAAGGGTTTTTGGCGGACCTCATAGGTATAGCCGGTAACCCTCTGGAAGATTTCAGGCCGTTCAGGAATCCGGAGACTCTGATCCCGTTTGTCATGAAAGAGGGAAACGTCATCCGGGAGATCTCGCCCGCTGAAATGAAGGGGTAATCCAAATGACGCAAGCAACTACTCAAAAAACCTCCGATGAAACAGCTGGGTACTGGTTCGAAAACATGTCCATAACCCGCGCTCATTGGCTTGCGGGAATGGTTATCTTTGTCACCTTTGTCATTGAAGCCTGGGAAATGCTTATTCTCATATTTTCCGCCGGTGCCATTGGAGCCGAGTTTAATCTCGATACGACCTCTATCGGGACACTCATCAGCGCCATATTCCTTGGCATGATACCGGGTTCATTATTGTGGGGACAGCTAGCCTCAACACTTGGACGCCGAAAGTGCCTGATGCTGAGCATCGGCCTCTATGCGATATTTCCGCTTTTGAGCGCATTTGCTGGATCATACGAACAATTGTGGTGGACACGCTTTTTTGCTGGCGTCGTTCTGTCAGGGGCTCTCGTGGTCTCCTTTCCGTTGTTCATGGAATTATTGCCGGTCAGTGTCAGAGGACGAGCAACGGTTCTGCTTTCTGCTGGCTGGCCGGTCGGCACATTGGTCGCTGTTGGGGTTACGATGGCACTTGGGGACCTGGGATGGCGACTTGTTCTGGGTGTGAGCACGGTGGCCGCGCTCTGGGTATTGGCGATCTATGTTTTCGTGCCTGAATCCGCCTATTGGCTTTCTGAAAAAGGCAGGAGTTCGTACGCTGCGAAAGTGGTGAACCGTTTATCCGGTGGATCACTCACGCCCACGCAGGTGCGGCCTGTTGATACGGCCCAAAACGCTATGCCGTTCTGGAACATTTTTCGTGGGAAAACGCTCCGCATCACGATCATCACGACGATTGTGAATTTCTGTTTTGCCTGGGGGTATTGGGGCATGACGTCATGGCTACCGACACTTCTGGCGGAGAAAGGTCTTAGCGTAAACCAGGGTCTGGAATTTATTGCCTTGTCTGCCCTGTTCATGTTTCCAGGATATATTTCTGCAAGCTATCTGACCGGTAAAATGGGGCGAAAGAAGGTCATGGTGATTTATGTCGCCCTTGCAACGCTGGCCGGTATCGGATTTGCCACAGCGTCAAATAACGTCCAGCTTTACGGATGGAATTTTACCTTGTCATTTTTTAGCCTGGGTGCCTGGGGAATCTGGAACACCTGGCAAGGAGAAGTTTATAACACGGCAACTCGTGGGCCTGGCGTTGCCTGGGGTATTATGCTTCAACGAGTGGCGAACACGGCTGCACCCGTGATCATCGGAATAGTTCTGGCACGGTCGGGCTTCATGCCAACGGTCTTGTTCATTTCTGCCTTTCTCGCTGTAACCTTTCTTGCGTCCCTTCTCCTTCCGGAAACAGAAGGGAAACGTCTTGAATGATGAGTGACCGATCTACAGCTCAAGCAGTGATTTCAAGGCGTCAGTTGGATAATGATCACATCCGGCTGGCCGTCGAGGGTTCGCAATTGGGCGTATGGGATTATGAGGTCATATCGGGAGATTTGCTCTGGTCTGATAAGATGTATGACCTTCTGGGCGTTGCTCGAAGTCAGACAATTGATATTCAATTTCTCAACCAGATTATTCATCCTGAGGATTTCGATTGGGTGCAGACGGAAATCTCCAAGTGTCTGCAGACCAGAAAACCCTATGCGATTGAATATCGTATAATCCGTCCCGAAGATCAGTCGATAATGTGGGGGTATTTTACGGGCCGTGCGATATTTGACGATACAGGTAATCCGATCCGCATGTTGGGAACCGGATATGATATCACCCATTTGAAGGAAGCGGAATTCAGAGCTGAAGCCGCAGACCGCGCGAAATCTGAATTTCTGGCTAATATGAGCCATGAAATTCGAACGCCTATGAATGGCATCATGGGCATGACCCAACTTCTGGAAGCTTGCGACCTTGGCAAAAAGGAACAGGAACTTCTGAGCGTAATTCAGAGGTCCGGAAATGCGCTGCTGACAATAATCAATGACATTCTGGATTTTTCGAAGATCGAGGCGGGGCAAATGGAACTGGATCCCGAGCCCTTCAATCTCAAGGATAGTATTGAAGACGTCACGGCATTACTTGGGAGTGCCAAGTCCCTCTCCAGCGTGGATCTCCTATTCAGATATCAACCCAACCTGCCATGCGGATTTGTAGGCGATGCGGGTCGGATAAGGCAGATTATCACCAACATTTTAGGGAATGCGCTAAAATTCACGGAAGCTGGCCATGTCCTGATTGAGGTAGCTGGCGAAACACATGGAGCCATTTCTGATTTGACCTTCAAGATTGCCGATACAGGTATCGGCATACCTCCAGACAAAATCGAAACAATTTTTGAGGAATTTCAGCAGGCCGATGGCAGCACGACCCGAAGATTCGGGGGTACTGGACTTGGGCTATCGATCGCGAGGTCTTTTATTGAACTTATGGGAGGGAAGCTCGAAGTTGAAAGCGAAGTGGGCATCGGTTCGACATTCAGTTTTTCAATCAGATTACCGGTCCACGAACTCGCAAGCTCAAAGTCGGATAAAGTTCCAGACCCTGGTTTGATGAATATTTTGATTGTCGATGATAGCGAAATCAATCGACGAATTCTGACGGAACAATTGAGACACTGGGGCCTGAAATGCGTTGCGGTTTCTTCCGCGAAAAAAGGTTTATCCGTCCTGAAAAAGGCGCAGGGAAAAAATATCAATATCGATCTGGTTGTTCTGGACTATCAGATGCCGGAACTAGACGGGCGCGATTTCCTTAAATACCTGGTGGCCAGCAAAACCCTATCCGACACGCCGGTAATTATATTGTCTTCAGTTGATGACCCGCGTGTTGCGAAAGAACTGAAATCCATTGGGGCTATGGATTTTCTGACGAAACCGCCAAGAAGTTCGGATCTTTACGCGGCGATATGCCGAGCGAGGAATCCTGATCTTGCTATCCTTCAGAACAAAAAGGATTCCATAATACCAAAAGTGAAGTCTTCAGAAGCACGCCATGCCGTTTCGCAGTGCAAGCTGGATATTTTGGTTGCCGAAGACAATGAGGTTAACCAGCAATATGTAGATTTTGTTTTGCGTGATCTTAACCTGTCCTACAAGATCGTGGAGAATGGTCATATGGCTGTTGAAGCCTGGCAAAACTT
>JAHDDC010000025.1:39694-43270 GCA_020629545.1 Hellea sp.
GATGCCGGAAATGGATGGTTTCCAGGCCACGAGCGCAATCCGGAAAATGGAAAAACATTATGGTTTGAAACGTACGCCGATAATTGCGGTGACAGCCCATGCTATGAAACATGATCGGCAGCGTTGTCTTGAGCATGACATGGACGACTATCTGCCCAAGCCGTGGACGATTCAGGATTTGCAGAAAATTCTGGTGAAATGGGAGTACCAGCTATCGTGAACGAGATCCTTCAAGACAGTGATTGTCCCTTTGGAATGATCAATCTGAATGAATGTACAATTATACTATTGGATGATTTTGCTGAGGACTTTTTGCGAACACGTCTCTCATCGACAGGTTTCAATCAAAAATCCTGTCTGGTTCCGATTGATAAACGAGACGATAAATTCGACATTGGTTTCATGAGGAATTTGGTCAGAGAGATAACGACGCGACAGGTCTTAATCCTTTCCAGATCTATTTCTTTCGACGCTATCTTTTTATCGAGCGCGGCGCTAGCGGCCGGGTTTGATACCTTTGTTGCCGCTAGTGATGTCAAAGGCGCCGATAACCCAAAGGTCTTAAGGTTGTTTTTCATGGGGGCGATTTTTATGACGACGGGAGATTTGGTAGACGAGTTGGATCGTTAAATCCAACTTAGGAATTGGGCATAAATAAATTAGGACGGCTGCATCACGACCGAGATCGGTTAGGCCAGTTTCGCAGCCCGTGCAGACATTGCCGGAAAGCGATCCGCAAGACGTCGCCCGGTCTTCCAGCCTGTTCTTCGAGGTCGGCAATAATCAAACAAACTCGGCTCCTTCCTTAGCTCAACAAGCTTTCGGGACAGGATTGGCGCAAGATCCATTATTGGCAGGTCTAGACCCGTTATTATTGCGTCAGGTCGGTTTGGGAACCCAGACTTCAACTGTTACTCCTCAGCTATCATCCACGGCCTCAACGGAAATACAGGAGCTGGCATCACCCTATACGGTCATGGCAGGAACATTAATCCCGGCGACTCTGGTGACAGGTATAAACTCGGACTTACCTGGTCAGGTGATCGGACAGGTTACGGAAAATGTTCATGACACCGTCTCGGGACGGTATTTGCTCATACCGCAAGGCTCAAAACTCATCGGAACCTATGATGCACGTCAAAGCTATGGCGACAAGCGCGCCTTTGTAACCTGGTCACGCCTGATCTTCCCCAACGGAAACTCGGTCAATCTATCTAACATGGCGAGCGTGGACGCTGCTGGATATGCCGGACTGCGCGATGATGTCGATAATCACACCGGATCAATCGTGAAAGCAGGTATCCTCTCATCATTTCTGGGTGTCGGAACGGAGCTCGCGACCGATGATGAAGACCGGATTGTACGAGCCTTACAGGATAGCGGTCAGAGCACGGTCAATGTCGCCGGTCAGCGTATGGTGGACAGGTCTCTCAATGTTCAACCGACGATCACCATCCGGCCAGGATGGCGGTTCTCCGTCATGGTCAGCGAAGACCTAATTCTCGAACCTTTTAATAATTAACCCAAGCCAGCGAAGGAGATTACACGATGGCACAAATCGGAGCATTTAAACAAACAAAGACGGGATATGAGGGGACAATCGCGACCTTGCATATGAACCGAAAGGTCAAATTCGTTCCAAATGACAACAAGAAATCGGACGAGAGTCCGGACTATTTTATCAAGGCAGGTTTCAGCGACTTTGGGGCAGCCTGGAAGGAAAGGAGTAAAGGTGAGGACCCCATGGATTACCTGAGTGTGAAGCTCGATTGTCCGACATTGAGCAAACCCATCAGTGCTGCCCTGTTCGAGCGCGAAGACGGGGCTGACCTCGTTTGGAACCGTGAGCGCAAAGCAGGTTCGTAAAATGAAGCCCTCTCAGGGAAATCTGCCTGTAAAAAAGAAAGACCTTCATGACGGCCTTAAAAACGCCGTCATGATTGTCGAAAAATTTGGTGACAAATACTGGCCTATTTTTGAAAGGCTGGAGTCTGAACTCACTATTCTTGAGCGCCGTGAAGAACGCCTAGCCAGGTTCAGGCAAACAGACTTTGAATAAATCCGTCTTTAACGGGGTGCGCAATCTTCAAAAGCTCATTTCTTCTATATTCCATGGACCCGCCGTCGCCGTAAGACGGCCTGGAATTACTATGGCCCATAAGTGTACATCGAAGGTCATAATCTATGCCGGCTTCCAGCATCCGTTTCTCAAAAGAGTGCCGAAAAGAATAAATTCTATGGTCTTCCGTTGGGAATAGTCCCTGTTTACGAAAGGTTTTCAGAAGAAGGACTGATAATGAGTTACCTTTGTCTCTGTATCTTGGAAACCCGCTAGGTGACAGTTTCATCGCTTGGAGTGATACGCCGACGAGTGGAATTTCACGCATTGCTGATCTCGATTTCAGCTGGCGCTCCTGAGTTGGTTTAATCTCTAAATAAGGAGCGCTTTCGTTCAGGTGAATATGTTCTGCGCGTATATTCGCGAGTTCACTTGGGCGGCATCCCGTTTCAATCAGGGCATAAACCAAAAGCGTGGCTTCCTTATTCAAGGAACTTAGGGCTTGTTTGGTCAAAATTCGCGTGCGAATCCAGTCATCGGTAAAGACTGGAATTTCCTTATAGATATTGTCTGAATAGCGTAGATTATTGAACGGATTGTCCCGCTTCTCATCACCTTCATAAAGCCAGTATTCCCGAAACAACTTTCGAAGATTGCCAATGTCACGATTGGCACTGTTGGGATGCAGGCCTTTTGAACCATCGTCGGGATTGAGACGTTTACCCCACCAATTATAAAATTCTCTCCCATGCTTTCTCGAAATTTCGTCCATATGCAAATCACCACATAACGAAATGAAGTTATTGACAGCGCGCCGTTTAACTTTCTCCCAATCTTTTTTCTGCTTTGATGATTTGCCATGAAGATCACCCACAGCAATCTCTTTGCAGTACAAATCAAATGCATCGGAGACTTTAAGTTTTTGTGGAGTAGTTCCGCCTAATAAAGCTTCTACTTCTTCTTTTTGATCTCGCGCCGGAACTCTCAAAGCATCGGTCAATCTAGATAAAATGTCTGTAAGCTGTGCGGTTTGTGCTAATTGATCAACGGGGGTGTAAATGTATCCTCGGGCCATAGCGCGTTCTTTCGAAGCGCGATATCGGGAGACAACTTGTTCGGCCACGCCTGTACCGCTTTCGATTAACGTCGACCAATAGGCATTGTCGGCTTCTACCATTGCATCGCGTCGTTTACGAGCCAGTTCCAGAGAACAGGTTCGCAGAGAAGTTCGGATCATGCCGCGTTGATCAATTTGAGCAACATTTTCAGGCACTCTGCGGACATAATGCCAGCGCCCATTTCGGTTTTGGAGGAATTGATTCAGCCGTTTCATCGCCATGATTTGTACCACAGTTTGTTACACAATTTGTTACACAAAATCGCTGGAATCTGTGACGTGCCGTGATACACAATGAAAAATAGTGTATTAAAACAACAGGTTAGCGATTTACTGAGGTAGTATAATGGTGCCCCCACACGGACTTGAACCGCGGACCCCCTGATTACAAATCAGGTGC
>JAHDDC010000088.1 GCA_020629545.1 Hellea sp.
TCGTGCCTGCACGGAGCGACAATCAATTTTTAAAATACAGCGCAGCTGTGCCTTCTGATGGAGGTGCCGATGCGTGAGGATATGTACAAAGTCGTGATCAATCGACCGCGTTATGCCAGCCGCTTTGGAACAAGAACAAAGCTCCGTTATCTTGATGATGACGAGCAGCCTTTTCGCATTACCGGTAAGCAAATTCTGCGCCGCAAGAGCAGTGCGATGACCAAAGAATTCAATGATCATGTCATGCCATTGAAACGCTATTTGAATTCCCAGCGTGGTCGGAAATGGGACGATGTCTTCTCAGAAATATGCGAGCATCTAGATACAGGAAGCACGGTCAAAATGCATGTGCATGAGCATATTGACGGCTTCATCATGCGAAAAGTGCGTGTCGATGAAAAAGGGCGCTATTGGGGTCATCATTGGGGCCCTACGGCTCCTGATCGCTGGTGGCCTGATCTTTATGTATGTCCACATGACGGTTTGATCAAAGAGACTGAGGAACTTCGAAAAAAACTCGGTTTAAAGAAAAGGAAACATAACACCGTTTGGTATTCTTCAGACCTGATAAAATCAGAGAAAATTCATGAGGTCACAGACAAAGCGTATATCGTCGAAATCAATGGAATTTGGTACATGATCAAAACTGATCAACGACCTTATGAACGCAACAAAGCTCTTTATGATATCCTCAAAAAGGCACCTCATATCGGATGTTACGATTGGAAAGTCATCTCCAAAAAACAGCTTTCCAAAAAAGAGCTGAAACAGCATGGTCTGAAAAACAGCTATGATGATGGAGGCGCCGATGTCTAACTCTATCGTGATCGCCAGTGACAAGAGCTGGATAGAGGGTGAAGCCTTGCGCCAACTCGACCATGCGGCATCCCTGCCCGGCATGGAAAAAGCCGTCGGATTGCCGGACCTGCATCCAGGTAAAGGCATTCCTGTGGGCGCAGCTTTCCTGTCGAGAGATATCATCTACCCCCATCTGGTGGGCAATGATATTGGCTGCGGCATGGGGCTTTGGATAACTGAGCAAAAGGCCCATAAATTCAAAATCGACAAAGCCGTGAAAAAACTGGACGGCTTTGAAATGCCTTGGGGCGGCAATAGCGCGGAAGAGCTATCTAATGCTGACCTGCCGCCCGATCTCTGGCCCTATGCGCTAGGCACGATTGGCAGTGGCAATCATTTTGCCGAGTTTCAGTCCGTCGACAAAGTCGTTAATCAAGACGTCTTTGAAGAAATGGCCCTGAATAAATCCCAGCTCTATCTGTTGGTCCATTCCGGCTCGCGCGGTCTGGGTGAGAGCATATTGCGACGCCATGTCGATAAATATGCGGGCAAAGGTCTCGAGGCCGGCACTGAGGATTTTGAGAGCTATATCGCTCGCCATAATCAAGCTGTGGACTGGGGTGTCCTCAATCGCCGTATCATTGCCCGGCGCTTCCTCGAAGCGCTGGGGATTGACGGCGAGCGCCAATTGGATGTCTGTCACAATAGCGTCCTGCCTTTTGAGGGCGGATGGCTGCACCGCAAAGGCGCGGCCCCCGCCGATCAAGGGCCGGTGGTTATTCCGGGCTCGCGCGGCAGCCTGTCCTATCTGGTCCGACCCAAGGCCGAAAACCAGTTTGCCTTGCTCTCCCTTGCTCATGGAGCGGGTCGCAAATGGAAGCGTTCTGATGCCAAATCGCGCCTATCGCATAAATACAAAGTCACCGATCTGACCAAGACGGATCTGGGCGGACGGGTGATTTGTGAAGACAAAGCGCTCATCTATGAGGAGGCGCCTCAGGCCTATAAGGATATCAGCCAGGTCATTGAGGACCTCATCCAGTTTGATCTGATAGAGGTGGTCGCAACCCTCAAACCCGTCATCACCTATAAGACGAGGCGGCGATAATGTCTGAGGCGACCTTACTCATCACCGCCGGCTCGGGCCCAAAGGAATGCGAATATGCCGCCAAGGGCATTACGCACGCCTATGCCCGCGAAGCCAAAGCGGCTGGGCTTTCGGCGATCTCACTGGAAAGCAACAATGCCGGATCGCATATGTTGCGCTTGTCCGGATCGGGTCTCGATACCTTTCTGCAGAGCCGTGTCGGGACTGTGAAGTGGATCGGCCAAAGCCCGTTTCGCAAAAACCATAAACGCAAAAACTGGTTTGTGGGCGTTTACCGCCTGCCCGAGCCGGAAGCCCTGCCAGAGCTGGACCCTAAAGATGTGACCTTTACAGCCACCCGCGCCAGCGGGCCCGGCGGGCAGCATGTCAACAAAACCAATTCGGCCGTTCGCGCCGTCCATGGCCCGTCAGGCACGACCGTCACCGCCCAGGAAGAGCGCTCGCAATATGCCAATAAAAAGCTCTGCCTGATCAAGCTGGCGGCCATATTTGCCCAAAGCTCAGACCGGCAAGCGGCTGACAGCGAGCGTAAAATCTGGACCCACCACAAGGGCCTGGAGCGCGGCAATCCGGTTCGGGTTTATAAGGGAGAGACGTTTCGACTTTAAAAAACTCTGTCATCCCGGAAAGGCAAAGCCTTGTCCGGGACCTCGCCGACAAAGGGATAGATTCTGGTACCAGACTAAAGACCAACAAGGGAGAGGTCCCGCAGATGCGGACTAACGCCCTTTTGAAGGAAGACAAGAATTATCAACCCACAAAAACCGGCTGCATAACCAGAAACAGATTGTCCCCTGCTTTTGTCTCAGTTTGCCACACCGAACCGTCCGAATTTCGTTCCATAACAAGTTGGGCCGCCGCATTTGTTAGACAACTATCCCCTGTGATCTTGCAAATTTTAAATTCTGCAATGGGTCGAACGGCACCCGGTTTCACAATGGCTTTCACCCGGTACTCGCTGCCGACTTTATCTAAGTCCACCAAAAATTCCGTTCCAATGTCGTCGTCCAACTGAAAGCTAAAACCAGTGTTTTGAATGACACCGTGAACAGTATATTTCGTGCTGATTTTGTGCGTATTTCCGTTCAAAATTGAAAAACTCGCCCCCGCACCGAGGCCCAACCCACAGAGCACCAGACCGAGCATGTGCAGTCTGGACAATTTGGGTCTTGGCCGGGGCATGTTGAGTTGCGCATATTTTCGGGCCAGGCCCCGCACAAGCTCACTGACACTTTGACCTTCACTTTCGGCTAGCCGCGCCAATTGTTCCTTCTCATCAAAGGAAACCCTGATTTCGATTTTTTCCGACTTTTTCATACCAGTCTCAACATGTTTGCCGGACTAAATCCAGGTATTAGAATTATTCAAGATCACCAAAGAAAACACTTTCAAAACTCTCCCTATCAATGTCGCGATGAAATAAAGACAAAGAGAAGAATTCGCCGGAAACAAGGCGTTCCTTTAAATAAACCGGTTCATCAATATCGACTTTTAAGTTAATGGATTTTAGAAATTTACATTCATTTTCTATAGGTCGACAAACATCGACTCGGAGCAATTCTTGGTCTCTGTCATTCAAATTTGAAACTTCAATCTCGAACTGGTTGAGCGATGATCCGATTCTTAGGTTTTCGCGCCAGTTCGAAGAATTATTGATATCTAACCCAAATAAATACCCTTCGATCTCACCTGCAAGATGATAGTCAAAATTTTGACCAGGTAGCTTCACATCAAACAATGAAAAACTCGCCCCCGCACCGAGGCCCAACCCACAGAGCACCAGACCGAGCATGTGCAGTCTGGACATTTTGGGCCTTGGCCGGGGCATGTTGAGCTGGGCGTATTTTCGGGCCAGGCCCCGCACAAGTTCACTGACAGATTGGCCTTCGCTATCAGCCAATTGTGTCAGTTTTTCCTTTTCTTCAAAGGACATTCGAATTTCAATTTTTTCCGACTTTTTCATAACCGTCTCCACAATTGAGAACAGCTTGCGAGAACACTCAGATGCATTCAAGCAAAAACCTGTCCTGACGGTGAGGAAAACTTGTCATGACATCGAAGGCTTATCCCATATACGCCCGTCCCTTGATCTCTTCACCATCTTCAATCCTGGCGAGGAGTGATCGCGCATCCGGTTGCAGCCTACCCTGTTTTAGATAAACGATGGCTTTTTCCTTCAACTCACCTTGGCCTTTAATCGCCAGGTCCAGAAGAGTGTTGATTGCCGGATTAAAACCCATGAGCGCCGCAGCCCCAAAGAAATGCACACTTTGCTCAGCCTGCAGGTCTTCAGCCAGTTTCATAAGTCTTTCGGCATCAGCCCGTCGGCCATATCGAGTTGCAAAAACGATATCCCGTTTTGATAATTCTCCGCTTCCCAGGCTGTCCAATAACGGACCTTTCCAGTCTACGCCGAATGCATTTAACCCGAAGGCCGCGCGATCCACGAGTGAGGTTCGCTTATTATGGATAAAGCGCTCATAGACGTCTTTTCTATGCAATTCTGGCGGCTGATGATTGTTGACATAATCCAAACCCAGGCGTTGAATAACCGGTGATGGGTCCTCAAGGGCCCGAGCTGCGATGTCGACAGGATTTTTCGGAGGAGAAAACTCCAACATTTGGCCATTCCATTTAATCTTCTGACGCAGCAAAGCCTTATAGGCCGTTGCCCGGGCGTTATAATGGGCTGCGTCTTTGGAAATGGCTTCAAGCTCATCCTCCAACAAACCATGGCGCAAGGCCATTTTGAGGTGTCGCGCCGCGCGATCTGTCTTGTCGGCTTTTATCTGAGCCCCAAGGCGGTTTTCGATTTCACCCCTTTGAAACAATCCTTTCAATATAGCCTTTTGAGGAGGGTCCATACGTCCAAACCTGTCGGATGCGAGGATGAGCGGCAGGCATTCAAATATGACATCAGTGGTTAAACCGCTTTGTTCCGAAGGCAGTTTCATGATCGCATTTAGTTTGATCGTCACTGCCCCTCGGACAAAGACAACCCAGTCATTCATGCGGGCAATCAGCATGGCCAGCTCAAAGGCGCTGGTGATGCGTTCCGGCCAGACCTGCACGGCCTTTTCTCGCAGATATCCGTTCCAGTGATTACTGAAGATAGGCGCGGCTTCCGGCGTAATATTCAACAGGGTTTCTACCCCAAAGTAACGCACAGGCTTTGGATAAATACCTTTCTCCACCCCATAGTCAGATTGCACCCACCAGTGCTTTGGATATTTACGGTAAATCTGCTCGATAAATCTCCGGAACTGTTCCTGGATCGCGGATACATATTCCGGGTCATGCGCGCCCAAAGCCCGATGGAAATGTTCAAATTTCGGCAAGCCTTTCTTTGGGTCCTGACCCTGAAATATGCTATAGCGCTTTGGCGGTTTAATCCGGCGTAAAATGTCTTCGACGATGTCTTCCAGTTCGGAAGACAGATGTTTATGGCCAGTCACTTTCGACTCCTTTCCCACAATAAGTTTCCCACATTAGTGGCCATTTTCCTCTGAAAAATGGGCGGCGTTAACACAGGCTCGGAATGAAAGGCAAGGAAATTTACATATAAAAAACCCCGCGCGAGGCGGGGTATTTCTATCACTCAATCGGATTGATGGATTATTTTTTGGGTCCACCCACTTTGCCAGGGCCACTGCCGTTTTTGCTTTCGACAATATAGGCGTTCATAATGTACTGGCCCAAACGCAGTGCGTTTTCAGTCGCGGGACCGAATAAAGATAGTGGAACTTCTTCTGGAACACCGTCACCGGTAATATCGAAAAAGACATTGGCCGGCGCTTCCATCTCCAATACATAATCCCCGTCAGAAGGCAGAACGACATCGATCATGAAAGCGTCAAAACTTTCAAACTCGTCATCGGCTCTGGCTACCTGGGTTTTCACGCCGCCTTCAACAAGATAAAGGGTCATGCCCGGGAACATACGGTCAAAATCAGGGAAGAACGCTGACTCTACATCGGAAATCATTTCCGCATTGAAAACTTCACCGGCTTTCGCGCTAAAGGAAAGCGTGTCGACTTCGTTCAGCTCTTCAATCGTGCCTTCAACAATCACGTTACGCACCTTGATCCGTCCGTCCGCATTATCACCGACCTGGATCGGATTAGGCACATTGAGATTTTTCAGCGTCGCCTGACCGCTATTGGCCTGCTCATCCGTTACAAACCGACCGCGCTCATTAATCGTCAGCTTGATAGCCGAACGCTCTGAAAAGAAGCGATTGGCATTGGCCGCCTGAGACAGGCCGAGACCGGAACTCGCGCCCGAAGACATAATGTGAAGTGTGGTTTCGTCGGCGTCTTGAGGACCGGCGAAAATCGGGAAGAAGGCCTCGGGCTCTGGAATTCCCGTGCTTGGCAATCCGCCGCCTATGGGGCCGAATGCATCATAGTGACGTAGTCCCAGACCGTGACCGAGTTCATGCGCACCTGTATTTGCCGATTGATTGACGATTGCGATTGAGAGGGCTTCGTCGGCGCTGACACCTGTGTCAGGGCCAGGACCGTCCAGATCGATGTCTATGCCGGAGAAAAACTCCAAAACAAATCCGTCCGGCAATCCGAAGACTGGATCAAAGGCGCGAAATGCGGTCCAAAGGTTAGCATCATTGATGGCCGTAATGGACCGGTTGTCATTACCGAAATCGATCTCACCAGCCGAGCCAAATAATATGCCACCCGTTGGCAGTATACCCGCAGTTCCATTCCCCGGATTATCATTTGAATTATATTGCAAGGTCACAAAGTCGCCTTCGGCCGGTGCCTCGAACACAAACTCGAAGTTATAAGGTCCGTAATCTTCTTCCAAGCGAGCCTTAACAGCCTCTTTTTCGGCCTCGGTGTAAACATGGTCTGGCAAGGTAAATGGAACGCCAAAAAGTGATCCTGAGAAAAATGGATCGCCGGTTTCAAAATCCAGGAGGACGGTTTGGACCCCGTTTAGGCCTAATCCAAGGCCGAACCCAATTCCGGCTGGGCCATTGGCGCCTTCGGGTGATCCGCCAGCTCCGACAGGGGCGCCACCCTCACCATCATTGATCGCCGGTGTCGCAAGGTCTGTGAGATAAGCAACAAAATCCTCGACAGTATCAAAGTCTGGCATACCGCATTCTACCAAACAATCATTGATGACCGTCACGCCGTCTTGAAGGGGGTCTTGCGCAAATGCTGAGGCTGTCATCAGACTGAGCGTGAGCGGTGCGAAAATTAAAGTTTTTCTGAGTTTAGTCATGTCGTCTCCCAAGCATCACCCGCACGCAGCCGGGCAGGTTATCCGAAATGGATGTGATTGAAGTTATATTGGGGATGTAAAACTGCGCGCCCCGTTTATTCATAGAACACTGAAATGGCGAAAACAAGGCAAGGTGGTGTTTTTCACAAAAACTTTATCTGCTTGCGCATCAAATATGGCTTCATCTAAGCTTGTTTTATGCATTTCGGGGAACCCACACAGCGCATGGATACGCCAGGTAGGCGGATCGGCTTTTGGCTCGGCTTGATCGGCTTTGTGATCATGGTCTTATTGCCCGCGCCGGGTGCGCTGTCGCAAGGTGGCTGGTTTACGCTGGCGCTGCTGTTTTTGATGGTGGTCTGGTGGGTGAGCGAGGCCTTACCCATTGGCGTGACGTCCTTTCTACCCTTGATTATTGCGCCTGTGTTTGGGATCGCCACTTTTGCAGAAGCCGCGCCCGCCTATGCTCATCCCATCATCTTCTTGCTAATGGGCGGGTTTATGATCGGCAAATCCATCGAACGCTGGAACCTGCATTAGCGCATCGCGCTGGGTAGGCAAGGCCATTATGATCGCCGCCGCCGTCGCCATATTCTCTTTAATATTTGCCAGCCTATGGCGGTTAAAGTTTGAACGCGGACCCATGGAAATTTTACTACGGCGCTGGACCTATAAAGGTGAATCGGCCTAGCAAGGGTCAAATGCGATAATGCTTATTGCAAAGTTCGAATTAATGACCTAAGCGCCTCGCTCTCTATGGAAATGGAACTCTTCATATCGGCTTTTGCGATACTCTTTGTGATTATCGAC
>JAHDDC010000026.1:0-24882 GCA_020629545.1 Hellea sp.
GGCGGCATGTGGGCGAGAGAGCTAGGCCAAAAAAGCAGAATTGGCATACCGCTGCATGCGTGCGAGCACTATTATCTCGTGACCGAAGCCATTGACGGTCTGCCCAGTGACCTGCCCGTACTGCGTTCCTATTGTGACGGCACATATTTCAAAGAAGATGCCGGTAAACTTCTGTTCGGTTTCGCTCATAATCACGCCAAACCCTGGGCCATTAAAGGCATACCCGAAAAGTTCTCTTTTGAGTCCCTGCCCTTTATTGAAGACGACGTCATGGATGTTTTAGAAATGGCCATGAACCGGGTTCCGGTTTTGCAGGAGGTTGGGATACGAACCTTTTTCAACGGCCCTGAAAGCTATTCTTATGATGGCCGATTCACGCTCGGCGAAGCACCGGATATTAAAAACTACTTCATTCTAGCTGGTCTTAACTCGACAGGCATTCAAACGGGTCCGGGCGCCGGTAAAGCGCTAGCCGAGTGGATATATCACGGACATCCTACCCTGGACCTCAGCGGTATGGACCCCAGGCGCTGCGAGGAATTTCAGGCCCGGGATATCTACCTTCAAAAGCGATGCCCCGAAACACTGGTTCAGACCTACGCTATGCATTGGCCCAATTACCAGCGCACAACGGCGCGGAACCTGCGCAGAACACCCTTCCACCACGCCCTGAAAGCGAAAGGCGCCTGTTTCACAGAAACCCAAGGCTGGGAACGCCCTGGTTGGTTTGCGCCGGATGGCGTGACGCCCGAATATGAATATAGCTATGGCCGTCAAAACTGGTTTGACTATGCGCTCGCAGAGCAAAAGGCAGCCCGTGAAACTGTCGCCATGATTGACTACTCCATGCTGGGGAAAATCATGGTCGAAGGCCGGGATGCCGAAAACTTCCTGCAGCGGATCTGCACCAATAACATGGCCATGAAACCAGGCCGGGTCGCCTATACGCTATTCCTCAATGAACGGGGCGGTATTGAAAGTGATGTTACCGTCGCCCGCTATACGGTTGAGAGCTTTATGGTGATGAGTTCCATTTCTCATACACGCAAAGATTTCTTACACCTAAAGGACCATATTAGACCCGAGGAAGATGTTAAGCTGCGCGACGTCACATCCGCCTTTGGGGTATTGGGTGTTATGGGGCCCGATAGCCGAGCCTTGATGGAAACAGTTCGTGATATTGATGTCTCAAACGCAGCCTTCCCTTTTAATTCGCTACAACATTGTCATATCGGGCACGCCAAAGTGACGGCGCAACGTCTGTCTTATTCCGGTGAGCTTGGCTGGGAAATCTTTGTTACACCAGACTTTGCCGAACATGTTTTTGAAACTTTATATGAGGCCGGACAAAAATTCGGTTTAAAACTCATTGGCGGTGAAGCCTTAAACGGCCTGCGCCTTGAAAAAGGATTTCTTCATTGGGGTCACGATATGGCCTATACAGAAGCCCCCCATCAACTGGGTCTGGAGTTTATCTGTAAGACTAAAAAGTCTCCTGCCTTTATAGGGCGAGACGCATATCTCGAACGAAAGTCGCAAGGCCATGGACCTTATCTGTGTTCCGTCAAGCTCAACGATCCAAAGCCGCTTTTGCATCATTATGAGCCTGTTTTAAGAGACGGCCGCGTGGTCGGATATGTCACGGCCGGTGCTTATGGAAGGCACTTAGACTGTTCTGTTGGCCTGGCCCTTATAGACCTTCCCGATAACTCCAACCTTAAAAAGGATATCGAAAACGGAGATTATACTATCATGGTCGAAGGCCAAGCGATCGAGGCTGAGGTCAGCCTGAAACCATTCTTTGATCCCAATAACTCCCGAATGGTATCCTAAGTTAATGTCGATAGACGGCGCAAAGTTTGCAATATTCCCCTTTTAAAAGTGTTCGGGACTGGACACATAATGGGATTGAATAGTGATTGGGCATAGGATCTCCTGAGCTATCAAACCAAATACGCGAGATGATTTGGAATTTGACTTATTTGAAGTCCTCAATCATTGCATTCGAATGCAAAAACTCTTATTAAGTCTAAAATAGGGGAAAATCATGGGATCATTTGGAACGCTCAACTGGGTAATCGTTGTCGCCTATCTTCTCGGCAATTTGATGCTCGGCTGGTATATGAGTCGCCGGATAAAAACATCTGACGACTATTATCTTGGGGATCGGTCCGCGCCGTGGTGGGCTATCGGGATATCGGTCGTCGCCACCTATGTCAGTGCACTTTCATTCCTGGGCGGCCCTGCCTGGGCTTATGGAGACGGCATGGCGGCACTCGCCATTCATATTAATTATCCCTTGGTAATATTTGCCGTGATCGTTTTCTTCTTACCCTTTTTCTACAATAGCGGCGTAGCCTCTATTTATGATTATCTGGAACGTCGATTTGGTGTTGCCTCTCGCCGGGTCATGGCGGCTCTATTCCTCATCACTCAAGCCATAACGACAGCCTCTATCCTGACCGCCACGGCTATTGTCGGGACATTTGCGACCGGACTTTCAGTGGAACTCGTCATCTTAATTATGACTGCAATCGTCGTCGTTTACACCCTGTTGGGCGGAATGAATGCCGTTATCTGGACCGACGTCCTCCAGGGCATTATTCTTTTCTTTGGCGCTGGTCTTATTCTTTACTACTTACTGGGCGCGACAGCCCCTATGTCGGATGCATTGGCCAATCTATCTGATAATGGCAAACTTAACCCGCTTAATTTTGATTTAGACATTTCAATCGCGCCAACGGTTTGGGCCGGCGTACTCGCGATGACGCTTTTTCACATAACGGTTTATGGAGCCAATCAGATGATGGTCCAGCGCGCATTAGCCGCGAAAAATATAGGTGATGCTAAAAAATCATACCTACTCATGGGCTATGCAGCCTTTTTCATCTACTTCCTATTCTTCTTTGTTGGCGCTCTCCTCTTTGTCCATTTTAAAGGCGAGCCTTTTGAGAAGCCTAATGAGATCATCCTACATTTCGCGAATAGCCTGGCCCTACCCGGCTTAATGGGCATTCTCGCTGCGGCCATCCTCTCAGCGTCCATGTCCAGCATGTCATCGGCCCTAAACTCTCTGGCCACTATTTCCGTGACCGGATTTTACAAGCCGCTGATCAAGGATGAGGCTCCGGAATCGCACTACTTAACAGTTTCAAGAATCTTTACATTGATATGGGCTCTGCTGATTATTCCCGCAGCATTGATGTTCGTGAATTCCAAAGGTTCAATATTGGAAACTCTGACAGCTGTAGGCTCCTATTTTGTTGGGGCAAAACTAGCGATGTTTGGTATGGGGTTCTTTTCCAAACACACGACAGAACGCGGACTTTTGATAGGTGTCGCGGCGGGATTTATCGCTCTTTATTTACTCAAAGCGGGTATGCCATTTTCAGATTGGGAACCACCAAAAATCGCCTGGCCATGGTTCGTTGTCATCGGCGGCGGCGTCAATATCTTGGTCTCATATTTCGCCAGCCTCATTCTTGATGGAAGACAGTCTAACTGGCATGAACAAACCGTAATAGGACAACGCGCAAAGTTTCGCGCCGAAAATCTTCCGGAAAAAGACGGAAATTGGTATCGCATGCCTGGAAACGTTGAACCAATTACCTGGGGTCTCCCAGTGTTTTTCATCGGAATTATGGGCTTTTTATATTGGTTTTCGACACTCGCCTAACCATTCCTCGGGGTTTGGCAGCGCGTTCAAATTTCAATATTGCATTCGAATGCAAAAATGCTAAGAGGTTAGCGAATTTTGTATTTTGAAAAGCTATGGAGCGCCGAATGGCCCGCTATCTGAAACACGGTATTGATGTCGAAACCAAACTCAAAACCGACAGTAAAGTCCGCGAAATTGTTGAAGGAATATTGGCTGAGGTCGAAGAACATGGCGATGCCACAGTACGGAAATATTCAGAAAAGTTCGATAACTGGTCCCCAGAGAGCTTTCGACTTACGCGAGCCGAAATCGATGCATGCTATGATGACGTCACGCAACAAGAACAAGATGACATTCGGTTTGCACAAACACAAGTCCGAGGCTTTGCACAAATTCAGCGCGACAGCATGCAGGACGTCGAGGTAGAAACGCTTCCCGGCGTTATACTGGGGCACAAACATGTTCCTGTTAACGCGGCCGGTTGCTATATTCCCGGCGGTAAATACCCGCTAATTGCATCGGCTCATATGTCCGTGATCACGGCTAAAGTCGCTGGCGTTAAGCGAGTAATCGCCTGTGCTCCGCCGTTTAACGGGAAACCTCATCCAGCGATTGTTGTCGCAATGGACATGGCTGGCGCCGATGAGATTTACTGCGCAGGCGGCGTGCAGGCCGTAGGGATGATGGCCATTGGAACGGAAACCTGCAAGCCGGTCGACATTTTAGTCGGCCCGGGCAACGCCTTCGTTGCTGAGGCCAAACGACAGCTCTTTGGGCGGGTTGGAATCGATCTATTTGCTGGGCCTACAGAAACCATGGTTATTGCGGATGACACGGTCGACGGTGAAATCTGCGCGGCAGATTTGCTCGGTCAGGCAGAGCACGGTGTTAACTCGCCTGCGGTCCTGATCACGAATTCCGAAAAGCTCGCAATGGACACAATCGCAGAAGTGGAACGACAGCGTCATATCCTGCCAACCGGTGATGTCGCGGGCCAAGCCTGGGATGACTATGGTCAGGTTATCCTGTGTGACTCTTATGAAGAAATGGTCGAGATGGCAGATTTTGTCGCCTCGGAACATGTTCAGGTCATGACCAAGGACCCAAATTACTTCCTAGACAACATGACCAATTACGGCGCTCTATTTTTGGGTCATGAAACCAATGTGGCTTATGGTGATAAGGTTATCGGCACAAACCATACGTTACCGACCAATAAAGCCGCGCGCTATACGGGCGGTCTATGGGTGGGGAAGTTTTTGAAAACCTGCACCTATCAACGCACGACAGAAGAAGGCTCTGTGATGGTCGGAGAGTATTGTTCCCGGCTTTGCGCCATGGAAGGCTTTGCGGCCCACAAGGAGCAGGCCGATATTCGGCTGCGTCGTTTTTCCGGCCAAAACATACAAGGGCTTAATAGCCTCCCGTCGCCGCGAAAAAGTTAGCGATTACAGTGACCAATTTTCAGCATCATAAAAACATAGTACGTGATTTTATGCGGGCTTTTGACAGCGCCTTGCCGAATGCCCGCCGTGATGTTCTCGACGCTCACACCGCATCAGATTATTTCTGGCGCGGTATGCATCCCTTTTATGAACTTAGCGGCGTTGATAGCGTTATGGATACGTTTTGGACGCCACTCCTGAACAGCTTGAAACATCTACAACGCCGCGAAGATATCTTTTTCACGGGACAAAACATCTATGCTGGCGACGAACAGGTTTGGACCTGTTCTATGGGTCACTTTATGGGCCTGCTTGACGAAGACTGGCTGGGGATACCGGCCACCCGGAAAATGGCCTTTCTGCCCTATGCAGAGTTTCACCGCGTGGATAACAATGGAAAAATTGCCGAAACGGCTCTCTATATCGACATCATCCGGATTATGCAGCAAGCGGGTATAGACCCCTTCCCGCACCAAACGGCGACCGCTATTATTCAGCCCGGACCGCAGACCCATGATGGCATTTTACTGGATCATAAAGATCCCTCTGAAGCGTCAGCAACCTTGGAATTGGTCGAACGCATGGTGCAAGATCTCAATGAACTTAATGTAACTGGCAATGACCGCTGTCCCCCAGAGTTTCTAGCGCGCACTTGGAAAGAGGATATGATCTGGTACGGGCCCGCTGGGATTGGCGCCGCCTACACTATTCCGCGTTACCAGGAACAACATCAATATCCTTTCAGAGAGCAGCTAACCGACAAAGTCTTTAATGGTCACGTCACGCGTATTGCCGAAGGTAATTACGTTGGCTGGTTTGGCTGGCCGAACCTGAATAATCGTAATCTCGGCGGATTTCTCGGCCTGCCCGAAAGTAACATTCATGCCGAAATGCGAGTCGTTGATATTTATCGTCGGGACGGTGACAAACTGGCTGAGAACTGGGTCTTTATTGATATTTTGTACTACCTCACGCAGCACGGCATTGATTTGCTTAAAAATCCAAATGCGATAAAAGAGCTGCATGGAAGACCAGACTAAATCACGATCGCGCGCGACAAGTTACGATGTCGCCAGATTAGCGGGCGTATCACAATCGGCCGTATCTCGGTGTTTTAAGCCCGGCGCGAGTGTCTCCAAGAAAATGCGCGAAAAGGTCATGGCCGCCGCCAATGAACTGAATTACCAGCCCAATGCAATTGCGCGGGGCCTGATTACGCGGCGCTCTAATCTTGTTGCGGTCCTCGTCTCATCTCAGATGAATTTTTATTACCCGGAAGTTCTGTTCCAACTGACGGACAGATTTTCCCAAGCCGGCATCAGGGTTTTACTCTTCACCATCAACGAAGAAGCTGACGTCGAAGACGCCATAAATCAGGTCTGGCAATATCAGGCCGACGGTGTGATTTCCGCGTCTTACCTGTCTATCGAACAGCATAACCTATTATCCGAACGGGAAATTCCCGTCGTTATGTTTAATCGCTTCTTTGCCGAACTCGCAACCAATTCCATCTGGTGTGACACCGAGGGCGCGACTAATGTGATGATTGAGCATTTGATAGATTTTGGACACAAAAACTTTGGCCTGATCGAAGGGCCGGACTACTCCATGGTCAACAGGGAGCGCATGCGCCTTGTCAGAAATGCTATTAATGCGAATGGCGGAAAAATCATTGCCGAAGCGCGCGGGAATTACCGCTATGAAAGCGCCGCCAGCGCCACACAGCATCTTATGGCAAACACCCTTCGCCCAACAGCCATCATCGCAGCCAATGACATGATGGCTATGGGCGCGTTGGACGAGCTTAAAAACGTCATGGGCCGCTCTGTTCCCGGAGACATCTCCGTAGTTGGGTTTGACGGCATCGGCGCAGCCCGCTTTGCCTCTTATGAGCTCACCACAATTCGTCAGCCCATTGGGCGCATGGCCGAAGCCGCCGTCAACATGATGCTCACCCGGATTGAGAAGCCCGAAACCTCTATGGAAAAACGTGTTCTGACCGGTTCCTTTATCCAAGGCACATCGACAGGCCCAGTCGCCACATAAGATTTGCATTCGAATGCAAATTTGCTATTCTGGCTGAAAGCAAAGCGAGAATAGACCATGAAAACCAGCACGGATAGAATTCTGACAACCCATGTGGGAAGCCTCCCCCGCTCTCAGGCCGTAACCGATTGTGTGTTTGCCCATGAACGGGGTGAGCCCATGGCTGAGGCTCCGAACGTTATCAAGGAAGCCGTCAAAGATGCGGTAGACCGACAGGCCGCCTCTCGGGTCGATATCGTTTCAGACGGCGAGATGAGCAAAATCTCCTACGCAACCTATATCAAAGATCGGATCACCGGGTTTGATGGTGACAGCCCGCGCTCTGCCCCGCGCGACCTTGAGGATTTCCCGAAATTTCTCGAGCGTCAAGCCAGCGGCGGAGGCACGCCCACCTATCGCCGTCCCTGCTGTGTTGGTCCGATCAAAGTCAAATCCATGCAGCCCTTGCAGGAAGACTTGGACAATTTTTCAGCGGCACTGAAAGGTGCCTCTGTGGAAGAGGGGTTTATGAACGCGGCCTCCCCTGGCGTGATCGCCCTCTTCCAGCCTAATCATCACTATAAAACCCAGGAAGAATATCTCTACGCCTTGGCCGACGCCATGGCCCCAGAATATGAAGCCATTGTTGAGGCAGGATATATTCTGCAGCTCGACAGTCCTGACCTGGGCTTGGGCAAACATATGATGTTCAAAGACGAGCCAGAAAACTATGAAAAGCTGGCAATGCAACATGTCGAGGCCCTCAACCATGCGCTCCGAAATGTTGATGGCAACAAAGTGCGCATGCATATCTGCTGGGGCAATTATGAAGGCCCGCACCATTATGACGCCGCCATGAGCGAAGTCATGCCGGTGGCGTTCAAAGCCAAACCTCAAGGACTTTTGTTCGAAAATGCCAATCCCCGCCATAATCATGAATGGGTGGAAGTCGCCGCCATGGATATCCCTGACGATAAAATCCTTATCCCCGGTGTCATCGATTCCACAACCAATTTCATCGAACACCCAGAGCTAGTAGCTCAGCGCATTGAACGCTTCGCCGACATCGTCGGCAAAGAACGCGTCATCGCCGGCACAGATTGCGGCTTCTCAACCTTCGCCGGCTTCGGTGCGGTAGATGAGGATATTGTCTATGCCAAGCTGGCAACGCTCGCCAAAGGCGCTGAAATTGCGACGGGACGCTTGTGGGGGTGATGAGCCCGCCGGGCATATGAAAGATAGACCGTTCTAAGCACGCATTTTTGCATCAATATTGCTAATATTCTCAGTATAATTTGAAATCCACTGGGCTTTGACCTATTTCCGTTCAGAGGATTTAAAAATTGAAAATAAAAACGATAGAACTTTATGGTGTTCGCCTACCTTATGCGCAGGGAACTTATAGACTTTCGGGCGGCCGTAGTTATGACGGCTTTGATTCATCTATTGTCAGGATTGAGACTCATTGTGGAATAGAAGGCTTTGGTGAGAGCACGCCTTTCGGAAGCACATATATTGAAGCTCATGCAGAAGGGGCCCGCGCTGGAATTACTGAAATTGCAGCAGATTTGATCGGGCTAGACCCGCGTCATGTTGATCGTATCAATGACAAGATGGATGGCGTCTTGCGCGGCCATAATCATGCCAAAGCCGCTATTGATATTGCTTGTTGGGATATTTTTGGGAAGTCAGTTGGTATGCCCGTGTCGGCACTTCTTGGAGGATCCACAAATTTCCTAATGCCAGTGATTTCATCCATATTCATGGGAGATCCGGATGAAATGAGAATCCGCGTTATGGAGCATAGGAAACGAGGTTACAAAGGCCATTCGATAAAAATTGGGGCTTTGGACTCTGAGGGCGGCCCATATCTAGATGCAGAACGCGTTAAAGCCTGCCTAAGCGATAGACAGCCAGGCGAGATTTTCTTAGTCGATGCTAATGGAGGGCTAACACCCGAAACTGCCCTGCGTTTTTTACGCTTATTGCCCAATGATTTAGAGTTTATACTAGAGGCTCCATGTCACAGTTGGCGCGAGACGATATCTTTACGCAATCGATGCGATGTTCCAATCATGCTGGATGAACTCATTAAATATGATGAGGATGTTGCACAATTAATCTCGCTAGACGCCGCGGATGGTATTGGTCTAAAGGTCTCAAAGGCTGGCGGGTTGACCCATTGTCGTCGTCAACGGGATATTTGCCGCGCGGCAGCTCTGACCATGAGCGTTCAAGATACTGTTGGTTCGGCCATAGCCTTTGCAGCTATCGCACATCTGGGGCAGACCGTTCCTCAACATCTATTGAAATGTATCTTGGATGTACGGGATATGGTGACACTCGAAACCGCTAAATTTGAAGCGAAAATTATTGACGGCGGCATTCGGGCACCCGATTTGCCGGGGCTGGGTTTAACGGTAAACCGTAGTGTTCTGGGCGCTCCGCTCGCTTCTTGGTAAGAAGAATCATTTTTTGAAAATGACCCATAATTGAATGGCAATATAACAAGAGGGGTTATGTTGGGATTACCACGAGCCGCGTAAAGACAGCACCGTAAAACCTTGATAAGACGCAAACACAACATTGTTTATGAGATAAAATGTCTATAAGCGAGACCTATGAAAAAGTTACACACCCTGTCTTTCGCTCTTACTTTTAGCCTTCTATTAGGTTGCGCAGCCCCTGAGACGTCGCCAAAAAAAATTGACGGCGCCAAAGTGACCGCTTCCGCGGATGCGGTATCAGGCCCCACATTAGAAGCCCCAGCAACGTCAACGCGGTTTTTTGATACGGTCAATTCTCCCGCCATATTAATTTTCACCGAGACACGTGATTGGCGCCATGAGGAGGGTATCGTCGGCGGAAGCTTGGCCATTATGAAGGCGGCAAAAGAAATGGGATATGGTTATTTCTCAACAGAACATAGTGCCATTTTCAATGCAAAAGAATTAGAGAAATTTGAGATTGTCGTTTTTAACAATATGACAGGTGATGCGCTGACAAAGCCGCAAGAAGAAGCCTTTGAAGCTTGGTTGGCGGAAGGAAAAGGCGCCGTCCTTATACACGGCTCTGGGGACTCCTCGCATCAAGACTGGGGTTTTTACCATAATGAAATGTTGGGGGCGACCTTTGTAAGTCATCCGGCAGATCCGCAATTCCAAGACGCTAGGGTTGAAGTTCTTAACAGGGCCCATCCTGTCATGGCCGGTATCGGTCAGGACTTCATAGCTCATGAAGAATGGTATACTTTTGCAGCCCCGCCCAGTGATGATTTTATTATGCTCGCCGGGTTAGATGAGAGCACTTATAGCCCCGTGAATAATGTATGGGGTGATGTATCTGATCTGCGCATGGGACCGGAGCCTGAAGATCACCCTGTTATCTGGGCGAGATGTCTGGGTGAAAACCAGTCGCGAGTAGTCTACACAGCCATGGGGCATCGTCATGAAACCTATGACGCCAGAGAAGCCACATTGATTTTGAATAATGCACTGAATTGGACTGCGCGAAAGACTGATCCTGAGAGTCAAGGTTGCCAAAAATAGGCGGGCGCTCTGCGCGCTAAGTAATGCGCATAAAATTGCCGGCAATACACTTAACGATCCAAAAGATTTCCAACATAGCCGCGAATATTATTAACCTACAACGACACCATGCTTGCGATCAAACTCGAACAGGTAATCCGCCGCTTCTGTTAGTGTCTTCAAACTCTCCTTGGTGATGCGTTCATAAAATTGGATAAATTTGGCGACTTCTCTATCTGACATCATGTGCGATGCATCTGGGCCTGAAATACGGGCGAGATGTCGTTCCTGTTTTATGCGCCAGTTCAGGACGGTTTCGAAATCCGGGGCTTTCAAGAACACTAATCTGTCAATGAGCGACCATAGCCTTTGATAATTCCCAGCAAGATTTTGATTGACCACGCGGCGCCAAAGGCCTTCGCGGTCTTGCTCTGCTTCCAGCCGGTTTATAGGCATTTCCAGCTCGCTTTCCGAAACGGGCCGAGCGCCAACGCACCATCCTTCGAAAATGATGAAATCCTGCGCATCCAAGGCCTTTGGCCAAGCTGCTTCCGGTCGTCTGTCATCAAGCGCTTTATCAAAACGCGGCAGGGAAAGTACCTCTCCATCGCGCAGCACTTTTAACCGGGTTAAAATGTTTATCGCTAAATCCACATCATGCGTGCCGGGCACGCCTCTCGTCGCAAAGAGCGCATGAACCTTATCAGCTCGGGCCTTACGCTCTTCTCGTGTCAGGTAGAAATCATCTAGCGATATCTGGCTGCCGTTAAGCTCGCAGATCTCTGTCCAATAACCGATCAAGAGTTTCGCAAAGGTGGTCTTGCCCGTCCCCTGCGCACCATTTATGCCTAACACGAATGGGGCTCCGTCTGCGCGCCTTGCATTGATGATGGGAATTAGATGCTTGGCCAGTGGCAGGAAATGATCCAGCGCCAAAGAGGCATAGCTATCCGGAAGTTGCTCGGCTTTAATGAACCGTTCAAGCCATTGGGTTTTAGCCATTATCTGCATCTGTCGGGTTCAACCACTGCTCTAAAATTGCGTTGGTGATATCCGGCTTTTCTAAAACGGGCAAATGCCCAGCGCCGTCGATGATATGAAGCGTTGACCCCTTTATCAGGCTATGCATGTCTTCATGACGTGCAACGGGGCAGAGCGCATCCTCACGGCCGCACAGAATGAGTGTTGGAACTTTAATGCTCTTGAGTGTGTCTGTTTGATCCCTCCGAACTTTAAGGGCTAGAGATTGGCGGATGAAAACATCTGTTCCAAGCTTTTGGGCCATTTCCATACACAGATTTAAAATTCGGGCTTTATAAGGGCTATCGGCCAAATAGCTTGGTTTCATCTCATCGCGCATAATATCATAAAGCCCGCCGGCTCTCGCCTTTTCGATCTGAACATCCCGCCCAGCACGCCGCGCTTTTGTATCAGGTAAATGGTTGGTGTCGATCAAAGCCAGTCGCGTTACCCGCTCGGGTGCCAATCTCATGATTTCGATGGCGGCGATACCCCCCATAGACAATCCCACCAGAGCAAATTTGGGCGGCGCATTGTCGAGGATATCATTGGCTATGTCTGAAAAATTATCATGTCCCGTCAGAGGTGCGACCATCACAGCGCGGGCGGATGAAAAATGAGAGATTTGCGGTGCGAATAAACGCCCGTCACACATCATCCCCGGCAGGAAAACAAGCGGCTCATTCACGAAAAGCCTGCCTATGACATTCCGTCGGGCACATTGATTGAGGCTATGTTACGGGCTTTATTAAACTCACGCATGCGGTCCAGAACTTCGACGCCAACTTGGGCGTATAGATCGAGCAGATCAACGAGCACCCAATTTTCCCGAATGAGGCCATCATGCGGACCACCGACTTCGCGGCGCCAAAAATCAAGCGAACGTAGAAGCACTTCTTTGTTCGATGGCGCTATGCCCATCCAGCCATCATGTGTGATCGTCAGGCGCATATTTGGCCAACCTGTTTCGCAGACATAAGCACCCTCACCAAACCAGTGAGACAAGAGATCCCCAGCATCATCCAGTTTACGATCTGGCATGCCGCGTAGAAACGGTATTTGGTGCCAGTTTCGAAACCCGGAAACACCGCGGCTTGTACCAATGCCCGCCGGGCCATACCAATTAAACCGTGGATGCCAATATTGTTCGAGGTTCATAATTGTGGGGTCAGGATTTGACGGGTATTTACAAAGATCCGTCAACATATTGATCACATGATCCATGGTTGCCTGACCATTGCCGCTGACAGTTAATCCGTCTTGGGTCATTGGTGCGGGCGTGCAGAGATATTTGCCCAGCTGCGGTGCCATCGGCCAGGCACCGGCCTGCATCATCAGCTCGGGGATATCCCAGATGGCCTGCATCTCGACGACTTCGCCGTCTTTGACGCGGAAATATTCATGATAACGCATATGAGCGAGATGGCCAGTCGGCGGAATGTCGAGAAAGCTGTGCGTAAACGTCCCCATATAGTTACCCATACAGCCGATCCAGTCTTGGCCTTCCGGCGTTGTACCCGCAAGCACAATCATGTCCCGGCGTTCAAGGTCAGGCATTGCATTATGGAGCGGGGTAAGCGCAGCCTGCATTAAACCGCTTGCGCCTGTTACTGTACCCAAGGGGTGACAGAGTTTGATTTCAGCATTTGCTGCGAAAAGCTCATCAATGACAGCCGTCACAGCGCTCACTTCAAATGTTGCTGTTGCCGTTTGATATTCTTTGAACAGGGATTTTAATTCTTTCGGTGACATCAGGTACGCGCGTCCTCAAATTTTTTCCAAGCTTCGAGCAATTTATCTATATTGAAGCCCGGCTCGCGTGCAGGACCTAATATAATCTTTTCCCCGTCCAGTAATGTTTGAATCGCGTCAGCGAGTTTGGGCAAAACGTCTTCTGGGATGATCACCGCGCCGTGTTGATCGGCATGAACCAATTCGCCTGGGTTAATCGTCAAATCAAAAATCGTGACCGGCGTGTCAAACTCCGTCACATGGACAAACATATGGCTCGGCCCGATAGAGCCCGCCACAATCGGAAACCCTTCGTCCAGCTCATCTAGGTCACGCATGACGCCATTGGTCAGCGCACCAGACATACCTAGGCCCTTATGAACAGCCGAGTGCACCTCGCCCCACCATGCACAGACAGCATTAGGCACATCTAAATCTTCAACCACACAAACCGTTGGCTCATCGCCTTTGGCCATATAGCGATAATAGTCCAACCGCCTGGCCTTTATCACGTCCGGGCTTTCTGCTGGCGGTTTCGTTCCTGTTAGTTTGGCCGTGCGCGCATAACCGCACATGGCTTTCGCTCCGTTCATAGCGTGAACCGGCGTACCTCTTGTAAAACGGTCATATCCGCGACCGCCCTGCGCGACCTCGATGGCATTGGAAATGGTCGGAGTATCAAATTGCGTGAGACTTCTTATGAATTCATTCATATCTCTATCCTGTAAAATTTTTTGGCTGTGTTAAAGAACATGTCTTCACGTTCTGACTTCGAGAATTCTTCCGTGAGTGTCAGAAAGGCCTCAAAGGTTTTCACATAGCTGGCGTAGAGTTTGTCGACCGGAAAGTTGGACCCAAAGGCAATGCGAGAGGGACCGAAAATATCGATGGTTCTCAGGACTCGTTCGCGCAGGCTATCAATGGTCCAGTTCTGGTCAAACATGCCAAGGCCGGAGATCTTACAAATCATATTCCCATGTTCAGCAAAGTCTTTTAGCCCCCGCTCCCACTCTTTCATACCATCTTTGGAAAAGTCCTGCGGACTGCCCGCATGACAAATAGCAACGGGCAGCGCCTCGACCGACTTAAACAGCTTGGCGGCCGCAAGTAAAAGCGGAGGAGTGAGCTGAAGATCAAAAGATAAATTGCGCCCGATAAGCGTCCGTAGTCCCATTTTAAAGGCCGGGTTTTCAAGCAATGCATTGGTGCCTAGCTTGGCATCCTCTACGGCGTCGCGCCCAAGGATTTGACGTATACCACGTAGATTTGAAAAGGCTTGTTGTTGGTCAAGCTCAGTCTGAGCCCCGGCTCCCGTCAAATCACAAAAAGCGATTATCGCATTGGCAAACCCATGAGTGTCCGATTGGGCCTGCACAAACTCTGTCTCTTTGACGTTATGCTCAAGCGCTACGCCGCATTGAACATGCACGCTGGCGACCATAGGAAGGTCTCCATGATCTTTGCGAAAGTCCGGTACGTGATAATTTTTCTGTATCGGTGCGGGATCTCCAAAAAACCTGACGACACCTTTTTCAGCAAGCCAGGTATGTTTAATGTCATCCAAATCCCAGAGGTGATGATGCGCGTCAAGCATGCGCTCTGGAAGACTAGCCACGCAAACGTGCCCCCTCAATCATCCTTCGGACAGCCACATCGTCCCAGATTGTGACTTCCTGACGGATACGCCCATTCATGACCCGAAAGTGAGAAACGCCCATAATATATATGTTCGTTCCCGTCGCCGCACCGTAAAACCCGTCGCCAGTATGGGTGCCAGCCAATGACCAGCGCACAGCAATGTCTCGCGTATTTTCCAAATAAGGGATATCGGCAACATGTTCAATTTTCATCTGGGCGTCAGGGATAGCGCTGAAAAGCTCAGTCAAAAGTGGCGCTATCTGATCATGTCCGTAAAAAAACCTTTGCCCGGGGTAGGTCGCGTCGACACGGAAGTCATAAAAATCAGGCAGCTTGGACAAATCTTTATTTTGCCAAATCTGGCTAAAGAAACTTTTGGCAAAAGCAAATGGTTTACGCTCCGGGGTCTCTGGTTTATCGGTGTCACGAACTGGCTCACCTAAGACAGCGGCGTGGTTGGATGCATGATGCTCTACCAGATCAAAATCGGCTTTCACATCGTCATCGGCGAGCGCCTTTGCCCTTTCGTCAATATCGAGGCCCATCTGCTGAACGATAGTTGCATAGTCTCGCACGAGCCATTCCTCATACACGACATTATCCCGACAAGCACAATCAGCAATCGTGATGACTTTGATTTTTTTACCCGTCGCGGGCCCAAATTCCGAAGATCCCAAATTCGTCATTTTTGACGTGATCAAATGCGAAGAGTAGAAGACCGGGTTAGGGCTCCCCGGCTCCGGTTCATCTTTGGACCAGATGACATTGTCTGGATCAAGGACGCGGTCTGGGAAAGCTTCAAGCGTCGCATAGGTATTATCAACAACCGTTTGGGCGCCCGTGATTTGCCCCCCCTGTGTATGAATAAGGGCTTCCGGATCATAATATTTCAGACAAAGCTCTACATTGCGTTCGTGCCAGATACGGTCGGTAATCCGCACAATATAGTCCGGAAAATCAACAAACTCCTCGTCAAAGCCTGGTAAAGCCATGCGCTGTCCACCGACGGGGTTTAGCAAGTCTGACAAATCTGTTGTCGCAACTTTTGTAATAGGTAATTTCGTCATTGAATTGTCCATCCCCCATCAACGAGAAGACTATGTCCGGTCACCATATTGGCGCCCTCGGAGCTTAAATACAAAACCGCGCTCGCTACGTCTTCGGGAACCCCGACTTTGCCGAGCGGCATCATCTGGTTGATAAATTCCATAAATTCCGGATTTTTAAACCAATCCTCGGTCATGGGTGTTGCGATGAAAGTCGGGGCGACGGCATTGACCCGAATACCCTCGGGCGCGAGCTCAACGGCCATAGCTTTTGTTAGACCTTCAATCGCATGTTTACTCATACAATAGACCGTCCGGTTGGGCGATCCTACATGTCCCATTTGCGAGGTTATATTAACGACAGAACCACCCTTACTCATCTTTTTGACCGCATGGCGCGAAATCCGAAACGTCGCCCGGACATTTATGTCCATAATATCATCAAGGTTCTTATCACTAACTTCGATAAAGGGTTCCGGTCGGTTAATGCCGGCATTGTTGACCAATATGTCCAATCGGTCGAGCTGGTCTATCTTTTCAAGAATGTCCTCAGATGTCGCATCGCAAGCCCATATAGTTCCCTGTGGACCCAGCTTTGACCCCAATTCCGTCAAATCATCGGATGGTCGTGCACATGCAATGACGTGAGCACCTTTCTCGCAGAAAGCCAAGGCAATCGCCCGACCAATTCCACGGCTTGCCCCTGTGATTAGAACGGATTTATCTGAAAACTCTAAAACACTCATAGCCTAGATATCACCGCGAACCCGTAAGAACTCAACGGCATTCTCAGTATCATTTACAAACTGCCTGGAAACGCCTTTGGGCACAGTCGCTGTGTCTCCGGGAAAGAGACGCCAGAGCTCTTCTTCAAGTTTTACTTTCAACTCACCGCTTTGTACGAACAAAACTTCAGGTCCGGGATATCTGAGCTGATCCGCTGCCGTGCCAGGCATTAAGGCCATGTGATTAATGCCAAATCCATGGTCCCATCCAAGCTTAGTATCTGGCGCGATAAGCTTACGCATCGTCAAACCGCCTCGGGTCAAAACCGGCACCGACTCGTCAGACATAACACAACAGTCTCGCAATTCTTGTTTGGTGAAATTACTCATAGCATCGACTTGAGACTGAGAGGTAACAGGCATGGCTTGGCTACCGGCCGGGATAGTTTCGCCTTTGGCTGTATCTACCAGATTGCCATTTTCTAACAATACAAGCCCATAGTCTTTAGCCATGTCGAATACATATGGAGCCCACAACACTTTTCCCGGGTCATCCCCACCTAGTATTCCCCATAGATATCCCAGATCATCGCCAATATTTTCAAAGCCCCGAAAAACATTTGTCGGGATGGAAATGAGATCGCCTGGATTCAGGATAATCTCCGCATCTTCACCATGTTCACCCAAGCGAAACGCCCATTGCCCTTTATGAATAAAGAATACCTCAGCGGTCAGATGACTATGCTGTGAATTGACACATTTGGGGGGTTGACGGGCTCCGCCAATGTTAAAGCCATGAGGTTCAGCGATATGGACAAACTGATTGGGATTCTCTGAAACGCCCGGCCCTATAATCGTAAAATTTTCTTTTTTATCAGATCCAGGCGTACGGGTATCAATGAAAGCATCATAGCACGGCCTAAGATCGTCATATCGAACGATACGGGGATGCGCCTCTACCGATTCAAACTGCACTTTATCAACCATTATACCCTCTTTACTCGGTATATTATTTTTATTTTGCATTCGAAGTCAATTTTTTACTGACCTAATTCGAATGATTTTTTCATGTTTAATTTCAGATACTTAAACGATACTCGACCGACGTAATCTCACCATTGAAATCAAAGGCGCCGTCATAATCAAAACTAATGGGGGCACCCTGGTTCTGCCCGCAACGTATTCCTGCATTTAAGGCCTCTACTTTCCACATTTTTGGAAAGTTCCGTGAGGCATTTTTCTCCCCATTGATAAACAGAGAAATGTCGGCACTACCCTTCCCAGAGACTTTACCAATGAGCTGTATATTATGCTCACCAGGACCAACTTCTTGTGTCGACTCCATCCTGAATATTTGTTCCCGAGTGAATACATAAACGAAGTGAAGGATGCCGTTCTTTATAAAAATTTCATATCCAGCAGCACTATCACCGGATGCGAGGATCACACCATTAGCGGGCTCGTTTGTCACAGAGAGATTTGCTGTCACTTCAAAATCATAGCGGTAGATATCAGGTGCGCTGAGACGATTATATCGAGTGCCATCGGGGAAGAACCGATAGAGTGTACGAGGCTTTGGCGCGACTTTGGCATAGAGCCCATCGAGATCATCATCCAATGGAAGAACATTGTTGGCGGCCGCCTCTTTGTTCCAAAGACTAACTAATTTATTCAATTTCTCCGGCTCGCTTGCAGACAAGTCATTGAGCTCGGCAAAGTCTTTATCACTGTGATAGAGCGCCCAAACATCATCATCAAAAGACGTTCCCTTTTGATGAAGGGTGACGGCCTTCCATCCCCCCGCCCAAATCGCGCGATCACCGGCCGTTTCATAATGCTGAATTAACTTACTGGTTTCCGCCTTCGGCGTATCCAGCGTGTAAGCGAAACTTGTCCCATCGAGATCATGTGGCAAATGATCCGTTGAATTAGACAGCTCCAGTAGAAATGGCACCATATCAACGACGTGATGATATTGTTCACAAACTGATCCGATTGGAATTTCGCCCTGAGGCCAATGAACAATAAGTGGTGTCCGCGTACCACCCTCATAAGTATCACCTTTTCGACGCTTTAAGGGTGTATTGCCTAAAAAAGACCAACCTGTTGAGTAAAGCGTACTACTCCGTTCTGAACCGACATCGTCCAGACCATTCATTTTTTCGGCTACGGTTTCTGGTCCAATATAAGCTATTCGCCGGACATCTAAGGCTCCCGCTCTATGGTAGCCACCGCCAGCCCCATTGTCTGACATGATTATCAAAATGGTATTATCGAGTTCCCCCAACCTCTCGAGCTCGTCCACAAAACGACCAATTTGCTTATCCGTATGATCTAACATTCCGGCAAAAGCCTGCTGAGTTTTCAAACTAAAACGTTTTTCATCGGCAGGCAGGCTTGACCATGCAGGCGTATCATTATCTCTGGGTGTGAGCTCTGTTTCTACCGGACAAACACCGAGGTCTTTCTGGCGTGCTAGACGCGGCTCGCGAAGCGCATCATACCCATCTTCAAAAACACGATCATATTTGTCGATGAACCTCTTGGGCGCATGAAAAGGGAAATGGCAGGCACCAAAACCTAGATAAAGAAAGAATGGCCTATCAGGGGTTGCTGTGAGATGATCTCGAACATAGCGGATTGATTGATCAACCAAATCCTCTGTCAGGTGATAATTGTCGCTTTTATCAGGATGAATTTGTGTCTGATTTTTGAATAGTTCTGGATGAAAATGATCAACAGCAGAACCATGAAATCCATACCAATGATCAAATCCGCGGCCAGTCGGCCAGTGATCGAAAGGACCCATGGCATCTTGGTCATTGACCATCGATAAGTGCCACTTTCCAACCGCAATGGAATTATAACCTGCTCCTTTTAGCATTTGGGGCAGGAGTTTAACATCCTCGCGAATGTAGCCGCGATAGCCTGGTAGTGGACGTCCCCATTCGGCTATATTTCCCACCCCGACCTTGTGCGCATTTTGCCCCGTCATCAGACAAGCCCGCGTTGGCGCACATAGCGCCGTAACATGAAAATTGTTATAGCGAACTCCGGATTGGGCGAGCGCATCAATACGCGACGTGTCTATTTCAGATCCAAAACACCCAAGGTCACCGAATCCGACATCGTCCAATATGGCGATGACGATATTTGGTTTTTTGTCAAACGACCTTGGTTTCCAATTGGAGGTTCGTTTCGACTGCGATTGATTGCCCGCATTCTGGCTTTGCGCGCAAGCTGCTTGTGACAACAACGCAACACCAGCCGCGCCCTGTAATAGGTCTCGCCGCGAAACACTCATTCTACACCTCCACCATATTTAGAGAATTCAGCAATCATATTTGCGATCATGACCGGATATCCGTCTTCAGTTTCTTTTGGAGAAAACCACTCATATGGGCTGGCACGCATGCTGTGATTATTGTGCGGGTAGACAACAAGACTGCAATTTGCACCCTTATCCCGAATGCGATCGCATAGGTCCTGGTTCCAGGCAATTTGCGAGTAATAGTCTTTTTCAGGCACATGAAGTGTCAGGTTTTCAGACAAATATTTTTCGTAATTGTAACCGCCAATTTGAGGGAATACCGACGCTATTCGGGGATCATGTTCAACAATCCCTTCATTGTGCTGGCCGTCTGAAAGCGAAAAAGACAAATCTTCCAACCCTTCAACATGTTCTTCAAGTTCCACATACATAGTCTCGGTCGCGGTCGAAATCGCTGCCATTACATCTGGCTCGGTAAAACTTTTGTTTTGCCAGCTCCACTCGTTGGGATGAGGGGTTTCTATCCAGTCTGGCGGAAACCCATATATGAAATTTGGGTTCTCTTCACCATTTGCGCCCAAGGCCGTTCCATTCCATTGTCCATCACCCGCCAAGAAAGCTTCAGCGGTCATCGTCATGGGCACCATTTCCTCTAACGCGGTCAGACGATTTAAAAAAGTTCCAGACCAGAGGGCCGAATGCACAGGCATGAGTTCATCCTGATGCCCTTCACCTATCACTGACAAAAACGTTAAACCTGCATCACCGCCTTGAGAGTGGCCGACCAAAAAATATTGCGACATATCAAAATCAAACGATTGCTTCGCAAATTTTGCACCGTCGATATTGGATATACCGGCAGCAAAATTAAGAGCGTCAATCGCATAAAATTGCGTAGACAATCCCGCGCCCTGATCGAATGCCTCCATATATTCAATGCCCTCAGCAGCAACGGCATTAACAGTCGCATGACCGCGATATCCAGGCGCCAGAACCGCAAACCCGGAGCGCGCAAAAGCATCGGTCAATTCACTGTAATACATGTTTTCGGGATTGCATCCGATGGAATAATCAGGCGCTTTGTCTTTTCCAATGTAACCATGGAGAAAAAGAACAAACGGATAGCCGTTTTCGGGAGGCGTTATGGAAGGCACGGTGATCCTAGCATATTGCCTCAAACCATCTGAACGAAAAGATGCCATAAAGGACTTGTAGGAATGTCTGGCGTCAGGCTGAGATAAAATGGGATTATTTCCTACACAGCTATCACGCGAAAATTCTTCCACGATAATATCGGATTTGTAGTGGCGTTGCCTAAGGGATTTAACTGTCAACGTTTCGAGACTTTGCAAAAGCTTGTCGCTATTAGCCTCACGCTCAGACTGAGTCGAACTACAGGCAACGCATACAAAACCTGCTGCGATGAAAAGTAAATTTTTCTGTGCCTGCTTCCAGTTCATAAATAAAAAAGGAGAGCCGAGGCTCTCCCAGATCAGAGAAACTAAACTCTAAAATCTTGCCTTGAACTTAATCCCATGATTACGCGGATATAAGTAAGAGGTTTGTACAATATCATCCGAGTTATTGTTTCCTCGGGCCAATACCGCTGAGTTTTCAATGTTCTCAATGAATGCCTCAATTGAGTATTGCTCACTTGGCGAGTCCCAAACAACGCGGAAATCCGTCTTTGAAAACGATTCTTGAAAATGAGATGGATCGTTCGCCAGCAGGTTAGATGTATTATAACCATCTGAGTAATAGATTTGTCCAATTGGTGTCAGACGGCCTATGTCTCCGATTTCGAAAGAATAAGAGGCACTTGCACCAAATGTCAGCTCTGGGGACCAGGGTGTAGTCGTTCCGGCTTGGTCAATGAAGGATCGCACTTCACCACGGTAAAGCTGATAAGGGTTACCTTGTCCAAACGTTTTGTACTCCGAGTCTAGATAGGCCAAGGTTGCCGTTAGGTTTAAATCATCAACAGGCTGCCAGACGGCGTCAACTTCAACACCCCAAGCTTCAATATCTCCACCATTATCAGTGAAAGTGTCCGTGAAACCCGCCTCATTTATGGTTTGGCGTTGCGTCAGCAAGTTATCATACTTTGTGAAATGAACAGCTGCATTAAGTTGCAAACGGTCTTCAGCCAAGCGGCTTTTGAAGCCAGCTTCTATGACGCGGGAGTCTTGCTGCTCAGTCGTTGAGGCCGTGCTCGCTGAGCCTGACAGATATCCGGTAGAACCTGAAAGATATAACAAGACATCGTCGGTCATGTCATATTCCACACCAGCTCTCCAAGTGATATTATCATAATTACCTGGGAAGTCGGAGACAGTCGCACTGGTAATCGCATCAGCCGCATCACAATTATATGAAAATACGTCTTGCGCGTTTGCGGGCAAGAATAACGGATCAGAACCCGCAACACCCGGCCTCACATTTACAACACGATCTCCGCCTGAGAAATTTGATCCTCCGCAGCTTGCTGCCTTGGTCTCGTCATTATAGCGCAAACCACCAATTAGCCTTAATTGATCGCTCAATGAGTATTCAGCCTGTCCGTAGATCCCCCAATACTCGGTATCGATGATAACACTATTGGCGAAGAAACCATTTAAGCTACGATCTCGCGACTCGATCCCTGTTCCCGTTAATAACTGAACTCCATCCGGGAATTGTGGCGTGACGACCGTAGGTCGGTCAGAATTAGGCCGACGAACAGTCTCATTGTAAATATAGAATGAGCTTCTGTCTTCCAAGTCGGAGTAGTAAAGACCGGCTGTCCACTGAAGAGCACTATCATAATCAGAATTGAACTGGAATTCCTGGGACCAGCCTTTCGATTCCTCGTCATAGCCACCAGCCTGATTTGGCGACGGTCCAAAATCAAAGTCAAAACCGATATCGTTATAGAACTCATTATAGTTAGTGATCGACTTGAGAGTCACACTGCCAAGATCATAATCAACCTGTAAAGTTGCATTATAGTCCTGCAAATCGACTGGCTGCACATAGTCGTGCGCAACGGTCCACGGGTCCCCACCTGGAGCGTTCGCTGCCGTTCCTAACTGGCCGCCCCCTCGAATAGGATTGACACAATCACGCTGCGTACCAAATGCGTCGGTCAATCCGTCAGGCGTTACGTTTCGGCACAGGAAAGTGTAACCGAACAAACCGGCCTCGTTTCCGTCTTCCGTGCTGTAGGTGAATCGTCCCAAAATGCTGAGATCTTCGCTCGGCTCATATAGGCCCGTGACCCGTAAAGCCTTGTCATCTTGAGCTCCAAGGTCAGGCCCTGCAAGATTTTTGATATGTCCGTCACTTTTATCGTAGTAACCTGCGACCCGAAGCGCAAAATCCTCGCCTACGGGCATGTTGATGAAACCCTCGGTGCGAATACGGTCAAAGCGCTGTAAGCCCAACTCCAAGCCGGCCGAATACTCTTCTAAATCAGGTGTATTTGTGTAAACATTTAGCGCACCAGCAAATGTGTTACGTCCATAAAGCGTGCCTTGTGGCCCTCGCAAAAATTCCACTGATTTTACATCAAAGAAGCCGCGCGTTTGTTGTGAGGCCCGCGCCTTGTAGACACCATCTAAAAACGCGCCCACGATGGAACTGTTATCGCCGAATGTATTGGTAGAGTTAGCACCCCGCACATTGAACTTGGCGTCATTACCAGCAAACGCAAAATTAACGCCGGGTACGACCAATTCCAAACGGGAAACATCATCAATACCACTTACCTCTAAAAGGTCCTCATCAAAAGCGGAAACTGACAAACTAACATCTTGAACGCTCTCCTCTCTTTTTTCCGCGGTTACAATGATTTCATCAATTTGAGCAAAGGCCGGTGTAGCCATTAATGCGAAAAGGCTGACTCCAGCCACTAGAGATTTCACGGTACGGTTCATAAGTCTCCCCTTTAAAATGCGAAATTAGAATCTCTCTATCGTTATGACTTCGAATGCAAACGCAATCAAGTAGTTTTTGACTTCGAATGCAAATTTGCCTGGGCGTGTGGTATTTTTACATCATCCAGCGCTTCGGTATGGTCAACCTTTGAAAATTATATCGGCTTCTTAAGAGCTAGGAACAACCGTTAGTATTGTCCTGTTAATGGGGATATCGAACTCACTTAAGAGGGTTTTGCGGGTTCACTGAATATTCACACGCTATTGGATAATTCTCCCATACCAAAACGGAGGAACCTGATATGGTGTATGATTTCAACAAAATTTCATCACGAAATTTATCTTTAGGTTTATTACTGGCTATCGGCCTTTCGATGCCCGCGAATGCACAACAGGGACAGCGCCCCGCAGCCCATCCGCAGCACTCAAATCAGGTTTATTATCCATCCTCACCAGGTCAGACTCACGCCCAAATGCGCTATCCTGCTCAAGCTCAAGGCACGCAATTCGGACACCACGGCTATCAGGGTCCGCGACCGGTCACGCAACATCAGAGCCAATATGGCAGTGCTGGACAGTACGGCAATGCCTATGGCTATCACGGCACGCTACCAACACAGGGTCAGGGCCATGCTAATGGTTACCAAGGACAACGCCCAACTCATGCGGGGCAAGGCAAGGGTATGACTGGCCAAGGCCGCGCCGGACAGCACGGCAATGCCTATGGCTATCACGGCACGCTACCGACACAGGCTCAGGGCCATGCTTATGGTTACCAAGGACAGCGCCCAGCTCATGCAGGGCAAGGCAAGGGTATGGCTGGCCAGGGCCGCGCCGGACAGCACGGCAATGCCTATGGCTATCACGGCACGCTACCGACAC
>JAHDDC010000026.1:24982-41006 GCA_020629545.1 Hellea sp.
AGGCTCAGGGCCATGCTTATGGTTACCAAGGACAGCGCCCGGCTCATGCAGGGCAGATGCAAAGTCAGGGACAAGTTCAAGGCAAACGGCCTATGAATAGCCAGTACGGACACAGCGGAACCTATGGTTATAATGGTCAGGGCCAGCGTCCTGCTACCCACCCTCAGCAGAGTTCACATCAATACTATCCGCTTTCGCCAGGCCGCACACACGGGGCCTCCCAATACCCGTCTCAAGGACAAGGCACGCAATTTGGTTATAGTAGTCAACGCGGTCATCAGGGAGAGCCACAAAGAGGACGAGGTCAGGGACGCGGACGCTAAGAGGTACATCACGGACACAATCTCAAGAATTTCAACCCGGAGACGCCACCTTTTTAATTTATTGAATAGTTTTACGGACTATCTCCGGGAGTATCAGATGACTGTTATTTAACTAACGCGGCGTCCAATTCCTTCCCAATAGGGTTCGCGGAGTTGTCTTCGTAGAACTTTTCCAGAGGCATTTCTTGGCAAGGCTTCGATTGTATCTACCGACTTCGGACATTTATATCCAGCGATACGGGTCTTTGTGTAACTGATTATATCGGCTTCACTCGCTTCAAACCCGGGCTTAAGAACGACAATTGCTTTGACCGCCTCACCCCATTTTTCGTCTGGCACACCGATTACGGCCACGTCAGCAATGGCTGGATATCCGAAAAGGGCGTTTTCGACCTCTGCCGGATAAATATTCTCTCCGCCTGATACGATCATATCCTTCACTCTATCATGAATATAAAGAAAGCCCTCATCATCAAAATAACCCGCATCCCCGGTATAAAACCACCCATCCTTGATCGCGTCGGATGTGGCTTCCGGACGGTTCCAATATCCCTTCATGACAAAATTCGATTTTATGATGATTTCGCCGACTTCACCCTGATCGACCTCCTTGCCAGACTCGTCCACACACTTAATCTCGGTCCCTGGATAGGGAACGCCACATGACCGCAGCTTCCCCCGCGCGGGATCATGCGCTTCTGGCAACATATAGGTCCCACCGCCTGTCGTCTCGGTTAGGCCATAAACCTGTGTAAATTTGCACCCAAAAATATCCGCCGCTTCGAGCAGGAGACTCTCAGCAATTGGGGAGGCCCCATAAGCCATAATATGAAAAGACGAAAAGTCCCGCTCGCGAACGCCTAGCGTTTGCGTAAGCATCAGAATGACTGCCGGGACAAGAAAACCGTGTCGTATTTTTTGTTGTTCAATGATGTCGAGAATATGGACCGGATGGATTTCCCGCAATATGACCGCCTTCGCGCCTTGAATGAAACTCAAGAGACCAATATTGACACCGGCAATATGAAAAAGCGGCATAGCGTCTATGACCGGATCACCAACATCATAACTTGCCCAAATTAGCTCGGCAGCTTGTTCAAAAAAACCTCGGAAGTTATTATTGGTTAACTGGACGCCCTTAGGCAGTCCCGTGGTCCCCGATGTATAAAGCTGCAATACATCGTCATCACCTTGAAGTTCTAGATTCGGGTCCGCTTGAATCTGTCTCGAACACCATTCATTGTAATCGACCCAATCATTATGATTGCCGTCAATTGCAATAATGGTTTTAACATTTGGACAGTCGGCAAGAATACTCTCGACAATGTCGTAATAGTCCTCGGCTACAAACAATATAACAGACTGGCTATCGCTCAAGACGAATTGCAATTCAGGGGCAGCTAATCGATTGTTCATCGCAGCCAGCGCTGCGCGGACTTTATTTGCGCCGAAAAGTATCTCGTAATAGACGTCCATATTCTTACCTAAAAACGCGACCCGGTTGCCAGGTTCAACTCCCGCGCTAATCATCCCATTAGCGACCTGGTTTGCGCGCTCATTTAGCTCTTGATAACTGGTTTCTCGGCCTTCAAACCACATTGCGATCTCCGAACCTCTTACTTCGGCCTGATAGCGCGGAATATCAGCTAAGTTCGGCATGGCTTTCGTATCGATCATTTTAGTCCTCCCGCCAACACTCTCTGGCTTTGTCTCAAGTTTAGTCATTTTTGAAGAGAGTCCAAGCTCGACATGACAAATCCCTTGAAATGCTATCGAAAATGCAAATTATATATCACGCGCAGAGAGCTTATATTTGACGGAAATCAGTTATCATCCGAGCAAATTTAGAAAATCAGCTAAAGGATTTCAGGCCCAGTGATTACCCTAAACGCCAATGGTTGGAATATTAAAATTGACCCAGCCCAAGGGGCTCTGTTTCATTTATGCGAATATAAACTGAATTCCGTTTTCCGCCCTTTTCAGTTCAATTCTAATTCTATTGATCATCCTCAAACCTCGTCGGGTAACTTTCCTCTGCTTCCATATTCTAACCGTATAGAAAAAGGTCGTTTTTCATTTTCTGGACGAGACTTTGTATTGCCCCCTAATACCCCAGATCAAAAACACCCACTTCACGGCACAGCCTGGCTAAACCCTTGGCAAACCCTCCAAGCGACCGACGATCACTGCCACTTAAAGCAGAACTATCAAGGTGACGGCTGGCCGTGGGCTTATCAAGCGGACTACATTGTGAGGACTGAAAACAATCAGCTCCGGCTTGAGCTTATACTCGAAAACAAAGATAAAACTCCAATGCCATCGGGGCTTGGATTTCACCCTTACTTCCCGGATCTCAACAAAGCTATTCTTTCATTCCAAAGTCGAGGTGTTTGGCTCGCCGATCACGATGTTTTACCGCGAGAATGGGTCGAGACGCACGAGGCATTTAATTTTTCATCAGGTCGAAAACTGCGCGACCTAAGCCTTGATCATTGTTTTACAGAGGTTGGCCCCGCGACGATAAGCTGGGAAGACTCAAATAAAAAGATAGTTTTGCGCAGTTCTGAGAATTTGACTTACGCAGCTGTTTTTACCGATCGTGATGATAACGCATTCTGTTTTGAACCGGTAAGCCATGTGCATAACGCTATCAATATGGCTGAGCCAGCCAATAACGGCGTCATCACACTGGACCCAGGCGTTCGCGAATCTTGCTGGTTCGAAATAGACGTATATCTTGGGTGACTAAGGACGGACAATTTCGAACCAGTATTCAGGTTCTTCGATAAGATCAAAGAAAGCTTTGATCTTTAGCGGATTACCTGACAACTCCAAATCCCCGCTTTTTCGCAGCTCTGAAATTGAACTTTCTTTGGTATTGATAGAGTCAAGGGCAGCCCTGGTCATTTTGAGACCCGGGATATCATCCTTAGTAACTCCCATACGGTGATGAAGTGCACCGCCAGAAATAAACAAATGAGCCTTCTGCCCGGTATCCGTAATTTCAAAATTTATCTCTAGATTTTTCTTGGCCGCTTTCGGTCCATTGAGGCGAACCGCTAAAAGATCGAAATATAATTCAAGCGGCACAGCTTTGACGACGTCCGGGCCATTTGTACGCGGTGTAGGCATATTCAAGATACCGTTTTCGAGCTCTTGAGCTCCGGTCAGATAAAAGTTTCGCCAAGACCCACTCTCCGCCTGGAAAGCTAATTGACGGTATACGTCAGCGAGTAGATTGCGCGCGTCCATATTCTCAGGCTCCGCAAAAACCAAATGATTGAGAGCGGTTGCCGCAAATCGAAACTCGCCGCTATCATAATCAGCTCTCGCCTTATCTAGAACCGCGGCACTTCCACCGACATATTCGACAAATTTTTTGCCCTCATCGACTGGCGGTAACGGATCGAGATTGGCTGGATTACCATCGAAATATCCAAAATATAGCTGATATTGCGCTTTGGAATTATGACTGACGGTTCCGTAGTAATCGCGATTGGCAAAATTCCCCGCAATTGATTGGGGAAGCTCCAGCAAACTTGGAATTTCGTGCATGGTATGGCCTTGATTAGCCAAACGCACTGTTTGGTCGTGCACATATCGATAGAGGTTTCTCTGGCCTTCCCATAGTTCGCGAATATCCGCTTCACCCCAGACTGGCCAGTGATGGCTACCAAAACTGACATCGGTTTTATCAGCATATTCTTGAATCGCCTGATCAATATATCGCGACCACAGACGACCATCCCGGACCTTTGCACCCCGGGGGGTCAGCAGGTTGTGAAAAGTGTGATTGATAATCTCGGCCTGACAAAAGGCCCTTTTGGTGGGCATATAAAACATAAACTCCGCCGGCGCTTCAGCCCCAAGCGTGAGCATAAACTCAAATGGCACACCGTCGACTTCGAAGCTTTCAAAGTCTTCTTTGACTTCGCGTGTTGGGAATAACATCCCCGGCGTTCCGTTAGATATCCCCTGCCCCAAACCTACACCAACCTGCCCTTCTGGGCCTTTGGCGAGAAGGGGCCCAAACATATAAGTTGCTCGACGCGCCATCGCATTGCCCGCCAATATATTTTCACTCACAGTTTCAAGAACAAATCCTCTCGGCGTAATGATTTCAAAGTCATTGCCTTCGGCCAGGCCGCGAATGCCGCCATAGTGATCGATATGACTATGTGTAATAATGACGGCGCTCACAGGACGAGGGCCAAGTTCACGATCGACGAGAGCTTTAGCTCGGGCAGCCGTTTCTTTGGTGATCAAAGGATCAACTACGATCCAGCCCGAATTGCCTTCGATAAAAGTTATGTTGGACAGGTCAAAACTGCGGACCTGATAGATTCCGTCGCTGACTTTAAACAGGCCGTGCTTGGACAGAAGCTGACTTTGACGCCACAGGCTGGGATTAACGCTGTCTGGCGCCGAGGAATTTAGGAACTCATAAGAGGTTGGATCATAATTCGGAATGCCGTCATCAAAGGTCGCGATAAAGCCTTTATCGGCACGCTCAAAGTCGCGCCGATCTGAAAAGTCCAACGCAGCTACCGATTTGCGATTGGCTTTTATCGTCTCAGCGTGAACTCTGACGGAGCTACCCGCAGACTTCTCTACCACTGTATTTTTGGATGAACTCGGATGTGATGTCTCAACGCTTTTAGCGCACCCCGCCACAAAAAGCCCCGCAGCACACAGAGCCAATCCCAATCGTTTTAACATATAACCCTCTTGAATCAGCTAACAGCCGCGTCTTCTTTGATCATGTCCGCGCCCTTTTCTGCGATCATTATGGTCGGAGCATTTGTATTTCCGGAGTTCAAATTCGGCATGATGGATGCATCAATCACGCGCAAGCCTTTCAAACCGTGAACCCGTAATCTATCATCAACAACAGCCAAATCGTCGTTACCCATCTTACAAGTACCTACAGGATGATATTGGGTATCAGCGCGTGCGCGAATATCGTCTTTTAATTCCTCAGGGTCAGTTGTTCCGGCAACGTAAAATGGCTTACCGCGAACTTCATCAAAGGCCGGAGCTTCGAGAATTTGTGTCATCATTTGAGCGCCGCGCACAAGCGTATCCATATCACGATCATCCTTTAAGAAAGCGGGGTCTATGGCAGGAGGCGCGGACGGGTCAGCGGATTTAAGCCAAACACTTCCGCGGCTCTTAGGACGTAAAACACAGACATGGCACGAATATCCATGTCCTAAATGAAGCTTTCTTCCATGATCATCAACAACAGCTCTTACCATAACCAATGATACATCCGGGGATGGTTCGGAACGATCTGTATAGATAAATCCGCCCGCTTCGGCGAGGTTAGACGAAAACATGCCTGTCCGATTTTTCCGGTAACGAAATAAGTCCTTAAGCGCTCGAAAACTTCCCATAATGGAGAAACCCAGATTGTCTTTGACCTTGGCATCATAAGACATCACGTAATCAATATGATCTTGCAAATTTTCACCAACGCCGGGTAGGTCATGAACTTGATCAATACCGTGAGGCTGGAGTTTATCTTTGGCGCCAATACCCGAAAGCAGGAGAAGCTGAGGTGAACCAAAGGCTCCGCCAGACAGAATGACCTCCTTACGAGCTTTTATAGTCCTGGGCTTTTTATTGACCTTACATTTCACACCGGTTGCACGGCCGTCTTCAACTAGAACTTTTTCAGCCATCGCATGCGTAATTACGGTGAGGTTTGGCCTATCCATATTATCATCTAAAAACGCTCGGGCCGTATTCCATCTCTCACCATCTTTGTGAGTGACCTCATACATGCCAAGACCTTCTTGCTGAGCTCCATTAAAGTCGTCTGTAAACGGCATTTGGGTTTGTCGGCCCGCTTCTAAGAATATCTTACTAATCGTACCGGGTTCTTTTATGGGCTGAACATGCAAAGGCCCATCGCCGCCGTGAAATTCATTAGCGCCAGCAGATCGATTCTCACTTTTCTTGAAATATGGTAATACTTCATCGTAAGACCACCCATTATTTCCCAAACGTGACCACTCATCATAATCAGCTTTGTGCCCTCGAATATAGATCATGGCATTAATACTAGACGAGCCACCCAATACCTTGCCTCGTGGCTGATAACCCTGTCGGCCATTGAGACCTTCTTGTGGCTCGGTTTCAAATCGCCAATTGCGCTTTCCCAAAACCATATTCCAGACCGTAAGGCCCGGTGTGAAAACGCTCCAATGTTTATGGGTTCCACCAGCTTCCAATAGACATACGGAAACATTTGGGTCTTCTGTTAAACGGCTCGCGACAACACAGCCAGCGCTACCCGCGCCGACCACGACATAGTCAAATTCATCCATGATAAATTCCTAGATAATTTTTTTCATGAGGCTCAGCATTTTATGGGTCGCTGGACCATATGGCGGGTGGAGTTTCTTGCCTTGACTAAATCGGCTCTGAAAAAAGACGCCTTTCATATGAGAAAAACTCTCAAAGCCAGCTTCACCATGATAGGCACCCATTCCGGATGGCCCAACGCCACCAAAGGGGATATCCTCCTGGATGACATGCCAAGCGCAGTCATTGATAGACACGCCGCCGGATATCGACTCATTTAAAACCCGGTCGCGTTTTTGATTGTCCTGTCCAAACCAGTAAAGCGCAAGCGGTCGTTCTTTACTTTGGACATATTCCAAAGATTCATCGAGATTTTCTGACGCCACAACCGGGAGAAGCGGTCCGAAAATTTCTTCCTGCATGATCCGCATATCTGGAGTCGTCTCAGTCACAACTGTGAGGGGCACACGGCGCTCTTTGGCTAGTTGTTGTTTATCGTCATCACCTGCAACCCGAATACGCGCACCTTTGTTTTCCGCGTCCTCTAGTATATCCTGCAAGCGCGCATAGTGGGCATCTGCGATAATGGATGTATAATCATCATTCCCGGCAAATGTCGGATAGAATTTCTCGGCTTGCTCAATCATTGCATCAGAGAATGCTTCGATTTTTTCGCTGGGCATCAAGACATAATCTGGCGCGACACAGGTCTGCCCAGCATTTAGCAATTTGGCGTTAGTTATTCGGGAAACAGCGATATCCATATTGGCATCTTTATCGATAATCGTCGGCGACTTCCCCCCGAGTTCCAATGTGCAAGGTGTAAGATTTTTCGCTGCGGCAGCCGCAACGATACGGCCAACATTCGTCGACCCGGTAAAGACCAAATGATCAAATGGCAGAGATGAAAACGCCTGCGCCACATTAACTCCGCCCGTGGCAACATAAACCTCGGACTCATCAAATATTTCGCCCAAAACCTGTTTGAGCAACATTGACAGTTTAGGTGTATATTCGCTTGGCTTAATCATAGCTCGATTGCCGGCCCCAAGCGCTCCAATCAGCGGCATAATGGCAAGCTGTAAAGGGTAATTCCAAGGACTAATAATGCCGATCACGCCTAACGGCTGCGGAATAATTTTGTTTGAGCCCGGTTTGAATTGTAGCGCTGTTGGCGCCTTACGAGCCCGCATCCATTTCGGCGTATGCTTGATCGCATGGCTAATTCCGCCTTGAATAACCATGGATTCAGCAATGATCGTTTCTTCCGTCGCTCTATGTCCAAAATCATCGCTGATAGCTTTCACAAAAGCATCTTCATTGGCCTTGATCGCGTCACCCAGCTTACTCAGCTTGGCTTTCCGGCTCGCCCAATCTGGATTCGGGTTTAGGTTAAATGCAGCCTTTTGGCGCGATAATATATTTTGCAAATCCGCAGCAGTCGGTTCAGCGGCGTTCGTTTTTGAACTTGGATTAATCCGTACCATATGTTCCCCTTATTGTTTTATAGGAAACATATTGGCACAAATTTTAGGTTCAATGCAACTATTTGCATAATACAGCGGGAATTGGTCTAGATTTTGCCAACCACATTGATGAAGAAGCCTTTGGAGTCGCTTTCGAACTGGGTCAGGTCGTCAGAGAAATTAGAGAAGCTATAGCCCCCGCCAACTTTGACTGTATCGCCGATATGTCGATAGATCCCAACTAACGCGCCTGTCCGAGTTTGATCAGTCAGATCTGTCCGCATCACACGGCCTTCGACCATAACATCCCAATTGTCGATGACATGCCAATCCGCTCGGACCACACCCAGATGCGCGTCACTGCTCACGAAGTTATCCGAAGTACGATCGAGCGCAACCTCACCTTCCCGGTACCCATATTTAACACCAAGCGACAAATGATTGCTGACATCAACAATAGCGTCGGCGCTGAGTATTTGAGATCTCTGACGCGCCAAGTTTTGCGTGTCAAAACGCGAGCGCTGAACTGCTGGTGCTAGATCTTCATAATAGGTATATTTGAAGAGTGCATTGACCCGGTCATTTTTGACGGGACGATAAGCAATTCCGGCAACGCCTTCGATGTATTCAGCGTCAAGGAAGTTTGACTGATCACTTTCTGATTTGGCCATATTGAACCGACCTAGGACCTGTACGTCCTGATGGGCATCATAAGCCACAGAATTTCTGATCAACCAGGTTTTACGGTCTCGTTCCTGACCTTGTAAAACACCGTCTTCAAAACGAGCTTCCGCTGCTGTCGAAATCCGCAGCTTATCAGACGCGCGGCTCGCAGCCACTGAAAAGGCCGTTCTGTCGAAGTTTCCATTCAGATCATCTTTGATCTCACCTTTTTCGATACTTGCCGAAACTGCCCATTTGTCATCTGGTCGGAATTTGACGCCATATGCGTGGGTGAGGCTGCGCGCATCTCGGCCCAGACCTATACGTTCTTCGCCGTAAACAGAGAGAGAATCTGATAGCTCTGTCCTCCCCCCGGCGGTCAATACACCGTGGGTACGAAGATCTACCCCTGATCCATTAAAGGTCTGTTCTGGATGATCAGGATCCAGGCCATAGCCGAGATAAATTTCAGAATGATCACTTTTCTTATAGCTGACACGAGCATTCGCGCCGATTCCGCCGTCTCCATCAGAAACTTCGCCAGTGACCTTAATTCGAGAGGTGAGCTGAATATCGCCGCCAACGCCATAACGATCATTATCGGCTCTCGTTCCATCAGATTCAACGGTTTTTTGTGCGAACGCATGTACGTTGGCATCTTCAAAAGGCCGTATTTTAACCTGAGCCGAAACATCTGTTCTTTGGCCCTGTATCAGAGGATTGGGTGAATTTGTTCGCGCCAATAATTGCTGGTTGTCCTGATCATCACGACGAGCACCGACACCAACGGATATACGGTCAGTGACATCGAGTTCAGCTTCACCATAGATTGACTTGCGAGATCCGCGAACCGAGGAATCCACCTCGTCATATGCGGCATTCAATTTCAGTCTCTCTGCTATACGTATTTCTGCCCCAGCACTTTTGCGTTCTATATCGCCACGCCCTACTCGGCCAGTACCAGCGAAGCCTTCATCTGTTTTTTCGTATAAACCGCGTAGCTTCCCTTGAATCGCGTCATAAGACGCATTGAGATCATCAAGATCAATTTGTGACTCAAGGCGATAGGCCTTGGCGATCATATTACTTGCGCCAACGTCCTGAAACTCGTCGAATATGTATCCGCCATCGGTTGACTCTGTCTGTCCAAAACCTGGACCACGGCTTTCAGCAATTTCCGCTTTGACGAAACTATTGCCGGAGGCTCTCAGAAGTACGTCTGCACCATATGTCTCTTGATCGGCAAAACTTGTTGTTTCCTTTTTACCGCTCGCGCCAACCCGGATGACGTCGCCAAGCCACTGCGTGGCACGGCCGCCAACCGTATATCCAGATATATCCCCCAATCCTGGTGTATGCTCATAATGTGCAACCAGATAAACTTCGTGCCCAGAGAGAGCGCCGTCACGGACAATTTGACCATCATAAAGCGTGGACTGCAGCGCCTCGTTAAGGAGAATTCGTCCCTGAATATAGTCAAAGTCATAATCCTCATAAGGGCGTAACGCGCGACGTTCTCGGACGACGCCTGTAACTTTATCAACAATTTCGATTTCTAGGCGTTCCGATCCTATCGAGACATCCTGATGCGCTAGGAAATATAAACTTCCGCCCGTTCCCCGAAACACTTCACGCTCCGGGATCGTTCCTGGGTCTGCGGCATAGGCTGTTAGTTGAGACCGTCGCTCGCCAAACTTAGTTGCGCTTTCACTGTTGAGATCTACTATACCCCCGTAAAGACCCCGTTCATGCGTTGTGAATTCCGTGTCTTGAATATCAGTGATGAAATTTCCCCACATTGCGTGGTTGTCATCTTTTTCTACGCGTACATAAAACCGTCCCTGTGTTGGCGCATCTTCACGAAGCGTACTATGATCACCATAGACCGGGTAATAACGGTCCGCATCCAGACGCCTAAGGAGTTGTCGCGGATCTTTCTCGTCCAAATTATTGAAGAGATCCACGATCCGGTCTTCGCCTGTATCAAGGGCTGCGGTTAGCAGATAATCGCCGCGTACCTTGCCCTTAAGATAAAAAGCGCTTCGTCCATTGACCACAACGTCTTCAAAGTCCTCATCATTAGCGGCCAATAATTGGGCCGGCCCGACGGCTCCTCGCTGCCCCAAGGTTAAATCACCAATTCCAACGTAGAAGAAATCAGTATTTTTGATATGAATATCTCGGGTAAATTGGACACCCTGTCCATTTCCATTCATGACTTCAATTGGAACAGTACGATCGCCAAAGGGAAGGATTTGCTGAGTTACAAATTTGCCTTCGGGGCTTACAGGAACATGATCGAAAAATACGCGCGGAGCATACCCGACAGGGACATTCTCGCCAGCGACTGTAACATTCGCACCCTTGACCGCAATGTTCCGACGGAGCGTATTATCATTTCCATAAATCGCCAGAGTGGCAGCAGGATCATGGTCAGTTTGGAAGTCAACATGCGGAATATCCGTAACATAAATTGACTTAGGGCGTGTTTCATCAAAACGGCCAAATGAGTCGTATACACGCAACTGATAGGTCAAGCTCTCAGGTAAATGTATCCCCGGAACAAAACTCGCAACGCCGTTTTCAACGGGTAGGATGATATGAGGTCGATCCTCATAGGATTGGCCTGGTAAGAAAATTCTTATTTCGGCGTGATGAATAAAATTCCAGTAATTTGAATAGGTATAGAAATCAGCATATTGACCGCGATAGACATTTACATCGCTGTGCATCAATCCGACATTCAATCGCGGCTTAACGTCAAAACCATCGAATTTGACTTGGATATCAGATGCGACCAGAGCCGTATCGACAACTTCTTGATGAGCCTCATAATCAAAACCACCACCAGAAATTGTGTGCCCGTCGACGCTGATCTTAAAACCAGGTCCAGGAGCTAAAGGACGGAGAACATCCCCTGATGTATTTATCGGCGCTTTCGTGTCAAAATCCCGGTAGTGTCCGCGATCAAAAGCTGACCATGGTCTGGGCGCAGGGGCATGAACAGCATTCGGGGCTGGCGCAATGACACCTTGCAATTGTGCGACTTGATACCTAGGTTGCAGGGCGATCGCACCTCGTAATTGCGGCAGCTGATCATTGACAGGCATTTGCTGCACGGACGGTGGAACATAGGCGTGATTTTGCCACGTCATCGCATGTGTCTGAGCGCGCGCCGACAGGCTGAAGGATACAGCAACAATCGCCGATGAGCACAATGCTATTTTTCTAAGTGAGGTCATTAGCGTAACCCCCCAAATGTATGCGAGCCGGGTAGACCTGCGGAGATAATCTTCGTCTCAACGGACAGGCCATAGCAGCATCCATGGGTTTCCCATATTTCATTTATGTGACCAGAGACCATTTTCATTCTGGCTTTCGTCAGACTGTCAGACTCTCCCGGCAAAGCGTGATAATTGATACGCAGAATAGCTGGATGTTCACGCAGGACTGCCAATAGCTGTCCAATTTGGGGCTGCATGGTCTGGTGCATCAAATGACTTCCAGGGACAAATGCCTGCGCCGATAGATCAAGGGTCACCACGCGAGGCTTGGTTGCACCAAAATTCAACTTGGTCATCTTACCTCGTGTCAAGCGGACAACACGGGGATTCTCTGTCGTGATACGGTAACCAGTAGGCAGACTCCTTGGATCAAGCTTTACAATATAGTTTGATCCAATAGTCGCGTTTGGTATCTGCGCGCAGGCTATATGGTAGCGACCATGCTCGTCTGTCGTAATAATTTCTCCTTTGACCGTCACTACACGGACATCCGGAATACCGTCTTCACCGCGGTCCTGAATGCCGTCTCTATCGATATCATCAAATACTTTACCGATAATCTCGGAACAATCGAATACGGGTGATGGCACTACCATAACGGTTGCCTCGTCCGATTCTGACAACGCCACGCCATTAAAGCCACTTTCAACAAGCGCTAGGTTTGCATAAGAGCCCTCTGTCACCGCCGGTCCAATGACCAGAACCAAATTAATAGTTACAGTTTCACCCCCTGCCAATGTCTGATTTTCAAATGACAGGCGCTGTCCATTGCGTGTTGGCTCTGTAAGCACCCCGTCGATACGGGCTGTACCCGGTGCATAGCTAAACCCTGCCGGCATAATGTCGACAAAGGCCAGACCTGTTCGGGTATCGGGATCGTTATTTGTGATAGTGATTTGATAAGGAATTGGATCCCCAAGGTTGACATCACGCCGAGAGGTTGTTTTTCGAACTTCGAAACGTCCTCGCTGCAAAACTGGCTGCAAGAAACTGTCTTCTACTGAGTTCGTGACTTGCGAAGAGACGACGCTCGCTGTGTTCGGAATAGTTTGAGCAGCCTCATCTTCTAATGTGACAATATATTCACCGGTAAGAACACAAGTCTCGCCCGGCGCTAGAGCAGCACATGTTACGGAGTTTGGCGTTGTGATCGGATCGGTAACGACAATATTGGTTTGCGTTACTGTACCCGTATTCGTTGCCGTTACAGTATAAGTCAGCGTATCACCAACGGTGACACTTCCGCTATTATCTTCATCCCTGTTCGCAGGAGCGGATTTATCTAAGCCCAGAGTGCTGATTTGCGCCACATCCTGCGTGAAGTTATCATTGACTGGCACCGTTATCTGATCGGAAATAACGCTAGCAGTATTTTCGATTGATCCCGCGTCAACATCGGCTTGAGTTACAACATAGTTACCCACCAACACACAGGTCGCGCCTGGTGTTAACGAAGGACAAGCATTGGAGTTTGGCGTTGTCAATGCATCTGTTACAACCACATTACTAAGAGTGGTTGATCCGGTGTTGGTGGCCGTGACCGTATAAGTAAGTGTGTCGCCGAGACTGACATCACCAGATCCATCCGCATCATCATTAATGGGAGCCGGTTTGTTTAGGGCAAGTCCTGCGCGTTGCGAAACAGTCTGATCAATACTATCCTCAACAGGATTTGGTAGTTCAGTAGAACTTGCGCTGGCGGTGTTAGCAATATTACCCGCGTCGACGTCAGCTTGCGTTACCGTATAAGTTCCGATCAAGACACACGCTGCGCCAGGTGCCAAAGTTGCACAAGTTCGGGAGCTAGGTACAATAAGGGCATCGCTAACAACGACATTGCTCAATGTGACAGACCCTGTGTTGTTTGCGCTGACAGTGTAGGTCAGTACATCTCCCAAACTGACGTCACCGGTATTGTCCAGATCATTATTAGCCGGAGCTGGTTTTGTGACTGTCATAGCTTCGGTTTGGGCAACTATCTGGGTAAAGGTATCCTCCACTGGGACTGTTATTTCATCTGATATAACGCCCGCCGTGTTTACAATATTTCCAGCATCTACATCAGCCTGGGTCACGCTATATGTGCCTCGAAGTACGCAGATTGACCGCGGTGCAAGAACAGCGCAGCTAATGGAACTCGGCGTTGTCAAAACATCAGTCACGATCACATTTGAGAGGGTCGTCGTACCTGTGTTTGTTGCTGTAATCGTGTAGGTCAGGGTATCACCGACACTCACGTCGCCTGATCCGTCCTCATCAGCATTAACAGGTTCAGGTTTATCCAGTTCCAGAGCGTCAACTTGTACAACAGCTTGCGTAAAACTATCCTCGACCGGAGCCGTAATCGAATTGGAAACAGCGCTCGCAGTATTCTCGATCACTCCAGCATCAATGTCAGTTTGGGTCACTACATAATTGCCAGTCAGCACACAAGTCGCACCCGGCGCAACTGCCGCGCAGGTGCGCGTAGCTGGCGTTGTTAAGGCATCATTGATGACGACATTGGTTTGAGTTGTCGTTCCGGTATTGGTCACCGTAATTGTATAGGTTAATGTATCTCCGGCGCTAACATCCCCAGACCCATCTCCGTCGGCATTAATCGGAGCAGGTTTATTAATGTCTATCGCATCAACTTGATTGACTTCCTGCGTGACGCTATCTTCAACAGCCGTCGGCATTTGGTCCGAAACAACGCTCGCCGTGTTCTCAATCGTTCCAGCATCTATGTCCTCTTGAACAACTGTGTAGGTCCCTGATAAGACACAGCTATCACCCGGAGCTACGGAAGCGCATGTCTGCGTTTCTGGTTCAATGAGAGCGTCGGAAATCGTAAGGTTGGTTAGAGTCGTCGTCCCCGCATTAGTTGCCGTAATTGTATAGGTCAGCGTATCATTGAGAGATACATCACCGGAGCCGTCTTCATCAGCATTGACAGGAGCGGCCTTGTTGACATTCACGTCATTGACTTGAGCAACGGTCTCCGTCACGCTGTCTTCGACAGGTGTAATGAACTCATCGGACATCGCGCCAGCTGTGTTCTCAATAAGACCGACATCAACGTCCGCTTGCGTCACAACATATTCTCCGACCAGAACGCATGTTGCGCCGGGAAGAACAGTGATACAGCTATTGGTCGAAGGCGTCGTCAGAGCGTCCAAAACAACCACATTGTTTAGCGTTGTTGTACCATTATTGGTGGCAGTGATTGTATAGGTCAAAGTATCGCCGAGGCTGACATCTCCGGAACCATCCTCATCTGCATTAACAGGGGCTGACTTGTCGACAATTAGGTCATCCGTACTGTTAACGGTCTCCGTTACACTATCCTGAACAGGCGTCATGATTTCATCTGAAACCGCACTTGCAGTATTGGCGATCGATCCATTATTTACGTCATTTTGCGTAATGTTATAGGTACCGCTCAGGACACATGTCTCGGCCGGCGCTAGAATAGCGCATGTATTTGAGTTTGGCGTAATCAGTGCATCACTCACAACCACATTATTCAGCGTTGTTGTTCCGGTATTAGTCACCGTTATTGTGTAGGTCAGGGTATCATTGAGACTAACATCACCGGATCTGTCTTGATCCGCATTGACCGGCGCCGGCTTATCAACCGATAAAGCGTTCGTTTGTCCCGTTGCCTGGGAGAAGCTGTCTTCAACTGGTGTTATGATTTCATCAGACGTAACGCCTGCTGTATTTACAATTGTCCCATTATCAACATCGATTTGAGTGACCGTATAATCCCCAGAAAGGGTACAAATCGCGGACGGCGCAAGCGTCAAGCATGTCGACGTATTTGGTGATATCAATGGATCAGAGATCACAACATTATTCAAAGTGGTTGTACCACTATTCGTTGCTGTGATCGTGTAAGTTAAAGTGTCACCTAAGCTAGCGTCTCCGGAACCGTCTTCATCGGCATTGACTGGAGCTGGTTTAGCAACACTCAATGCATCGGTTTGCGCAACAGGCT
>JAHDDC010000027.1 GCA_020629545.1 Hellea sp.
GGTGTGGCGGAATTGGTAGACGCGCCAGATTTAGGTTCTGGTATCTTAGGATGTGGAAGTTCGAGTCTTCTCACCCGCACCATTTACGATAAAATCGAAAGCCTTAAGGCAAGACACTCCGGCCCGCATAGGCCGCCATGTCGCCCAACTGCTCTTCTATGCGTAGTAATTGATTATACTTAGCAAGCCTATCAGATCTGGCGAGTGAGCCGGTTTTGATTTGGCCACAATTGGTTGCGACTGCAAGGTCCGCAATCGTTGTATCAGCCGTCTCGCCTGAACGGTGAGACAATACAGCCGTAAAACCAGCTCGGTGCGCAAGATCAACGGCATCAAGAGTTTCTGATAAACTACCGATTTGATTGACTTTTACGAGAATTGAGTTTGCAGCGGCGGTTTCGATTCCCTTTGCTAACCTTTTCGGATCAGTGACAAACAAATCATCACCTACAAGCTGGCATCTATCACCGATTCGGCGTGTTAGCTCTGCCCATCCGTCCCAATCATCTTCATCCATTCCATCTTCAATTGAAATAATGGGATAGTTATCAACCAGGTTTTCAAGATAATCGACGAATTCACTAGATGACAGAATTTTCCCCTCACCCTTCAAATGATATTTTCCGTCTTTGTGGAATTCGGTTGAGGCAACATCGAGCGCCAGGAATATATCTTCCCCTGCTTTGTAACCGGCGGCCTCAATGGCGCTCATAATGTAGTCGAGCGCATCAACGGATGAAGCCAAGCCTGGAGCAAAACCGCCTTCATCGCCAACATTCGTATTGTGGCCATCAGCTTTCAACTTGCCTTTTAAGGCATGGAATATTTCTGCACCCATTCGGAGAGCTTCGCTAAATGTTTTAGCCCCGACAGGCATGATCATGAATTCCTGAACATCTATCGGGTTATCGGCATGTTCACCGCCATTTATAATATTCATCATCGGAACAGGCAGGACATGGGCATTCGCCCCACCAACATAGCGATACAAAGGAACCTGTTGGGAATCAGCGACAGCCTTTGCAAGTGCCAAGGATACGCCCAAGATTGCATTTGCGCCCAGGCGAGCTTTATTATCCGTCCCGTCAAGATCTATCAATATCTGATCTATACCACGCTGATTCTCAGCATCCAGCCCGTAAAGTGTGTCCGCTATTTCTGTATTGACGTGCCGTACCGCGTTAAGAACGCCTTTTCCGCCGTAACGGTCGTTGTCCCCATCACGGAGCTCAACAGCCTCATAGGCACCAGTAGATGCACCGCTTGGCACGGCGGCGCGTCCAAACGCTCCATCAGACAATGTAACGTCGACTTCTAAAGTGGGGTTTCCACGACTATCCAGGATTTCCCTGGCGAAAATTTCTTCGATTTCTACCATGGGGAGCTCCTTACGCTAGGAATATTGAAATAACCCTAATCTTTGGGCGGCAGGACTTGGCGTCCTCTATACGTTCCGGATTTTAGATCAATGTGGTGTTGACGGCGAAGTTCTCCGCTATCTTTGTCTTCCACATAATTGACTTTGTTCAGACGGTCGTGCGCACGGCGCATGCCGCGACGAGAATTTGAAATTTTACTCTTTGGGACAGCCATCGGGGCCTCCTAATATAATAACAAAGCACCCGAGCGTAGGCCCGGGCGAAGATTTGCGCGGCTGATAACCGATTTATGCCGCCGCTTCAAGTCCGTTTTATAGGAATATTGACTTTCCTAGTCATCGTTTCGTCGCGGACGACCCCTAAGGGATTTAACCTTAGATCGACGAGCTTTCTGATCTAATCGGCGACGTATAGATGCTTTAGTAGGACGGCTTGCTTTGCGAAGCTTTGGTTTATGCGCGGATTTACGAATCAAATCAGCAAGACGGTTCAGGGCTTCGTCTTTGTTTCTGATCTGGGATCTGTGAATTCCACTCTTAATGACTATAACGCCAGATGAATTTAGTCTTCGATCTGATACTGCAAACAAACGCGATTTTAACGCGTCAGGAAGCGACGAAGATGCTATATTGAACCGAAGCTCAATTGCACTATTGACCTTATTCACATGTTGTCCGCCCGGCCCTTGCGACCGGACGGCAAAAAAATCTATTTCGTCCAAAAAAATAGATACCTGCTCGGAAATATAGAGCTTATTTCGGATTACCGTTCTCATCGAGCTCAACGATTGGATAACCAAGACCCTTTACCTCATCGAAAATCGTTGCCTTATCGCCGACCACAACCATGATCATCTCATCGAGATTGAGATGTTTCGCAGCGAGGCTGTCAATTTCTGACTTACTCATACCCGCCAATATTTGGTTCTGCTCATCAACAAAAGACGGCTTGAGCCCATAGGTCATCATTCGGGACAAAAACCCAAGTTTTTGCCCAGGCGTTTCATAGGATCGGGCATCCCGCTGTCCGATAGCGGATTTAGTGAATGTCAATTCATCAGCCGTAATACCCGAGCTCTGAAATTTTGAAATTTCTTTTACGAACTCGGTAATCGAAGCCGCAGTAGAGTCTGTGCGGACCCCTGCACTCGCGCGGAAGAAACCGCGATCTTCTTGTCCACTAAAGAATGAGCGCGCACCATATGTGTACCCTTTGTCTTCGCGGAGATTTAGATTGATCCGGCTGTTAAATGCCCCGCCTAGCGAGTAGTTCATTAGTCCCATCCGGTATTGCTCTCCAGTCGGATCATATGGCAGAGAACGCTTCCCAATCCGAATTTCCGATTGCGCGGCTCCAGGTTTATCTAGAAAATATAAGGTCCCAGCTTCGAGTTGAGGAAATTCATTAGTTTGAGGAACCGAAACCTCTTTTGATTCCCAACCGGCAAACGGCTTGAGAGCTGATTTCAACTTAACTTCCCCAAGATCACTAACAGCGATAATGCTCACAAGGTCCGCAGAATAATTATCAGCATAGAACTTCCGAACATCCTCAATCGTCAGCCCCGCAACAGACTCTTCGGTGCCAGAATCGCTGTAAGCAAAAGCATTATCGTCGCCAAAAAGTTTTCGATTGAAAATTTCCGTTGCAACTCCACTTGGGTTCTTTTTCGCCGCGCGAATACCTTGAATGACTTGTTGCTGAACTCGCGCGAAATCAGTTTCGTCGAATTTCGGATTAAATACCTTTTCCGCTGCAATCTCTACTGTTTCAGACAAATTATCAGTCAAACTTCGAACGCGGATAGTTGTATAATTATCACCAGATGAAATACTCACGGAAGATCCGAGCTTGTCCAATCGATTTGAAATATCCTCAACTGATGATTTAGTTGTCGCTTCGTTTAGCATTGCTGCAGTAATGGATGCTAATCCTAACTTCTCAACAGGTTCGTGGCTCTGCCCCGCTTTCAAACGAATACTTACGGTCGAGGTTGGCGTTTCGCTATTCACAGCACCCAAAACTTTTATCCCATTGGAAAGCTTGGTATTATAAACGGGCGGAACTTTAATAGACGGATTTTTTCCTGCCGGAGGCACAATGCTGCGATCAAAATCGTCCTTCGGAAGCGACCAATTGACAATAGCAGGTTCGCTAGCTGGAATCGTTCGTTCGTAACGTTCCCATGTATCGGCTTTGGCTATCAGATCCGCCTGGCCTTTTGGAACAATACTCATAATCACGGCCGGCTTACCTTTGATGTACTGATTATAAACTCTTAAAACATCAGCCTTTGAAACATTCTCATATCGAGAAATATCATCTCCGATACCATTGGGATTATTCCTAAAGGTTTCGTAGGCTGCGAGCTGACTGACTTTACCGGACGTGCTCTCGAGGCCATATATCATACCCGAAACGATTCCGGCTTTTACGCGGGTAAGATCATCATCCTTGACGCCCCGCGATTCAAATTCTTCAAGAGAGCCCCGTAAGATAGTTTCGATCTCTGCCAGGTTCTTGCCTTTCGCTGGATTAGGCAGCGCCAGTAAAGTGAACTGGCAACTTAGCTCTCGACAACCATGGCCAGCACTTGTGTTTACTGCCAAACCTTCTTTTTCGAGATTCTTATACAAAAGCGAAGTTTTTCCTTCCCCAAGGATAGACATCAATACGTCTAGCGGGGCCTCATCTGGATGGTTCGCATGAACAGTCGGCCAGGCCATATAGATAAGCGGGATCGCCACATTATCTTCCAGGGAAATGTAACGATCTTTATCCAAAATGACAGGTTCATAAACTGGATCTAAAACTTCAGGTCCTTCAGGTATTGACCCGAAATATTTTTTGACCCACTCGAGTGTCTGAGTTTGATCAATGTCGCCACCAATCGTCAAAACTGCGTTGTTCGGACCATACCATCTTAAAAAGAATTTCTTAAGATCATCGAGGGACGCCCGATCCAGGTCCTCTAAATATCCAATAGTTGACCATGAATATGGATGTCCCTCTGGAAACATGGCCTCTCCAACTCGCTCCCATAAAAGACCATAGGGGCGATTATCGACGCGCTGTCCACGCTCATTCTTGACAGTGTCACGCTGGTTCTCAAATTTTTTCTGCGTAACAGCATTCAGGAAATAGCCCATACGATCAGCTTCGAGCCATAACATTTTTTCGAGTTGATTTGAGGGGACAGTTTCAAAGTAATTTGTTCTATCCGAATTAGTCGTACCGTTCAGCGTACCACCAGATTCTGTTATTATCTTGAAATGTTGCTCATCAGCAACATTTTCCGACCCCTGGAACATCATATGTTCGAAAAAATGTGCAAACCCGGATTTGCCAATATCTTCACGACCAGAACCAACATGATAGGTTACATCAACATGAACCAATGGGTCCGACTTATCTTCATGTAAGACCACTGTAAGACCGTTATCTAGCTTGTACTTGGTAAACGGAATTACCGTTTCACTTCCTTTTTTTGATACAGACGAAACTTTGGTAAAACCGCTTGGCACAGTAACATTCAAAACCGTGTCTTTGACTTTCTCAGTCCCATTTTCAATTTTTCCAGTGCTGCTGTCGCACGCAGCTAAAGCCAAAAACACTCCCGCAGATAGTAACAGTTTTTTAGTCAAGGCAAACTCCCTTATTGTTTATCAATAAGAAACATAAACGCGAATTATCGCCCTGTCCAATAAATTCGACTAACGGCCAATGCGGCCCCATGGGTTACGACGAATCCTGTGTTTTTGAGCCTCAGTTTTGGGCTCGCTGTCTAATCGCTTTCTAGGCATGCGGCTTTGCGTGTCTGCATATCCGCCGGCAAATCTTACTAAGGCTTCAATGCGCTTTTCAATAGGCGGATGCGTCGCGAACATACCCGCAAATCCACTTCGAGGGTTTTCGAAAGCCATTTCTCTCACTTCAGCGGGAACCTCAGATAGTTCAGCGCGCCCGGAGATTTTCTTAAGCGCTCGGATCATTGCGTCTGGATTTTTCGTAAGTTCAACTGCGCCGGCATCGGCCATGTATTCTCGTTTACGAGACAAAGCAAAACGTGTCAGCATTGCTAGCAGATAGGATAACGCAATAACCGCCAATCCAAAAAATATCAGTGCCCCGGCCTGACTACCTCCGCTACGACGATGGTGATCGTTTCTGGGTAAATTAGTTCGAAGCAAACCACGAAAAATTCCTTCACCTACAAACGAAAATATGCCGACAAATATTACGGCTATTATCAATAGCCGAACGTCCTTATTTTTTATATGGGATAATTCGTGAGCGATGACGGCTTCGAGTTCTTCGTCGTCAAGATTATTTAAAAGTCCCGTAGTCAGGGTAATCGTATAGTTTCGATCGCGTATGCCGCTCGCATATGCATTCATCGCCGGCGTTTCGATGATCTTTAGTTTTGGTACGATTATTCCTCGAGAAATACAAAGGGCTTCAAGTAATTTATAGGGCCTCGGAGCCTCACTTTTTGCAACCGATTTAGACTTTGTCGCCATGTCAATCATGGTTTGATGGCCTAAAAAGGCCACCATGAACCATGCGCCCGAAACTCCAAGCGTAATAGGAGCTGCAGCCGGCATAGCATTTAGCGCATAAAGTAGACCGTCTTCTGCCCCCATATCGGTAGCAAGTCCCGCATATAAAAGCGTGAATGCAAAGGCTAACCCGAGAAGCAATACTGGAAACATAATCAGCAGAAAGACGCTCCGCAGATTATTGTTCCATATATGTGATTTTAGGCCGTAGGCCTTTAACATGGGCGTAACACTTTAGCTAAAATCAACCTCGACCGGAGACTCGAGGGCTTCACGCCCTTCAATCGACTCAAAAAATTCGCGAGGATCAAAGTTGAAGGGACCTGCAATGAGGTTAGCCGGAAACTGTTCCCGCCCAGTATTATATTCCTGGACAGCGTTATTATAAAACCGACGTGCGGCAGCAATTTTGTTTTCCACATCCGCAAGCTGGTCCTGAAGCTGCAGGAAGTTTTCATTAGCCTTTAAGTCAGGATAGGCCTCGGCAAGAGCAAACAACTTACCAAGCGCCTGCGACAACATTCCTTCCGCAACAGCCTGTGTGTTGGGCGATCCTGCAGAAACCGCGGCCTGACGAGCCTGAATGACTTCGTTCAGCGTTTCCTTTTCATGTTTGGCATATCCTTTAACTGTGTTGACCAGCTGCGGGACAAGATCTTGTCTTTGCTTTAATTGAACTTCTATGTCGGACCAGGCCTGATTACAGGTCTGCCTTAGAGCGACCAACCGATTATATATGCCAATGATAACAAAAATAAGTAAAGCGATTATGCCCAAAACAACGAGAAGAAACGTCATAAATACCCCCGTGGAAAACAATTGAGTTATTTATGTGGGGTGTTTTGCATGATTTGGCAAGGTTTAAGACAACCGTTTATCCGGGGTAAAGGCATTCGATCGCGAAAAACCGCGAGGCGCCATTCGACCCGCACCGGCGCGTTTGCCTTCCAATAAATGCCAGTCTTTCACCGCATTGGTTCGTCCGGCACTATCGACATATGTCAGCCCATCACTGGAACTAAATGTCGTTAAGTCCGCCAGTCCGCCATCCTTATACTTTTGCAACCTAACGCCCTTTCCGCGCGTCATAACGGGCAGCTCATCAATATCGTAAACCAATATTTTGCGATTTTCGCCTATCATCGCGACTTTATCGCCTGAAACAGCTACACACCGGACGGCCTCGCAATCGCCTTTAACATTCAGAACCTGCTTCCCGCCGCGGGTGGATGCGATTATGTCTTTCTCCGCGACCCGGAACCCATAGCCATCCGAACTTCCGACCAATAATTCCCTGTTCTCATCGTGAACGAATAACCCCACAGGTACATGATCATCTTGGAGATCAATCATGAGCCGCACTGGCTCGCCATTTCCCCGTCCACCGGGTAATTTATCCGCGCCGATTGTGTAAAACTTTCCGTTGGACCCGAACAGAATTATTTTATCTGTTGTTTCCGCAGGTACGACAAAGGCAGCGCTATCGCCTTCTTTGAACTTCAGACTTGAAATATCATCGACCTTGCCCTTCATGGCCCGTATCCAGCCTTTAGACGAAAGGACAACTGTTACTGGTTCTTTAGTGATAAACGCTGTCGCCAAATCTATCTCTATATTCGGTTCGTCAGCAAAAGTTGTTCGCCGCGCCCCAAGCTCAGTTTTCTGACTATAAGTCTCTTTGATTGCCTTCATTTCCTCGGCAATCGACGCCCATTGTTTCTTATCAGATTTCAACAGGCTCTGAATTTCCTTTTTTTCTGCGTCTAGTTTGTCATATTCGGCCTGTATTTCAATTTCTTGCAATTTGTTAAGTGCACGCAATCGCATATTCAGAATGGCATCCGCCTGTCGCTCAGTCAGCTTGAAGGCTTTCATCAGTTCCTTTTTGGGATCATCTTCGAACCTAATGATGCGTATGACCTCGTCAATATTGAGATAGGCGATACGATATCCCGCCAAGACCTCCATTCGATCCTCAATTTTACTCAGGCGCTGCTTCGAACGGCGCTGTAAAACCACACGGCGATGATCAAGAAACGATTGAATGACCTCTCTGAGATTCATGACGCGTGGCGTTCGCGTCGAATCTAGAACGTTCATATTGAGGGACACCCGGTTTTCAAGTTGAGACAACTTGAAAAGGCTTTCCATTAATAGTTCAGCTTCGATATTCTTACTTTTTGGCTCTAAGACGATCCTGACATCTTCTGCAGATTCATCCCGTACATCGGCCAACCACGGAACTTTTTTATTCTCGATGAGTTCGGCCAGTTTCTCAATCAGTCTAGACTTTTGCACCTGATAAGGGATTTCAGTCACAACGATTTGATAGGTGCCTCTGCCGGTGTCTTCCACATTCCACCTTGCTCGAACTTTGAAACCTCCTTTGCCAGTGGAATAGGCATCGAGCATGCTTTCTTTGGATTCGACGATGATCCCGCCCGTCGGCAAATCCGGGCCTTTGATGTATTGCATCAGGGTTTCAATCCGGGCTTTTGGAGTCTTGATCAAATGCAATGCCGCATCACAAATCTCGGCAACATTGTGCGATGGAATTGAAGTGGCCATACCAACGGCGATACCAGTGGAACCATTGGCTAAAAGATTAGGAAAACCCGCCGGCAATACCTGCGGTTCTTCGTCCTCTTCATTGTAGGTTGCTACAAAATCTACCGAGTCTTCATCGATACCGGCCAAGAGCGCCACTCCAGCTGACGTCATCTTTGCTTCAGTATAGCGCATGGCTGCAGCGCTATCTCCGTCGATATTCCCAAAATTGCCTTGGCCGTCGACCAAGGGGTAACGCGCCGAGAAACTTTGAGATAACTTTACAAGCGCGTCGTATATGGATTGGTCACCATGGGGGTGGTATTGTCCCATGACATCGCCGACGATCCTTGCGCATTTTTTATGCGCTCCCTCCGGATTGAGTTTAAGCTGTCGCATGGCATATAAAATACGTCGATGAACCGGTTTCAGCCCATCCCTTACATCTGGCAGCGCACGCATTGTGATAGTCGATAATGCATAAGCTAGATATCGCGACGACAAGGCATCATCGATATGCTCTTCAATAATCGCATTGCTCGGTAAGCCGCCGGGTGTCTTTTTATCTGACATGAAAACCTGAATTTAATTTATTTTGATTCGTTGACGAGCATCATGAATGAGTCGCAATTGAAAACCAAGTTGCGATAAAGCGTTTTCGCTTTCGGTTTTTAGGCATTGGCCTTTTTCTTGCATCAGGGGAATTGCAGCTTCGTGTTGTGACTTAAAACAAGAAAAAAACTTGGGTGAATAATGTATAAATCTACTGCCTTTAAGGCCATAATTGCGATTGTGGCTGGTACATTCGCTTATGGCGAAAATGCTTCAGCGCAATCTCCAAACGAAAGTTTTGATAAAGCTTACACAGTTGATGGAAAGACCTATCAACCGAAAGCTGATGTAAATTTTGATCGCGTGGGAACCGCTTCTTGGTATGGGAGCAAATTTCATGGCAAGCTCACGGCCAATTCTGAAAGATTTGACAAAAACGCTTTGACCGCAGCACACAAAACTCTTCCCTTTAACAGCATCGTACAGGTTACAAATCTGGCTTCTGGGAAAAATGTCACAGTACGTATCAATGATCGCGGGCCATTTCATGGAAATCATGAGATTGACCTGTCCGAAGCTGCTGCGGCTGCTATCGGAGTAACTCACCAAACATCACCAGCACTCGTTCGTATCAGCATTGTCAAACTCAATACATTCAAAGCCTTACCCCAAATTCCAAAATCACCGATAAAGGAAGCAAGAGAAAAATCAGATGTCCGCACCATTATTATCAAAGGCAAACTTGTAGCAGCCAATTGGTCAACTCAATAAAGACACCATGCGTGCTCGCGCGTCTGGTAATGTCTTGTTCACCCCCCATTGCACGCGGGTTTCAAGAAAATACCCTGTAAGTTTCAATCCGGCATCGACATCCTCCGGCCTTACGGTTTTATCATTCCGGCGACTGTCGGGTTGCATAAAATGTGGCAGAACATAAAGCTTATCTCGATAGGGTTCAGCGGCTTGAGCGCAGACAGCACGACCTGACCGCGGCGACACATGAGTCAAATTTTCACTGACCCCTGTAGCCGCGCATTTTGATAAGTCTAACCCATACCCCATGGAAGCTAAAAGCCCGGCTTCCCACTGAATGTAAAGCGCCGGCCAGATATCTTTGTCGTGTAAATTATTGATCAAAATTTCAAAGGCATCGTAAACGCCTGCATGGGCCTCGCGCTCAGGCAAAATTTCTCTTGCGATAGCACAAGCAGCATTGAGCCCAGCCAGCGATAAGCGGTCCGACATTAACTCAGCGGCCCTACTATTCATTCCTTCGGCTGTATAATATCCGAGATGCTCAGCCAGGCGAGCACGCCACTCTACTTTTATTTTGTTCCCAGGTTGTAAAACAGGGCGCAGTTTTCGGCTAACGCCGCCTCTCACAAGGCCTAGATGTCGGCCGCGGTCACGCGTAAAAACTTCAACAATAGCCGATGTTTCGCCATGTTTTTTGACGCTGAGAACATAACCTTCACCGGACCAGTCCATGGATTAAACCGCATTAAACATCAAATTCCAAACCACTCTGAAGGTAGCGGGCCGGATCATCAACCCACTTCTCACGAACCTTCACAAAAAGAAACAAATGGACTTTACAACCCAACCATTCTTGCATTTCGTGCCTGGCTTTTGCGCCGATATCTTTTATGGTTTGTCCGTTTTTTCCAAGAACAATCGGTTTTTGAGATGGTCTTTTGACATAGATAACTTGATCAATACGAATGTCCCCGTTTTTCTGTCGCGTCCACTTTTCCGTTTCAACTGTTGATGCATATGGCAATTCATCGTGAAGCCTTAAAAACAACTTCTCTCGCGTAATTTCGGCCGCCATCAATCGAGATGGTATGTCCGCGGCTTGATCAGGCGGATAAAGATATGGCCCTTCTGGCATTTCTTTGACGATTTCAGAAACCAGATCCTGAACGCCGTCCCTGTTCAAAGCAGAAATAAGGAAAATATGCTGATAAACACCTGTCGCATCGAAATGTGCAATCAGAGCAAGCAATTGTTCGCGCTCGAGCTCATCAATCTTATTCAGAGCAAGATAGGTTTTATCACGTTTCCTAAGAGCAAGACCGGCTGTGACACGTTCTGTATCTTCAAGGGATAAACGATCCTGCGAAGTGCCATCCCCATGGGTCTGACGATTAAACGCCGGTGCATCGACGACATGAACTATTGCGTCGGCGTCATCCACGCCCGTCCAAGCCGCATGAACCATCGACTTTCCCAGCCTGTCTTTATCTTTCGCTTTGAAAATACCGGGCGTGTCAACCAAGACAAGCTGGGCGTTTTCTATCATTGCAATCCCGCGAATTTGGAAGCGCGTTGTTTGAACTTTATGGGTAACAATAGAAACCTTCTCACCTACCAACGCATTTACCAATGTTGACTTTCCAGCATTGGGTGCCCCGATAATCGCGACAAAGCCGGACTTGGTATTAGCTTTTTGATTCACGAGGACCCCCAATTTTCCAGAAGATCTGCGGCAGCCAATCTTTCGGCCTCTTTCTTGTTGGCACCCTCACCCTTTCCTTGACCTTTGCCGCTAACGGTTACCTCAACCTTGAACAAAGGTCGATGATCGGGACCGGATTGTCCGACGACACTATAAACCGGAGGTTCAAACTTTCCAGAAGCGGAACGCTCTTGAAGCTCCGTTTTAGGATCTTTGACGGTATTCAGTAGGACATCCAATACACGATCATGCCAATATTTTTGATAGAATGACTGGGCCGCCGTGAATCCGCCGTCCAAATAGATCGCTCCGAAAATTGCTTCAGCTGCATCGCCGAGAATAGAGACTTTCTCTCGACCTCCGAGTTTCTCGGTCGATTTTGACATCATCAATAACGCACCCACATTTAGCTCTTCGGCCACCTCAGCACAGGTTTCTTTTCTAACCAGGGCATTTAGCTTGATGGCCAAACCACCTTCTTTGTCGGGACTTTTCAAAAATAGAGTTTCTGCGGTTAAAAGACCTAAGACCCTATCGCCTAGAAATTCCAATCGTTCGTAATCTGCCACTTGGCGACGACCGTCCCCATAGGAACTATGGGTCAGTGCACGTCTCAGCCAAGCGCGCTCTTTGAATTTGTAACCTAATCTAATTTCTAGCTTGGAAAGCCGATCTTCGTAGCTCATTGCAAACCCTTAAAAAACCGGCCTTTTCGCACCTTATTCCATGTCCAAGGCTTAAACAGGGAAAACTCCGGTTTAGATGAAAGCAAAATAAACTCGGCTTTTCCGATTATATTTTCCGCCGGAACAAATCCAACTCCGCCTTGTTCAATACTTTGCCGACTATCAGAAGATGCATCCCGATTATCGCCCATCATGAAATACTCACCACTTGGAACAATATACTCTCCAGTATTGTCAGAGACATGATTATCGGTCAAATTGAAGGTCAGATAAGCGCTTTCTCCGGGAATCATTTCCAGGACAATCTTCGTGCCTTTGTATAAGGCATCACTCGGTCCTTCTAAGTCAGTTGGGGTTAGCTCCGTTGCATCACCGTTTATATACAAAACTCCGCTCACGATTCGAATTCTATCGCCCGGCAAACCAATAACTCGTTTAATAAAGTACTTTGATTTCTTCCCTGGCTTAAAAACAATAATGTCACCACGCTTCGGACCCCGTTCCAATAATCGCCCCTCTTTTACCGGAAATGGCAGAGGCGAAGCGGCATACTTCCCATAACCCACACTATATTTGGATGTGATGATATGGTCGCCTTTTATAAGATTTGGCTCCATGGATGCCGATGGAATAGTGAAAGGTTGGAAGACAAATGTCCGCAATGAAAAAGCAATGAACAATGCCCAAAACGGGATCATCAAGAGACTTAAAGGCCCCTCTCTTTCTTCATCCATTTCGCTTGCGGATTGCTCGCTCATTGTCTCGGCTCAGTCTCTGATTCTGGCTTCCAATATCGCAAAAGCCTGCGCGTATGGATAGTCGTCAGAAAGACTTAAGTGAACGATGCCGTCATATCCGGCCGGGAGTCTGGACTTCATTCGTCGTAAAGCCCCTCTATGCAGTTTGATACCAGGGCGCCCGGACGGATCCTTTACAACTTCGACATCTTGCCACGATAAACTGCCTGTCCTTGGACCGGCGAGCGCTTTAGCGACAGCTTCCTTAGCAGCAAAGCGTTTCGCGTAATAACTAGCGACCCCAGACTTTGGGTCGCAATAATCACGTTCTGACTTGGTAAAAATACGGCTCTTAAACCGGTCACCAAATTTTTCCAGAGACTGTTCAATTCGGCGAATGTCACACATATCCGTGCCAATGCCAATTATCATCCGTCATAGCCTCTTGCGTCATCCATGCAGCGCCTCATTTCCGCTATAGCGTCCTCAAGCCCCATAAAGATCGCTTCGCCAATAATGAAATGTCCGATGTTCAGCTCATGCAGCTCGGGGATGGACGCAATCGAACTCACATTGTCAAATGAAATTCCATGACCCGCATGAACCTCTAACCCCAAGGAAGCTCCAAGTTTAGCACCAGATTGCATAGCGTTAAAAATTTTGTCGGCGCGTAAAGCGTCCCCATCCAGCAAGGCATGCGCATAGGCTCCCGTGTGAATTTCGATCACAGGCGCACCAGATGCCGCTGCCGCCCGAATTTGCCTCTCATCGGCCTCGATGAATAATGAGACACGGGCACCAGACTCTCGGAGTTCCCTAACGATTGGCGTTACCGAATTGTGCAAGCCGGCAACATCAAGTCCGCCTTCAGTTGTCCGTTCTTCCCGGCGCTCTGGCACTAAGCATACAGCATGAGGTTTGAGGCGTTTAGCGATTTCAACCATGTCATTTACGGCTGCCATTTCCATATTCAGGGGTATATTCTCGCCGACGCAAAGCATTTGTAGACGCTCAAGATCGTCGTCAGTTATATGTCGTCTGTCTTCGCGCAGATGCGCTGTGATTCCATCTGCCCCGGCTTTTATGGCAGCATAGGCTCCAGCAACAGGATCAGGATGTTCTCCGCCTCTTGCGTTTCGGACTGTTGCAATATGATCGATATTGACACCCAGCCTTAGTTTATGTGTCACTTTAGACCTCGGCTGCCGGGTTTCACGGCTGGTAAAGATTCAAGTTCCGGAGGTAATGCGTCGGCTGGATAAGCCGGGAACTTTCTGGACGCCAAACTGATCAGAGGTACGCCTATATCAGCGGCTCCTCCTGAACGATCAAAAATGCATGCGCCTCCAACAACTTTTGCTCCAGTCTTTTCAATAGATGCGATACATTCGCGCGAGGACAACCCTGTTGTAACGATATCTTCGACCATCAAAACCTTTTGACCTGGCAACAAAGTGAAACCCCGGCGTAGAGTAAACTCACCGTCTTCCCGTTCAGTAAAAATTGACTCAAGCTCCATATGACGAGCTGTTTCATATCCCGGAATAATACCGCCCATCGCCGGCGCGACGATAATGTCCGGCTGCTCTGGCAACTCAGATTTTATCTTATCAGCCAATGCTTTACATAAAATCTCGGTCAGCCGAGGATCTTTGAAGATAAATGCTTTTTGTAAAAAGACCGGACTGCGCAAACCGGAAGACAATATAAAATGTCCTTCCAGTAACGCCCCTGCCTCGCGAAATACATCTAAGACCTCGTCCGTATTCATTTCAATTATAACCTTTGATTTCTATTGTGCCGGCACAAACTCGCCCATCATACGCTGGGCTGCTACCACATAGGCACTCGTACGCAAAGCCGCAATGATCTGCATCAAGTGCCTATTATCAGTCACTTCAACGTCAAATATCATGTCAAAGAATGTCGGACTGCGTTGAACCGTCGTAATATTGATTAGATTACCGCCAGCTTCACCAATAATTTTTGTTACATCAGCGAGCGCTCCTGGAACATGCTCAACGGTTGCGGTTACGCGACCTGTAGACATGGCATGCTGAGCCGCCCGTCTCCAGCCAATATCTAGCCAGTCGCTACTAGCATCCGAAGACGCCAAAACATCGCAATCTATGGTATGAATAATAACCCCTTTTCCAGGTCGTTGTAGGCCTACAATTCGGTCACCTGGAATTGGTGAACAGCAATCCGATAGATGCATACTAACACCGGCCGTTAATCCGTCCCCCTTAACGTAAAGCTTTGCAGTTGAGTCAGTAATAAACTCCCTGTTAGCATAGTCCTCCATCGCTTTAGTGCTCTCTCTTCCGGGAAAAGCTGCCTTCATGAAGTGTTTGATCGACATGTCGCCTTTGCCAAGCGCATGATAAAGTTCTTCGGGCTCCTTAAAGCCAAGGCGTTTGAGAGTATCTCCTATGGAACTTTCACTGAAGTCCTTGTCTTCGCGTGCAAAAGCGTGATCCGCAAGCATGGCACCGATCCGAACAAATTCCTGAACTTCTTTATCACGTGTCAACCGCCGTAGAGATGATCGAGCTCTACCTGTCACAACCATATTTTCCCAATCGGGCTGCGGCTCAGGCTCACCGCCACGAATGATTTTGACGACATCACCGTTTTGAAGGCGCGTTCGCAGCGGACGTTCTCGATTATTGATTAAAGCGCCAATGCAGGTATCGCCAACATCGGTGTGAACCGCATATGCAAAGTCTATCGGCGTTGCACCTCGCGGAAGAGAGATGAGCTCGCCTTTTGGCGTAAAAGTGAAAACCTGATCAGCGAACATTTCGAGCTTTGCATGCTCCAAAAACTCGTCTGCATCGCCACTTTGTTCCATCATTTCTACTAACGGCCGGATACGCCGCAATGGATCCCCTCCAGATTCCTGCGCTTTCTCCGGATCATAGGCATAGGACTCGTTTTTATAGGCCCAGTGTGCCGCTACGCCGCGCTCAGCTACGTCCTCCATACGGGCTGTACGAATTTGAATCTCAAGCCTACGGTTTTCAGGACCCAGTATGGTCGTGTGCAAGGATTGATACCCATTAGGTTTTGGAACTGAAATAAAGTCTCTGAATCGAGCCGGTACGCATCTAAAATTTGTATGGAGCATTCCAAGAACACGATAGCACGTCGCGCGATCGTCCACGATAATTCGAAATGCATAAATATCGGCAACGTCCTCAAAAGAGATACCTTGCCTTTGAAGCTTTCTCCAGATCGCATAGGCTCTTTTTTCTCGGCCGTATATTTGCGCTGCTATTCCCTGTTCGTCAGTAAGATCTCTTAGCGCGACGGACATCTGGGAAATCGCTGCTTTTTGATTAGCGCGCCAATCTTCGAGTCGCCGGGTTATACTTTCATAAGCCGATGAATTAAGGTGTTTAAATGACAAGTCTTCGAGCTCAGAACAAATACGGTCAATACCGATCCGCCTTGCCAAAGGCGCGTAAATATCCATGGTTTCTCTGGATATACGCTCTCGGGACTCTGCCTTAGGATGGTGCTCGAGGGTTCGCATATTGTGGAGTCGATCACAGAGTTTAACTAAAAGAACTCGGACATCTTTGCTCATTGCCAGCACAAACTTTTGAAAGTTTTCAGCTTGACGACGCTGACGGGTTGGATTGGGTACAGAAAGTTCGACCTGACCAAGCTTGGTTACGCCGTCAACAAGTTTAGCAATTTCTTCGCCAAACATTTCAGTGATGTCTTCATAGGTCGCTTCTGTGTCTTCAAGGACATCATGAAGAAGTCCCGTACAAATGGACTGAACATCCAAATGCAAGGACGCGAGGATACCAGCCACTTGAATGGGATGAGCATAATAAGGGTCGCCAGAATGACGCATTTGTGCGCCGTGAGCTTTAGTCGCGTAAACATACGCCTTGTTCAGCAGATTTTCGTCGACAGACGGGTCATATTCCCGGACCAGATCGACAAGCTCATACTGGCGCAAGTGCCGAGAGGTCTCTGTTTTAATGTTAGCGATCTTGTTCACGCTTTAGATATAAGGCGAACTGATCCCTTGGGCAAATGGGTATTTAGAATACTTCCAACGTTTTTCGGCCTTCCACTGGGACCCACTTTCCATCAACCAAGTGAATCCCGCATTCGTCTTTTTTCAAATTTCGCCAACGCCCGGCTCTCGCATCCTCACCGTCTGTAACGCGGGTAGTACAAGGCTGACACCCAACTGACAGGAATCCAAGCGATAAGAGCGGATGCACTGGCAAATCATATTTCCGCATATAGGTCGTAACATCTTTGGCAGACCAATATGCCAATGGATTAAGCTTTGCCTGAGGCCCATCTGACTGAAGAATAGGCATGTTTTTGCGATCCGGGGTCTGATATCGTTTTCGACCCGTTATTCGGACGCTATAATCAAAAATTTTATCAGCAAGTGGCCGAACTTTCCGAAGATCACAACAGGCATCAGGATCAGTTTCGTTGAGCAATCCCTGTGGGTCTTCCATCTTCACGGATTTTCGATCCGGCGTTAGGTTAATTAGATTTGTCAAACCGAGTTTAGAGACAAGTTGATCTCTATAATGTAGCGTCTCTCTAAAATGCTTGCCTGTATCCAGAAAAATTATCGGAAGATTTTTATCTATCTGAGCGACAGTATGAAGAAGGACGGCGCTATCAATTCCCATGGAAGACGCTAGGACCAAATCTCCATTGTAATCCGAGATGGCCTGCCGGATCGCCTGCGCAGCAGAAAGGCCAAAATACGGATCGTTAGCTTCTTTGGCAGCCACTGACGTTTCTCGGGCATCAAAAATACTGATCTCTGGTCCATTCTTGAGCTCATAGCCCCGCTGATAGGTAACGCTGAATGCATTGAGCGCATCAAACCAGTGGCTTTCAGCTTGTCGGGAATAGGTCACTCCATCGACTTTAACCGCATCAAAACCGCATTGAAGTGCAAATACATATTGATCAGGAATAAGCGGGCCATCGGCAATGAGTTCGCCTTTGTAGCCATATTTATTTCTGAGCTCTTTTGCGATCGAAAATCCGCGTCCATCAGCAAAAGACGGAAAGTCGATCAAAATAGCCTTGATATTGGGCAAATGGAGCGCAATTCGCTTTAGATCAACATCATTTGATAGCTTGACCATTTCGCCTTTATTACTGGCAAAAAAGCCTTCAAGGTCCGGTACATTTTCAAACTGAGCTGCACTGACAGCATGACCGTCTTTGATGAGAGTATCAGGCGTTGTCATAAAGCACCTCTTTGAACGGCGCGATACCGACGCGTTTAAACGTATCGATGAACCTCTCGCCTTTGTTTTTTGTGTCCAGATAAAAATCGACCATACGTTCAATGCCATCGACCAATTCATCTTGGGAAAAACCTGGGCCTGTAATTTGCCCGATCGCGGCATTTTCCGAAGAATCGCCGCCAAGTTTGACCTGGTAGAATTCGACACCAGCTTTTTCGAGGCCCAGAATTCCGATGTTGCCGACATGGTGATGGCCGCAAGCATTGATACAGCCCGAAATCTTTATCGACATTTCGCCAATCGCCCGTTGACGGGAAGGCTCCTTAAATCGCTTAGCAATGGCTTGAGAAACCGGAATAGATCGCGCCGTCGCAAGTGCGCAATAATCCATTCCGGGGCAACAAATGATATCGGAAATAAGACCAATATTATCAGCAGCAAGCTTGGCACCTTTAAGCTCCTGATACACCGCGTAAAGATCATCCTGTTTCACATGCGGTAACACCATATTTTGCTGATGGGTCGTTCTGATCTCCGCAAAGCTGAACCTATCGGCCAAGTTTGCAATGACCCGCATTTGATCGGCTGTCACGTCTCCGGGCGCACGATCGAGTGGTTTGAGCGATATATTCACGATGGCATAGCCCGGCTGCTTATGGGCAGAAATATTATTGTCGACCCAATAGGCGAAGTCCTGATCTTTGGCTTTCGCAGCGTCCAATGACTTTGATAACGTCAATCCATCTTCAAACTGCGGCGGTGCAAAATAAGATGATATTCGTGACACTTCGTCAGGAGATACAGCAATATCTGATGGCTCAAGCGTTTCATATTCAGCTGCAACCATTTCGCGAAAGGCGTCAATACCCGTTTCGGTAACGAGAATTTTGATGCGGGCTTTGTATTTGTTGTCGCGCCGCCCATAGCGATTATAAACCCGCATAACCGCTTCCAGGTATGGCAATAGCTCTTCGCGCGGCAAAAATTCTCGCAAGGTTGTTCCGATAATAGGCGTTCTTCCCAGCCCGCCGCCGACAATAATATGAAATCCAGTCTCGCCCTTAGCATTTTTGACGATCTCTATTCCTATATCATGTGCGCGAATAACGGCTCTATCATTTGGCGCTGCTGTCACCGCGATTTTGAATTTACGCGGTAGGAATGCAAATTCTGGGTGCATAGTCGACCACTGACGAAGCAATTCGGCTGTCGGCCTAGGGTCTTCGATCTCATCCGCCGTTGCGCCGGCAAAAGGATCCGAAGTTACATTGCGGATACAATTCCCTGATGTTTGAAAACAGTGCATTTCCACATCGGCCAATTCCTGCAAAAGATCGGGCACTTCCGGAAGCTGCGGCCAATTAAGCTGCATATTCTGACGCGTCGTGACGTGACCATATCCCCGATCATATTTTTCGGATATATCGGCAATCTTGCGAAGCTGAACAGAGTTGAGGGTTCCGTATGGAATAGCAATACGAAGCATATAGGCGTGAAGCTGCAGATATAGACCGTTTTGCAACCGCAGTGGTTTAAACTGATCCTCTGTTATCGCCCCTTCAAGGCGTCTCTTAACTTGGCCTCGAAATTGCTTTACGCGGCTTTGCACGACCTCATGGTCAAATTCATCATAGCGATACATGATTAGTCTTTCTTTATCTCTTCGCCGAGGTCTTTAGAGGGGCCGGTGACGCGGAATCGTTCGCGGTAACGGGCCGGCAGGTTACTCTCGGGATCAATATCAATGAAATAGGCGCCGACGACATCATTGGCTTCGACATCGCGATCCGCTATTTCCTGCATTTTGGCGATTTGGTCAGGATCTTCAGTCCTGAGCGCGTCTTCATATGACGTTGACCAAGTATAATCCTTAGTCAGCCAAACTGAATATCCCTCACGCAGCTCATTGGCTGTCATACTTTGCGGGCCTTTACCTTTATGTTTAGCGCTCATAATCCTGCCCTCAACTCGCGAATGGCTTGGTTTGAAACGCGCATAGCTTCATAGCCAAGCAAAAGAATCGCGGGGCCAATAATACCTTTACTTTCAATAGCTTGAGTCAGACTTCCTAAGGTCGTTTCAACAATTTTTTGATTGTCTCGTGACGCGTTCTCTACAATCGTAACCGGGTATTCTGATTTCGCACCGTGCAGCAGTAGCCGTCCTTGGATAAAGCGGGATGCCCCTAGCCCCATATAAATGGCCGCCCGGCTTCCATCCCGGGCCAAACTCGTCCAATCTTGTTCGGCAAACCCTTTGGCATCGTGTCCCGTGATGAGCGCAACAGATTTATTGCGCCCGCGTGATGTCAACGATGCACCAATACTTGCAGCCGCAGCTGCTGCAGACGTAATTCCAGGAACGATTTCAAAATCGATACCTGCCACCTTAAGCGCCTCTATCTCTTCATCGGCACGACCAAATATAAGAGGATCTCCCCCTTTCAGGCGCACGACATCATTTCCTTTGGACGCTTCGTCGACGATTATACGATTGATCTCTTCCTGCCGTGTTGTATGGGCGCCAGGCTTTTTGCCGACATATATATATTTTGCTTCTTTACGCCCCATATCCAGGACGTCCTGACTCACAAGGCGATCATAAACGATAACATCAGCACTATGCAGACGGCGCTGAGCGCCAATTGTCAGCAGATCCAAGCTACCTGGCCCGGCTCCAACTAAAGAAACTTTACCGGTTTTATTGGCCGGGACATTATTTAACGCCGTTTCAAATGCGGTTTCGATATCTTCCGGGCTGTATTTCAAGCGATCATCAAGCGCTCTCCCGCTCGCAAAAACCTTTGCCCACAGTCTTTGACGATCAGAAAAGTTTGGCATTTTATGCGAAAGCTTTTCGCGAAGGCGAGCAATTGTATCTGCAAGTAGCCCCACACTATACGGTAATTTCATTTCAATATCGGCTTTCAAAGCCCTTGATAACCCCGGAGAGGTTCCTTCGCTCCCTATTGCCACGACAACGGGCGAACGATCTACAATCGCCGGCGTATAAAAACTACAATCCTCTTTCTGGTCAGCGGCATTAACAGGAATTCCTTGAGTCTCAGCATCTTGAGCGATCCGCGCGTTTTGTTCAGGGTCCTCAGTCGCCGCATAAGCCAAGACAGCGCCTCTGAGTTGATCAGGGTTATAATCTCTTTTGAGCCAAACAATGTTTGAATGCTCTTTTATCCAATTGTGGATCTCATTCGAAACCTCGTTTGACACAATTAAAAGGTCAGCTTCTGTTTTGATGAGCGTACGGAGTTTTGCTTCTGCAGCATCGCCGCCACCAATGATGACTATTTTTCGGGACTTAGTATCCATAAAGATCGGTAGGAACCGCATTTGACAAACTCGTTTCGACTCTTGCATTATTGCAGCGTTCTATATATAGAACAATCGATCGTTATACCAGACTTTTATCAAAGTTTTTTATGTGAGACTTTATGGCCAGACAAAAACGTGCGCCCTGCCCTGAAACTGACGCCCTTGGGGAAAAGTTGGGAAAGACAATTCAAAGACTAAGATCAGCTGGAAACCTTTCGCTGGGCGATTTGTCGGACATGTCCGGCGTTGCTAAGTCTATGATTTCTCAAATTGAGAAAAACGAAACCAATCCAACCCTGGGGACTCTTTCGCGACTTAGCCAGGCCTTAGGAATTAGCGTCGAGTCTGTGCTGTCAGGACCGAATGAAAGCGGGAATTTAGTTGAACATGCGAGGGTTAAAGATATTCCGCTGCTAAAAAGTGAGGACGGGCTATGCGAGCTTAGGATTATAGGCTGGATAGAAACTGTTCAATGGGTGCAGTGGTACGACTTCAGAGCCAAGCCAAAAGGGAAACTGGAAAGCTCTGCCCATCCCATGGGATCGATAGAGAACCTGACTGTGCTACAAGGCAAAGCCAAAGTCATAGTTGGCGATCAATCGTGGACTGCAGTACCTGGTGAAACCCTCCGATATCGAGCGGATAAAGACCATGTAATTGAAAATATAGGGCCGGACGAATTGCACGCGACCATGGTCAATATTTTAGCGACTGCGTTCAAAACCTAACGTTACTGAATAATTACCGAAAAAATAACCATTCTTTCATTGGCCTTTACCATATTCTTGTTTAGAACACGCTGAATCGCGATTTTAAAAAACGCTTGGGATAGGCTTATGTCATTGAAAACATTATTTTTGTCTGCAGCAACACCTGTTTTACTTTTAGCCGCATTTTCGCCTGCACAGGCTCAAACCGCTTGCCCGTCAGAAATTGCAGGAGAAGAAACTCGAACGGTTCAGACATCAACCGAAAATAATGGTGAGGCTTGTGATGTAACGATCGCAAGTGGTGGACAGGTCACCACGACATCGGGTTCAGCGGTAATTATGGATTCGGACAACAGCATAACTGTCGCGGGCCAGATATTATCGACTGACGCCAACAACACGACAGGAATAGAGCTTCAGGGCGGCAATTCTGGGAGCTTGATATTGTCGGGCGCAATAAGTCTAAGCGAGAATTATGAAGCAGCCGACTCAAATGGAGATGGCGCTCCCGATGGTGCACTGGCTGAAGGCTCGGGCCGTACAGGAATACTGATTTCAGGTGCCAGCCCGGTTATCGGGAGCATAGACACCGCCTCAAGCAGCTCAATCGGAGTCGAGGGTAATGATAGTTACGGCTTTCGCCTTTTAAGTACAGCAGGTCTAACTGGAGACATTAACCTTGGCGGCACAATCTCTGTTCTCGGCGGGGCCGCTAACGGGAGATCATCACGTGCCGTTTCCATAGAGGGTGATGTTACTGGGGATATCAATCAATCAGGTCAGATCACCGTTGTTTCTGAAGGTGGAAGCGCAATTGCCGTAGCCGGTGACGTTAGTGGTGGCCTTACGAATTCGGGAACAATTTCAAATACAGGTTTTCGGTTTAACTCTCGTAATAATTTTACGTCACGCCCTGACGCATTTATTGGTTCTAATACTGCACAAGGCGGATCAGCAATTCAGATTAATGGGAATGTCAGTGAGGGCGTATACCTGCAACGGGATCCAATTTTTGATGCGGAAACCGGAGAGGCGACTGGGGCATTCAATGGCTCTAGTGTCGTTGCTCAACAAGGGAGCGCACCAGCGATACTTTTTGATGGCAACGGAACCACAATTATGATTGGGCGGGTTGTACCTATAACGAATGCTGGAAGCACGATATATAACTACGCGTTTGTCAATCAAGGAACTGTTTCCGCCGACGCCGTTATTGATGACACTAGCGCAACAACGCTTGAAGTCAGAGAGGCAACCCTGGAAGGCGGGATTAGTAACAGCGGCGTCATGACTGCGGCGACTTATCGAAGCGGCACAGATGCCGAAGCCGATACTGCTCTGGCACGTGTCGTTGTATTGGGAGATCAAGCGATTGCCGATCAAATTCGAAATACCGGAACAATGATCGCAAGCGCCGCAGAAAATACAACCCTGATATATGCGGATATCGACAACCCATTGCCACCGCAGTCTTTAACAGCTGTTGCAATTGACGTTGAAGACAACGCCGCAATTCGGTCTATCGTTAACTCAAGCCTTATTCAGGCAAGTATTGTTGGGCGGGATGGCACTGCAGTCGCAATTAGAGACGCTTCGGGAACTATTACGGTTATCGATAATCAGGGCTCTATTCGTGCGACTGCTCTGAACTCTGATCCTAGAGCAAATGAATTAACTAACTTTACAACGATCGCCCTAGATCTCTCGGCTAACACTTCGGGTGTTACCCTCAATCAGTCAGCCGGAGAAAATACGCCCGAAATCATAGGCGATGTTTTACTTGGAAGCGGAAATGACGATGTCAATCTAAGCTCAGGAAGTCTAACTGGTGACTTAGCTTTCAGCTCCGGAGACGATAGTATTTCAATGTCTGGTGGATCTACCTACACTGGAACACTTACGAATTCTGGTGGACTTGTCATTTCAGTCACAGATGGGAGCACGTTAGCCCAAACCACGGCAACACCTATCAACGCTACGAGTGCTAGTTTTGACGGAACATCAACATTCCGGCCAACGATCGATGGCGTTTCAGGCATCGCTTCAACATTAAACACAACTGGCGACATCACCTTTGCTGATGGAGCAGGAATCTCTCCTTCTCTAGCCAGCATCATCGACCCTAATGACAACACATTCACAGTGTTAAATGCCGGCGGCGCCCTAAATCTGGGCGGAAGCCTTGAGACGCTTTTAGCTTTTGACTCGCCGTTCCTTTACAACAGCACCTTCCAAATTGATCCGAACAATCCCAATGCTTTGCTGGTTACCTTCGACTTGCGTCCTGTTTCCGAGTTAGGTCTTGATGGCGTTCAGGCCGGCAGTTTTGATGCGGCATTTGGAGCCATGACAGCTAACCCAGCTCTCGCGCAATCCTTCCTTCAAATTACAGATGGAACTGAATTTCGTAATGGTCTCAACCAGCTTTTACCAGAATTTGCAGCAGCCGCACGCCATTTTGTGCTAGCAAATGTCGACGGCGCGGTCGGGGCCGTTGGTTCTCATCTCGATAACGCACGACGCTCTCAAGATAAATCTGGCGGTGCTTGGATCCAAGAATTTACATACTTCGCGGACCGAGATTTGGCAGGCCTCTCGGAACAATATCGTGGATTTGGATTTGGTTTTACAGGCGGAATTGATACGGCATTTGGGCCGTTTCATACGGCCGGGGTCAATATTGGTTTCGCCTCGACAGAGATCGAGGATGTTGTCGGGATGGACGACCCTATGGACGTGATGACCTACCAAGCGGGTCTTTATGCTGGTCTCGAAACCGGCGACTTCAGCCTTGACATTTACGGCGGCGGCGGCGCGAACGATTTTGATCAAACCCGCAACGTCTCAATTCGAGATTTTTCTGAATCAGCTGATGCAAGTTGGTCTGGAACCCACGTCAATGGCTCAATACGCGGTGGATATGATATTACGCTTGGAAAAAAATTCTGGATGCGGCCCGCATTCTCAGTTGATTACCTACGCTTGAAAGAAAAAGGCTATAACGAAACAAGCACGCTTAATGACCCTTCAATCGCATTGAGTGTTGAGGGGCGAACCTCTGAACAAGCCGGGGCCACGGCTATGCTGAACTTAGGTGCGAACTTCCAAGGCAGAAGGACCTGGTTACGACCGTCAATTCGAGCTGGATATCGCAATGAGTTTATCAATGATGGTGTTTCAACAACCTATGGCTTTATTGGACAAGATCGGCTAGCAAACTTAACATCTGAACCCTTCCCCGATGATGGCTTCTTGCTTGGCTTCAGCGTCGCGGCCGGGAGTGGATATTCCTCATTTGGCTTCGATTTTGATAGCGATATCCGGGACGGATTTATCCGTCATACCGGAAGGATCGTTTTGCGGATGATATTCTAGCCCACAAGCTCCGTTCTTCCTTGCAACCCAAGGGAAAACTTCCATAGTAGAACAAAAGCGAAACTGACTCGCATTAGAGGGACGGAGCGATAGCTGATTCATTATGGCCGCATCAAAGAAAAAAGATCTGTTTGGAGACAAAAAGTCCGTGAGCAATGACAGCTATTCAGCGAAAGACATTGAGGTCCTCGAGGGTCTCGAACCTGTTCGTTTACGGCCTGGCATGTATATTGGGGGCACGGATGATCGAGCCCTCCACCACCTGTTTGCCGAAGTTATAGACAATTCAATGGACGAAGCCGTGGCCGGCCACGCAACTCGGATCGAAGTCGAATTGGATATTGAAGGATTTTTATCGGTCACTGATAATGGTCGCGGCATTCCCGTCGATCCTCACCCTAAATATCCAGAGAAGTCTGCTCTGGAAGTCATCATGACCGAACTTCATTCAGGCGGAAAGTTTTCGAGCTCAGCCTATGAAACATCAGGCGGATTGCATGGCGTAGGTGTATCTGTGGTCAACGCGCTTTCAGATGCACTTGAGGTTGAAGTTGCCCGCAATAAGCAATTGTTTCGTATGAAGTTTTCTCAAGGCAAGCCACTTGGCAAAATTGAAGATTTGGGAAGCATAAATAACCGTCGCGGCACCAAGGTTCGGTTTCATCCGGACCCCGAAATTTTTGGCCCCAAGGCCCATTTTAAGCCGGCTAAACTATACCGAATGGCGCGCGCTAAAGCCTATCTGCAGCCCGGAGTAGAAATTCGCTGGAAATGTGATCCGAAGCTCGTTCAGGAACTGGATAGCGTGCCGACGGAAGCGGTTTTTCACTTCCCGGCTGGTCTCGCCGATTACCTTAAGGAAACCCTGGGAACAAAAGTAACGATTACATCAGACCTTTTTGCTGGCAAGTCCAACAAGGGAAGTGGCCATGGGCGTGTCGAATGGGCAATTGCATGGTCTCCGGAAGGATACGGCGAAGCTGATACATTCGTTCGGTCCTATTGCAACACGGTCCCGACGCCTGGTGGCGGAACGCATGAGCAAGGTCTTAGGGCTGCGATTACTAAAGGTCTCCGGGCCTATGCTGACATTTCGGGCATGGGTAAGAAATTCTCGTCTGTTACGCCAGACGACGTCATGAACGGTGCAGGCGCCCTCGTCTCGGCATTTTTATCTAATCCTGAATTTCAGGGTCAAACAAAAGATCGATTGTCCAATACAGAAGCCGTCCGCATGGTCGAAAACGCGGTTCGTGACCCCTTTGACCACTGGCTGGCATCTTCTCCGAAGGACGCCAATAGTCTCCTCGAATGGGCAATAGAGAAGGCCAATGAAAGATTACGCCGCCGCAAACAGCGAGATATCAATAGGAAATCAGCGACCAAGCGACTACGATTACCCGGAAAATTAGCCGACTGTTCTCGTAAAGGCTCCGAAGACACAGAACTTTTTATCGTCGAAGGCGATAGCGCGGGTGGTTCAGCGAAACAAGCGCGCAACAGGGAAACTCAGGCTATATTGCCGCTTCGAGGTAAAATCCTGAATGTCGAAAGCGCAAGCATGGATAAAATCTCCAAAAACGCTGAAATCAATGATCTGATGACCGCTCTTGGTGTAGGCATAGGCCGCAAATTTGACATTGATGATCTACGGTATGAGCGTGTGGTAATCATGACAGATGCTGATGTCGATGGAGCCCATATTGCAGCGCTTTTGATAACCTTTTTCTATCGCTATATGCCTGGCTTAATTGAAAAAGGTCGGCTTTATATGGCCATGCCACCACTTTACAAGATTACGCAAGGTGCCAAGACCGAATATGCCATAGATGACGACCATAAAGATCAACTCATTGAATCGGTGTTCACTGGACGTGGAAAAATCGATATCGGTCGCTTTAAAGGCCTCGGCGAAATGATGGCATCTCAACTCAAAGATACAACAATGAATCCTAAAACGCGGAAGATGATTCAGATAACTATTGATGATGAAAACCTGCCGACAACCGAAGCTCTGGTTGAGACTTTGATGGGAAAACGCGCTGACTTAAGATATCAATATATCCAGGACAACGCCCAGTTCGTTGCAGAACTGGACATTTAACAAAGTGCTTGAAACGTCGGATACACCTTCGGAACTCATTCCGGCCGCAACGATCCTGCTCCTTCGCGACACTAACCCCGGTATTGAAGTCCTCATGCTCAGACGCAATAAAGCGCTGAAGGCTTTTGGCGGTGCTTGGGTTTTCCCTGGAGGGCGAGTAGATCCTGAGGACGGTCCAGATCTTCCTATGCTTGAACGATCCAAGCTTTCGGCCATTCGCGAAACAGCCGAAGAAACCGGCCTTGATATTTCCAATTCTAAATTGGCTACCCTATCGAATTGGATCCCTCCAGCCGCGGAAATTCGCCGATTTTCAACGTGGTTCTTCATCGCAAAAGCACCTCATGACAAGGTCGTTATTGATGATGGAGAAATCCATGACTTTTGCTGGGTGAAGCCACGAAAACTAATCGAAGAAATCCCAAGAGACGACTTCCCAATTATGCCGCCAACATATATTTCATTGCACCAACTGGCGAAATACAGCTCAACAACCGAGGCCATCACATCGGTCGAAAATATGACACCTGGGATATTCGAAACCAGATTTAAGAAACTCGAGAACGGCTTTGTTACTTGCTGGGAAGGAGATGTGGCTTACGAGACCCTCGACTTTGATTTAGAAGGCCCCAGGCGACGCCTATTCTCAAGCCAAACAAAATGGGAATATTTGTGCGATTTTTCGTAGCTCTTAGTTGATTTTGTAGACATATTTGGATTTTCCCGATCCCGCGCTATCTTTTAATATTGCGATTGGAATTTCTCGTCCTTCAACAAATCTCGAATTCATCGGTAATTTCACCAATGTTTGTACACCCCCATCAATATCGACCAATGCCGTCAAAGTCTTTTTGCCCAGCAAAGTTTGGCTTGGCAAAATTGTATGAATAATAGCAGTGGTCTCGCCGCTTTCGACCCACTCATATTGATTGGGCTGAACGAACAAACCCCAGTTCGCAATTGCGGCTCCGAATAAAAAAACGAGAACAATGAATATTTCTCGTGGTGATAAGCTCGTCATTGATCTCTCCCCGTTTTGTCTCTTTTAAGGTCGGAGGAGATCAGGTATTTTCAAGGTCGTCGGTTTTACGGGTCTCCGCCCATTACTCGCCGCGCTGCCAAATATTCATGACTTCGCATCTCAATTAATCGGCTAGCTGTCCTTTCAAACTCAAAAGATCCGTCACCATCTAAGTAAAGTTCCCCCGGCTCGACGGCCGCGCTCATAATTAGTTTCGTTCTGGTTTCATATAAAGCATCAATCAGGGTCACAAAACGCTTTGCTTCGTTTTTCATATCCCGGCCCATTTGAGGCACATTTTCAAGTATTAAGGTTTGAAAGGCTTCTGATAGTTTTAGGTAATCAGCAGAACCAAGGGGGCGACCGCATAGGCGTTCAAAGGTCGTACGAGCCGTTCCTGCAGCTGTATTTTCGAGCGTGAGTTCACGACCCTTGACCATTAATGTTGTCGGCCTAGCAATCGCCGCGCCTGTCAACCTTTGCCAAGCGGCTTCAATTGCTATTTCCGTACCGCCGCCAAGAGGCGTATAATATACGGGCGCGGCCTCAAGTTGCCTAAGCCGGTGGTCTGTTTCGCCCTCAAACTCGTGGATAATCAAATGTTCCGGCATCATATCGATAAATGGCAGAAACAAAGCCCTGTTGAGACCATTTTTATAGAGGTCATGCGGCGGTCGATTGGATGTTGCGACAACAATAACGTCATTATCCCACAAGGCAGTGAAAAGACGGGACAGAATCATGGCATCAGCAATATCCGTCACATGAAACTCGTCAAAACAAAGAACTTCAGCTCGATCAGCTATTGCTTTTGCGACGGGCGGGATTGGGTCGTCGCCTACGCCCCTGACGTAATGATCACTGCTCCGTCGTTCTTTGTCGGACATCTTACGCCAGCTATTAATCTGATCATGGACATCTAGCATGAAAGCATGAAAGTGAACGCGTTGTTTTGAGGGCGAACTTACAGCTTCGAAAAACCAGTCCATCAGCATGGATTTCCCCCGACCTACACCGCCCCATAAATAGAGCCCTTTGGGAACTTCAGGACGGCGCGAGAACAATCTTTTAGGTTTAGAATAAGCTTTGAACTGGCTCAAAAGATGATCGAGTGCCTTAGCCGCTCTTATTTGCGCTGAGTCTTCCAGCAACTCTCCAGCCTCAATCCGCGCTGATAGTTCGGAGAAAACACCCTTAATGTCAGACATAAAACCCGATCCGAATAACGGCTAACGCTAACAAGCCAAATGACAGAATGGCTAGCAAAATCAACAGATTACGATTTCTAATCGGTGCACGCATAATATGTCGCCTACCATCCATGATTAAATCGTCAAGTATCCCCACTTCTTTTGTTCATTTCCTGTTTATGTTACAGTTACTAAATGTTAATCTATATATTCAGGCGTGTTTGCGCACGCCAGTCTATGGAGTTTATAAACGGGGGGCTTCCTGAGGGAGCCTACACAAATACTAATTGGAGGTTCCGTAATGGATCAAACTGCTAATCTAAACCGCATGACTGACGCGGTCGCTGGCTTTCTGCCGGATCAACTCGGCTTTTTAGCTGGTCCGCTGATCGCTCTGCTTGTAATCGTAATTGGTTACTTCATTTCAAAACTAGTTGCTGGACTTGTTTCCGGTGCTATCAATCGCACAGGCCTTGGCAAACGTGCCAAAACAACTGGCGGAAACATCGGAAAATCACTTTCTAAAGCCGTATTTTGGGTTTTATGGCTGGTGTTCATCCTCCTTGGCCTAGGTCAATTCCCGATGGTTGCCGAGCAACTGACACCTGTTAAAGGCATGTTGAATAGCATTTTCGAATACGTACCAAACATAATCGGCGCTGGTATCGTTCTTGCTGTTGGTACGCTCCTCGCAAAAGTTGTTAAAGAAGCGCTGTCAAGCACTCTTGAAGCTGCTCAAGTCGACCGCGTTGCAGGTAAGTATGGTTTTGCCGGAGCTGATGAAGAAGCTGCAGCATCGAATAACATCTCACGGTCACTGGGCGGTCTAGCTGGTGCTGTTGTAACTTTGTTCGCTGCAATTGCCGCAATCAACACACTTAAAATCCCAGGAATTTCAGAGCCAATCTCCGAGATGCTTTCACTGATCGTGACTTACATTCCGAACATTCTTGGTGCCGCTGTTATCCTAGGGATCTCAGTATTCATCGGTAAGTTTGTCGCAAATCTAGCAAAGAGCACTCTGCCTGCCCTGGGCGTTGACAGTTCATTGCAGGAAATCGCTAGCCTTGACGGATCAGGATCAACTGTTCAGCCTTCACGTATCATCGCAACAGTGGGATTTGCTGGTATCGTTCTGATGGGTCTAACGGCCGCTATGCGCGTCCTTGGTATCCAGGAACTAACAGGTGTATTCAACTCACTTCTAGAAGTTGGCGGTCGTGTCGTTCTCGGTGCCGTGATCATTGGTGCTGGTTTGTTCATCGCAAACTTTGTGTCACGGATCGTAACACAGACATCTGGTGAGCTTGCGGGTCGTATCATTAAATACGCAACGATGGTTATCGTAACATTCATGGGCTTAAGCCAAATGAACCTTGGTGACGGCATTGTCGAAACAGCGTTTAGCTACAGCTTGATGGCCGCTGCTGCTGCTGCCGGTATCGGTGGTGCGATCGCGTTCGGTCTAGGTGGCCGTGAGTGGGCTGCTAAGAAACTTACAAAGTGGTTCCCTAAGTAATCTACGGATTACAAGGAAATTGATTAACCGCCCTACGGGGCGGTTTTTTTATGATTAGAATACACCCGATTAGTTGCAGAGGCTCTCGGGACTTATGAATAGTTTTCGTGCAAAGCTATCCACTCCGATTCTTGCACGGCAAAAACTATAAACATTCGCAAATGCCTTTTGACGAGCCCTCAATGGCTCGATAGAATCCTCAAAACGGTAAGATTGGGCCAAGGCAATGCATATTGTTGAGGAATTAATAGCTGAGCGCGCGACCAAACTGATGTCGCATAAACGACTGTTCCGCTTTATCAAACCTGCGCTATACAGGATACTGGCCTATGACGCTGCTGTTTTTCTAGCCGACGCTATCAAACCCAAATCTGGTTATGATGCATTTGAAATGGTCACAGAACATATCAGCCCTCGTACCGCTGTAACAGGCCTACATAACTTACCTCAAACGGGGCGATGTATAATCATCGCCAACCACCCGACTGGGCTAGCTGATGGAATGGCGGTATTTCAAGCCATACGGGATCGCCGTCCAAATCACCTTTACCTCGCTAATGCAGATGCGCTCAGGGTAATACCTAAAGGCGAAGATATTATTATTCCAGTTGAATGGGTAATGTCTAAACGCAGCGTATCTAAAACCCGCGAAACACTCGCTAGAACACGAAAAGCCTTTGATGCTGAAAGATGTGTGGTCATATTTCCCTCCGGGCGATTAGCTCGCATGACAATGACCGGCCTTAAAGATCAGAGCTGGGAAAGCTCGGCAGCGATGCTGGCTAGGAAATACAAAGCTCCAGTTATCCCGCTTCAGATTAAAGCTAGAAATTCATGGATCTATTACTTGTTTTCGAGGCTGAACGGAGAGTTGCGGGACATCACCCTTTTTCATGAACTTTTAAACAAAAAAGGGAAAATTTTTAAACTAACATTCGGCGAACCCATCAATCCAGAAACTTTGCCAAAGAACGCTGAAGAGGCGACAGCTCAGATACGAGAGATTGTTGAAAGACTATAGTTTTAGTCTTCAAAATTCGCGAGTTGTTGACGTTTTCTATTCACATTCAATGACGTCACATCCGGACGGGAGTAATGCCCTGCAGCATCAAAATTCTGGCGTTCTCGCCTCACAAATTCCGGATCAATCTCAGCAAACCTTAGGCTTTCACCCCCTACTTCCGGAGGCAATAGCCAACTACCATCCGGATTGGCAATACAAGATCCACCATCGGCGGGCATTTCCGGCATCAATGATTTAATTTCGCTCGCGAATGGAATATTATCAGGTACATCAGTACGCCGCATTAGTGACGATACGGATACACAATAACTCCGTCCCTCCTTTGCTAGAAACGGGGTTATGTCTTCCGTATTACGAATACTACCGGGCCAACAGGCGATATGAAGGTCTTCCCCTTGCGCATAAAGAGCGGCTCGGGACAACGGCATCCAGTTTTCCCAACAGTTCAGTCCGCCAACGGTAAAATTGCCTAATCTATGGGTGACAAGACCTGCCCCATCGCCGGGAGACCACACGAGTCTTTCTTCATAAGTCGGCTGCAGCTTGCGGTGGCAAGACTGCAAGATCCCGTTTTTATCAATGTAAACATAGCTACAATACAAAGAATGGCCACTTCTTTGCCTCGGGCGTTCAATAACACCTAAATAACACGCCATATTTGCCGTTTTAAGCGCCCCACAGACCGATTCAAGGTGATTATCCTCCAAAGTCACAGCTTGGTCCGAATAATGCGCAAAAAGGGCTTTCTGGCGATCATTGTTAAATGCGGCCCCGCCCGTCAGGTCCGGCCAGAACGGATAACCGGGTACAACCCCTTCGCCAAAAACGATTAGATCAGCTTTTTCAATAGCCGCGAGTTCAATTTGCGAAATGATTTTTTGAAGGGTTTTCTCGCGATCTAGCCATACTGGCGCGATTTGCGGCAAAGCAATCTTCAAAACATGACTTTGTAACGATGACATGAGCGGTCCTTTTGTCCTTTATGAGACAAAATAAGATCAGATCAATGTTTTTGGAGTCTCTTCGGAGCTAAATGACGTAACTTTGATCTGTAATCGCGTTAAAACAAGGTTTAGGGTCACCGTTACGGTCGAATAAAAGCGGGTAATTAAAACGCTCTATCGGAGATGTATTTAGCCAACTATCACTATCTCTTACGCCCCAAAATGAGACGGATTCAACTGACGACTTTAACGCAAAACCATTCAAGAGATTTCTCAAAAGACGGGCTTGTTGCGCTAACATATCTGCGGGCGGCGTTGGACCGACAGTTGGCAAGCAATTCGTTCGGCTCTGCCAACAACTCCCCGGATCCCGATAAAAAGTTATGTCGATTTCGGTTGCATGATTGATTAATCCCATAAATTCATTGTCAACGGCATCAATAGCATCCAGAGCATCTTGATGATTGGTATCCAGATAAAGATGGAATTGATGCCCCACCCCGTCGATTGGAACTCCACGCGCATTCAGCCGACGCAGAATTTCGACCAACCATTGACGTTTTAGAGGTGTCTCTGTCCCATATTCACTCATGAAAAGTAGAGCGTCTGGATCTGCTGCACGCGCCGCCCTAAACGCCCAATCTATGTAGTCCGCGCTCCCCACCGCGTTAAACCAGACGCTGCGACGGTCAGGACCAATACCATCGGCGCCGCGATAAATATCGACAGAAACGGTCTCGTTTACGACGTCCCAAACAGAAACACGGCCACGGAAATACTCAACAACAGTCGTGATGTATTCTTCTAGTCTTGCGCGAATGTCAGCTGGTGATCCCTGCAGAAAATGATCAGGTGTGGCCTCATGCCATAAAAGGGCATGGCCTCTAACTTCCATTCCATTTTCAAGCGCCCAATCAACCACCCGATCAGCCTCTGAAAAGTTGTACTCCCCGGGATTGGGAGAAATCACATCAGGTTTTAGCTCCCATTCCGGCGTGATACTGCTAAACTGGTCTCGGGCCAATTGAGCAGACAAATCCATTGAGTCGACACGGCGATTTGAGAGCGCAGCCCCGATGCGGAAATTATTGCGAAAAGTATCTCGTAACAATCCTGTAACAGGTCCAGTTCCTCCGCTCGGCGGTGGTGACGTTGTTATCGGAGGTGTTGAGCTATGGGCGGGCAATGAACTTCCCGAACCACCGCCGCAAGATGCAAGCAAGAGTGAACTCGCTCCACCGAGTAAAAGTTTGAGTCTGTCTCGCGCCGTGTATTCAACCATTTCGATCTCTTGCCGTTTTCTACAGCTTAACAAAGCGATGTAAATTTACGATAAACGCTGACACTCAACGCTTGTCTCGAACGTGTTCGAAAATGGGTCAATTCCGCATTCAACAGACATTTCATCGTTAATTTTATCACAATTAAATTCCGTAATTTGGATCAGTGATTGCGTGAAAAGCCGGTTTTGCCTCACCATCTCTGTCAAACAGTAATGGGTAATTATAACGTTCAACCGGGGTCTCATTTAGCCAGCTATCGCCATCTCGCACGCCCCAGAAAGACACTGACTCAACTGAGCTTTTGTACGTCAATCCGGTAATAAGGTCGCGCAATAAATGAGCCTGTTGCTGAAGAACTTCTTTTGGGGCTTCTGGTCCCAGGTCAGGATCACAATCAGCTGAATTTTGCCAGCAAGACCCTAGGTCGTGATAAGAGCTCACATCAATTTCCGTGGCATGGTTTATAAGGCCCATAAACTCATTATCAACGGCTTCTATAGCGGCTAATGCGTCTCTATGATCAGTATCCAAATAGATGTGGAATTGATGTCCGACGCCATCCAGAGGAACGCCGCGGTCCTTAAGGCGCCTCAATATTTCCACCAGCCATTTCCGCTTTAGCTCCGTCTCTGTATCATACTCATTGATAAACAATTTCACATTTGGATCTGCTGCTCGTGCGGCGTGAAACGCCCAATCCACATAATCCGCATTTCCAACCGCTTCATACCAATTGCTGCGACGATCCGGTCCCACTCCAAGACTTCCCCGATATATGTCAGGCGACACAACTTCATTAACAACGTCCCAAATAAATATTCGGCCTTTGTAATGATTCATGACGACCTGAATGTATTCCTCAAGCCTTGCTTTTATTTCGTCACGGCTGCCTTGCAAAAAGTGCGACGGCGTAGACACATGCCACAAAAGCGCATGTCCGCGAACCTGCATCCCATTCTCAAGCGCCCAATCGACGACCCTATCACCTTCCGAAAAATTATAGACCCCTTCACGCGGAGAAATGACGGATGGTTTGAGTTCCCACTCTGGCGTGATGCTGTTAAATTGTTCTGCTGCAATTCTTGCTGATGCATTTGAGGCATTAATGTGCTGATGATTCATTGCCGCGCCAATTGCAAAATTGTTCCGAAAAGTATCTCTCAGCAACCCTACGGTAACAGGTCCGGCGGGTCCGGATGGGCCAGTTTGTGGCGGCGGCGGTGGAGGCGGAGGCGGAGGCGGCGAAGTTGCCGATGACGATGTTCCAACGGCGCTCGATAAAGAAGTAGATTTACCTCCGCCACAAGAAGCCATTAACGCACTCGCGCCCATTAAAAGCTTTAAACGGTCCCTTGCCGTAAACTCCACCATGTCCAACCTCAATAGATATTATTGCGAAAAACCTATCAAGCTCTTGTAAAATAAGGGTAAATTGCAAACTTCCCCTAATAGGAGAAACTGGTTCAAATCGGTTCACATCGCTTGGATTGAACGGCAACTTTGGTTAATTTTAAGCTAATCAGTCCTGCCGATTTTTAACAAACTCAATAATCGAAGACCAAATGATAATAACCTGCTGAAGTTAGATTATTGTCTTTGAAAGCCAAACAAAACAATAATCGTCCATCAATCGGTGCCCGAGACAAAGACATAGTGGACGACAGAAAATTAAGCGCGTTCAACCATCATCTTTTTTACTTGAGCGATTGCTTTGGCTGGATTTAACCCTTTAGGGCAAACATTAGTACAATTCATGATTGTATGGCATCGATAGAGTTTAAAAGGGTCCTCCAACGCATCCAAGCGTTCAGTGGTGGCCTCATCTCTACTATCGATCAACCAACGATAAGCTTGCAGCAAAGCGGCCGGCCCTAAATATCGGTCTCCATTCCACCAATAACTCGGACAACTTGTAGAACAAGACGCACACAATATACATTCATACAATCCGTTCAATTTATCCCGATCTTCGACACTTTGCTTGAATTCCTTTTCGGTTTCAGCTTCGCTAGTGTGAAGCCAGGGCTCTATTGAGGCATATTGAGCGTAAAACGTCGATAAATCCGGAACGAGGTCTCGAACAACGGGCATATGCGGCAATGGACTGATCGTAATCGCCCCACTCCCGAGTTCATCTATACCTTTAGTACATGCCAAAGTGTTTCGCCCGCCAATATTCATGGCACATGAACCGCAAACCCCCTCACGACAGGACCTGCGAAACGATAAAGACGGATCAATTTCATTTTTGATCTTGAATAAGGCATCCAAAACCATGGGGCCGCACTCGTCCAAATCTATCTGGTAAGTATCCCACCGTGGGCCGCCGCCATCCGAAGGATCGAATCGGTAAATTTTGAAGGTCTTCATCTGGGCGCCAGAACTTGTAGCCGGCCATGTTTTGCCTTTTGAAAGTTTTGAATTTTTAGGAAGCGTTAGCTGTACCATATGACCCTCAGGACTGATTTCCTTGTTTATAGACGGGCCATGCTTGAATGCGAAGACTTAAATTGATATTAAGTCTCGTTCTTTTTGTCGCGGGCCAAAGTAAAGGCTATGGCCCCGGAACTATGTGGTAAGATACGGCATTTTCACGCTTCAAGACATCTTTGGCGATCGCTTTTACGTCGTCAACTGTCATGTTCTGATAGGCATCATGACGCCGACGATGTCTCTCTAGACGTTCTGGATCATTTTGCGACCTAGAGATTATGCCCATCCAATAGCTGTTACTTTCCAGAGTTTCCTCAATCGATTCGCGAATGGGCCGGATAGCCCTTTCAAACAGGTCTTGATCGATCTCGCCATTTTCAAATTGTCTTGCCAAAGAATGGATCTTCGCCTCCGCTTTTCCAATGTCCTCGGGGCTGACCTCGACGGACACACCAACATAGCCGTAATCTGGATAAATTCTGGGTGTCGTAAAAAAGGCACTCGGGGAATAGGAAGCGCCGAGCTCCTCACGAATAACATCGTTAAGCTCTAACTGGAGCATAGATTTCAACAAATTTGTTCGCCTGACAATCATATCATCGGAACCATCGAAACCGGGCCAATAAATTCGGATAAGCGATGTTGTATCTTCGCCTGCATGGGTCAGTATCGTTGGGCGTTTATCACCTTTTGGAAAATTCAATTTGGTCTTTTCTGTCGGCAGAACTGGCGCGCTCGCGTTTACCTTCGGGAGGCTTCCAAATGTACGCGCAACCTCATCAATTACCTTTTCAATATCGATGTCCCCGACCACACCAATTTCTATCGCCTCGCCTGGGACAACTTTCGACATCCATTGACTCACATCCCTTAGGCTAGCGCTTAGAAGCACTTCCTCCTCTGGTATTCCGAATCGCTTATCGCCAGAACGGACTAATTTGTCTAAGTCTCGAGACGCCACGCCGCCAGGGGTCGAATCGAGCGTCGGGTAGAAGGAGCCAATATACTTGTCGTATCGCGCTTTTGCTTCATCTCGAAAACCTGGCTCTAGATAATAAGCCATCATTAAGTTTAATTGTTCAGACAAATCACCGGGCGTTGTTGATCCGTTCATTATGAGTTGTCTCGCGCCCAAACTATGACCAACGCCAACCGATTTTCCGGCCATCAATGTCGTGATTTCATCCGCTGAATGAGCCTTTAACCCGCCAAGCGTCAACGCATTGCCAAGTAACCACCGAATTCCAGTTTCGTCGTCCTCGAGGAACAACTCCCCTTTTCCATAAGTCATTTGGATTGACAGGATCCCAGCCTGGTAAGGTGTTTTTTTGAGATTAAGCCTAACCCCATTTTCAAAAACGACTTGTTCAAAATCGATATCTTCCACAAGATCCCGACTTGCGACTTTTCCCTTCTCGCCAAATTCTGAATATGAAAATTCCGACAGGTCGTTTTCGATATTAGCGGCCAACTCGACACTTTGACTGTCACTCAACGCGTTTAGAATAGCGGCCTCCGGATTTTCTAGAACGTGTGAAGTCGACAAATACACTTGAGGACTTTCATACCCATTCCAGCTTTCTTTAAATGCGTTGTGTACCTGTTCAGGGGTTATGGTGTCAGCATAACCGTCAAAAAACTCTAAATTGGTTTCAGGACTGGTCAGGACGCTTTCGTTTGAAAAACGACCCAATATCTGCCGAGCCAATCTCGGCGTCCGGCGGGTTGCTGATCGCTCGACACTAACTTTTAGTGCCTGACGGGTATTCGCAATCTGTTCGTTAAGCTCGCTTTGACTAAAGCCAAAAAGAAAAGCCCGACGTAATTCCTGCTCTCCGGTCTTCAGGGCCGCTTCCCATTGCTCCGGTTGAGTACTCAAAGAAACAGACGATATTTTTACGGCATCATAAACCGTCGAAGAACTTGCGCCTGCGGTTATGAAGCTTGCATCCGTCGATTGCGCTATTTTACTTAATCGACGAGATAGAATTCGGTTACCAAGAGCTTCAATATAAAGCTGCTTTCGATTATGCTTGTTGTCCGCTCGGATATCTGGCGCCGCCATAACATTGAGGGAAATCGAGGTCTGTATTTCAGGGTCAGCATAATAGAACGCAGCCTTCTCTCTTTTATCTAAAGCGCTGATTTCATGTCCTTTTTTAGCAATTCCGACACCTGACCAATCATCGAAATAGGATGCTATTTTGGAGGCTGCATAGTCTGTTTCAAAATCCCCAACTAAAACGATAAACGTGTTCTCTGGACGATAATAGCTATTGTAAAAATCACGGAACTGTTCGGATGAAACACTTTTGATCGTTTTTTCAATACCGATTGGGAGCCGCTCAGGAATTATGGTTCCCTCGGTAAAATAATTCAGCTGAGCTATTGATGCATGGTAAGCAGGACTGGACCGCGCTCTTTTTTCAGCTAAAATTATACCGCGCTCTTTATCGATAGCGTCCTTGTCCAGTAGAAGATTGGACGCTGTTTCGCGCATAATAAATAGGCCTTCATTGATAATATCTTCGCTAACTTCCGGAAGTTCGAGTTGATAGATCGTTTCCGTAAAACTGGTCGATGCGTTTGTATCTGCTCCAAAAGCGAGCCCAAATTTTTCCAATCTTGGAATCATTTCGCCCTCAGGAATATTCTTTGACCCGTTAAAAGCCATATGCTCGAGAAAGTGAGCTAGTCCACGCTCATCATCAGCTTCATTGATAGAGCCAGTGTCGATTCGCATGAGAAGCGTCGCAGTTTTTGACGGCGTATCATTTTGCATTACAGCATAACGTAACCCGTTTTCCAGTACACCGTATTCGACACCCGCCTCAGATAACAGATCACTGGCTTCGTGAGCAAAGTTGAACTCTTTTTCCGCGGTACATGACAGAAGTGCATTCGTCAGAAAAACCACAAACAGCAATTTAATTTTGTCAAATCCCAACATCATAAATCCACCCACTGTATCAAACGCTTAGATAGTGTTTGCCCAAATCAAATCCAAACGCAAGCCCTCTGCATGTGTCTATCGCAAAAGCTGGATAGAACGGCTGATGAATTTGACGCATTAATTTTTTGTAACTGTCAGCTTTCGTTCAGGAAGTCGGTCTTAAGCAACTGGAAACTGTGATTCAACCAAAGCACTTGCCCGTTAGACTTGGGGGTTTTATGACCCCCGCAATAACGACGCAAAATGCGCACCAGGGAAAGAGAGTATGTCCGTCAATAAATCGGCCGAACCACGCGAGATCATCGTGTTCGACTTTGACGGGACTATTACAACCAAAGACACATTTGCGCTATTTTTGCGATATTACGCTGGTACATTCACCTGGATAGCGAAAATATTTACGCTTATTCCAATTTTCATTGCCTACGGACTTCAGCTAATTGATCGAAATGCCGTAAAAGCTCATGTCATACGAAAGTTTTTCAAAAATGCGCCGGTCGATCGACTCAATAGTTCAGCTGAACAATTCGCCGCAGACGTGATTCCCGGATTGATTCGACCACAAGCTCAGCATGCTCTCAACATCCGTAAAATGGACCCTGAGTCTTTATATATATGCAGCGCATCGATTCTCCCTTACCTAAAAGCTTGGGGAGAGTCTCAAAATATCCACAACATTCTGGCAACCGAACTAGAACAACATAACGGCCATTACACAGGTCGAATCAAAGGATGGAATATTTGGGGAAATGGCAAGATTCGTCGTATTTTGGCGGAATTTGCCCCTAACAACATCAAAATCAAGGAAGCTTTTGGTGACAGCAGAGGAGATAAAGAGATGTTACACGCCGCAGAAGTGTCTCATTGGCGACCTTT
>JAHDDC010000089.1 GCA_020629545.1 Hellea sp.
TTACTTGGGCTTAAAGAGGATGATTTTGTCAGAGGAACAAATGCGACTTTCAAATTAGGAATTGAATTTGCAGATTGGAACCGTATCGGCCAATCCTACATCCACCCATTTGGAGATTACGGGTTCGAGATGGAAGGCATTCGCTTTCATCACTTCTGGTTACGTCATACGGCATTGGGTCATAAAACATCAGTTGATGATTATAACCTGCAAATTTTAGCAGCCAGAGCAGGTAAGTTCCAAAGGCCTATTGATGTCGTAAACTCGCCCCTTAATTCTATCGAATATGCCTTCCATTTTGACGCCACGCTTTATGCGAAATTTATGCGAAACTATTCTGAGAGTAGAGGTGTAAAACGCATTGAAGGGCGTATTGTAAAGGCAAGTCAAAACCCAGATAGCGGTTTCATAGAGTCTGTAGCTCTGGAAAGCGGTGAAGAAATTAGGGGTGACTTCTTCATAGACTGTTCTGGTTTTAAAGGACTCCTAATTGAGGACACACTTCAAACTGGATATTCTGACTGGTCGCATTATTTACCCTGCAATAGTGCGGTGACTGTACCTAGTAAACGCATTGCGGACCCTATTCCCTATACACGCTCCACAGCTAAATCCGCAGGATGGCAATGGAGAATTCCCCTGCAATCCCGAACGGGTAATGGTTATGTCTATTGCGGTGATTATATTGATGATGAGGAAGCTCTCCGCACATTACGAGATGGCCTTGATAGTGAAGCCATGGGGGATCCGCGCTATCTACGCTTTACAACTGGAATCCGTAAGAAAGTTTGGAATAAAAATGTTTTAGCCTTAGGGCTAGCAGCTGGATTTATGGAGCCCTTAGAGTCTACGTCAATCCATTTGATTCAAACATCAATAGCCCGTCTTTTGACACATTTTCCGGATAAGTCGTTCAATCAGCCCGACATCGATTACTTTAATGACAGGACTCAATTAGAGTATGAAGAAACTCGAGACTTTCTCATATTGCATTATATTGCGACTGAGAGAGAAGATAGTGAGTTTTGGAAATACTGCAAAAATATGGAAATTCCAGACTCACTTAAAAGTCGCATGGAACTCTATAAAGAAAATGCACGGCTTTATCGTCATGGGAAAGAACTTTTCACCGAGCCTAGTTGGTTTGCTGTCATGAATGGACAAGGGGTATTCCCTGACAGATATCACCCTATGGCAGATATGATGCCAAAAGAAGAGCTTGAAAGGCGTATGTCAGATATTAGGCGTGTTTGGCTTAATTGTCTTCACAGAATGCCAAGCCATCAGTCATTCATCGACCAAAACTGTAAAGCTATTTAATTTTTAAGTGCCTAAATTGAGAGTATCTTCGGTCTGAAAGGGCCTTTCTGTCCTGTCTTCTTAAGTATTTACTTCGTAGCAAGAACAAAAAAAGAGGGCGAATGCCCTCTTTTTTCCTATTGATTAGTAATTTCTTTCTACCAGAAATTATATCTCAGTCCGAACTTAATGCGTCGATCGCCTTTGATTTCGGCGCGGCGATAACGTTGTCCGGCAAAATCAACCTGCTGTTCCAACACGGTATTTGTACCTAAGATGTCAGATACCTGTAAGCGGAGTTGAAGAGCATCGTTCACATCATATTTAAATGATCCGTCTAATTGACCCCTGCCCTTCACAAAGAGCGGGTTAGCCGTGACAAAGTCCGAATAAGACGTCACAAATTCCGATCTGTAATTATAAGCAAGGCGGAACTCGAACTGCTCGTCCTGATAGATACCTACAATGTTAGCCGTATTTTTTGACGTTCCGAGGAACTCACTAACGCCATAACGGTAAATTCTTCCGTCACTGTCAGCCTCTCCGTTACCATCCGCATCAACAATGTTGGCATCATTAACGCCATCACCAACACCCGTATTGAAATTAGGTGAGTCGAAATTCACAGGGTTCGCATTGGTATTAGCGTCGATGTAAGTATAGTTAGCTTGTAAGCCAAAATTCGACCAGATGCCGGGCAACTCATCGAAGAAGTGCTGGTATGCCAGTTCAACACCCAAAAATTCAGCTTCATCGACGTTTTGATCACTTGTCAGGATCACATTGAGGACTTCGTCATCCAGTGTTTGCTGTCCTAAAGTAACAGCGTCCGTTTGAATGTTTTTGGAAATATCTTTGTAGAAACCTGTAACGGCAAAGTAATTTTCATCTCCGAAATAATGTTCGAATGAGAGATCAAAATTGTAGGATTCTATGGGTTGCAGATTCGGATTTCCGCCAAAGACATTAATCTGAACAGGTACAACGTCAACAATAGTTGTTTCTCCCGGGATTTCCTCACCTGTATCAGGGTCAACGACTGGATCGACAACAAAGGTGAACGGAATGACGTTTGCCTGCCCTGGATTGAGTTGATCAATTCGCGGCCTGGTTATATTTTTGCTTGCCGCTAAACGAATGAGAGATTGATCGTTTAAGTTCAGTTTAGCGTTGAATGATGGCAACCAATGGTCTTGTTCATTAAACGTGCCTTCAATGAATTGGTCTGCTTGAGCTAGGAAAGCATCCGATTCAGGATTAAAATCTCTCGCGTCTTCACTAAAGTTCTCAACGTAAGAAATTGTTCCTGCCCCTGAAATTTTGGCTTTGGTATATCGTATACCAATATTACCTTCGAGGGACATCCCATTCTCAAACTCGTTCCCAAAGTCTGCACGGGCGTAAAGAGCTGTTACATCCTCACCTACGCTACTTTCTGGTAGCGCACCATCACGGAACGCGCCATTGCGACGAAGTGGATCCCAAGCTGATGTTGTACTTCCGTCGACGGAACTCACAATATTAGGGTCTGAAAATACAGTTTGAACCGCTTGATCATAATTTTCGAGGAACTCACGACCTGTAAAGAAGACCGTCGAGTTCGCACCCGTGAATATGCCGCCTCCAAAGAAGCCAGTAAAGTCAACAGCCTCTTGTGGTATTTGAGTTTCCGATAGTGGCAAGTAACCTTGCGGAAGTCCGGTTGCGCCTTGCCATGGAGGCGAAATGGCGGCCCAATTAAGCCCCGAAGCCCTGTTCGTTTGTTCACGTTCCGAAAATCTTGCGCCGAATTGAACCGCATCAAACCACCCATCATCGTCGAATTCATAATGAACATCTGCACGGAAGGCATTTGCACTACCATCGTTAATCTGGAATTCGTCTGCAACAGCCAATGCGAATGTAGAAGCCGGATCAGAAAGGTCTGTTGGCAAGAAAGGCTCTGCGCCCCAGCCAAGTTGTGTTCCGTCTGCTAGTCTTCTGACAGGACTACTATTTGACGGGGCATTAATCGCGATTTCAGGGCTGTCTAGATTTCCAGGATTGAATTGAAGATCAGCAAAGAATACGTTTACACCCCATAATTGACTAAAGTCGGTTTCAGATTTCGTATTATGCCAATCTGCATTGACATACCAACGATCTGCAGGGCGCCATTCAACGTTCAAGCTGATGTCTTGAGTGGTCGTGTCAACATCCCTATCAATAGCAGTTGTTTGCCATTCAGCACCTTGGGCACCAGTCCAACCGCGAATGTTGTTTGTGACAACACCTGACTCAAATATTCCATTCGCTGGCAGTGTTGCTTGACAAGCATCGCGCCTAGCGAAGGCAGGAACGTTGCTTGAGCATATATTTAGGCCCTCAGACGAGAAATCGCCACTTGTAAAATCGCCGACGACTGATGTTACACCCTCAAAGAATGTCCCGCCCGTCGCAAACCATTCAAGCGTACGTTCATCTCTTTCTTGAAGGTTATCAATACGGAAATACTTTGCGGTGGCTTTGAAAGTATCTTCATTATTTTTCCACTGACCTGCGACGTAGTAACTCTGACGCTCGCGATCAATGTTGTTTTCTCTTAATTGAACCCCACCTGGGACCGCTAACGCTTCTGATGGAGGATTATCATTTTCCAAGAAGCTTGTGACAGGAATGAGCTGGCCAATCTGATAGTTGTCGATGCGTGACTTTAATTCAGAGTGGGCGAATGAGCCTAAAAGACCAAATTCTCCGCGCGTGCCGTCCCAACGGTGACTGACTGTGGCTGTTGCATCTGGCGTTACTTCTTCACGGAAGTCGGTATATGTGCCGTCTAAGGTAACTGTTGCAAAGCCATCTGGGCGATCAAATGGCTCCAAGGTGCGCAAATCAATTGTACCGCCGATACCGCCTTCAATAAGGTCAGCAGTATTGTTTTTATAAACATTTACAGCACCGATAAGTTCAGGAGGAACTGTACCAAAGTCCAACGCGCGGCCTTGGTTGGCTGAAAATACTTCGCGTCCGTTAAATTCAGATCTTACAAAGGACAAACCGCGGATAAGGTTGTTTCCGCCCTCAGGAGACGGGAAGTCACCGCCATTATTATCACTCAGGTCGAATTGCTGTGCCACAACGCCCGGAATACGCGAAAGGGCTTCCGCAACAGATAGGTCTGGTAGCGTTGAAACGTCTGACGCCGTAATCGAATCAACTGCCGTGTCTGCGTCTCTTTTTAGATCACGCGCTTCTTTCAAGGCTTGACGTATACCTGTCGCAACGATTTCGTCATCTTCTTCAATGGTCGCTGTGTTATCTTGTGCATAAGCAATAGTTGGCATTGTTGCTAAGCTTGCAATTAATGCTGTGGTTCCCAAAAGCGCTAGCTTATTTAGGTGGTCCATTGGAGTGGTTGTTTTGGATTTCACTGAATCTCTCCCTTGTGCCTTTGTGGCTTTTGACGTTCTTGATGAACTTTTAATCGTCCTTTACGGATTCTCTTACGTTCTATAAAGACCAATTTGACAGCGCTGTCAAATATGTTTGAAAGACTAGTCTTGCAATAAGGGTATTTATTGTTTTCTATGTGACAAAAATGACACAAGCCTTTTCATCTACAATAGGTGATGGTCAGAAATTATGGATTATGCAGCATGACCGATAGGCATTCACACGCGCTTAGAGACATCGTAATCGTTGGCGGAGGCTCTGCGGGCTGGATGACAGCTGCGGCCTTGTCGAGTCTTTTATCACCCGATTCGGTTAGTATTACTCTTATTGAGTCCGACAAAATAGGAACTGTTGGTGTTGGTGAGGCAACTATACCGGACATGATAAACTTCAATGCCATGCTTGGCATTAATGAGGCCGAATTTCTTAAGGCAACAAATGGTACCTTCAAGCTGGGCATCGAATTTATCGATTGGGGGCAAATAGGCGAATCCTACATACACCCCTTTGGAAACATTGGCGTTGATATGCAAGGTATCGATTTTCATCAATATTGGCTGCATTCCAAAACTGGAGGAAACACATCTCCTCTGCAGGATTATAGTATGTGTGCCGTCGCCGCAGCGCATGATAAATTTGTTACGCCAGAGACTAATCCTCGCTCGGTTTTATCTCATCTTCGATATGCTTATCATATTGATGCAACACTTTATGCAAAGTTTTTGAGAAACTATGCCGAAAAACGTGGCGTGAAGCGCGTTGAAGGCTTGGTTGATAACGTCAGTCTCGATCCTGAAACTGGCAATATAGCTAGTCTAAGTTTGGAGTCTGGCGTAAATGTAGAAGGCGACTTCTTTTTTGACTGTACAGGTTTTAGAGCGCTGCTCATCGAAAAGACCTTAAAAGTCCCCTTTACGGATTGGAGTCATTGGCTCCCCTGCGATAGTGCTCAAACTGTCGCAAGTAAGCGGGTCGGTGCTTTACTGCCATATACCAAAGCCACAGCTAAAACCGCTGGGTGGCAATGGCGAATCCCTACGCAGCACAGGACTGGCAATGGTCATATTTATTCCAGCAAATTCATGAAAGATGATGAAGCTGTAAATATATTGATAGACGGCCTTGATAGCAAAGCCCTTGGCGAGCCTCGTAAGATCAGCTTTAAAACAGGATGCCGTGAAACGCTCTGGAATAAAAACTGTATTGCCATTGGTTTATCTGCAGGATTTCTAGAGCCGCTTGAATCCACATCGCTATTCCTAATTCAAATGGGTATTAGCCGATTTATCACATTATTTCCTACAGCTAATGTGTCTGATGTTATCCGTGATGAGTACAATAAACAGATGCTAAAAGAGTTTCATCAAGTGAGAGATTTTATTATCCTGCATTATATGGCCACTCAGCGTGATGACAGTCCGTTTTGGAATTATTGCAGAAATATGCGTGTTCCAGAAAGCCTAACACGTAAAGTAGATTTATTCCGCGAGGCTGGTCGCGTCTTTAGATATGATGATGAGCTTTTCTCAAAGGCTAGTTGGATTGCTGTCTGTCTTGGCCAAAATATTGTGCCTAAGGCGATTGATCCGATTGTGTCATCCTTGCCTAGTGATCAAGTCCAACACAGTCTTAGCTCTATGCAAAACGCTATGAAACAAGCGGCCCAGAAAATGCCAAGCCATGAGGCATTTTTACAACGATATGGTGCCATATCTGCTTGACGATTTCTTTGGACGCCATTCTGATTTATTGTCAAATTAATCTGAAAGAAAAATATAAAATATATAAGGGAATTAGGATCAACTATTATGAAGACATTCGTATTTTCAATTTTATCCTTAGGGCTTATTTTATCGTCTCCCGCATTGTCGCAAGAGTCTGGCCTCAATGATGAAATTGTATCAAAGGGCACAATTCAGAAAGACCCTGCAATGTCTGCATGGATTGCAGGTGACTACGCAACTGCCGAAGTTGAGTTTAAGAGAAATGCCTTTTGTGCGCTTCGGGCACAACGGAACTTCATATCTTCCGTTGAAAGCGCACGGGACAATGCTACGAATTCAGTAGTGAATACTGGTGTGGCAGATACTATTAGCGCTCAATCGGGAAGCGGCCTCCAGTCGGGCGGAAGTGCAACAACAATCAATCCATCTACGCGGGTTACATCGAACGATTTTAAAAATAAAGAATCTGAAACAAAACGATCATGTGATAATCGCGGCTTTCAAATATATATGACAGGATTATCACAGCTTAAGCTTGGGAAGAGAGATGAGGCTAAAAAGTCACTTAAACGTGCTGTCGCAATGCGTAGAAGCTTATACGATGCGCATTTCCGTCTGAGTCTAATGGAGTACCAAGATGGAAATTTAGAGCAGTCCAAGAAGCACTTCAAGCGCCTCACAAAATTAGAGTCGAGGTATAAGAGCGGTGAAGCCAATGTTGAGATTAAGGCGCAGATTAGTTATTTAAAAGAGCTGTTAGAGTAATGGCCTGTAAGGCTAACTGCAATTAGTGTTAACCGAAATTGACAGCGCTGTCTTTTCGGGATTATAAATTGAGCATATTACGGAGATACACTTATGTTCATGCGCACCATATTATCACTCACATCAGCGACTCTTTTTACCCTAGCATTCGCGTCATATGCTTATGCTAACGATGAGAATGATGTCGCGATACAACAGGCTTTGGAGGCCCTAGACGCTCAGCTACCAGGTAAGCTCATAAATAATCCTTATAAGGTAAAATGGCGCACGGACGGCTCTGATAAAAAAGCATCTATTGTTAAATCAGAAGGTGCACCAGGCGGAACAGCTTATCAAGTTCGTGTGAAGAAAACTAAAAAGAACCCTTGGGACACGGCAACACGTATTCCCATGACC
>JAHDDC010000090.1 GCA_020629545.1 Hellea sp.
CCACACCCTGTTTGTGGCCGCGTTTGTGCAGACCTTCGCCGGACGTATCGATAGAAAGAATGACATTGTTGTTGACGATCCGGGCTTTGATGATGATGTCCGCCGCCTCTGAGCTGGCCGCGATTTTAGCGCCCAGTTCTTCGGCGATGGCTCGCTCGATGCGTTCTATGGCGGCGCCGGCGTGGTAGATCCGGTTTTGCTTACCTGTGGTCACTTCAACTTTGTAGCTTTGATCTCGTGAGAGGAAATTAGCCCAGGGAAATTTGCGGGCGCGTTTGTCCAGCTGCGCGGGGTGCATAGCCCGGAACTCACCGATACGGGCGAAGACTTTGGATGGACCGCGCAAGACCAGATTGGCTCGCCAGACATCGACCCAGCCGCCTTGAATGGTCACGCCGCCATGAATGCGTTTGGCTTTTTTGAACTCCGCGTCTTTAACTTCGTCTAAAAGCCAATGCTCCAGCCCAGGCGGGCAGGTGAGAAATATATCGAATATGTCCTGAGAAATGATCACGAGCGCTCTCTGGCATGGTTCTTTGCTTGCGGCTAGTCATTCTCTATCTTGTAAGTCACATTTGAATTCCGTAAGCCCATGTCAGAATGACAGGGCATAGCTCAACATATCGCAAAGACATTGACGGATTACGCGCACTCGCCGTGCTCTCCGTCATGGTATTTCATTTTTTTCCGAGCTTTCTGCCCGGCGGGTTTCTCGGCGTCGATATTTTTTTTGTTATCTCCGGCTTTTTGATTACCGGTATTTTATATGATCAGCGAAAGGCAGGGACCTTTACCTATCGCGGTTTTTATGAGCGGCGTATTCGGCGCCTTCTCCCGGCTCTGTTTACGACATTGGCGTTATCCACGATCGGCGCTTTTATCTTCTTTGACGGCGAAGAATTGCGGGACTTCGGCGGCTCTTTGTTGACGGCTATATTCGGCCTGTCCAATTTTTTCTTTTATTTCGAGGCGGATTATTTCGGCGTTCAAGCCTCATCCCGCCCCTTGCTCCACACTTGGACTTTGGCGGTGGAAGAGCAGTTCTATCTGCTGTGGCCATTATTGCTGTGGCTGTTGGTCAAACTGCCGGTATTAGGTCGTGCACTGTTGATTATAGGCCTTATCGCTATTTCGACCGCCATTGGTGAATATCAGCTGAGAGGCAATGCCGAGGCGGCCTTTTATCTCTTGCCGGCCCGCGTCGGAGAGCTGGCCATGGGCGGGCTCGCAGCCGTCATGATGCGGGAATTTCAAGTCCTGAACCCCCTGGGCCAAAAGACGATTTTTGTTTTCCCTCTGCATTTTGCCAGTTTGGCGTTTTTGTTTTGGGCGTTTTTTGCTTATGACGGAGAGGGCTTTCCAGGCCTTTTGGCCCTTCCGCCAGCCATCGCGACTGCGCTCGTTTTACTGTTTCCGATTAAGGGTCCTTTCGCGGCTTTTCTGACTAACCCTGCGGCCCGCTGGATCGGATTGATTTCCTATTCTGCCTATCTCATCCATTGGCCGCTTTTGGTTTTCTACGAGGCCTGGCAACTGCGCAGTATAACGCCAGTAGAAGGCCTGTTCCTAATTGCGGCAACTCTTGGACTGGCCAGCCTTTTTTATCTCTTTATTGAACAACCGTTCCGGTACAAAACGGGTGCGCCGCGAAAAATCAGCAACCGCGCTGTCGGGGTTTTTGCATCCGTTTCCATTCTGGCTTTATCAACGATCGCGGTTACGGCCTGGACCTCGCAGTCATCCCCGAGCGCCAATCATCAGGTGGATGGATTTTCTTTGCAGGAGATTGAGGCCAATCGCCAGGCTGCATTTGATGAGCGTCTTAAGCTGGTAGACGCCAAAAACTGCCATCAATTTTCTCATGAGGCTGACACAGACTTCAGTCATTGCCTGACCACCCAGCCGGGCAAGGACAATATTCTTGTATTCGGTAGTTCCTTTGCCGCCGGAGACGGTTTGATGCTTAAAGCCGCCTATCCCCATGCCAATATCCAGACTTTAACCGTCCAAGGATGCCTGTTGACTCGGCGAAGGACGGCGAAGGCCCATTGCCCACCTGTGTATGATTTTATCGAACGGAATTTCGATAATATCAGTAAATTTGATATGATTGTCATCTCTAGTAATTGGCTCGAGATATTCAGACCGGAATTACTCCGTCCCTTTATCGATGAGGTAGATGCGCCGATTATTATTCTTGGCCCCAGGGGCAAACTTAACGCCAATAGCATGCAAGTTTGGAAAGGCTGGACGGGGAGGGCGATTACTATGCCAGTGAAGAATTCCTCGATAAAGATGAGCTGATTATGCGCGAGCGCCTCAGCCGCTTCAGCTCAGACAATGACCTTGTTTATATAGTTATTTTTTCCATTCTTTGGGAAAATGGAGAACTGCCTCTGCATGTTGGAAAGGGGCAGCTTATATTCCATGATTACGGCCATTACACGCCCGCTGGTGCGAAATATGTGGCTGAAAAATTTGTCCGGAGGTTTCCGCGAACTGACCATCTTTTCTCAGGTCCAATATCACGAAATCCAAGTTTAAACTCGACAAAACCCCGCACCGCTGTTCCGCCTGCTTTATCAAAATTAAGACGCCTGAGGAGGAAAGCAAAAAAGTCCAGGTTGAGTTTAATAATTGCAGATAATTGTCATCAAGAAGCCCAAACACCGCATGAGGAGTTTGAACATTGTCTTTCTTTGGATACTGAAAAACCAAATATTCTGGTTATCGGAAGTTCCTATGGTGCTGGAGACTGGCTGATGCTGCAATCCGCTTATCCAGAAGCTAATGTTAAGAAGCTAACGGTCGCCGGTTGCACTCCGACTTATAAGGTAAAAGCCGGTCATTGCAGTGTCGTATACCGGTTTCTCAATTCAAATTTCGACAAGGTCAATAGGTTTGACCTTGTCATAATCTCCCGCGATTGGGTGGACCGTTACGACAAGGTCAGGCTTGACCGGCTCTTAAAGAAATTTAACGAGGCTGTGAATGTACCGATAGTAATCTTTGGTCCGCGTGGAAAGCTAAGCGCGGATAGCTTTGAAATCCTGCGACGTAAAAATGGCGACACAGTTCTAAAATTGGATGATAGCTATACTGAACCCAGCGAGCTTTATAACCGAAAATCCATTCAGACCTATGCTGAGCAAAACGGTATGAAGTATATCGATATGTATAATATTCTTCGCGAAGATGAATTACTACCAATTTTAGTGACAAAGGATCAGCTTATTTATTTAGACCATGGCCATTATACCCCGGCCGGGGCAGAATACATTGCTCAAAAGTTCCGCGAAATATATCCCGATGTCACGGACATTATAAAACGCGATTAAGTTAGCCCGAAATTCTTGGCCAGGATTTTATCCAGAGTACGCGTGGGCAACAGGCGCGGCAAGGTGAACATCAGGAACTTTTTATTGAGAATGGCATATCGGGTTTTGGGCTTGGGGTTTTCGATGATGCGGTGAATGAGTTCACCGACCTCACGGGCTTCAACACCGCCTTCGCCCATTTTCTTGGCGGCTTCGGAGATAGTTTTCAGGCGTTCCTCATAGTCGGTGCCTTTAAAGGGAGTATGGTCGATATCGTCCGTCTTATCCCAGATGGGTGTTTTGACCGCGCCCGGTCCGACGATAATAGCGTCAATCCCGTACCAGACGAGTTCCCGGCGCAGGCTGTTGGTAAGGGCTTCAACCGCATGTTTAGACATGGAGTAAGGAGCAAAAATAGGAGAGGCAATCTTGCCGGCAACCGAACTGATATTGATGACTTTGCCGGACTTGCCTTCGCGGGTTTTATCCATGCCGAGCACGGGCAGAAAAGCCTGAATAACCCGGTACATGCCAATAACGTTGACGTCCATCTGATGGATGACATCTTCGACCGGTAGGTGGGCAACGGGTCCAACAACGGCGATGCCGGAGTTGTTCACAAGGGCGTCGAGCTTGCGATTGCCCAGCGTTTTCTCAACGGTTGCAGCTGCCTTTTGAACCGCTTTGTCATTGGTCACATCCATTATCACTGAGGTGAAACGATCTGGAAAATCCGCCTCCAGCTTGGCTGCATCCGCCGCTTTACGAACACTGCCAAAAACACGAAAGCCCTGTTCCAAGAGGACACGGGCGGAAGCCTCGCCGATACCGGTCGAGACGCCAGAGATAAAAGCGGATTTGGTCATGGAAACTCCTGTTTGCGCTCTATACGGCTTACAGGAAAATCGGGTATCAATAAAGATGCCACCGTCCGGAAGAGGACGGTAGATCGTAATCGCTACCATTGTCTCAACCCGATACATCGGCGGTTATGGACTATATAACGGCTCGAAATTGAAGAAAACGGCGCAAAAACTGACCAAATCCCGTCATAAACTATTCAAAAAACGACCAAAAATGGCTCGAAAACGGACGGATTTTGACGCGTAAACGCCAGCTTTCCATGCAAATTACTAGATTTCTAACGTGGAAATTTTTTCCACGTTGATAAAAATGAGCCCTAGGAGCATTTCCACGTCCCAAAATGGCGAAATATTGGTGGGTTTCCGGGCTTTTCAAACCTCCAAATGCGGCTATAAAAAACCATGAAATATTGGATGATCATCGGCGCCGCAGCGCTAGCACTCACAGCCTGCAAGAAAAAAACAGTTGAGGCCGAACCGGAAGATGATCCGCTTAACACCTACAATCAAGTCGAGACTTTGATCGCTTATTGTGATCCGCCTGAGGGCGGACCCGTCACCATTGAGGCGGCCGAGTTTCAAATGGGCGGAACCGTATACCCAGAAGAAGGACCGGTTCGAACAGTCGAGGTCGGCACATTTAATATCGACGTCCATGAAGTGACCAATAAGCAGTTTGCTGAATTTGTCGACGCGACCGGATATGTCACGGACGCCGAAAAAGAGCAGCTCGGATTTAATATGACTGGCGGCGCGGTCTTCATGCCGCCAACACCGGCGCATCAATCCTGGTGGCGCTTTATTGAAGGCGCCAATTGGTATCAGCCGGAAGGCCCGGACAGCACCATCGCCGGCAAGGATAATTACCCGGTCGTTCAGGTGTCCTGGAATGACGCCAAAGCCTATGCCGAATGGAAAGGCCGACGCTTACCCACCGAAGCGGAATGGGAATATGCGGCAGGCGCTGGGGCGCTCTCGGCCTATGTCTGGGGAGAGGAAAGAAATCCTGACGGCGAAGAAATGGCCAATACCTGGCAGGGCGCTTTCCCTGTGCGAGATCTGGGCAAGGATGGTCATACGGGGACAGCCCCTGTTGGATGCTTTAAGCCCAACACCTTTGGGCTTTATGATATGATTGGTAATGTCTGGGAGTGGACGGACACACTTTACGCCGAAGGGCAGGGAGAACCGGCTTTTGTCATCAAAGGTGGATCTTTCCTGTGTGCCGACAACTATTGCGCCCGATACCGCTCAGCCGCTCGCCAGCCACAGGAAATTGGTCTGCCGACCAATCATGTAGGTTTCCGGACGGTAGGGGATGTTGAGGATTAATTGTAGGCCGCTAAAATTAGATCGGCAGCTTTCTCGGCCACCATCATGGTCGGCGCATTGAGATTTCCGTTTGTGATGGTTGGAAACACAGAAGCGTCGACAACCCTTAAACCTTCTACGCCTCTGACCCGGCATCTTGGATCAAGTACGGCTTGTTTGTCATGGTCGGCGCCAATTTTACAGGTGCAAGATGGATGATAGGCGCTTTCGACATTTTGGCGAACCCAGGCGTCGATGTCCTCATCACTTTCCACATTTTTACCCGGCTGGATTTCTTCGCCCCGATAGGGTTTCAAGGCATCCTGCTGCAATATATTGCGTGTGATCCTTATCACCTTGCGCCAGTCCATGATGTCGTCCTCATGTTGCAGATAGTTAAACAGAATATCGGGTTTTTCGCGGCTGTCTTTGGACTTGATTATGACGGAGCCTCGGCTTTTGGGTTTATTGGGCCCAACATGGACTTGATAGCCGTGCCCTTTAAAGGGAGCTTTGCCGTCATATCTTATGGCCGCTGGCAAGAAATGATATTGTATGTCCGGCCATTTTCGGCCTGGATCTGAGCGAATAAAAGCGCAGCTTTCAAAATGATTGGTCGCGCCCAGACCGGTTCTGAAAAACAGCCACTGCGCCCCGATCAAAGCTTTGGCAAAGAGATTCAGCTTACCGTTCAATGTGATGGGCTGGAGGCATTTATATTGAAAATAAACCTCCAAATGATCCTGAAGGTTATGACCCACCCCGGGCAGGTCGGCAACAATATCAATGCCGAGGGATTTCAAATGCTGCGCATTGCCTATGCCTGAGAGCTGCAGGAGTTGCGGTGACCCGATTGAACCAGCGGACAAAATGATTTCCTTGGCGGCATCAACTCTTTGCGTTTTACCGCTTTTTTCAAACTCGACCGCGACAGCCTTGCGCCCCTCAAACAACATTCGTTTGACATGCGCCTTTTTGATCACGGTTAGATTTGATCGTGACCGCGCAGGATCCAGATAGGCTTTGGCAGAAGACGCGCGAATGCCTTTATCGACATTCATCTGCATAGGTCCAAACCCTTCTTGTCGGGCGCCGTTATAGTCCAGGTTTTCAGGGTATCCCGCCTGAACGCCTGCCTGAATGAAAGCCTGATAAAGGGGGTTTAACGCCATGTTATTCCCCCTGTTGACGGTCACAGGACCCAGGCCGCCGCGATATTGGCTGTCTTCGCCTTCCCAATTTTCCATTTTCTTGAAATAAGGGAGGCAATTTTCGTAATTCCACCCTTTTGCGCCGTGTGCTTCCCATTCATCAAAGTCTTTGGCATTCCCGCGAACATAAACCATGCCATTAATTGATGAGGAACCGCCAAGACCTTTTCCTCTGGGGCAATGTAATTTTCTATTATTCAGGAAAGGTTCTGGTTGGGTTTCAAAATCCCAGTTAAAGCGCTTGGAGTTCATGGGATAAGACAAGGCCGAGGGCATTTTTACAAACAGACTTTTGTCGCTGCCGCCGGCTTCGATTAACAAGACTTTGTGTTTGCCGTCTGCGATCAAACGGTTAGCCAGAACACATCCGGCAGAACCGGCGCCGACGATAATAAAATGGTATTGTGAACGCGGCATTATGACAAGTTTTGTTAGTAATTCTACGACGCCTTCTAAATGCAGATTCCCGACGGATAATCAATTCTGTCGCTAAAATTTTTAGCGGGATGTGTTTTGGAAAAGTTAGTAATCTTCTTCAGGACCAGCGCAAAAGCCTTCAACCACCGGATCAAAAGGATTTCCATTTTTGTCAATGCAACTTGATTAATCGCGCCGGATTTCCTTAATAGGACCTATGAGCGAAAAGAAGACAGAAAAGCAAAAGCGCGAAGAGCGTCTGGCCGAAAATCTGCGGGCCAATCTACGCCGACGCAAAGCCGCTGCACGGAAGAGTAAAGACACACCAAAACCGGGTGACACTGCCCCTGAATCGTCATAGATCGTCATAGTGATGACGA
>JAHDDC010000028.1 GCA_020629545.1 Hellea sp.
CGAACCAACTCCCGATCCAATGTATCCACGCCCTTACGAACGTCGAGCATGGTTTGGCAATCTTCAGGTTTGGGCGTCATGGCAATTATCCTGTTATGCTCTCAAGATAGGGATAAATTGCAGTTTTTCCATGGCCATGAATCGCGGCCTTTCGCCCCAGTGCATAATATTTGATATTGGGACTAGAGAGAGGGATTCATTCTGGTCTCAGTTGAAAATCTTCCTACAGCACTGTGCCTTGTCAGACGAAAAATCTCTTACCATCAAAGTGGGACCAATATATCACGGAGCGCTCTAAAGTTTGGAAGTGAAACGTCACAACAAACACGCAATATATTTTAAAAAAGTGCCGTGTGCCGGTCTATTTGAATAACATCTCGCAAACCCCTATGCCGTCTATAGAGACTTGCATATGGTCGCCTGCCACAACAGGTTGCTTATGAGGCCGGAACGGACCGAGTCATCAGTTTTAAGCAAACGCTTCAGGGGGCGGAGACCCGTGAGACGGTTCTGAGTTATCATAGTGATCATACATATGTTGAGACAGGGGAACACCGGACGACGCTTTATCACAACGGGCAAGGGCAGCTTACTCAGGTGCGCTCCAGTGCGGTTGCAACCGAAGCGGGTCATATCGATGTGTTTTACACCTATGATGCTGATGGTAATGTTAAGACGATTACGGATGAACAGGGAGATGTCACCAGCTACACCTATGATGAGCGTGGTAACATTCTAACCGTCACCGACCCGCTCGGTAACGTTTCAACTCGAACATATGACGAAAACAATAATCTTTTGATGGAGCATCACCGTCAGTCCAATCAGTGGGCTGAGAACCAGAATAGCTATACCCGCTATGTTTATGATGGTGAGAACCATTTGCGATATATGGTTGATGGTGAGAACCGGGTGACGGAGTATGGTTATTACGGCGGGGGTGCTGGGCAAAGTGAATTTGACCTCCGTTAATACCATTAATGTAGTGACATTTTATCATGTCTTTGACGGTGCTTTTTCGCGATCTTTTACATCCTCAAGGGTTTCCAGATCACGAAATCCCGTGGCCTTTGAGAGAATTGGCGGGGTTTGTACCGATAAAAATGCACATCCACTATCTTCAAATGTAGAAACGCTGTGAAATTCGGTCTTGTGTATTAAGATCCGGTCCCCTGCTTTTACATGGTGCGGCGTATCATTTATGAATACAGTAGCCTTCCCATCAGTAAAAAAAAGGACAGTCTCTGAAAAATTGTGGCGATGAATTTGGGAATTCTGACCTGGATCCATAGTAACGAGGTCGGCACCCACTGCCTCTTCTATAGGCGTATCACGCGTGATTTGCTGTACGTGGAAAACGTCATGTAACTCTCTTTCCACATTGTTATCGATTCGTTTCATAATTTATCTCCTATCTATTGCGCGACAGTAGAGACGCTTTTTACAAAAGCGGGAATTGCATTTCGATTTAGTCCGGCAATGTTTATTCGGCCTGAATAGGGCATATAGATACCATGATCCAATTTTAATTTGTCTATTTGCTGCGGTGTCAATGGAAGTAAAGAAAACATACCTTTGCCTTTATCTAAAGATGATGGGAAAACTTGGGTCAATTGCAAGTGCAATTCTTTGCGGATGTTCTTTATTCGATTACGCATATCAAAAAGTTCTTGCTCCCATTCTTGTTTCAGACCTTCGTTTTTCAAAATCGTCTTAACAATGGCAGCGCCGTGGTTGGGTGGCATTGAATAGGAAACCCTTGCCAAGGCAAACAAGTTCGTGAGACTAATTTCCGCTTTTTTAATGTTGGGGGCCATAGCGTAAAGTGCCCCTGTTCGTTCACGGTAGAGGCCGAAGTTTTTGGAGCATGACACGGCAACAAGCGCTTCAGGAACGACCTCCATAACTTGTGAAATGCTCTTAAGGTCTTCTTCCAGACCTTCAACCAACCCGTGGTAAGCTAAATCCAAAAAGGGAATGATCCCTTTTTCAACACATAAATCAGCAACTTGTTTCCATTCCTGAGCTTCGAGATCCATTCCGCTTGGATTGTGTCCGCAGCCCTGAAGCAACAAAACGTCGCCAGCATTCGTGGAAGCGAGTGTGGACATCATTTGATCAAGGTCTAATCCAGTTTTGTCCGCCGAGATAGCTGGAAACGTTTTCACATGCAGGCCCGCCGCGGTGAAAATCGGAATATGATTTGTCCATGACGGATCGCCTATCCAAACCGTTGATTCCGGGGTGGATAGTTTGATAATGTCGGCACCTAAGCGCAGGGCCGCAGAGCCACCGGGGGTTTGTAAATATGCAAATCTGGATTTTTTCGGCCTTATGCCTCCAAATACCAAATATCCCAACATATCTAGAAATTCGAGGTCGCCTGCGATACCCAAATAACATTTTGATTGCTGTGAGGTCAGTAACCGTTCTTCCGCAATTCTGACGGCCTTCATGACAGGGGTTGCGCCGTTTTCATTGCGGTAAACTCCAACGCCCAAATCAATTTTTTGCTGGCGTGTGTCCTGTTTGAACTCATTGATTAGTTTTAGAAGAGGATCCTGGGGTACGATAAAAAGGCGTTCAAACATACTTTAAAAAATCCTCAATTTTGCACAGAATACGTCAGCTATTGATGGTAGATTTGGCATTAAATCGCAACTTTTCAAGACGAATATTTGATATTTGGTTTTGTTATTTGATGCACCATTTCACAAAGCTACGATGTCAAAGCTTATGTAATAAAAGCCCCGGAATCGGATTTCCAATTGAAAATCCTATTTGTGTGATTGAAGGGTAGTGCGCTATCGTCGCGGCGCGGCCCGATTTAGCCTATGCCAAGTCGGTATTTGAAATCACTGATTATTGGCTCTCCTTACCTTCGACCCACCATTGAGATTTCGTTGCATTATAGATAAATGATCGCCGTTCGTTTTCTTCCAGTTTATATATATGGTCGATTACAAAACGAGCTTGATCACCTATTGGAGTTCTAAATGGAAGTGGGTTAAGGTCGAAAAAAGACAAGAATTCTTTGGCCGCCAGGGCAGGGTAATCGCCGCCCATAGCGGCCCTGTGATCCGAAAGGTTTTTGATAAGGGGACGATAAATCTTAATATCGTATGGGCTACGTTCCCGAGGTTGTTCTCCAATCGATGTCTTAAAGGCACCTGGTTGAGCAAGGCATAGCTCGATTCCAAAACGAGCAACTTCTAAAGCTAAACATTCACAAGCTCCCTCTGGCCTGCCTTATCAAAGTGGTCCAACCACTTTGTTAGTCTTGGCGGTTGTTATGCAGGGCGTCATGCCGCTGCGCCTATAACGCTAAGCGGCCATGACGCCTTTGGCAATATGGTTTCCGGCGCAGGCGGGCGATAACCTAGGGATGAATGAGGTCTTTTCGTGTTGTAATACCTCCTCCAGGCTTCGATCAGTGCTTTGGCTTCGCGCAGATCATAAAATATTTGCCGGGCCAGTAGCTCATCGTGCAGCTTTGAGTAGAAACTTTCACAATACCCGTTCTCCCATGGTGATCCGGGCTCTATGTAAAGGGTTTTGACATTCAATCGTCCGAGCCATTCCCGTAAGGCGTTCGCGATAAACTCCGGGCCGTTATCGGAGCGTATATGCGCCGGCGGCCCATGCCGGACAAAGAGTTCACCCAAAGTGTCGAGAACATCTTTGGAGTCCAATTTGCGTTCTACACGGATGGCATGACATTCACGGGTGAACTCATCGATAATGCACAACATCCAGAACGCTTTACTCTCGTGGGTGCGATCCTGCACAAAATCATAAGACCAGACATGATCTTTATATTGTGGCCGGAGCCGGATACACGATCCATCATTCAGCCATAAGGTGATAACAGCGGTCAGCGCAGACGACGCCTGCAGGACGCCATTTATCAACATATGGAAATGTTACTGCAGATGGACTTGCCGACCGGTGAAAACACTTCAACCGATCTAAAGGAACTGATGGCCAAGGCCGTTAACCGGATCAAAGCCGTTCTGGATGCCCCGGTTCTGAAGAATGAGCACATCACCGCCGAGATTGGAAAGCTCCGAGCCGAAACGGCCAAGCTATACGCAGATGCCCAAAAGACCAGCGCAGAAACAGCCAACATTTGGGCGGACACATTCCATAGGCGTTAGCAGATCATAACCCAACTTCAGGAGATGGCGGTTCAGCTGGAACGCGGCGAAGTCATGGAGAGTTTGGACCTGACATTTGGCAAAGATGGGCAAGCAGTTACTGGAATTGGGTCTTGAGGTCACAATATGAGACTTCAAGATTTGGCGGATGCGTACTGTGGGGGCTTTCCGGACATTAGCCGAGCGGCCGTTATGAGGCTGCGGTTTAAAAACGCTCAGGCAAGCATTCATTACGAAGACAAGTTCAATCCGGCTTAATTCAGCCTCTGGAGAGATAACATTTAATGTAATAATCGCAAAATTATGAATTGTCACCTTAACGCGTATACCTTCTTAATTCTTATTGCATTATTCTGGGTATTGGTTCGTGTTCGGAGTCTCCCTCAAAGCCATTACAACTACATGGCAAGAAGTTGCAGGCGTGGATTCAGGACAACCCATCCATGAGATGCAGAAAGCTTGGCAAAAAATCCGAAAATTTGCCCATATTGAGGATGTAAGGATACATGACCTCTGGCATACTTTTGCCAGTGTTGCTGTAATGAACGGGATATCATTACCTGTGGTGGGTGCTTTGCTTGGACACCATCAACCTCGGACAACAGCTCGATACGCGCACTTAGCTGTTGACCCATTATTGGGTGTGGCCGAATGGTGGGAGAGAAGTTGTTAGGACGGAGGCACTCAGTTCGATGATGGATTGGCGGGCTATATGGGATATACGTGAGTCTTAAACGCGGATATTTAGTTTCCCCCATCTGATCATTACTGGCACCAGGATATTTAAACAAAAGGCCGTAAGCATGAGTGTGTAGAACGCTTCGGCTGGAATGATCTGGTATTGGATATAAGCGATATTCATGACTACAAAGGCGAGTTCGGCTCGACCCAACATACCAAAACCAATCATAAAAGAGGACGCCCAATCCATTTGGCCTGTAAATCGTGCGGCCAGAGCCGCGCTTCCAATTTGAGCAATGAATAATGCGAGCGTGAGAAGAGCCACATAGGGCATGACGGATAGAAATATTTTGGGTTCGAAAATAATATGTGCGCCAAGCATGACGAAGAAAACCGGACCTAACCAGCTAAAGGCGATATTGTCGATAATTTGGGCGGTTTCATGATAGATATGCTCTTCGTCCTCATGATGGAAATATTCGCGTTTTAGTATAAGCCCGGCCATAAAGGCACCGACGGCGGCGTGAAGCCCAAACACATGAGATAGTAATCCAATTCCGACGGCCAATAGCAAAACGAACAAAGTGGCATGTTTGCCCCCATCGAAAAGCAGAAAATGACGAATGCTGATTTTGGAAAGGACAGGAAACTTGCTCAGAACACCTGTGTATCGATCGGGTAAGATCACGACTGATAGAAAGGTTATAACCGCAAAAAATGAAAGGGCTTTGGCTATTATCAGTGAAACGTCCACCACGCTAACCGGCCCCGAATTTGCCGCTAGAGGTACTAATACGGCCACCAGTGCCAGAGACGCGATGTCGTCAATAATGGCTGAAGTCATGATCCGCGTGGCAACGATTGATCTTCCCAAGCCTTCTTGCCTGAGAGAAACCATTGTGAGTGACACGGCTGTGGCCGTCATGGCCAAGCCGCACATCAAGGCAACGCTAAGGTTTTCCCAGATCAGATAGGTCACGGTGAAAGCTGTAAGGAAAGGTGCGAGCCCGCCGAAAAAGGCGATACCCCAACTTTGCTTGAGACTAGAAACAAAATTTCCCGTATCTTCCTCGAACCCGATCGCGAACATGATCAATAATATGGCGAGTTCAGATAATCCTTTGATAAAGGGATCTGCATGTTCAGGCAAAATCCCGAAATTGACGAATACAGCACCAAAGAAGAGATACCAAAGCACCGGTGTCAGGCGTGTCCATCTTGCAATGATTGTTGCTAAATAGACCGCGCACCAGATCAGGGCCAAATACCACAAAGCTTCCATATCATGCCTTTCGAGACTTAATTTAGCACTTGTGGAGCTAAAGGATTGATAGTCGTCAATTTAGATAGATATACCGATAGCCTGACCGAGAGCGTAGGCAATGCCCATTGAAACAGCGCCGAGAATCGTCACTCTGAAGACGGCCGTGCGTTTCTTTGCGCCGCCGGCTTTGGCTCCGAATGCGCCTAATAAGGCCAAGGACAATATTGAGATAAGGAAAATTCCGGACACCGCCCATGCGGGCGGGAATAGGACGGCGGCGCATAAGGGCAACAGAGCTGCGCCGCCGAACGTCAGGGCTGAAGAGAGGCCAGCCAGGACAGGATTGGCTCGCGTGATTTCCAAAATGCCCAATTCGTCCCGGATATGGGCGCGCAGGGCATCTTTTTCTGAAAATTCACGAGCAACTTTTCGGGCCGTTGCCGGGCTAAGGCCGCGGACAATATAAATGTCCGCCAGCTCTTGCAGTTCTTCTTGAGGAAATGCCTGAATATGTTGCCGTTCGCGTTCAATATCAGCCTTTTCAAGATCTTTTTGCGAAGACACAGATACATATTCGCCAGCGGCCATCGACAAGGCACCGGCGACCAAACCCACGATACCTGTCAGTAAAATCTCTTGGGCTTCGGCTCCGGCCGCCGCGACTCCGGTCAATAGAGCTGCGATTGAAATAATACCATCATTCGCCCCCAATACGGCGGCCCGGAGCCAGCCGGAACGCTGTACGTAATGAATTTCCTCATGTGAGGATGGGAGAGAAACCGCTTTCCCCATTTTAGTCGCCAACTGGAATGTTTGTGAGAATTTCTGATGCTTTGAAAGTTCTACCATCGCCGAATGAGGGTTCATTAGTCAGGGTAATATAAGCAACCGCTGAGAATTTTTGATATTCCCGGACCTGGTCATCAAAGGGATAACTCCATTCAAAGCCATAGGCGTAGTAAGGAAACTCAAATCGGCGGTGGGAATGATAGCGGTGCAAGCCACCGTAAAATGCCGGGCGATATGTGTGGACGATTGTGCGGTCCGTATCCATGGATTTCTCATCAATGTGGAAATAGGAAAACCCTTCCTGAACAGTGAGTTCCGCCGAACGACGCAAAAGGTAATCTTCTACATCGTGACGGGATGTCCGAGAGTCGCCTTGAAATGAAACCCGATAATGTGTGCCGTCAATTTTAGTTTCAGAAAATCCGCTCGTGCCGCCTGGACCCGCGGGATGATAGGCGGGTCCGGTGGCACAGGCTGCCGTTACCAGCAACCCGACAGAGAGAATGGTGCTCTTGAGATAGGGGAAAAATTTAAGCCGCATTCTCTTCTGCCAGGTTTTCTGCAAATTCTTTGGTGACATAAGCGCGGGTGATCGCCCATTCGGCTTCATTCAGTGCGCCGAGGGCGACGTCGACGGCGGCTTCGGCATAGTGACGAGATTTCTCCGCCTCTTTGGTCAATTTTTTGACCTCCCGGCGCTTACGCCAGTCCTTGATATTGTTCATCGTTTCCAAAGCCAGCTCGTCAAGAGTCTCAGAAGCTTTTGAAATGCGTTCCCGACCATCTTCCAAGACATCTTCGATATCGTTAATTTTGTCGTAAAACTCATCTTCGATGTCATGCATTCCGTCTTTGGTTTTGCGCTTGAATTTGTTGATTGTGTCTTGGAAACTCTGCATCCGATTATGGAGAGCAATGTCCAAGCGTGTAACGAGATCACTCATTTTTGTTCCTTTCTTTTTTATGTCGCCAATTGAGCAGTTTCGAGAAAAGGATTTTTGACGACGGACAAATTTGATTGTCTAAATCTCAGAAGCGGAAACCAGTCTAATAGTCTGCTCAGTCCCGGTCGGTTCAACTGGAAAAATAGAGTTGATCAGGCGAGGTTTTTTGCGACTGTATTTAGGATTTCCTGACAGACCAAAACGCTCACTGGGAATGCCAAGAAAGTTTTTATCAAATTTGCGATCATTATCTTTGTCTTGATAGACGGCAAGAGCGTAATTGCCTGGTTCTGGCACTGGCACGCATATGTTCATATCATGGCTATTTACTTTTTGTCGGACCCGCAAAATGACTTTGTCATCGGCAAGAAAGTCTTCAATCACATCGCTGTGAACATCTACAACGAGTGAGCCCTTAACCCGCTTGATGTTTGTTACATGCAGTCGGATTGCTGTTTGGTCTTGCGTGCAGGGCGGTGGGTTGACGTAAACATCTATACCCTTGGGTGACACATATGTTGGGGGAAGTAATGAAATGAATATCCAGCCCAATATCAAAGGTGCAGAGTTCATTGATTGGCCTCATTATGTGGCAGGCGGTTTTCTGGAAATAAGCATGGCACTTTCCAAAACACTATTCTCATATTTGTAACGTGCTGAATTCACGCAAGTTTTTTTGATGGCGGTCAATTCTCCTGCAGACTGAGGGATATTCTTAAGTTCAATACAAAGAGGAAGCCATGAAACTTAAAAATAATACCCATGTCATAATCGCGGATAGCGAAAAATATCTGCTTCTGAGAAATCAGGGCGATGAAGATATTATTGATTTAAGAGTTGTCGATAGTGAGGTTCGAGACAACCCCCCGACGCGCGAACTGGGGACGGACCGACCCGGACGCTTTCCTACCCCTAGTGCTCAACTCAGCTCGGTCGCTGATACGGATTGGCATGGATTGTTCAAAACAGAGGCCGCCGAGCAAACAGCCGAGAAGATCAATCAACTTGCGTCTACCGAAACAGATATCGTTATATTTGCCGACAGTAAGACCCTGAGGATTTTGCGACCACGACTGACCAGTGAAATTCAAAAACGCGTTGTTCAGGAAACGCCCAAGGACTTGACGCACCATACCATCCCGGAAATCGAGAAAATCATCAATCGGGCCTGAGCTTTCATAGGAGATGAGGCATGAAACTTCTAATTACCTTTGCGGTCATTGTTCTTTTCGCCTCATCGATTTTGACGATATGGCGAACGGTTATTGAAACCCGGATCGATAAATCCTGGGGCAATCTCACCGAGGCGACCCAATCATCTTCGGAGTCTAAATTATACACGACCGAATTGGTCGCTAATTTGCCGCCAAACGTACAAAGTTTCTTTAATTTTGTTTTTGAACCCGGAGCCCAATTAAAGCCTGCGGCACGTTTTAAAATGACGGGTCAACTCGGTTTGGGCCCAAAGGCAAATCCCGGTTATAAAGCCATGACCGCGCAGCAGGTCCATCGGTTTCCCGTTGGGTTTATTTGGCGCGCGAAAACAGGAGCGCCTCCCCTGAGCGTAAGTGGATCCGACGGTGTATATCTGGAAAGCTCCTGGAGCTATTTCTGGATTTCAGGACAGATCCCGGTCGTAAGAGCCAAGGGTGAACGAAACAACATTCCGGATCATTATCGTTCGGCATTTGGGCGGTTTGTCTGTGAAGCTATCGTCTTTACACCCGCCGCTATCCTGGATTCGCCATTTGTACACTGGGAGGATGTGGCCGAAAATCACATTCGGGCGACCGTCATCATAGAAGGATTGACCCAGGTCGTGGATATTTTTCTGGATGAGCGCGGTGCTCCGGTTGAGGTTGTGTTTCCAAGATGGACTGATGCTAACCCTGAAAACAGATATCAGATGCAGCCTTTTGGTGGGCAGCTATCAAATCATAGAACATTTGAGGGCGTGACAATCCCAACGCGGATAGAGGCTGGTAATTTTTTTGGTACGGATGAATTTTTCCCGTTTTATATTGCTGAAATTACAGATCTGGATTTTATTGACTGAAAAGAAACTCAATAAACTTCCATGTTTCGATCCCCACAAAAATATTTATCGCCAGAATGACAAGGGTCAATAAAAGCCCGATGCCGACAATCAGGCCATCTTTCTGTAATCTTCCCAATACCAAGACTACGCAGGCAAAGGCGGGTAAAGAATTGCCAACAACAGGAATGGGCAAAATCATCGCAAAGCCCAGAATGAAAATAATGATATATGTAAAAGCCTCAAACGGACCTGATAGTAAACGGCTATATCTGGGAGACATATATTTGAACAAAAATCGTAATCTGTGATCAGTTTTATGGATAGCTTTGATCAAAGAGGATTTGCGAATGGACTTCCGGGCCATGCTTGCCGGTATCCAGATATGTTTCTTTCCAAAAAGGGCTTGTAGCGCGGAAACCGCGATTATGAAGCCGGCTGTCATAGGTATGCCTGGCGGCATAGGAATGACCATTGGTAAAGCAAAAATCAAAACTGCAAGGTCGAAGGAATGTGCGCCCAGAGAATTTAAAATTCTATCAAATGTGATGTCATTTTGCGGGACGGTTTTAATCTCAATCAGGATATCCTGAAACACATGATTTGAACCGGTGTCAGTCATATTAATATGAATATAATGCCTTAAGACAGGCGCTTGATGGTGGTCAATTTTCGACCGATACCATGTTGTTAGAGGCATATATGATCGACTTTTTGAGTTACAATATTCAGGCTGGTATCGGGACGTACCGGCCCATGGATTATGTCCTGAAGGTCCATCGTCAGATAATGCCGGTTAGACCTAAAATCCGAAATCTCGAAAAGATTGCGGACTATCTAAGGCCGCATGATATTGTCTGTTTGCAAGAGGTTGATTTTGGCGGGTTTCGGACCGGTTTTCTCAATCAAGCCCGGTTTTTGAAAGCGCGGGCCAGATTTCCATTTATGGCATATCAGCTTAACCGCAAGGTCGGGCGATTATCTCTCCATGGTAATTTAGTTTTGTCACGTTCGCCTATTAGGCGGCAACGTACCTACCCATTGCCTGGTTCGGTTTCGGGAAGGGGGTTACTTGTTGCCGAGATCGGAACCCGTAACCCAATATGTGTTGCGAATACACATTTCAGTCTTGGCTCAGAGGATCAAAGACGCCAATTCGAATTTGTCGATCATATTCTAGGCGGGTATTCACGCGTCATATTAGCCGGCGATTTTAACTGCACGCCGGATAGCGCAGTTCTAACCGAGTTTGACGAGGCGAGTGATCTGGATATGGTCACTGAGGTCCATCATCATGCATTCCCATCCTGGAATCCGTCTAGAGCCATAGATCATATCTTTGTTTCGAAATCCTTGGGCCCCCAAACATGTGAAATCGGGAGCGTCCGATATTCGGACCACCTCCCGCTTCACTTGAAGATTGAAGTTTAAAAACTGTCTTAGTTTATTTTCTCAAGGGATCTTGCCGCACATACAGGCTCCCAGCCTTTGGAAGCATTTGCAAATCCCTGGCTGTTAAACTCAAGGTAATTTTCATTCCCTTCGAGATCTTCGAAAACGACGGTAATTTTATCGCTTTGCTTCAACGTATTAAATACACGCGTTGTATTGAAGAATTCGATTAGAAAATGATCTTCGTCTTCCAAAATTTCTCCATCCAGTTCCGTATCCCCCATCAGTACTATAGGGGAAATGCTTTCATCGACATCATCACCCAAAAAGATGTGGAGGTCTGCTTCACCGGCCATGCAAGAATAGACAACACCGTAGGCATCGGGCCGGAAGTCACCCAGAGAATCGTACTCCATAAAGAGTATAAATTGGACTTCACGGTCTGCCGGATCGTCAGTTGGCCAATATTCGACGGTGTTCCAAAATCCATGAATGTCCTTACGCGGTACCGCGCATTGTTTCTCTAGAACCCGACAAGCACAGAGATATTGTGCGACAGGGCTGTCTAACGCGCGACAGGCTTTGTATTCGTTGCGAATGTCTTGAGAATATTGGCTTTCCATCGGGTTCTCATCGGTTTGGGCATTCGCCGCAAATACCATCATTAGATTGACCAAAAGAAGGAATAGAAAAGCCAGGAAAAGACGACGTTTGCTAAATAGTTCCGAGTGTTTCGCTGTACTGGTCATGATCATTCCTCCTTCTAGGCCAATGCGCCCGCTAGGGATTCGAGTCTATTGAGACGGCAGACCCGGGCCGTATGCCGGGATGGCAATTCTATGATACCTTCGGTTTTCAAAATCGTCAGGCGACGGCTGACCGTTTCGATGGTCAATCCAAGATAGTCCGCGATATCCAGACGCGACATGGGCAATCGGATATCAAAACTTTCCTCACTCTCGCCAGCCCGGCGTTTCTGGCGTTTCACCAGCATAACGAGGAACGCGGCGACTTTCTCACCAGCCGACTTTTTCGACAGAGTCATCATCATGTTCTGGGCATCTTCCAACCGGTCACAGGTGCGAGTAAACAGCTCTCTTTGCAGCTCAGGATCCCGGCTGACATCATTCATCGTAAAGCCCGCGACATTCGAAGTTCCAACTGTGACGGCCGTTTCGTGATAGTTCTCATCCGGAGACAGACCAAAGAAATCGCCCGCAGTGCAAAACCCTGTGATTTGACGCTTGCTATCTTCGAGCAGGCGGTAAATCATCACGATACCGCTATTCACGCGGTAGAAGTGTGCGGCTTCATCACCTTGATGATAAAGGACTGATTTGGCTGGTAAGACGCGGCCTGGATTACGATCCTGCCAGTTCTTTTCAGCGGCGTTACTAGTGGTCTGGTTCAACATCTTGCCCTCCTTTTTCGAGTTAAGGACAAGGTAAAATTTTCCGCGAAAAAAATAAGTTAGGGGATATACGTACGTAGTTTTACGTACACGCAGGGCCTTAAAACCGGTCCTTAAAGATAAGGCAAAGCCAGTCGGGCGATGGAATCTCTGATACGCAAGATCGTTGAGCGATCTTTGTAGAAGTTTTGGCGCAAATTTTCGCTTCGCTCAACTTTCTGATCTATCAACGTGTCAAGTTCGTCACAAAAGACTGGATCATGGCATTCTAAGTCCATCTCAAAATTCAGGCGCAGGCTTCGGGCGTCCCAATTGGAACTGCCAAATAAGGCCCATCGTCCGTCCACAGTCATGAGTTTTGAGTGATCAAAAGGCCCGTTCTGGAGATAGATCTGACACCCGGCTTCGGACAGTTCTTTTAGCTGACGTCGACTGGCCCAGTCGACAAAGAAGTAGTTGGATTTTTTGGGTATGACAATGTCGACATTTATGCCTCGATATCGGGCGAGTAATATACCCGAGATCAACCCCCGATCGGGTACAAAATACGGGGTGACAATGCGAATTTTCTCTACGGCACTTCCCATGGCGCCAAGTATAATCCAGCGCAGGTTTTCTCGCTTCAAATTCGGTCCGCTCGCTATAAGCCGTAAGGTCGACGCGCCTGACTTTTCCGAAACATAGTCTTTGTGCTCCAAAACATCTGAGGCTGAGCTCTCTGTCCAGTCAATATCAAAGAGCGCGCCGACATTATTGGTAATAGGACCCCGAATTCTGAAATGTGTTTCCTGATTCTTCACGTCCCCGATGTTAACGCTTCCGGTGAAAGTCGTTTCACCATCAACAATGAGAACTTTGCGATGATTGCGAAGATTTAAGAGCGGCATACGCCACGGCCAGACGCTATACAGGAACCGTCGGGGCGTTAAGTTATACTTTCGAAAATAACGAAATATTCCTGAACGGTATACGCTGTTTCCAAAGCCGTCCAACAAAACCCGGACATCTACACCGCGGTTTTTAGCCGCCAAAAGCTCGTCTGCCAGGGCAAGTCCTAATCGGTCTCGCCGGAAAATATAGGTAGAAACCAAGATAGACGATTGAGCCTCATTTACGGCACTTATCATGGCGTTATGAATGCATTCATTACCGGACAAAATATCTATATGGTTTCCGCCAACCAAAGGACTGCCGGTGATTTCTTGCCCGAGATTCTCAAACGATGTCCAGGCAGAGGTTTTTGCGGATAAAGGTTCCAATGTCTCTGGTGTGAATTGGAATTCAGAAAAACTGAGTTGCCTGGCCCGGTTGGAAATCCGGTTGATGCCAAACATAAAGTACAGAAAAACCCCAAAAAATGGAGATAACCAGACAAGGGCCAGCCATAAGAGTGAGGATCTCGGCTCAGACTTTCTCAAAAGTATATCGACAGAGGCAATGAGAGACAAAAGCACCCAAATCGTCCCCAAAAAAGGGTTGAGAAAGTCTAATTCATAAAAAACAAGTGGCTCATCAATCATATGGGCAGTTTAAAATGACTGATTTTCAGGAATTGATGACAGTCAATTATCGGCAGATCCTGATAAATAAATTTTGACTAGGTCCGCCAGTGATCGAATGCCAAGTTTTGACATGATGCGTCCGCGATGTGTTTCGACGGTTCGAATAGAAATACCAAGTTCAAAAGCAACAATTTTATTGGGCTTTCCTTCCGCCAATTTTTGAGTAATTTCGCGCTCTCGAGGTGTTAGCTTAGACAGCAGCAGTTCGGAGTCAGATTTAAACTGACCGTCTTTGGATCTGGCTTCCAATTTTTCACAGGCCTTTTCCATAGTGTCCAAAATCTGTTGGGCTTGAAACGGTTTTTCGATGAAATCTTCCGCGCCAAGTTTCAAGGCCTTAACCGCCATTGGTATATCACCATGCCCGCTCATCATGACAAAATGAAGCTTTGGGTTTTTCTCTCGGGCTTCTTTTAAAACGGTCAGCCCGTCTTTCCCTGGCATACGGACATCCAAAAGCACACAGCCGGTCATGTCGGCGACATTATTCTCTAAAAACTGATCGCCATTGTGGAACACGCTGACCTGACACCCAGTCGTCTCCAGCAATAATTTCAGAGAGTCCGCGACCGCAGGGTCGTCGTCGACAATCGCTATGGGATGAGAAAATTCCATATCGTGTTATAGCACTGGAAGTGCAAAACTGAAAATCGTTCCGCCATCTGGATTGGGCTCCGCCCAAATCCGGCCATCATGCCGGGTAATAATCGAGTGACATATGGATAAACCAAACCCGCTTCCATTTGTTGCCTCGCCGCTCAACGGGACAAAAAGGTTTTGAATGTTCTTTGCGTTAAGTCCGCTACCATTATCAGACACGGTGAGTATCAGTTCCTTGTCTTTAGTATCATGCTGCAATGACAAAATAATATCCGGCTGCTCTTCGTCCTCAACGGCCTCAATTGCATTCCGTAATAGTTGAACGATGACCATCTGGAGCTGAGACTCATTACCAAAAATCAGAGGCGCTTTTTCTGGAAATTCCTGTTGGATCTCGACCGACTTCTCGAGAGGGGCCAGAGCTATACGAATAGCAAGAGGAATAATCTTTGATAAATCCAGGGCTTCTCGGGGGAGTTTATGACTGGACATATGATTGCGCAACTTGTCGACAACAGATGATGTTCTTTGGGTTTGCTCAACGGCCTTTTGCAAAATGTCATCCAGTTTTGACTTATCGAGGGGGGCGTCACGGTTTAGCAGCATGCGAATGGTCTCGAGATAATTGGAAGTCGCGGCCAAAGGCTGATTGAGCTCATGAGCAATCGCCGAGCCCATCTCGTTCATCGCGGCCGCGCGGGACATATGATAATGCTCTTCCTGTAATTGCTCAAATTCTCGCTTCTCTTTTTGGCGTCGGGTGAGATCCCGTAGGATGCCGATAAAATATTTTTGACCATCGGCTTTAGTTTCTCCAACTGAAAGGTCGATGGGAAAAACTGTGCCGTCTTTTTTCAGGCCTTCGACTTCTCGACCTGTGCCGATAATTTTTTTGCGGCCTGTACGATTATAGGATCGCAAATAACCATCATGTTCATCTTGATAAGGGGCCGGCATGAGGCGGTTGATATTACGATCCAGAATTTCGTCCAAAGTATATCCAAACATTTCAACGGCAGCCGGGTTAAGGCTGAGGATGGAGCCTGTGTCATCGATGATTATGGCTCCGTCCACCATTGTTTCTAAAACAGCGTCCAAAGCGATGTTCAGCTTATTGGAATTCATACGAGAAATCCTACATTCCCAGAGTTCGAGATGCCAGAAGATTTAATCTTCGACGGCGGCTTCGATATGCCTTTGTCGTTCTTCCATCATCCGTTCCCATTCCGCTTCGTTGTTGTACTCTGCAAATTCTATATAAAACTTATGAGGCGCTTGAATTTCATCCTCATGCTTGACAGGACACCAATAGCGCTCGGTTTCACCTGCTACCATTTTTGCATAGGTGTAAACACCATTGGTATATCCGCAATACATGCAGTTGATTTTTTCAAGTCTCGAGAGAAATTTCATTCGGTGACGATCGACAACCACATAGTCCCTGCGTTTAACCTTTGGAATTTCCCACAAGCGAAAACATATGGCTTGATAAAGTGAAACGGTTATATCCAGAAATAGAGTAGGTATGATCATCAGATAAATAAACGGCGCAGACAATAAATACCGCAATGCGGGAGAATCGGGCTTCCTGATCGGTTCATGATGCGGTCGGAGCCGTCCGCCGAATTCCCATTTGAAGTCAATTGTTCCATCCGAGAGGCCTTGCATAAGATCCTCAAAGGGCTGGTAGCCTTTATAGCTTTCGCTCTTTTTTTTGAGTTTATCTAAAAACGCCGAAATATTAGTTTTGATATTGCTTGGCATATTCATCCTCTTCTTTGAATCAGACCTTATCGAAATGCCGTCTGGTTTTTTGACGCCCATCAATAATTCTATCCACTGCAGATTATTATGAGTTCCAAAGAATGGAGATCATTATGGAAATTTCTGCCTACATCGCCTTTATCTTCGGCATTTATGTTTTGACCGTCGCGTTGCGAATGTTGTTTAATCCCGCGATCATCAGGGGCACGATGGATAAATTTGTCGACGACCGACCCTTGATTTTTTTAACGGGCGTCCTGGCGCTTTTAGGCGGCGCAACAATTGTCTGGTTTCATAATCTCTGGGTCAGTGACTGGCGAGTCGTGGTAACGGTTTTCGGTTGGATGGCATTGATCGAAGGCATTGCCATGATTATCGCGCCATTGTCTCTAACGAAATTCGCACACTTATTGCTTAAGAGTGACAAAGTCGTGCAGATTCTCGGTTTGCTTTATCTGCCTTTTGGCGCACTTCTTCTCTATTGGGCCTTGCCATATTTTGGCGGATAAAATGAACACCGCACTTAGCGCCCTTCGATCCGGGCCAAAAGGCCAAAGAACCGTCACTATCCTTTATGGCCACCCTGATACGGATCCGGCACGGTTGTGCCATAGTATTATGAACCATTACGCCCGAGCCGTGGAAGCCGTTGGCGCAAAGGTCAATGTCCTTGAAATCGGGCGGATGGAATTCGGAACGTTGATGTCCGCCGAAGATCAAAAGGCCGGCGCTGTTCCTACAGATATCGACAAGGCACAGGACGCTATTGCTGAAGCCGACAGACTTGTCCTCATATTTCCGCTCTGGCTGGGATCAATGCCAGGGCGTTTTAAAATGTTTCTGGAACAGGTCTTTCGCCCCGGTTTCGCTTATGATTTTTCCAAAAATGGGCAAGTGAATACTTATCTAAAAGGCAAGTCTGCTGATGTCATAGTCACCATGGGCATGCCGCCTTTATTTTATAAATGGTTTTTTCGCGCGCATGGCATGAAAAACCTGAAACGGAACATTCTCAATTTTATAGGAGTCAAACCCGTCCGCTTTAAATATATCGGCATGGTTGATAAATTGACATCTGAACGTGCCGATGAATTGTTTCTGGAGATTGAGAGGTATGCCGCCCGCTAGCGGGCGCTTATTCTATTGCGCCAGGAGTAGGATTCTTCTCAGGCCGTAAGCCATTGTCGCGACAAACAACAACCCGAGCATAGCAAAAGCCATAAACCATAGGAGCTTTTGCTTAAATGGAATGTCTGAGTCGTCCTCAGAAGGCTCTACGGGTGTGAGATATTGTTTAATCATGGTAACCATCTCCTTCTTTCACCTTGCTCAGGAGAGCTTGTAGGCTTTTTGGTAAAGGGGTCGCAACAATCGAACCGGGGGAATGGCTGAGTGTTTCCGGAGGGTGATGATCGAAAGTTGACCTCAGTCAATTTTAGGAAATCAAACGAGACGGTGGATGGCGGGTATGGTTTTTCGCAGGTAAAACTCAAGAGCGGCCTCGACAATCAGTTCATGGACGTCGATGACATTACTCGCATGGGGTATTGTATTGGTCGAAATTAGATCAATATCTGCCTGGTCATTGTGATCTTTGTTGCGGTTTTCAAACAGTGCGTGAATACAAATTGTCTTGGCGACAGTCCCGCCGTATTTAGCAACGGCGTCAGCTGATTGTTTTATGGTTTCTCCAGTAGATGCGATGTCGTGGACAATCACAATATTATGGTCTTTGAAGGATGTATTTTTGGGGACGCTCAATTTGGTCATATCGTCATTTTGCAAATGTTTTTGCAAAAAAAGGAAGGGGGCATTGCAAAGTTCGGCCACCCGTCGGACCCAGCGATCTGTTTCCTGATCCGGCCCAACGATCATCGGGTTTTCGATATTTTGATTGATCCATTCTGCAATTTTGGGCGCTGACCGGACGACCTCTGGATTGAGAAGAAAAATCTCGTTCAGATTTTTAATCCGGTGCAGGTGAGGATCGACGGTTATGAGCCAGTCAAAGGCTGGGTTTAAAAGGCGAGCAAAAATTCGTGAGGACAATGCCTCTCCGGGATTAAAGACCTGATCTTGACGCATATAAGGGAGATAAGGTGCGACGAGTCCAATGCGACGAGCGCTCATATTCGCGCAATTGAGCGCCGTTAAAAGCAATGGAACAATTTTCTCATTCGGGTGGGAGAGATCCGCTACAATTATTACCTCTCGTCCTCTTACGTTTGAGTTCACCCGGATATAGGTTTCACCGTCGGGAAAGGTTTTGTGGACCAGATTCCCACTTTCACCGTAAAGTTTCTGCGTGAGTTTTTTGGCGAGATCTTCATGCCCTAAATTCAGTATGACAGGCGTTTTAGACATAATCTTTTGTCAGCGCATTCACCTGGCTAACGAGTTCACCAATAGCATAGGGGCGAAGAAGAAGGGTTCCGCGCGCTATTGTGAGGCTTTTGCCATCGTCTGGGAAGTCATTACGGTTTCCAATTACGACAAGTCCAGGACTAGATTTTGAATTGATGAACTTATCCAAGAGAGAAAATCCGGCTGGTTCCTTGGCATCCAGGTCAATCAGAACAACGTCATCTGAAAAAACCAGATCAACGCAGTTTTCAGTAAACCTCCGTTTTGCCACGCGAAGATCGTTTAGAGCTAGAATGTCTTCAATCTGAGAAAGATCCGCCCCCTGTGTATCTGCCAGATATATCATAATTTGTCCTTTGGTCTTGGTCACGTCTTACGAGTTGTAAGGACCGTAAAATTGACGGCCATCAATTTTTGAGAACTCGGCTCGGATACTTAGAATGCATGCCGAGGGTTTATCGGTTCAGAATTAAAGGAGCGATTTATGAGCAAGAAGAAGAGTAAAACTGACAAGGTGAAAAAGGCCGAAGTTAAGCCTGTTGAAGATAGGACAGCCGAAACGGCTAAGACGTCGACCAATAGCTGGCCTTTTGAAGCCGGAATTTTCACCCGGTTCGACAATCTACGCAAAGAGATGGATCATGTTTTCAATCAGTTCAACGACCGATTTGGTTTGTTTCATGCCGCAAGTGATTTACCATCCCAAGTTCCAAACTGGGATGTCAGTGAAACGGAAAATCAAATCCTGATCGCCGTTGAAATGCCAGGGATTGCGCAAGACGATATCGACGTATCAATTAATGATAATGTCTTGTCCATTAGCGGCGAGAAACAGGATAGCCGTGAAACCAATGACGAAAATCGCCGCGTCAGTGAACGTAGTTTTGGCCGGTTTGAACGCTCTATGACTTTACCCTTTTCCTGTGGTCCGGAGTGCGTCGCGGCCGAATACAGCAATGGAGTCTTGAATATCACAATCGAGAAGCCGGCAATTGAGAATTCTATAGTTCAGAAAGTCGAAATTAAAACTGCGGCTTAAGGCCTTAGATAGCGTAGCGGTTTCAGTGCCGCTCGCACCTCAGGACAATCGTCCAAACATTTTCCCAGCACTAACTTGACGCCTTCCTTGTGAAGGCGTTTTTTTTGATAGCTATCAATTTTATATCTTCGAAAACTCGCATTGTGACCTCAACCTGCAACGGAGGAAAACAATGAAAACGATTTTAGCGTCGCTCACCAACCTTAATCGAACTAATGATATTTTGGCGGCGACAATGGAGCTTGCCGCTCTCTATGATGGTCACGTCATCGGGCATTATCCGATCCCGGCCAGCTTTACACTGGCCATCTCAGATCCGGCAGGTGCTGTTCCTTTCGATGATTCAGTGAAAAAACTTTATGAGGCTCATAAACCCGAGGTCAAAGCCAGCTTTGACGAAGTTTTTGGTAAATCCGGATTGCCTTATGAATGGCGAGAGGAACAAAGGGGCGAAACAGTACTAACAAAGGCTACTCTATCGCATGGACGACAATGTGATTTAATCGTATTGGGCCAGGACGAAGCCGGATCCAAAGAAGCCTTTGATAGCGCCAGATTTATCTCAGATATTATCTTGGGAGCCGGGCGACCTGTTCTTGTTGTTCCGCCGGGGCTGCAAAATGTGAGTTTTAAGCGTGTCGCAGTAGGATGGAATGCGTCTCGAGAAGCTTGCCGCGCCGCATTTGACAGTCTTCCTATTCTGCAAAAGGCCGATGATGTGTTTCTGATTTGGGTCAACCCGGAAAAGAAGCCGGATAAGGCTGGTAAATTGCCCGGGGCTGAACTTGCGGCGGCACTCGCCAGACATGATGTCAATGTGACCGCGCAGGGACTGAGTAATCGTAAAAAGCATGCCTCTGCTTTGGCCGAATATGTCGAAGCCAATAATATCGATCTGCTTGTTCTGGGGGCCTACGGCCATATGCGATTGCGCGAACAGCTCCTCGGTGGCGTCACCGAATATTTCATTAAAAACCTGACCTGTCCGGTTCTCTTTTCAAATTAGGAGCATCTGAAATGAAAAAATCGATCAAAACCATTTTAGTGTCCCTCAATGAGAGGGGATGTTTTGAAGCCAATATGTTGATGGCCTCAAAACTCGCACGGCAATTCGACGCTCATCTGATTGGGCTCTATGTCGTCCCGTCAGTAATACTTTACGAAACCCCGTACAGCTATGGGGGGCATATTGCTTCCACTCATTTGCATAAGCTTTACCGTTCCAGAGCTGCAGAAATCGAAGACCAATTCGAAGATTTCGTTCGAAAAGACGGTTTGAAAGGCGAGTGGCGCCGAATACATTCAGGAGGTCACTTTATTACCGACTCAGTCATAGAACATGGCCGTGAAGCTGATCTTATCATTCTTGGTGATGACAAAACCTTCCAATCAGATAAGGAGTTTGCAGCGCGTGTTATTCAAGCGACTGGACGGCCAGTTTTAGTAATTCCGAGCACGTTCAAAAAAGAGCCATCTTTTGATTACATTACGGTTGGTTGGGACGGGTCCCGCGAGGCCGCTCGCGCCGCGTTCGATGCCATCCCGCTTTTACAATCTGCGAAGCGTACAGAAATCGTCTGTGTGAACGCTCATAAGGAACGGGAAATCACTGGTGACTTGCCTGGCGCAGAGCTCGCGACAAGTTTGGCGAGTTACGACATAGCTGTCGAAACGATCAATGAGCGTTCGCGGAAATCTCCGGAGAAAGTTCTAAAGGAACGCGCTCAGACCGCTGATCTTTTGGTTGTCGGTGCCTATGGGCATTCAAGATTGCGAGAGAGTATATTTGGTGGAGTGACAAATGCCTTCCTCCAGTCTCTTCCTTGCCCGGTTTTAATGTCTAACTAAAGGAGACAATTATGCATAAAATTCGACTAGAATTGGCGCGAAATGAAGGGTTTCCCAATGGTAGTTCCTTCCATGGTTATGAGATTGTTGCGCCCCTCAATGAGAAAAACCATCTAGATCATGTGGCATGGCGCAAATTACGCGAAAAGTGTCGGGTCGTGAAGTTTTGGGGGCATGCAGAGCATCAAGTTGGGCATCTTGGACACAATCAGGGCGGCACCTGGTATTTCCATTACGACGTCGCAGGCGATGAAAACGCAGACGACAAAGGATTTAAATTTCATACGGAAGCCTTTGTGGCCGGAGAGTACGTATCCGTATTGGAAGCCGACGGTGATGAAATGATCTATCAGGTGGTAAGCGTCGAGGAGATAATGCTTCCCGTTGGAAGCCCATAAGAAGGTAAAATTTGACCGGGATCAAATTTTGAATGCCCGCACGTGTTAAGAGTCAGATGTTGCTTCAAAGAGCACTTGGAAAACGATAAACGTATAGGGCAATTGCCTGAAACGATTGTCCCCACACCAAAGTCGCGATGACATGAAGTAACAGATTGAGGCCTGCAAAAGCGATGGAAATTCCTAAGCCCCTTGCAGGCCTCAATTGTTTGCGCACTCAATTAAGATTGGCGTTTATTTCTTTCTGGATGGCATTGATCTTTTTTGCACTCAGCCCAACTAAAGTGACAAGTTTGACGTTTCCGGATTTGGGTAAAAGGTAGATATATCCTTTGTCTCCATCTGAGCTGAGTGTTTGAAGCCCATTGTCGTTCAGTATCTTCTCAATATCCAATTCAGTTTCTTCGTTCAGATATCGCTGGAAAACATAGGGCGAATGAGAGGGATATTCACTCTGAAACCGGTTGGCGACCGTCATAGGGATGGAAACACCGCCCCAGCGGGCGTTGGCCTCTATCCAGTGAATAATGGGCGGCAGGTCATCTCGTTGAATAAGAACTGTGTCCAGGCTCAAACGTCCATAATATCCCATTTGCTGTAAACAAAAGGAGATATCAAAAGCCTCCCGGCAGATCTTTTTTGTGAGTTCCAGTGAATATTGAGCCCGCCGTGCACCAACAAACGTCCCTTGTTCTCCAGCGACGATTTGTTCGAAAACACCTTCGATGACGGGAAGTCCAAATTCAAGTTTCGGCACCCAAATCTGCACGGAAGGGCTGTCGATGACATGACTATCCCAAACGCCGACCAATAAGGGTTCGCCCGTGTGCCAATCTTTGAGCCCTAATAGGTCTGAAATATAGCTATAAAGTGCGTCTTTGCTGATATTTTGAATGATTTCAGAGCTCAGCCGAATATTCCCCATGCCGCCCGCGCTCGCCGGTAATTTCAGGACGAGGTGTTTATGGTTTTGGGCCAGATCCAAGACATTTTGCATGACGGCCGCTTTTGACGTTAAACCCTGAGTGACGGGGATAGCCCGATCTCCATGGATGCGACGCACCAGACCAGCAAACCAGATTTTATCATTAGCGCACAAAGTCATAACCGGTAGAGAGCCCGCAACTTTTACGGGGGTCTGGGATTTGTCTGCGATTGTTTTTGCTAGGTGCCAGACATCCGGCGAACTTTGGTAGGGGACGATGTTTATCACACCCGCTATTTTGGCGGCTTCAGCCAAGCGTTCAATAAGCGCGCTATTGTTATAAGCTGTTTGTGCAAGAGTTTCGTCATCCTTGCGATTAAGTCTAATGATATTCGGACGGCCAAGACCTGAGTCTGACAGAGACTGTTCAAAATTTCTATCCCGACGAAGACTGGTCAAAAAGAAATCTTCATCTCCAGCCAATCCTAGCATGCGGTATTCATAAGATTGTGCGCTGCTTTCTGGGATGAGATCCACGACTCTGTGGTCTTCGAAGTAAATGGTCGGTCCAGATTCCCAACCGGGGTTGACCAAAGGTCCAAATAGATCCTGCCGACTAATCGCAGGTTCTAGATTACGATAATCGCGGGCAATTGAACTTAATTTTTCATAAGTTTCTTGGTCAGTCTCAGAATTGCAGCTTCGAACGATCGGCCATGGTGTTGTTTTGCGTTTCTTTTTTTCAATTCTCATGGGTAACTACCGGCACGCCGTTACGATTGATATCGCGCCATTTGGGTGCCTTACGACGCCATTCCATTAATTTGTCGTAGAGTGTTTTATACTCTGCCGGCTCAAGACCACCCATGGCACCAAACAGATCACCGCAATCGGCAACGTGATGTTCCATAATTTCCAGATGTTCCAGTGCGGTGCTGAATTCTTCGCTCGTCGGCGGATTTTCAACGTCCCAGGTTTTAATGTTTTCAATCAGGTTTAGACCGTCAGAATGCTCCACATACATGCGGAACACCTCGTCCTCGGTCAGAAATTTTTTGAGAGCCGGATAAAACTCAAACTCTTCAAATGCGATATGTGCCCCGGATAGCTCATCAATTTCATTCGCAAGACTCTGTGCCCCCGTGATGTCTTCTATTTGAAGCGCTGATCGCAATCGGAATAGCTGTTCTCCGAGCCGGGCATGATCTTGCTGAAAAATCTTAAACAGTGATTTTTTGATATCTGTCAGTTTTTGTTCCATGCCTTCTCATAGTCAGCGAGCAGTTTTAAAACTGACACAGGTCAAATTTATGTGCCGACTATATGGATTTCACTCAACGGAACCTACAAAGGTGGAGTGTACACTTGTTCATGCCCAAAACGCACTCTTAACACAGAGTGCCGGCGATCAGTCTGGTTATTCTCATACAGAAGGCTGGGGAATAGCCATGTATGAAAATGCCCATCCAGTTGTAGAGAAGCAAGCCTGGGCCGCTTATCACGGCGAACATTTTGAGCGGAGTGCCGCCAAGGTCTACGCCCATGCTGTGCTCGCTCATATCCGACGGGCGACTGTTGGCACGCCAAGCCTGGAAAACACTCATCCGTTTCACTCGGGTCGATGGTCCTTTGCGCACAATGGGACCATTCCGAATATTGAGAACGTCAGATCTGTTCTGCTGGAGCATATTAATCCGGTATTCGCCGCCCGGATCAAAGGAGAAACCGATAGCGAGCTGGCCTTTGCTCTTTTTCTAACCCGGTTTGCAAAACTCGCTCTAAATAACGTAGAGCTGGCGGTGCGGGATACAGTCTCTATCATAGAAACGGCTGTAAAACGTCATGCTCCTGGCAGGAAATTAGGCCTGAATATGATGTTGACGGATGGCAAGGTTTTTTGTGGCACCCGTTACGGTCGTACTTTGTACAAAGTTGAAAGGGAGGGGGTATATGATTGCGAGATCTGCGGGTTTCCTCATATTCACCACAATCCAGACAAAGCTTACCGGGCGGTTGTCATCGCCTCAGAGCCGATTACGTCCGAAGACTGGCAGGTCGTGCCGGATCATTCCTTTTGGATGGTAGGACCTGATTCTAGATTAGAAATTTCAAAACTCTAGTTTTGAAAATCTAGACGACGATACTCAACTAGCCGGTCATTGTTTCTATAAGACGCAACAACTCTTTAACATCAACAGGCTTGCTAAGCACTTCAAGGTTTTCCAGACCTGCCTCCCGAATGGTTGTGCCTGATGTGTCACCTGTCATCATAATGATCGGTACATCGTCCCGGTGCTCTTGACGGATATTCTTCACGACTTCAATTCCGTTCGGCCCAGGTAGACGGTAATCAGACAGCACAATATCCGGCGACGCTCCGTTTCGAAGGTGGGCCATAGCCGTCGGTCCGTCTACAGCCAGAAATAAGTCATAACCGGCCGCGTCCAGCATCATCGACAAACTGTCGAGCACGGCTTCATTGTCGTCTATGCAAAGAATAACTGGCCGACTTTCAGCAGGCTTTAAAATACCGTTTTGGGGCTCAATATTGGCGGGCTTGTTTTCGGCAACCGGTACAAACACGGAAAATGTCGACCCTTTGCCAATATCGGATTTCGCTTCGAGTGGATGTTCCAAGAGGTCCGCGACCCGTCGCACGACGGATAGACCGAGACCAAGACCTTTGCCCTGATCCCGATGGGCGTTGCCGAGTTGGTAATACTCATCAAAAACTCTGTCGAGCGCATCGGCAGGAATTCCGATTCCTGTATCTTTCACAGATATTCTGACCTGATCGCCGGACTTTAGAGCCGAGAGTGTAATTTGCCCCTTATCCGTGTAACGAATGGCATTGGAGACGAAGTTTTCTACAATCCTTAGAAGCAGAGCCTGATCACTAAAGATGGTAAGGTTTTCATCAATTTTTGCATCCAAAACCAGGCCTTTTTGGCGGGCCAAGGGCGTAAAGTCTCCAAGCACCGTGTTGAACAGGGCCTGCACATTGAATTCTGAGCGCTCCGGAGTGATAGAGCCGCTATCCAATTTGGATACGTCTAGCAAGGCATCGAGCAGGTTTTTCATCCCAAGGAGCGAGACCTGCATTTTGTCGCCGATCTCTGAGGCTTTTTCATTATCCTTTGTCACCATTTGTAAGGCCGACAGGTATAGATTGAGCGACTGCAGCGGCTGGCGCAGATCGTGACTGGCGGCGGCCAGGAAACGGGACTTTTCCTGTGTAGCTGCCTCTGCAATTTCCAAGGCGTTTTTTATCTGCCTTTCGCTTTCGATCCGCGGCGTCACGTCTCTCAGCGAGGCGGAAATCACAGTGTCTTCGCCAGTGTTGATAGGATTGAGGCTAATCTCAACAGGAATTTCATGACCGTCTTTATGGAGTGCAAAGAGCACATCGCCATAACCCATGAGACGGTTTTGACCTTTCGAGACAAAGTTGGCTCTGTGCTTGTGATGGCCTTTTCGAAAACCGTTCGGTACGAGCATATCGACGCTTTGCCCCTGCAGTTCCTCGGTCGTATAGCCCAGTAGGTTTTGAGTTTGCGGTGTGGCGAATTGTATACGGCCATCTGTATCCACGATGATCATGGCGTCGGGTACAGCCTCCAAAAAGCTTTGAGCCTTATTCAGATCCGCCTGCTTTTTAGTGAAATCTGTAATATCATTGTGAATGCCCAGATAATGAGTGACGGTGCCAGCATCGTCCCGGATAGGGGAGATATAAACCTCATTGATAAACATATCCCCATTTTTGCGATAATTGCGCAATCGGGCGAGGGTCGGCTGTCCTTGTTCAATGGCCGTTTTGAGCTTCTCTGCGCCGGGTTGATCTTGATCTTCGCCTTGTAGGAAGCGCGGGTTTTTGCCCAGATAATCCTCTGGCGTAAATCCCATCATCCTTTCAAAAAACAAGTTGCCAAAGACGATCGGATGATCGTCGGCCTGAGCGTCAACGACAATTATCGAAAATGCCGCCTCACGCAGCACCGCTTGAGCTATACCGTCTTTTAATCCTTTTTCCATGTCTCACCTGAAGCTAAGATAAAACTTGGCCTAAACAGAGTCTAGTTTCCACGACTAGAAATTTTACTATATATAGGGCAGGTTAATTTAGGGTGCCATTATTCGCTGCCAGTGATTTACGCCGTTGTTATGGAAAGCAATGGACGTAGAAGAATAGAAAAATCGTGAATAATTGACCACGGTCAAATTTGTAAAATCTTGACTGATAAACTTACCCCGTCGCTTCAAAAAGCGCTTTGGTTGACATGGAAATAAAGGTTGCCCTGACTCCCGTGTTTCGCCAAATGTCGCGACGATATGGAGTGCAGATTGAGGCTTGCAAACGGGTGGCGTCGTCCATCCTTGGACTGCAGGCCTCAATTATTTTTCAAGGAATTATACCCGTTTTAAGCGTTGTAACTTGGATAGATCTGGTCCCAACGCGGAGCTTTGCGGTACCATTAATGCAGTCTGTCAACCAAAAGCCTTCACACCAAAAACGGGACACTTTAATCAGAATCTATGGTTAACTTTGTCCGGGATCAAAAAAGATCGGTAAAAATTTCTAAGCATACTTTAAAAAACAGGAGTGCGTTATGAATATAATCGAGAATTGGTCGACCACAGACAAAGCTCTATATGGCAAGACCGTGCAGACCAAAACACACAATCTGCAGAAGACGGGATTGTTTACGGATGATGCCTTAGCCGCCTTACTTGATAGGCATCCAGATAATAAAATCGACGTTTGTACAATGAGCGATGATCCTGTTTATCCAGACAAGCACTGTACGGTCGACTTTCGGGGATATTCCGGTAAACAACTCATTGAAGCCGCGAAAGCCGGGCATATCTGGATTAACATCCGCGAAGCTATGAATATTGACCCCGCTTATAAACATCTTTTGGCCGAAACCTTTGATGATCTTGAAGAATGTACAGGGCAAAATCGGTTTCGCAAAAACAGTCGTGGCGGCATATTAATTTCTTCGCCCAGTGCGAAGGTCCCATATCACTGTGATCCGACCATGACGATGTTATGGCATATTCGTGGACGCAAGCGGGTTTATGTTTATCCGGCGACACAGAAGTTCTTACCCGATGACGCCTACGAGGCCGTGTTGTTGGGGGAACAAGACCAGGATATTCCTTATAGGAAGGAATTTGATAAGAGTGCTAAAGTTTACGATTTGCCAGATAATACTCTTGTTTGCTGGCCACATACTTCGCCTCATCGAGTTGAAAACCAATCCTATTGTGTGTCAATGGTCATGGAGTTTTCTTCCAAAGAAAGTGCGCTCAGAAATTCTGTTATGTACACAAATGGTCTTTTACGGCGTCATTTGGGTTTAAGTCCAAGATGGGACGAATCCACGGCAATTGGTCGTTTCTTTAAATCAATTATTGGGCACTTTTTTCGGCGTATAGGACTTCATAAAACCCATATACGTCATGATTTTGTTCGATTTAGGATCAATCCTAATGAAAAAAATTACCTTAGTTCGGTCCCTTCATTTATTCGAAAATTTTAAGTGGGTGATCCACAATTTCCTGAATTTTGACCGCGGTCAATTTTCTAATAGGCCCTGAAAATATCAAATCCCTGATTCAATTTGTATCAGGGCAATCTAAATGGGTAATATCATTCACAATACGCGGCGCTACGTAAAGTCGGACGATTCCGCGATTTACATCTTTATTATTCTGTTTTTCAGCCTTTTATGGTCATTGTTCGCAGCGGGAAATACAAATGTAGCGCCAGGGATTTACCCGACTCTGGAAATGCATGGTCATATGATGATGGCCGCTTTTGTAATCGGTATTATTATGCTGGTGGGTGTATGTTCCAATGGGCTACCCAAACATGATCATAGAGAATACGCAGATGGTGTTATTAAGGCGGGTGTCATCGCTACGACGTTTTGGGGAATTGCGGGCATGCTTGTCGGCGTTATTATCGCGGCACAACTGACCTGGCCTAATATTTTCTATTTTGAAAATCTGGCGTGGACGAATTTCGGGCGATTGCGGCCTCTACATACCTCTGCCGTCATATTTGCGTTCGGCGGTAACGCGCTCATCGCAACATCATTCTATGTCGTACAAAGAACCTGCCGCACCCGACTGGCGGGCGGGTTATGGCCTTGGTTTGTGTTTTGGGGTTATCAGCTTTTTATCGTGATTGCCGCCACTGGGTATTTGTCAGGCGTTACTCAGTCAAAAGAATACGCAGAACCGGAATGGTATGCGGATATATGGCTTACGATTGTCTGGCTTGCCTATCTGGGTGTGTTTATGGGGACGCTTTATAAGCGCAAAGAGCCACATATTTATGTGGCCAACTGGTTCTATCTGGCCTTCATTATTACGGTCGCTATATTGCATGTGGTCAACAACCTGGCACTCCCCACCGGTCTGTATGAAGCCAAAAGCTATTCACTATTTGCGGGCGTACAAGACGCCATGACCCAGTGGTGGTATGGACACAATGCAGTCGGTTTCTTCCTGACCGCTGGATTTCTGGCGATCATGTATTACTTCATACCCAAACGCGCTAACCGACCCGTCTGGTCTTACAAACTATCTATTGTCCATTTCTGGGCTGTCATATTTATCTATATATGGGCGGGACCGCACCACCTGCATTATACAGCGTTACCGCAATGGACACAGACCCTCGGCATGGTGTTCTCGATCATGCTGTGGATGCCGTCCTGGGGAGGGATGATTAATGGCCTCATGACTCTCTCCGGGGCCTGGGACAAGCTGCGCACGGACCCTGTCCTACGCATGCTTGTCGTATCCGTCGCCTTCTACGGTATGGCGACATTTGAAGGACCGTTGATGTCAGTACGTTATGTCAATGCGTTGTCACACTATACCGACTGGACAATCGGGCATGTGCATTCCGGAGCCTTGGGGTGGAACGGGTTCATTACCTTTGGTGCCATTTATTGTCTCGTCCCATGGCTGTGGCGCAAAAAGGAACTTTATTCTTTGAAGCTAGTCGAGTGGCACTTCTGGCTCGCGACGATTGGCATCCTGTTCTACATTACGTCCATGTGGGTGTCCGGTATTATGGAAGGCCTGATGTGGCGATCCTACACGGAACTGGGTTTTCTGGAATACGCCTTTATCGAAACTGTATCTGCTAAACATTTCCTTTATGCCATCCGGACGGTTGGAGGCCTGCTCTTCCTGCTCGGGACCTTCGTCATGACCTTCAATATTTACATGACAATCAAAGGCAAAGGGCTTGCTGAGTCTCTCGATAAAGAGACCCCATTGCCGAGCAAGCCATATCTGGCAGACCCTGAAGCCCAACTCATTGGAGCAGAATAATGCTGAATAAAATTCACGCCTATCTTGAGAAAAAGTCTTTCTCTTTGCTCCTTGGCATTATTGCCGTTGTGTCGATTGGGGGGCTCATCGAAATCGCGCCTTTGTTTTATGTCGACAACACAATCGAAGAAGTTGAAGGCATGCGCCCCTATACGCCGTTAGAACTGGCCGGGCGCAATATTTATGTGCGCGAAGGATGCTACGTCTGTCATTCCCAAATGGTTCGGCCACTCCGTGATGAAGTTGAGCGCTATGGCCATTATTCATTGGCTGCCGAGTCCATGTATGATCGTCCGTTTCAGTGGGGATCTAAACGCACGGGGCCTGATTTGGCGCGGCTTGGCGGGAAATATTCTGATGAGTGGCATAAGCTTCATATGGAAGATCCCAGAGCGGTCGTACCGGAGTCGATCATGCCGCCTTATAAGTTCCTGAGCGAAAGGGCGCTCGATTATGAAAACATGCAAGCTCACCTGGCCACAAATAAAGCATTGGGGGTCCCATATACTGACGAAATGGTCGAGAAAGCCGTCTCAGATGTAACCACACAATTAGATGAATTTGCCGATGATTATGATGGGTTTCAGGTGCGCTATCCTGGAGCGCTCATGCGTGAATTTGATGGCGATCCAGATCATGTGACCGAAATGGACGCCCTTATCGCTTATATGCAGATGATCGGGACGCTGGTGGATTTTGAAGAATATCAGGCTGAAAAGGATGAAAACCTACGATGACCTATGAGACCCTTGCCTATATAATCAAAATGGGCGGAACGGTCGCGTTCTTTTCCGTCTTTCTTCTCGCCATGATTTACGCCTTGTGGCCGTCAAACCGTCAAAAATTCCGTCGTGCTGCCGCGCAACCGCTTCATGACAGTGATAGACCGGAGGGCTGATAATGTCTGACAATCCAAAGATCGACGAAATATCGGGCACCGAAACAACCGGCCATGAATGGGACGGTATAGAAGAGCTGAATACGCCCATGCCGCGTTGGTGGCTATGGATATTTTACGCTACAATTATCTGGGGAATTGGCTATGCGATCCTGATGCCGTCAATCCCGTTGTTGAAATCCCACACAAAAGGATTTTTAGGACACTCGGACCGGGCTAATGTTATCGAGGCTATGGAGACAATGAATACCGAAAGGTATGAAAATCTCGGTCAATTGGCGACCGCTTCATTTGACGAGATAAAAGCGGATCCGGAGTTGTTTCGTTACGCAATGGCTGCTGGTAAATCCGCGTTTGGTGATAATTGCGCGACCTGTCATGGCAGCGGGGCGCAGGGCTTTAAAGGATATCCGAATCTCAATGACGATATCTGGATTTGGGGCGGACGGTTTGAGGACATTCGCCACACTTTGACGGTAGGTATTCGGGCAGGTCATGAAGCTACGCGTTTCAGTATTATGATGGCTTATGGCCGCGACGGGATATTTTCAACGCAACAAATCGACGAAGTTACGGAATATGTCCTGTCCATAGCGAACCGTGAGCATGACGCGGATCTGGCAAAAGCGGGTGCTGTCACGTTCGCCAATCAATGTGCATCCTGCCACGGAGATCAGGGGTATGGTGACCGAAATACCGGCGCTCCTAACCTCACCGACATAGAATGGATATATGGTGGTGAACGCGCGGATATCTATCAGTCGATTTATTATGGTCGTAAAGGCGTTATGCCCAATTGGAATCAAAGACTGTCACCCGAAATGATTACAGCCTTGTCCGTTTATGTGCATAGCCTCGGCGGCGGTGAAGAGGCTTCCAAAGAATAATTTAATCTGGACGTCATTGTGCCTGAGCTGGACATATCACGAAAAAAAGTCGCCCCGGGCATCGAGCAATCTCTGGCCAAGGCCAGCTCACCTTCGACCCCTCAAAGCCTCTATGTCAAACGCGAAAAGCTTTATCCCAAAAAGGCCAAGGGCATGTTTCGAAATCTACGCTGGTTGGCTTTGTTCGTCCTGTTGGGAATCTACTATTTTGTCCCCTGGATAAGATGGGATCGCGGTCCGGGCCAACCAGATCAGGCCGTTCTGGTCGATTTCGAAAATGCCAGGTTTTATTTTTTCTTTATCGAAATCTGGCCGCAGGAAGTTTACTATATAACGGGTCTCCTTATCCTGGCCGCTTTGGGCCTGTTCCTGGTTACAGCTCTATTTGGTCGTGTCTGGTGTGGATATGCGTGTCCACAAACCATCTGGACTGATTTGTTTATTGCTGTTGAGCGTTTTTTTGAAGGCGACCGTAATGCTAGAATTAAGCTGGACCGCGCGCCTTGGAGCCTGGGTAAATTCTCCAAAAAGGCCGGGAAACATATTGTCTGGGTCATAATTGCGGCATTAACAGGCGGCGCTTGGATATTATATTTTCATGACGCTCCGACCATTGCGCGCGATTTTTTAACCGGTCACGCGGCTATGACATCTTATGTTTTCGCGGCTCTGTTGACATTTACGACCTATACGCTTGCTGGTCATATGCGCGAGCAGGTCTGCACCTATATGTGCCCATGGCCCCGCATACAGGCGGCCATGATTGACGAGGAAGCGCTAAATGTCACTTATCGGTATGACCGGGGCGAGCCGCGTGGGGCTCACAAGAAAGGCTCGTCTTGGGAAGGTCGCGGAGATTGTATTGATTGTCGGCAATGCGTTGCGGTCTGCCCTGTGGGGATCGATATTAGAAAAGGCTTGCAACTGGAATGCATAGGTTGTGCGCTTTGTATCGACGCCTGCAATGTCATTATGGATAAAATTGACCGGCCGAGAAATCTCATTGCCTACGATACAGATCAGAACATTCAAAGGCGCCTGAAAGGCGAGAAATCCAAGTTTAACTTAGTCCGGGCCCGGACCCTAATATATGCCGTTCTTTTCGGGTTCGTCGGTCTGTTTATGCTATATGCGCTCCTCAATCGAACGACACTGGACATGAATGTTTTGCGGGATCGACAGCCCAATTTTGTTCAGCTGTCGGATGGTACTGTTCGCAATGGATATACGCTCAAAGTATTAAACAAGGCTACGCATAAGCGTCAGTTGGACCTTTCAATCCTGGGTTTGTCAGCGTCAGACATCAATGTCATCGGACAGGACAATTTGCAATTAGAGGCCCCCGCAGATGAAACCATTGAGTTTCGCCTCTATATTGCTGCAGACCCGAAAACTGTCTCAGGTCAAAAAACCGATTACTGGATCGTTCTAAAAGATATTGAAACGAATGCGGAGCGTCAGGTCAGAGCCGTATTTGTCAGTGGAGATTAGATTTGAACACTATCGAGAAACCTGAAAAAGAGCTAACTGGGAAACATGTTTTAGCTATGCTGCTTGTGTTTTTTGGCGTGATGCTATGCGTCAATATCTTCTTCACTGTCATGGCCGTTCAATCCTTTAGCGGTGAGGATGTACCGCGCTCTTATCGGCAGGGGCTTGAATATAATCGGACACTGCATAGTAGGGCCGTGCAAAACGCATTAGGCTGGAGCGCGCATGTCAATGCGCTCGATGAAAAGCTCTTCGTTGAATTCAGAGATAGGGACGGGGAGCGCCTTTCGAATCTTGGGCTGACGGGGGTTTTGCGTCACCCAGCGACGCTTTCCAATGATCAAATCCTCCAATTTGAACAAACGGCAAACGGACGTTTCGAAGCGAAAATCTTTGGTTTGAAAGGAAAATGGGTCCTGAAAGGCGAGGCCACATCCGAAAATGAAATCTTTCAGTTTGAATATGAGTTATGGCTACAATAGCCCGGCTTGATACGAAAGCGGGATGTCCGTCTGGACTGCAATCGGAACCGCCAAGCCTCTCCGATCCATTTGCAGAGAAAACTGATTTGTCGTCTTTCGTTAGGCGTCAGAATGGGAAAAGCAGCCTGGAGCTTATGGTTCAAGGTGCTCATTGCGGGGGTTGCGTTTCCAAGATTGAGCATGGATTTCGGGCTCTTAACGGGGTGATATCGGCCCATATGAATTTAACGACCATGAGGCTTAGAATCGAATGGGACGATGAAAAACTCAGCGCCCAAACCTTTATTCCTAGACTTAAGCAACTGGGGTTTAGCGCGGCTCCCTATGAAATAACGCAAATTCAACAGCAGGTTCAAAACCGGCAAAAGCAACTCCTAAAAGCCATGTCTGTGGCCGGCTTTGCAGCCATGAATGTCATGCTTATGTCTATCGCGGTGTGGAGCGCCCCGGATATGAAGCCTTCAACTTTGTCATTGTTCCACTGGTTGTCGGCATTCATCGCATTACCGGCTGTCATCTATTCAGGCCGCATATTCATTAGTTCAGCCATAAAGGCGCTTAAGACCGGTCGCACAAATATGGATGTTCCGATTTCCCTAGCTTTAATTCTGGCTTGCGCACTGAGCGTTTACGAAACGATTTTTCACAACCCAGATACATATTTTGATGCTGCCGTCATGTTGCTGTTCCTTTTATTAGTTGGTCGATATTTAGATGCACGTTTGCGACGGAAAACCGGGGAGGCGGCTGAAAAACTCATCGCCTTAAAAGCCCGATCCGCAACCCGTATATTAAGCAATGGAGAGCTCGAAACCATTGCGACGACCCATGTAAATCCTGGCGATATATTATTAATTCCTGTTGGGCAATCAGTGCCGGTCGATGGTGTTATCATCGAAGGCCGCTCAGAAATTGACAGCCAAATCGTGACCGGTGAAACAAAACCTGAGTTAAAATCCGTTGGTGATGATCTATTCTCGGGGACTATCAATTTGACGGGCCCGCTCAAAATCAGAGCCATTGCCCGGGATGAGAATTCTTTATTGTCCGAAATATCACAACTCGTTGCTCTGGGCGAGCAAAGTAAAAGTCGGTTCGTCAACATTGCTGACCGGGCAGCACGCTTATATGTTCCAATCGTGCATACGCTAGCGGCTTTGACCTTTTTGGGTTGGTTGCTTGCTGGGGCCGACTTACGGACAGCCTCTCTATGTGCGATTGCCGTATTAATCATTACATGCCCCTGCGCCCTCGGCCTGGCCGTGCCAGCCGTGCAAATTGTGGCCAGCGGACGTTTATTTGCCCAGGGTATTTTGTTGAAATCGGGCGACGCCTTGGAGCGCCTGGCCAAAGTTAATCATGTGGTTTTTGACAAAACCGGCACACTGACTACTGGTGAGTTTGAGTTAATAAATGAAAGCGAAATTTCGCAACAAGATCTGGCCTTAGCTGCAGCCTTGTGTCGACATTCACGCCATCCCGTTGCAAGGGCTTTAAGCAAATTCAGATCGCCTCATATCCAGATTGAAAACGTCGTGGAAGAGCCCGGTCGCGGCCTTAGTGGCACCTATAAAGGGAAAGCCGTTCATTTTATGGCCAGCCACAATCAGAATAACACAACCCATGAAACCTATACAGAGAGCAGTCTGGTTATCTCTGGCCAGCCTCCCATTGTTTTTCTATTCCAGGATGAAGTCCGCGAGAGCTCCAGCGAAACAATCACTGAGTTGAGAGAGCAGGGAGTGTCAATGGAAATCCTCTCCGGCGACAAGGACGTAATCGTTAAGCAAGTGGCAAGTAAAATCGGACTTGAACAGGCCACAGGTCAGTCGTCACCCGCTGCGAAAAATGAGCGGCAGGATATTCTGACAAAGACTGGAAAATTGTCTCTCATGGTTGGAGACGGCATTAATGATGCGCCAGCTCTGGCGAATGCCTATGTCTCGGCCAGCCTCGCCAATGGATCAGATATCAGCCGAGCGGCCGCTGATATCATCTTACAAAGTGATGACCTCACCAGGATTCCGCGCGCTGTCGACATCGCCAAAAAATCCGAGCAAAGAAAAAAAGAAAATCTGGGATTCGCCATTGTTTACAATCTTTGCGCCATCCCGTTGGCTGTATTGGGCTTTGTGAATCCGCTGATCGCAGCTCTGGCCATGTCCGGCTCGTCTTTAATTGTTACCCTTAATGCATTGAGAATGAGGCGCGCATGACGGCTGTTTTATGGTTGATCCCCATAGCATTTTTAATCGGCCTGGCCGGGCTCTACGCGTTTTTCTGGAGCGTCAAGACAGGGCAGTTTGAGGATCCGGAGGGCGACGCTGAGCGGATACTAAAAAATGACGATTACCCTTTGGGATAAAGCTTTTGTTTAATCTTTTCGTCCTTGTTGCGGCAAATGACATGGCAGGCATTCAAATTGTTACCGTCATCTTGATCGGGGCGTTTTGGGCTGTCGCCTAAGTCAATAAATATCGAATTTCCGAAACAGGTTGTCGCCCAAAACCCCCCTTTGTTTTGAAGGTCATCATTTTCACGTTCGTTCCCATGTAGCGGTATTGGCATAAAAAAGAGACCCATTACGACAATATAACTAATGCTATTCATTGATTGGATAAATCTGGTTCTTTAAGCGTTGGACGGATATATTAAAATCACCTGCCGAAAAAGGTTGTGACAAAATTTCTACGCGGCTGGTTGAAAAAACATCAGACGTCAAAATCGGCGAGGACTCGGCGCAGGTCATAAGAATGCTTGGGCGGTCCTCTGTTTTTATTAGTTTGTCTGCAAATTGAAAGACGTGTGGATCGTTGTGGTTTAGATTGAATACTAATATGTCACTGATTTTTATATGGGGTGCTGCCAAAAATTTATCATAGTCAATGTGCCGGTCGACCCGCCAATCATAAGATTCCAATAAATGCCCCAAGGCTTCGGAGATGTCTCCATTGCATTCAATTATGTGAAATGTTGAATTTGCAAACTTGTCCATTGTACGTTCATTCTAAAATCAAAACCCGCAAATTATTGACTTTGATCAATTAACAACATTTTTGGAAAACTCTTAAAAGCCAAACGAATATTTCGTGTGATTGGCGCTTGAGTTCTCCTGGCATTCGTTTTCGCTTGAGGCGCAAACTATTCCTCAGCTTTGCTTTCGGGCCCGCCTTTTCCACTGCGCCGACCGTGGTCGGCCTTTGGCGCAGAGGCGCGCGGGCGAATCCGCCGTAAGCGTTTTCCACTTCACTGCTCGCTTTGCTCGGCCTCATAGGGGGTGCTTGCGCTCGGCGTGACGTTTGGTTTTAGTGTTTTTAATAGGTGGGCTATTTTTTATCGGATCCCGTCGAAATATGCGTATCTGCAACTTTATACTCTAACTGGCTCATTGAAATGAATTTTGGGGCTTTGGGGCGGTGCGGGTGGCTGCAATCGTGTCATGTGGGGACCGGAAGAACCGCCGCGAAGACCCTTTAGCGTGTATTTCTAGAAATTTTCAGTTTTGCGGTCAGGTGGTAAAGTAATGCTCTGATGTGTATTTAGTGCTGCATGCATCTTTGCTAAATACTTAACTCAATATTCATAGTGATTAAAAGTTAACGGAGATCGGGCCAGGTTTTGACCTGTTTGTTAAAAGATTTGAGATAGTTTCTTAAGTGCCCCAATGAGCGAAGATGGTCTTCAGCGGGATGTGTGGGATTATGTGGGTATACCGAATTCAGGCCATCTTCGTCTCTCTCTTTTGATTTGATAGGGTAAATGGTTTGGAGTTGGGTTATGGGCTACCGATCTGACATTGTTGATAAAGTTCAGCTGTTTCTGGCGTCACAATATGCAGGCGTGCAGTCTTTGAGGCGTGATCTGACAGAAGTTTCGAAAGCGGCCTTACAATTGGGCTATGGCGATCCTTTTGATAAGGAACAAAAGGCCATTAATGATCTTCTGTGCCAAACAGGTGCCAGTGATCAGGTCTGTTTGACTGTTTGGGCCTATTATCATGATATGAAGTTGAATAAGACTGCTGTTTAGACTGAGCGTCGATCCTTCGGCTAGGTCGCCCAGGTTGACTTAAGTGTCATAGATATTTCTATTTTTTAAAATCAGTTTGAATTACGTGATGCTCCCTCCTCGGTGGCCGGGTGTGGGCGGTCGGCCAGTCTGGCGCCGGGCAGACCCTGCACCAGAGCTTTGGGTCTAAGGTCGTCTGGTTTGTCTTTGTTTTGCACCAAAATACTGGCCCATCGGCGCATCACGCGCCTGGTTACGATATGCGGAAAAAGATCTTGAGGATTATCTCATTTGCTCAAGGGCAGAAATGACCGCTGAATATCAATGATATAGGTTCAAATTGCCCACCAAGGAAGGCATCGCCTTCCTTTTTTGATTCCGTTTCAATAATTGCAAAATTGGGCCCCGTGCTTACTATGTGCTTACTGGAGCAATTTTTCTGAGTTGACAAAAAAAGCGAACTCTGTAAATCATTGATTTAGTTGGGAAAAATGGTGCCGCGAGGGAGAATTGAACTCCCGACCTCATCATTACCAATGA
>JAHDDC010000091.1 GCA_020629545.1 Hellea sp.
ACCTTGCCAAGGTGAGGGTCGTGGGTTCGAATCTCATCGCCCGCTCCATTTTTCTCCCTTTATACAGCTGAAATATAACGGTTTTTTCACCGGGTTTCACGCTGTTTCACGGTTTCCTTCAAAACTGTGTAACAAAATGTGTAACAAAAGGGATAAATTGACCTCATGCGAAGCTATCAAGATCAATATCTGACACGGCGTGGCGGGCAGTATCAATATGTTCGTCGGGTGCCCCAAATTTACCAAAAACACGACACTCGCCGGATGATCAGACGATCACTGCGAACCGACTCTATCAAGCTAGCCAGGAAACGACGTGACGCGCTCGCAAAAGCCGATGACCTTTATTGGGAAAGCCTTGCGGTTGATAAATGCCGTGACGGAACCTCTCTGAGATATGAGGCCGCTCGCAAGCGAGCTATGGCACATGGTTTTGACTATAAACCTATTGATGAGCTGGCGGATACAGCAACATTGGAAGAAATCGTTAAGCGCGTCCTTCGGCTCTCTCAAACGCCAAACCTCAACAAAAATGACGTTCAGGCGGTTTTAGGCGGCGCAAAACGGCCATCCATGCCGATATCAAAGGCATTTGAGTTATATTGTAAGGAAATTGCCGTGGGCGACTTACTCGGGAAGTCAGAGGCGCAATTGAAGCTCTGGCGCAAAGTCAAGCTTTGTGCCGTGAATTATTTTGTCGACCTTAACGGTGATATACCCATGGATAAGATTACGCGCGAGCATGCCCGCAAAGTTTATAACTGGTGGGCAGAACGCCTTCGGCCCAAGGGCGATAAGAAGCCGCTCAGCCCAAATAGCGCCAATCGCGATATTGGCAATTTGCGAAAGCTCTATTCAGAATACTGGACTTATGAAGGCGAGGAAGATCGGGAGAACCCGTTTCGTAAACTTAGCTTCACTGACAAGTCTGTCAAAGATGTGCCACACTTTGAAGACGAATTTGTGCAACAACGCATTTTGAAGCCTGATATTTTCAAAGGCCTGAACCCGCAAGCCACGCTCCTGATATATACCTTAATTGAAACGGGATGCCGCCCCAGCGAAATTGCCAACCTCAGGCCCGAAGATATTGTTTTAAATGTGGAGGCTCCACATATCAAAATTCGGCCAAAAACTGATAGACAATTGAAATCCGCATCATCGCTAAGGGATATTCCTTTGGTGGGCGTTTCATTGGAAGCCTTCAAACTCTCGCCGCACGGCTTTCCACATTATCGCGATAAAGGAAGCTTATTATCGGCAGCTTTGATGAAGGCTTTTAGGCATCGGCATTTGTTCCCAACCAAAGATCACCGCATCTACTCCTTTCGGCATTCATTTGAAAAACGCATGCTTGAGGCGGGATTGGATTACGGCCTGCGTTGCCTATTGATGGGTCATAAGAATAGCCGCCCAAATTACGGCGACGGCGGGTCAATGACATACCGACAAGGTGAGTTGCTTAAAATCGCGCATCCTGTGCCGAATGGCTTCACCGATGACTTGATGAAGGTCATTCAAAAGATTTAAGTCGTTCTTCCCTCGAACAAACTTCTTTAAGCTCTCGTTCCAGCCGATCAAAAATCGGCCAGTATTCCTCGCCATATTTGCGCACAATATCCGCGGCAACTCGTGTGGCAGCTTCAAGATTGTCTTTGTGTGGGTTAGCCATAATTTTCCTTACTCCGAATCTGGGGTGGATAGTTAATTATTACACGAGAAAACAAAGCTGTCGGTGATATTCCGTGAATTTGGGTTGCAGATGCAACCCTGCCTTTTGGCGAAAACGGGGTGTGCAAACGGAGTGAAAAATCGATCGGGTTGGTGCGGGCGCAGGGCTCTAGCCCGAGCCACGGCCCGGCCTATTTTTTGTGAAGTGCGCTGAGGGGCTGACCCCTAAGCAGCGCAAACTATTCAAACCTCTTTATCCCATGAAACGATTTTATATGCTCGCTCCATTCTACGAGCAAAATTTGTGATAAGAGCTTTAGCGTGGCTCCTACTGTCAGCATTTGTCATACTATCTGAATACCAAGGCCCGGCTGAATGCTCGGTTGGAATCATTGTGTGGGAGTATCTTATTTGATACCTCTCACTTCCATCTAGTTGCAAAACAACTGCCTTTAATGAAACTGGTTGGTCTGAGTTACTTTCATTGTCAATGTGAATATGAAATGTATCAATAACTGTATATTGCTCTCTTGCTAAACTTACATTGTTGTTCACATAAGACTTAGGCTTGTTGAACACATTGCGGTAGGAAACTTGTACAAGAAGATCGTCTCTGTAGCGCGCGACAGTATCAGCTATAATTAGATCCACCTCTCTTTTGGAAAATGAGAAATCGCGGTCTACCGTTATCGTAACCTTTAATCCTTTAACCACGGAAATCTCAGCATTGTTTTTACCAGCGTTTGATTTGACGTCCAAATCAGCAATCGGAGTCACTTCGATGTTGGAAAATTTAGGTAAAGATTGAATGGTTAAAATAGCAGGAAGAATTACTTGTGTGTTTTGCCAGTTCTCAGCAGCGTTTAATCCAAATTTTTCTACAATTCGTATCTTGGCGTTTTGAAATGCCGTTCTTACGACCGGCCAAGTCATAGATTTCGAATAAATTAATTCAACAACGGAAAATTTCAGCACGGGATAAGGGTCGAGTTCATCCAATCTTTCGTTAAGAGTGAGTAATACGCCGTTCAAATTACCAACGATAACATCCTCACCAAGGATAAAACCAATCAAAGCGAGAGTCCCTTGCTCGTATGGAATATCCTTATCTTCTCGAATATAATATCCACTAGAGTGTACTTCTGATATCGGGATAATCGCAGGTTTCTCAGCGGTATGGGAATGGCCAAAAATAAACATCCTATTGTCGGGTGGATCCGACAAAACAACTTTCACGAAACCAGCTTTTGCTCCGTGTTCATTAATGTATCCGGCGACTTTCACAGCAATCGCTCGATTTTGTACCAATTTTCAACAAGATCGTAAATCAAAGCCATATAGTCGCTCCACGAGAGACCAGGCCTAAATGAGTAAGTTTCAATGGGAAAACCAATGGCATTCAATTTATCAATAGTTTCGCCGCTATCTGCCAGAACATCAGGGATGACTGCTAACTTCACGTGTTTTCGCCTAATTGTAACGTTCTCGTATAAGGTTATTTCTATTGACGATGCCCTTTCATCCCCCGCTCCCTCTCGACGCCCATCCATTAAGGAAGCATGATAGGCTTTTGCTTCAAACTCATCGCCGCTAAGCCCTGCATCGTTTTTGGGCAAGTTGCTCATGTATGCTTTGTTGTCACCATAAAATTTTTCTATCAGTGCTTTGAGTGAATTTTGGGACGGATTGAAAGAAAAATCCGAAAGTTTCGCTTTCTCACCAAAGTGAGGTTTGTACAAACCTAGTTTATCTGCCCCACTATCAAAAGGATGTGCCAAGTCCGATTTCGCAATTAGATCGGGAGACAAAATAAGGAATACTGGAGCGCCTACATTTTGATAAAATGACTTCTCTGCATCTTTAGGGCGGTAAGATGGCCTGCCGTAAAAAGTGAAAATCAAATCCCGTTGCAGGGTATCGCACATATTTACCTTAAGCTCTCCTTCATTGACTATATCTCTAAGGCCAAACGCCGTGGTGCCATGAGTTAGAGGAAGAACCGGAAGACTGTTCGTCGAAGTAAGCTTAGTGACAAACTTTTCAAACCTTGGCGGCTTTGCCATCGGCGTACCTCTCTAACATTTGATTATAGATCTTTCATCCATGGAACAATTTTAAATGACCGTTCCATTTCATTTGCAAACTGCTCTATTACTGCCTTAGCATGCTCACGGCTATCAGCCTTAGTCATACTATTTGAATACCAAGGGCCTGCCGCCTTCTCACTGGGAATCATAGTATGAGAATACCTGATAAATAATCTTTCGAAGCCGTCCATTTCAAGAACCACGGCTTTCAAAGTTATTGGTTCGTCGGTACCATTCTCTTGGTCTACATAAATCAAGTAAGTATCTACAACTCTGTACATTTCGATGGCCATGGACGCCAAACCTCACAACGGTATTTCCTGCAGCTATTAAATAAGATGTAACAGGTAAAAGTCTATAGGTCTGTACTTTGAGCATAGAGTCGCCCTAAATCTTAAACGCATATTTCAAGGTGAAATTCTGTGATCCAGCGTGCATTTACGTGAACAGGGCCCACCTTAAGTTCTTGAATTCATATAACAAACGCAAATAAGTGGGGCCCACCCTGTTTCTAGGTGGGCCACCAAAAACGATGTGCTGACAATGACTTAGGCCCGTTTGGGCCCACCCTTTTATCTTGCCTTAATCTAACATTCTCAATCTCTGCCTCTCTTTAGTTTATTCGGTCAGCCCTAACACCTGTTCAGCGCGTCCCGAGATTGCGCTCGCAAAGCCTTGCATAACCTTTCTATCTATAGACCGCTCACCAAAGCTTTCTGTTATTTCAGGTGCAGCGGTGATGGTCGCTTCCGCCAAATCTTTCATCCGGCGACGTATGAACGGTGCCGTTAAACCTGTCTGCTCGGCGATGGCTTGAATGTCTTTGGGCTTCATTTCTTCCAGTGTTGATCGCTTTGCAATCTTCATCGCAAATTTGGGGCTGAGCTCTGTGTAAGCGACTGTCGATAACAGGTCATAAAGCGGTGCCAGGATAATGCCATTATCTGTGTAAAGCAGGCTGAAATTTTTGCTGTGTGCATCAGCATTACCAATTATGATGTTGAAGAGCACGGCATCTAGTAATTTCAGCACTTCACGCGCCGGACGTGTCGTTGCCCGCCGAACTAAGTCAAAACAGTCATTGAGGCGGGGCCCGCCATCTGCCGTATATTTTCGGTCTGACGTAAAGCCGAGCGCTTGCGCGAAATCCTCTTGATGCAGGCGTCGTGTTTCGCCTGCGTCATTTGTGGCGCGGTCATAACGTTCGACCAAAAGGCAGGGCTTTTCGCCCACATCTAAAATGCTCACGGGTGCAACGGACAATCCGATGACTTCTGCCAGCCGCATACAGAACGCTTCGTTTTCGGTTGTGCCTTCAAAGCGGGATATGGGCGGCTTAATGATATGCGTTGTGGGTTCGCCTGCTGCGGGCAGAGATACCTGCCCGTTTTTATACACAACAGGTAGTTTCGATTGCGCCCCGGCCAGTGACAGCCTCAAACCTTCCGTGCCTGCCAACATGGGGCGTAAGGGAAGAGACTCGACGGTTTCTACCAATGCTTTATCCGATAAAGGCTTATTGGAAGTCGTCGTGACAACTGGCGGCTCAATACCCTCCGGCCACAGGGACAAAGCCCCCGCAATTTCGCCGCCGAGTTCTACAAGCAGTTTGAAGGCGTTTTTATGTGATATCCCTAAAGCGGCAGCTATATCTCGCCTCTGGCTTTCTTCGGGTAAAAGCCCCTCAAAAAAGGGGAGGCTTTCACGCCGAGAGAAAACTTCGGCTTGTAAAGGGAGTGATACAGAAATTGGCATAGCATTGTTATGCGTCAGCCATTCTGCGGTATATCGGAACTCCGGTTCGCCATATTCATTCAGGTTCAGGGAACCAACAATGCGATCATCCCACCAGACAGATAATGAGCGGATCATGGTCGTGAGTCCGGCTTGGTGATGTTTACCGTGCAGCCTAGCGCTTCCAGAACCGCCAGAACCTTGCCAATCTGCGCGGTTTCCTTACCGCCCTCCACTTCCACCAGAAAACGCAAACCAACGCCTGAGGCGGCGGCTAGCTCGTCCTGACGCAATCCTTGTCGCTTGCGCTCGGTGCGTATGATATGTCCAATTTGGTCTACAGTCATAATATTTCCCGAACGGGAATATAATGCAGGATTCGTATGATTTCAAGATAATATTTCCCGAACGGGATATATTTTCTCAATTTCCACTGAACCCCGCTAAACTTACCCGAACGGAAATATTTTCATCTACTTAGGATGAATGGTTTTTGAACCGTAGTTTCAGCATAGGTTCAGTTCTGCTGTGGTATAGTAATAAACTGGGGCCTTTCCAAACAAAAATTCAAAAGCGCGTTCGGCGAAAATTGCCGGATGTAAAGAGAGAGCAAACATGGGCGAGAAAAAAAGAAAAATGACCAGAATTGAAAAATTTAAAGGCAAGCACCCTTATTGTTGCCTATGTGGTGGTAAAAGACAAACTGAGACAATTGAGCATGCACCTCCAAAAGTCATTTTTTGGGACAAGTTACGTCTGCAGGGAATGGAAGTACCCGCGTGTAAGAGATGTAATAATGGTACAGGTGCGGAAGACCAACTCGCAGCATTTTTTGCTATTATGCAATCACCATCTTTCTATGGATCATCAAACAATGAAAAGATGCTCGATTACTTCACTAAACTTATGGCGGGCTGCAAAAATAATGTTCCGGGTTTCAGCACTTTATTCACTGACAGTGGAAACGTACTTTTAGAATCTAAAGGTATTATTCAGACTCATAACAAACTAACTTTTAAGCCAGAATTATTTACAAAACACCTAAAAAAGTGGGCAGCTAAACAGGCCTTGGCACACTAGTACCATAATTCAAATTCTATATTTCCTGAAGAGGGGATTATACTAGTTCGATGGCTTACAAATTATGAGCTGATGAATAACAAGAAAATACCTGAATTGGTATCAATCTTCACAAATTTAGATGAGCTTATACAGGGGTCACAAAAGTCAGGAGAGCAGTTTTTTATAAGGTACCCAAATACCAAAGCGGGGGATAATATACATATGATGTTTTCAGCATATCATGGAACAGCTTTTATCGCTGCCATGGTTGATGATGCAAATTGGAAAACCAAATTTGAACCTAACATTCTAGGGAACCATTCGGCGGCATTTTGCACCAACGAGGCGACAGGTCTATATCTGTATGAAACTAGCGACCCCTAATTTTGATTACCGTACAACATCCTACCCGCCAACTGTGTAACAAAACGCGATTTTGAGTGGACTTAAGCTATTGTTTTAATGTTTTTTGTATTAAGAACTTGACGCACATCGCCCGCTCCATTATTCAAAAATGACTAAAATCAAGAGCTATCCTAGCTTGC
>JAHDDC010000092.1 GCA_020629545.1 Hellea sp.
AATTTATCGACTGCCTTCATTAGGCCAATATTGCCTTCCTGAATAAGATCCAGGAATTGAAGGCCGCGATTAGTATATTTCTTGGCGATGGAAATCACGAGACGTAGATTGGCCTCGACCATTTCTTTTTTGGCCTGACGGGCTTCCCGTTCACCTTTTTGAACGGTTTGAACGATACGGCGAAACTCATCAACGGGTACGCCAGTTTCCTTTGCCAGTTCACCGATCTCCGCCCGGATTTTTTCAATCGAAATACCTTCACGTTTGGCGAAGCGGTCCCAGGCGGCCGATTTTCCGGCCATATCTTCCAGCCAGTTCGGCTTTAGCTCCGACCCAAGATAACTCTCAAGGAACTCATGCCGGGGAACACCATTGCCATCCGCTAATCGCATTAAGCGACCTTCCAGAGATATGAACCGCTTATTGATGGCGTAAAGCTGCTCAATAAGCGCATCAATACGGGCATTATTGAGCTGTAGAGATTTAATCTCTTGAATAATTCGGTTCTGAATACCTTCATATTCTTCGAATTGGGGCGCCCGCATCTTTCGCCCAGAGAGGCGTGACCGGATCAGCATTTCTTGTAATTTCTGGAATCGGGCAAAATCGGCCGAAATGAGATCAAGCGTATTCATGACATCTTCACGAAGGGCAGCTTCCATTGCGGCCATGGAGAGATTGGTTTTATCTTCCTCTTCCTCCTCGTCGTCATCGATAGGCTTTTGACCTTCTTCGTAATTTCGTTCGATCTTAATCGTACGGCTGTTTTCTTCTTTGTGCTTTAAGTCTTCTTCGGTGGCTTCTAATTCACCGCGCTCAATTTTTTCGCGTCTGACAGCGGCTCCTGATCGGTCTTCCTGAATATTACCGATGGCGCGATTATAGGTTACGTCCAAATCGATAATGTCACGAAGTAGGATGCGGCCTTCTTCCAGTTCTTCGCGCCAGACCATAATCGCTTCAAATGTCAGAGCACTTTCGCACAGGCCCTTGATCATTGTGTAGCGGCCAGCCTCGATACGTTTAGCAATAGAAATTTCACCTTCGCGGGAAAGGAGGTCGACTGTCCCCATTTCGCGCAAATACATGCGTACCGGATCATCGGTCCGGTCTAGTTCTTCTTTAGAGTTACCCCCTTTAACGGCTGTTCCGCGCGTACGGGCGAGCGTCTTGGGGCCAAGTAGGTCTTCTTGTTTCTCGTCAATAACGGAAATGCCAAGATCAGATAATTGAGCAAGAGTTATCTCGATATCATCAGGTGTGATGCCTTTAAGATCGATATGTTTATTGAGTTCGGTTGTCGTTAAAAGTCCGCTCAGTTTCGCTTTCGCCAACATGCGCTTGACTTCGATATTGTCCATATCCAGTCGATTTGTACCGGGAGGGGCCGTAATTGGGGTTTCGTCGTCTTTTTTAGCTGTGGTCGTTTCGGTCGTTTTGGCTTCGGCCATGTGTCATTCACTCCAGCAAAAGGTAAGAATGTAAATTCTTAGCCTTAACAATGCGTATATGCCGGCTCGCAATGTCTCCATTCCGACCGGTCTAATCCTAATTTTGGCGATTACGTCGCGAAGCTCGCATAAGCTTTTTCAAGCCTTCCGCATTGTCTTCGCGAATTGTATCCGCCATGCGAGATCGGGCATCTTCGCGCGCATCGTCTACCTGGTTATTGCCCAATAGGGCTTCGGCTTCTGCGTTCCAGAATGCCAGTCGTGTTGCCAGGTCAGCGTCGGAGCCTCCCATCGCCGCTATTATCAAGCGCCGATCTTTTCGCAGAGACTTAAGAGTCGTTCCCAATCCTTCGGCCTCTATATGGCTATAGAGTTCGGACTTTTCAACCATATTCGTACGGCGCTGATAGGACAAAACAGCCGTTAACAGCCTTGCAAAGTGAGAATCGCTGAATTTAAAGGCGAATAAACTATCGTCGACATGATCGAGAAGGTCTGGCCATTCCAGGATAGCGCCAATAATTAACTTCTCTCGTCCGGCGATAATGGCTCCAGCATTCATTTCGCCTTTTTGATTGGCCGGAATGTATTTCCTTGATCGTTTGGATCCACCAAAGGACTTACGGCCTGATTGATAACCAAATTCATCGTTAAAGCGTTTGAGTAAAGCTGTTTTATACTGATCACGGACATTGTCATGAGTGATCTCCCGCAAAGCAGCGTATATGCGGTCTTTGAGGCCCGCCTTGTCTTCAGGAGTCGAAAGCGGGGCCGCCTGAACTTCGCGTTGCCAGAGCATATCAACAAGTGGAACGGCCCGCTCCAAAACTGTTTCCATCGCGTTTCGCCCAGCTTGACGCAGCAAGTCATCTGGATCCTGACCTTCGGGCAAGACCGCAAAACGAATAGATTGACCCGGCCTTAAAAGCGGTAAAGCCCGCTCGATAGATCGATAGGCGGCTCGAATGCCGGCCTTATCGCCATCGAAGCATAAAATTGGTTCGGGTCCAGCCCGCCATAAGAGTTCGAGCTGATCTTCAGTTAATGCCGTACCGAGCGGCGCGACGGCATTTTCAAACCCATATTTGGCCAATGCAATTACATCCATATAGCCTTCAGCTACGATCAAACCTCGAGCGCTATTTTTGGGATTTGAAAGCGCTTTTCGACCTTCTGGGTAACGATAAAGCACGCGACCCTTATGAAAGAGACTGGTTTCGGGTGAATTGAGATATTTCGCCTTGGCATCCTTTTCCATGGCTCTGCCGCCAAATGCAATCAGCCGCCCCCGCGGATCATGGATCGGAAACATAATGCGATTACGGAACCTGTCCCAAGGTTGCCGGGACTTATCGTCTGGTTCAATTAAAAGTCCGGCTTCGATCAGAACTTCCGTTTTAGCACCCTGCTGAATAAGTTCTTCCCGCAGAGCATTAAAGCTATCTGGTGCAAAGCCAATACCGAAGCGTTGGGCGTCTTCTCCCGTCAAACCTCGCGATTGAAGGTATTCTCGGGCCTCTGTTCCCACATCTCTGCGCAGGGATTTCTGGAAAAATGTTTGGGCTGCGTCCATCCAGTTAATCGCAACTTTATTTCGCGCGGCTTGCCGCTCGGCGTCTGGATCAGCTTTTGGCATTTCCATTCCAGCGTCTCGGGCAAGTTTTTCGACAGCTTCTGGAAAGGCAAGGCCATCAACTTCCATAAGGAATGAAATCGCGTCCCCATGTTTTCCGGATGAAAAGCAGTGATAAAAACCTTTTTCATCATTGACGAAGAAACTGGGTGTCTTTTCGTTAGTAAACGGGGACAAGCCTGCAAATTCTCGACCCTGACGTTTCAATTTCACATATTTTCCGATCACATCCGATGGCCGGATGCGAGCTTTCAGCTCATCAAGAAAGTTTTCACCAAAGCGCATGCAAGAAATGTAGGCTGAATGATGCTGAATTGCGAGTCCGGGGTGGAGAAGATTAACAGATATTTCTTCTTGGCGCTGACGTTAATGTTTTGTAAGGGTTTTCGCGGGGTAAAATTGATTTTGAGGGGTCAAAATATGACAACTAAATTATTCGTTGCCGGCTTGGTTGCCGCAACATTGTCTTTTGGAGGCTGTAAAGCCGCTGATAAGGCAGCAGAGAAGACTAAGGATGCGGCAGCTGCTGCAGCTGAAAAAACTAAAGACGCAGCCGCAGCAACAGTTGATAAAGCTGGTGATGCCGCTGCGGCAACCGGTGACGCCATGAAGGGCGCCGCTGAAAAAGCTGGAAACATGGCAGAAGGCGCGAAAGACGCCGTTGGAGACGCGGCCGCTGCGACTGGCGACGCCGTTAAAGATGCAGCCGCAAAAGCTGGTGACGTAGCTGGAGGAGCCGTTGATGCCGTAGGTGATGCCGCCACTGCAACTGGCGATGCCGTGAAGGATGCCGCGGCAAAAGCCGGTGACATGGCTGGTGATGCAATGGATGCGACTGCAGACGCTGCTGGTGATGTCAAAGACGCAATGAGCGATGGCATGGAAAAGGCCAAAGAAGACGTCAAAGAAGCTGTTGAGGACGAGAAAAAATCCTACGGCAGCGGCGAATAGCCTTATCGCAATATCTGGTTAAGCGCGCCCTTGTGGCGTGCTTTTTTTTTGGGTTAAACTAACTTGAACCACAGGGGACGAATCTATGGGTGAATTGACAGAGATGGCGCTGCGCGGCTTGAACATTCTCGGTTCTTTATTTCTCTTTGTTTTGGGATTTATAATATTCATTGTTCTCGTCCTTTTTCTGATTGATATTTCTCAAACAAAGGACGCGGTTCGTCGTAATTATCCGGTTATCGGGCGATTTCGGAACTTGTTTTCAAGTCTCGGAGAGTTTTTTCGTCAATATTTCTTTGCTATGGATCGGGAAGAAATGCCATTTAATCGAGCCGAGCGTGACTGGATAAGTGACGTCGCCGAACATGGATCAGAGACAGTCCCATTTGGTTCAACCCGAAATCTTTCGCCTGGCGCTACAATCTTCGCCAATGGCATGTTTCCAAAGCAAGAAGGTGAACATATTCCTCATAAACCGTTTGTGATTGGAGGGGGTAGTAAATATCCATATGAGCCCAATAGTTTTTTCAATATATCGGCGATGAGCTATGGCTCTTTATCAAAGCCGGCTATCCAAGCATTGTCTTACGGGGCCCAGCTTGCTGGTTGTTGGTTAAATACGGGTGAGGGTGGGGTTTCGCCTTATCATCTCGAAGGCAGGTGTGATCTCGTTTACCAAATTGGGACCGGTAAATTTGGTTGTCGTAATGAAGATATGACGCTCGATGAAAGTAAACTCAAAAAGCTCTGCGAAAACCCACAAATCAAAATGATTGAGATTAAGCTCAGTCAGGGCGCGAAACCGGGTAAAGGAGGAATCCTTCCGGCAGGCAAAGTTACGGATGAAATAGCCGAAATTCGCGGAATACCTGTAGGTCAGGCCGCAATTTCACCCAATCGCCACGTAGAGGTTTCCAACCCAGAAGAGTTGCTAGATCTTGTGGATCGTGTGCGAAAAATTTCTGGCCGTCCAACCGGTATAAAATTTGTCATTGGAAACATCGAGCCATTTAAAGAATTGTTATCCGCTATACAAAAGCGCGGAAAACAAAGTGCTCCGGATTTTATTTCGCTGGACGGAGGCGATGGCGGGACAGGTGCCGCGCCCATGCCACTGATGGACAATATGGGCCTAACCATCCGCGAAAGCCTGCCAACTGTGGATGATTTGCTGCGGGCGGCAGGCCTGCGGGAGCGCGTGGCGTTGATCGCTAGCGGAAAATTGGTAACGCCCGCAGAAGTTGCTTGGGCTTTTTGCGCTGGTGCTGACTTTGTCAATTCAGCCAGAGGGTTTATGTTTGCACTTGGGTGTATTCAGGCCCTGAAATGCAATAAAAACACATGCCCAACTGGCGTTACGACCCATGACCGGCGTCTACAACAAGGGCTTAATCCAGAAAGCAAGTCCGTAAAGGTTCGAAACTATTGTGATACATTACGTCACGAGGTTGAGATGATTGCCCATTCTTGCGGTGTCGATCATCCTCGAGATTTAACCCGGGATCATGTCATGATCGTGCAGCCTAGCGGGCGTTCTATTCCTTTCTCAGATATGTGGCGCATAAGCCAAAACGCCCGACTAAATTAATAGCTTGTTTGCCTTTTGATGGTTCTTTCGTCCCGAATTGGTACAAAAAGAGCCGGCAGTTGAACATACTCGAAAAATTTGAAGTTTTGATGGGATATAATCGTCTGGATACCGCAAGCGATTTGATGCGTATTCGCGCCCTATATATAACCTGTTTAAGTTTGATTGGGGTGCAGATATTCAATCTGATCCAAATTCAGATTAACTACGGCGGTTGGACAATTGATAGTTGGGTGACAGCGATAGCAATAGTATTTGCCTCTGCGCTTATGATTAGTTTTAAGTTTCACAGACGGTTTGCCATAGGGGCTGTCGGTTTTACGATTTTGGTCTTTGGCGGTGTAATAGCTTCGGCTTTGATCGAAGGGCGCGGTATCAATAGCGCCGTATTGCCCTTATTACCGATCAGTATCTTTTTGGCTGGATTTATCAGTGGGTGGCGCATGGCTTTAGCTGTAGGGGCATCCTGCTTATTACTGACGGGCCTTTTATTTGGGTATTCGACCTTTTGGGTTTCGGATAGTGTTTTTTCGGCTGAACTGTTTACATCACGAAACTCCCAGCGCGCAATCCAGCTTTCAGTTGCATGTATCGTTACGATGATCGTATCAGCGAGCCTGGCGCATTCTATTCACGGTTTGTTTGCGCAAAACGAAGCTAATATAAGGCGTATTCGTGATGCTGATCGGCGCCGAACGCGCTTTTTCTCGTCCCTCAGCCATGAAATTCGAACGCCCCTTAACGGAATATCCGGCATGAGCGGACTTCTCCTGAAAACCAATTTAACGTCTCAGCAAAGGCAATATGCAGATATGGTCAACCAGTGCGGTGAGAAGCTCTTGGAAGTTATGAGCAATGTCATGGAGATGTCGCAAATCGATAATGAACGAATGGTCCTTCAGCCCAGCACGGTTGATATTCACAAAATGGTGCAAAATATTATCGCAAAGCATGCTGACAATCAGATTGATGATAAAATAATTCTCGGATTACACATTGCAAACCAGGTGCCGAAATTTCTGTTTACGGATCAAAAGCGATTAGAGACGGTCATCAATCACATGCTTAAAAATGCACTCGATTTCACAGATAAAGGGTCTGTGAACCTCTTATTAAATGGCCATGCCATAGACGACACGACCTTTAATCTGTGCGTTTATGTCCGAGATACAGGGGTCGGGATGAAAGAGGCTGACATCGAAGAAATTTATGAACCTTTTCATCAATTGGATAACTCTTTGTCGCGCCGCCACGAAGGCACGGGATTGGGCTTGTCTCTTTGCAAAGAAATCATTGAATTCATGGGCGGGCGGATAAGTGTGGTTTCGGAAACGGGAGTGGGATCAACCTTCTTTTTCGAATTGACGCTTCCTATAG
>JAHDDC010000029.1 GCA_020629545.1 Hellea sp.
ATGTAAAGCAACAGGATTTTGAATCCCGCGCGTCTACCAATTCCGCCACACCCGCTTGAAGTGATGGCTATATAAGACAGTCATGTTCAAAAAACTATACCTGATTCATAGAATATTCGAAATTTTTACGGCAAAACTCCGGCGGCAGCCGCATAGGCCCGCGTCAAAACAATACCGACGGTTAAAACCGTCCCTGCCAGGGTAAGCTTGTACATTAATTTTTTCATAGTGCGCCTCTCCCGCCAAGATACACTAAATTCGGGTCTGGCGCAATTCCGTGACTTAAGTCACGTTTGGGCAATTAAACATTTTCACAGATGAGAAAAAATCTCTGACGTATATTTTTTGTGGTGTATTGTTATTTTACAGGTTAGTGCGAACTATAAACTCCCCATTCACATATCCATGTTAGAGCGGCGATTATGAAGGGTAAACTTGCATTTTTAGAGCAGTGGTATGAGAATACAAAGGCGCTGGCGCGGCATAAGCGGGCAGTCCCGTTACTGGCCTTTATTGCCTTTATCGAAAGTATAATATTCCCCATACCCACAGCGGTCATGTTTGCGCCCATGGTACAGGCGGATCATTCAAAAGCCTGGCGCTATGCTACAATCTGCGCGGTGTTTTCGATATTGGGCGGGATTGCGGGTTATGGTCTGGGCTGGTTTGCCTATGAAACCATGGCTGAACCGCTTTTAGAGAAGCTTGGAAAAATGGACAGTGTTGATAAATTTCGAGCCATGACTGATGAGCATGGCGGGATTGCTGTCTTTGGCGCCGGCCTAACGCCCTTTCCCTATAAAGTTATAACCATATTGAGCGGGGCGATGAAAATCAGTTTCCCGGTCTTTATTGTGGCCAGTATTTTGGCCCGGTTTGGGCAATTTTTCCTGATCGCCGCAATTATTAAAAAGTTCGGCAATCAGGCCGAAGCCATCATGAAAGAGCATTTTGGAAAATTCACGATTGGATTATTCCTGATTTTAGCCGGTCTATATTATCTCTATAAAACCTTTATGCATTAATCGCGGTTTTGGATGAGTCCAAAAGACCGACGACTCTTTCAAATCCATAATCCTTGAAGGCCCGGGCCCGCACGGGGTCATTGTTTTGCCCCACAAGGAGAGCCAGGTCAGGCCCTGTCCGTCTTGGCCGAAAAACCGAAATTTCACGGGCTACGGATTGAACCCGGCGGGCAATAGCCTCACCTGAATCAACCCAGTTAATACCCGGCGGAGCTGCAGCAGCCAATTCCTCAATTAAGAGCGGAAAATGGGTGCAGGCCAGAACAACACAATCGACATCCGGATCTTTGAAGATAGGCGCGATTTCCTCTGACAAAGCGCCCATGTGAACGGGCCTGCCCGCGAGTTTGTCTTCGGCAAGCGCCACAAGCCGGGTTGAACCTTGCAATATTACGGAGTGATCCGGCGCAAAGTCCTTAATAAGCTGATCCACATATTGTCGCCTGACAGTGCCGGGCGTGCCGAGCACAGCAAAGCTGCGCGTGCGGGACAGCGCCGCCGCCGGTTTAATCGCTGGAACTACGCCAATGACCGGAATATCCAGCTCCGCGCGAATTTCGGACAAGGCAGAAGTGGATGCCGTATTACAGGCCATCACGACCAGGTCCGGTTTTAAAGTTTCGCAAAGGGTCCATAACAAACCGGGTAGACGCTCGCGCAATTGCTGATCCGTTTTTTCACCGTAGGGCCGGAACATGTCATCCGCAACATAGCTTTGCTGGATGCCTGGCGAAACCTTTCGGATCTCGGCTGAGACCGATAAACCGCCAACGCCTGAATCAAATATGAGCGCATGAACCATATGCGTCTTGTTAGATGCGAATATGGCTAATTCATGGTTAATTCTAGTTAGTTACAGAGATGACTTTTGACAATCGCCCCGGCTTTGCCCATGTCAACGCGGCCTGCATATTCGGATTTAAGCTGGCCCATGATTTTCCCCATTGACTTCAAGCAGGTTGCGCCGCTGTCTTTCACATAACCTTCGATGACGGCTTTCAGTTCATCTTCGGTCAGGGGTGTCGGCATGAATTTGCGAATGACGTCAATTTCAGAGCGTTCGCGTTCTGCCAATTCAGGCCGGCCATTATCATCATATGTGGTGGCGCTTTCCTCGCGCTGTTTGACCATTTTTGCCAATAAGGCCATGATTTCGCTGTCTTCGATTCCGTCACATCGGTCTTCTGCACGTGCCGCGATATCGCGGTCTTTAATGGCAGCGTTGACCAATCTTAGTGTGGAAAGTCGGATCGCGTCTTTAGTCTTCATTGCGTCTTTCACGCTTGAAGTTATGTCGTCACGCAGGGGCATGTATGTCCTTTGTCTCTCTTTGGGTTTTACGAAAAAACCGCCAGACCTGCAGGATTCCATAGGCATTCTTGCGCTGTCAATGCCGATTTGGTTAAATCTTCAGGTCCAAAATTATACTTTTGTGCGCATTCTCTCTTGCGTCTTGGGCGGGCCGCTATACAACGGGCCGACCTTGAAAACGCGCGCTCTTAGACAATAGGCAAGACAAATGCAAGACCAAACCCCCAAACCCACCGCGGCGCTTATATTGGCGACGGGACAGGTTTTTTATGGCCAAGGCTGCGGCGCTGAAGGCGAAGCCGTTGGAGAAGTCTGTTTCAATACGGCAATGACCGGTTATCAGGAAATTTTGACCGATCCGTCTTACGCCCAGCAAATCATATGTTTCACATTCCCGCATGTCGGAAACACAGGTACAAATACCGAAGATGAGGAAGCGAGTACTTCGCGCGCTGAAACCGCGGCGGTTGGCGCGATATTTAAAGCCCCAATTACGCCGCCTTCGAATTGGCGCAATGAAAATCCACTGGGACCATGGATGCAGGCGCGGAATATTGTCGGAATTTCCGGCGTAGATACGCGCGCACTCACCTCATATATTCGCGATCACGGCATGCCAAACGGTGTTATCGTCCACCAGAAAGACGGCCAATTTGATGTGGATGCGCTGACGGAAAAAGCCCGAAGCTGGAACGGGCTTGTCGGGGCTGACCTCGCCATTGATGTCGCGGCGACAGAGGCGTTTGATTGGAATGAATCAAGCTGGGTCTGGCCAAAAGGCTATGAAAATAAAAAGGGCATGAAGAAAGTCGTTGTCATCGATTACGGTGTTAAACGTAATATTCTCCGCAATCTTGTGGCGCAGGGTATGGCTGTCCATGTTGTCCCGGCCAAAACCTCGGCCAAGGATATTTTAGCGCTAAAGCCCGACGGTGTTGTGTTGTCGAATGGGCCGGGTGATCCAGCGGCAACCGGAGTCTATTCAATCCCGGTTATTCAGGACCTCATCAAAGCAGATATGCCGATCCTGGGGATATGCCTTGGACATCAAATGCTGGCACTGGCTCTAGGCGCCAAGACGGTCAAGATGGAGCAAGGACATCACGGCGCAAATCACCCCGTTATGGATCATACGACAAACAAAGTCGAAATCGTTTCCATGAATCATGGTTTCGCGGTCGATCGTGATAGCCTGCCGGAGAGCTGTGAGGAAACGCATGTTTCTCTATTTGATGGATCAAATTGCGGTATTCGATTAAAAGGCAAGCCTGTCTTTTCCGTTCAACATCACCCCGAAGCCAGTCCGGGCCCGCAGGACAGTTTTTATCTGTTTGAACGGTTTGCCGAGGCCCTTTAGACCCCATAGCCGCTCATGAAAATTCTCGGAAATTCGGCTGAATTTATTCCGGGGACGGAAATCTGGCTGGACCGGTTTTTTCGGCGCCGTACACCGCCAACGCCTTTGCCCGAGAAAATCATTGCCGTAGGTCATCGCGGAACCAAAACCCATGCGCCTGAGAATACAATTGCCGCCCATGAAAAAGCCTATGCGCTCGGGGCGCGCTGTATAGAATTTGACGTCAGATGCACGCGTGACGGGCATTTCGTCGTATTCCATGATCACGATGTTGAGCATTAGATGCCGGCAGTCATAAGGATAAGGCTTTTGCGGGGGAAAGCGTACCAACACTTTTAGAGGCCCTCGAAAATGTTCGTGGCCGCTTTGCCGTCGATATTGACTTCAAGAAAGGCCCCAAACATTCGGCCGCAATGATAGATGAGATATTAGAAGCAGCAGGGTTTAATGCAGCAAATGCCCCGCTTGTAACCATTTTTGCCCGCATTAAAGACTTTGAAAAACTTGTCCCATTAGCAGAGAACTATGCCCTTCGGCCGCATTACCTCGGACGCCGCCACGCCCGAAAAATGAGACGAGATTACAATTTGAGCGTCATGGGTTTGCGCCGATATTCCTTTAGCCTCGCCGCGGCCCGAAATATTCGTATTCAAGACATGCATTTGTTTTCAAATGTAATGGGCCGGGGCGATCTCATGGACAAAATAAATGATGCGCTCGGGGCCGGGTCTCTGTTTATTCAAACCGATCATCTTGACAGGCTCGTGCCCTATCTTGCTGAAAAAAATCAGCTCGAGACCGGCGTCATAGGCCGTGATTTCAAGGCGCTTCCAGACTCCGCCATAAATAGCTGAGCTATTCTAAAAACATAACCATAGGATCTTCGAGCAGGCCTTTAATATATTGCATCATCAAGGCCGCATCATAGCCATCAATAATACGGTGGTCGCAGGAGATAGAGAAATTCATCACCAGACGTTCGGCAAGTTCACCATTTTCCAAGACAAGTTTGGGCCTGATCTTATTGGGTCCAAATATCGCGACTTGGGGGCGGCTGATGACAGGTGTCGTCACGATCCCTCCAAGAGGCCCCAGACTGGTCAGGGTTGTTGTCGCGCCCGTGAGCTCTTCCTTGGACAAAGAGGCCTCCCGCGCGCCCGCGGCCAAGCGGGAAATTTCTGCAGAGGTTTCCCAGATATTCAGGCTTTGCGCATTTCGAATGACAGGCACCATCAGGCCTTGATCGGTCTGGGTCGCTATACCTAAATGAACGGGTTCGAACTGAGATAAATATCCATCATCATCCATATATAGCGCATTCATTTGCGGCCATTCACGGATAGCGGAAACCATCGCACGGATAATAAAAGGCAAGACTGTCAATTTGGGTTTATCATCGCTCTTTTTGGCATTGAGACGTTTGCGCATGGCTTCCAGATCGGTGACGTCTATTTCCTCAACATAGGTAAAATGAGGGATATTGCGTTTAGAAGCCTGCATGCGTTCAGCAATAATCCTGCGCATGCCGATAATTTTGATACGGTTCTCGCCGGGTAGAGGCTCAAGCGCTGTTTCGAACATATCCAGATCGGCATGGCTGATAACGCCGGAGGCCGCCGAAGACTTTACTTGGGATAAATCAATTCCCGCATCTTTGGCGCGTTTGCGAACGGCCGGTGATGCGAGTGCTTTTCCCCGTCTTTGAGTTGTCGTTTTTTCTGACACTGGATGGGGTGTCGATTTTGACTTTGGTTGCGACGGGGCGGGTTTCCCTGGAGACTTTGCAGGAGGTGCTGTTTTAGGCGTTTCAGTCAGCAGGCCTTCCACATCTTCAAAAACAACCAGATCGGCTCCGACCGCTATGACGTCCCCTTCTTCGCAGCCTAGCTTGGCGGCCGTTCCGCTGACAGGCGCGGTTAGCTCGATCGTCGCCTTGTCGGTCATCGCGTCGGCAACAGGCTGATCTTCCGTAATGCTATCGCCCGCTTTGATATGCCAGGCCGTGATTTCGGCTTCGACGACACCTTCGCCAATATCCGGCATTTTAAAGATGAAGGTTCCTCCGCCGCCAACTGGGGGCGGAGGCGAAGGAACCTTCTCCGAAGGCCCACTATCTTCGGTAATGTGTTCAGTTTCGAAAATTGCAAGATCAGCGCCAACGGCGAGCATATCGCCAGCTTCGCACCCCAGACCGACTATAACACCGGATACGGGCGCGGTCAGTTCTATCGTCGCCTTATCAGTCATAGCATCGGCAATGGGCTGATCCTCTGCAACCGTATCACCAATGGCGACATGCCAAGCCGTGATTTCGGCCTCGACGACGCCTTCGCCGATATCGGGCATTTTGAAACGATATTCTGTCAAAGCTAGCCTTTTAGAACGTTTTCAATTGCTGTCTTAACGCGAATTGGACCCGGGAAATAGGCCCATTCTTGCGCATGTGGATAAGGAGTATCCCATCCCGTTACACGCTCTATAGGAGCCTCCAAGGAATAAAAACACGTTTCCTGAACCTGCGCCATCAATTCAGCGCCGAATCCTGACGTTCGCGTCGCCTCATGAAGAATGACGCAGCGACCGGTTTTCTTGACGGAATTTGCAATGGCATCGATATCCAGAGGCAATAAGGATCGCAGATCCAAAATATCGGCGGAAACTCCGAGCTCCGCCGCCGCAGACTCCGCAACCCAGACCATAGTTCCGTAAGCCAGAATTGTCAGGTCATCGCCTTCCGCGATCATACGGGCTTTTTCAAATTCAACCCGGTAATGCCCCTCTGGGACCTCCCCCAATTCATGGCCGGACCAATTGACGGCCGGCGTGTGAGGGTCGCCGTAAAACGGCCCGTTATATAAACGCTTGGGCTCAAGAAAGAGAACTGGGTCATTATCTTCGATGGCTGTAATCAAAAGCCCTTTGGCGTCATAGGGATTTGACGGAATAATCGTTTTCAGACCAGAGATATGCGTAAACAGAGCTTCCGGGCTCTGACTATGAGTCTGACCCCCATAAATACCCCCGCCAACTGGGGTTCGGATCGTCAGCGGCGCTGTGAATTCGCCATTGGACCGATATCGCAAGCGCGCTGCTTCGGACGCAATTTGATCATAACCGGGGTAAATATAATCAGCGAACTGAATTTCGGCGATGGGCCTCAAGCCGGCAGCGGCCATGCCAATCGCAATTCCCATAATACCCCCTTCGGAGATAGGGGTGTCAAAACAGCGGTGTAATCCATGCTTCTCCTGGAGGCCCGCTGTACAGCGAAACACACCTCCAAAATATCCGACATCTTCGCCAAAAACCAAAACATCAGGGTCTTGGGACATTTTGACATCCATGGCCGAGCGAATGGCCTCAATCATATTCATTTCGGCCACGGCTATTCCTCTAGCTTTTTGGCGTTTTCGATCATGAAATCGTCGCGTTGTCGCTGAAGATGGGACGGCAATTCTTCATAAACCTGTTCAAACATGGTCTCAGGCGCAATTCCGGACTCAGTCGCCATCGACCCCAATTTTTCGGCCGCTTTATAGGAACTGCGAATATATTCTGCGATCTCCGTCTCCATAGCCTCATCACGCTCCTCATCCCATTCTTTGATTTTCAAAAGATGGGTTTTCAGGCGCAATATCGGATCGCCAAACGGCCACTCATCGGGATCTGATTTCGGCCTGTATTTAGTTGGGTCATCCGACGTCGAATGGCCCTCCATGCGGTATGTAAAGTGCTCAATGACCGTCGCGCCGCCACCGCGCCGGGCCCGCTCAGCGGCCCATTGCATGGCCGCATAGACAGCCAGAAAATCATTTCCGTCAACACGAAGGGTCGCCAGCCCGTAACCGGTCCCGCGCGCGGCGAATGTTTCGCCTTCTCCGGCGGCGATACCTTGAAAACTTGAAATGGCCCATTGGTTATTGACGACATTGATGATGCAAGGCGCGCGATAGGTCGACGCAAAGTTCAGTGCGTAATGAAAATCGCCTTCGGCTGTCGCGCCTTCGCCAGTAATAACAGAGGCGATATCATCAGTACCTTTATAGGCACAGGCCATGCCCCAGCCCACACCTTGAATGAGTTGCGTTCCAAGATTGCCGGAGACCGAAAAGAAGCCATAATCTTTGAAACTAAACAAAATGGGCAAGGACTTCCCTTGGAGCGAGTCGCCTTTATTTGAGAGAAGCTGACACATCATATCCTGCATGGGGCATCCGCGCGCGATCAAAATACCCACCTGTCGATAAGTGGGGAAAATCATATCGCCATCTTGGAGCGCCATAGCCATGGCGACGCTGATCGCCTCTTCGCCTGTACTTTTCATGTAGAATGAAAGTTTACCCTGGCGCTGCATATTAAACATACGAGCATCCATGGCCCGGTTGATCATCATAAACCGCAGACCCGCCCGCAAGACATCCGGCGATAGTCCCGGATCCCATTCACCCTCAATTTCTCCGTTAAAGCGCATGACGCGAATAAGGCCGAGCGCGTGCTCGCTGGTTTCATGGGCCTCCACCATCGGGTCGGGCCTGTAAGGCGTATGCTTGGCCGGGACGGAAATATGGGAATAATCAGGTTTATCACCCGGTCTAAACGGCGGTTCCGGCACGTATAACCGGCTCTGATTTGAGCGTTTGGACATTGAATCTTATTCCCCAAATAGTGTTTAGACCATATTATCTAAAAACCAGTCAGTTTAAATGGCTTTTTTAGTTGATATTCCTTAATTATTAGAATATTTTTTCATAAATTTTTTCAAGAGAGACATGATATGCCGGGCCAAATTGACGGAATCGATGCTAAAATACTTCATCTCATTCAGAATAATGCCGCACTTTCTGTGGCCGACATTGCCGACAAGGTCGGGCTTTCCTCGTCACCTTGCTGGCGCAGAATTAAGCGTATGGAAGAAATGGGGATCATTCAAGAACGCGTTACGATTTTAAACCGAAAAGAACTTGGGCTTGATTTTGAAGTCTTTGTTGCGGTCAAACTCGCCTTGCCCAACCGCGAGCATATGGAGAAGTTTGAAAAAGCCATCGCTAAAATGCCGGAGGTTGTGCAATGCGCCGTTGTAACCGGAGCGGTCGACTTTATGCTTCGCGTTGTGACGAAAGACATGCATGCTTATGACGACTTTTTGCGCGAAGAGTTACTCGGCATTGATTTAATTTCCGACGTACAATCCCGGATCGTCTTACGTCAAAGCAAGGAAACTTATGCGCTGCCGCTTAATCTAATTTCAAATGCGGTCCCGCGAAACGGATAGTCTGGAGACTGATAATTATGACCACATTCTCTATGTATGATCACGTCGTACCAGCCTTGGATAGAACCCTTGGCAATCTTGAGCACATTCTTAAAACCGGCCAAAGCAATGCCAAAACCCGGGGGATCGAACCGGAAATATTTCTAAGTGCCCGGTTAGCGCCCGACATGCACCATCTTGTACGGCAGGTGCAAATTGCGACGTCTTTGGCCAAGAACTGCCCTCACCGCATAGCCGGAACCACGCCCCCAGTTTTTGAAGATACCGAAACGACTTTTGAGGATGTTTTCGCCCTGATCGATAAAACACGACAGGAAATAACGGGGTTTGAGCGTGCGGCGATCGACGGGAAAGAAGATCGCGAATTTACGGTGCAGATAGGACCCATGGAAATGGACTTTACGGGCAAGTCTTATTTTAACGGCTTTACGATGCCGAATGTATTATTCCATTGCACGACGGCCTATAACATTCTGCGCCATAACGGGGTGCCACTCGGCAAGCTCGATTTCTTTGGCGGAAAGTTTTAAAAATAATACGCTTTAATGGTGAAGTCTGTTGGCTTTGTCACGCTTAGCCTCTATCAGTCTCTCAAGCCTTTATTTGCGATCCGAAAATGCGACGGACGGAGATAAAGACGGGGAGTATATATGAGCGACTTGTTTCGCAAAGAGGCCATCGATAAACAGGCGTCAAAGCATTTGGGAGATGTATTTCTATCATCGCCCCTGAGCTTCTGGGCAATCACAGCCCTGATTGCGACTATTATGGCGGGTCTGATTTTCTTTGCCATTTTCGGAGAGTATTCCCGCAAGGAACGGGTCACGGGGGTTTTGACGCCCAGCGAAGGCCTGGTTCAAATTTCTCCGATGCGAAGCGGAACCTTCGAACATGTATTTGTAGGGATTGGCGACACGATCACAAAAGGGGCCGAGCTTATCAAGATGAGAGACGAAGTGTCGTTGTCTGGCGGCGGGGGGATGAATGATGCTTTACTCGCGGAGCTTGGGTCCGAAAGACAAAACCTAGAAGCCAAGCTTGCCGAAATTCCGCGCGAAATCGCCTTGAAACGACAACGCCTCAATCAGCAGAAACGCGAGAAAACAGCTGAAGCGGCCCGGTTTGCCCCGCGAATCGACATTCAGAAAAGGGCCGTCGAGCTAGAGGAAGGCCTATTTCGAAAAATGCAAAATCTGCTGGCCAACGAAGCCGCGTCAGCCCTTGAGGTGGCATCTCAGGAAAACAGATATCTGACAGCCACACAAAATTTGAGCGCGCTTGAAAATGCCCGGGCGACTATTTTTGGGCAAGTCACAGATATTGACGCCCAGATTTCTTTGCTGCCATCCGAAAGATCTCAAGCCGAATTCGATATTAAAAACCAGATTAGTGCCATTGATCAAAAAATGATCCGCAATGACGCGGACACAGGATCGATTATTCGCGCCCCAATTTCTGGAACAGTTGCCGCCGTAACCGCGCGCAAAGGACAGCAGGCGATATCAGGCCGGTCCGCTTTGACGCTCCTGCCAGCTGGCGGGAAATTACAAGCCGAACTGTTTGTCCCGACCCGAGCGATAGGATTTGTTAAACCGGGACAGTCGGTACGGCTTTTATATGATGCATTTCCATATCAAAAATTTGGATTTTACGATGGGGTCATCACAGAGGTTTCCAGATCAGTGGTTCAGCAAGGTGACCTCCCGCAGGCACCCGGGCTGACGGATCCTGTTTTTGTGGTTCGAGTCGATCTTGACGCTCAATCAATTGAAACAGGCGGAGAAGTTATACCTCTACAGTCCGGCATGTCATTATCGGCCGACCTCATCTTGGAAGACCGCAAGATTTGGGAATGGGCATTTGACCCTCTGCTGGGGGCTATACGTTAATGTTGGATTTGCTCAACTTTACGGGCGTCAAGCGCTTGCCCATGATCTACCAGACCGAAGCCATGGAATGTGGTCTCGCCTGTATTGCCATGGTTGCGAAATATCACGGCCATAACATTGACCTGAATGGCCTTCGTCAGCGATTTCAGGTTTCCCTCAAAGGCGCAACACTCACCAGCCTGATCGATATGGCTGGGCAGCTTGAACTTGGCACTCGCGCCTTAAGGCTTGATTTGGACGATTTAGCAAAGCTCCAAACGCCGGCGATTTTGCATTGGGACCTCAATCATTTTGTGGTTCTCAAAAAAGTATCCGGCAATAAAGTTCATATACATGATCCGGCTATTGGCGCCCGTGTCATGACGCTCGACAAATTTTCCGATCATTTTACGGGTGTCGCGCTTGAGCTATCGCCTATAGCTGGCTTCACAAAACAAACGGCCAAACAGACCATGCGGATGTCAGATTTGTGGCGTCGTCTCGTGGGAATGAAGCGGGCCATCTTTCAGCTCTTGATTCTGTCTATTGTTCTGCAGTTGATTATCCTGGCTTCGCCATTTTATCTGCAGCTTGTTATCGACGAGGCAGTGGTCAAGTTTGACACGAAATTCCTCCTTATTCTGGCCATGGGCTTTGGCGGACTCGCGGTCATAAAAGTCATCACGCAGATGATGCGAGAATGGACTATTCTCTATTTTGGGTATCAGATGTCATTTCAAATGGTGGCGAATGTTTTTCAGCATTTAATCCACCTGCCGACATCCTTTTTTGAAAAGCGTCATATTGGTGATATTCTCTCGCGTATGCGATCAACGACGCCTATTCAGACCGCTTTGACGCAAAGCGTTGTTGCCGCGCTGATTGACGGAATCATGGCCGTGATAACCGGGATTGTCATATTTCTGTATAGCCCGCTCCTTGGAACAATCGTCCTCGTATCGGTCGCATTATTATTGATCGTGACATTTGCATTTTATCCTGTTTTGCGCCGCTCTCAGGAAGAAATGATTGTCAATGAAGCCAAAGAGGCGACCCATAAAATTGAAAGTATTCGCGCCTCGACGGCCATCAAGCTCTTCTCAGCTCACAACCAACGCATGTCGGTCTGGCGCAATCTTTATGCCGAATATGTTAATGCAGGTGTCACTTACGGAAAATATGGAATCATTCAGCGCGCCTTGCAGGACGGAATAGCCGGTATTCAAATGATTTTAGTAATCTATTTCGGCGCCAAGCTCATCTTGAGCGGCGGCTTGTTTACAGTGGGAATGCTGTTTGCGTTTATGTCATATCGGCAGAGCTTCACAGATAGTGTGATTTCGCTGTTTAATAAGTTTATCGAATTTAGGCTGCTGGGACTCCACTTGGAAAGAATAGCCGATATTGCGCAGGCGGAACCCGAAGCCAGCACCCAAGCCGCCCTGCTTCCCGAGCGTGAAAATGTTGAGGGCAAAATCGAAGTTCGGGATCTAAGCTTTCGTTACTCTCCGTCTGATCCCTGGGTTTTGGAAAATCTGAACCTGACGATTAATGCCGGAGAGTTTGTCGCCCTAACCGGCACGTCGGGCGGGGGAAAGACCACTTTGCTGAAGCTCATGCTGGGTCTTTATGAACCCACGGAAGGGGACATTCTTATTGATGGTAATCCGCTGACCCCATCGTCTCGAATGTCATGGCGGCGCAGTATTGGTGTCGTGATGCAGGATGATCAATTATTATCCGGCACGATTGCCGAAAACATCAGTTTCTTTGATCCACAGCTTGATATGCAGCGCGTGCAACAAGCCGCGATCAGAGCCCAGATCCATGCGGATATCGCCGCCATGCCCATGAATTATTTGTCAATGATAGGCGATATGGGATCAATTTTATCCGGCGGTCAAAAGCAGCGCGTTTTACTGGCCCGCGCGCTTTATAAGGATCCTCAGATATTATTCCTGGATGAAGGCACAGCCAATCTTGATCGCGAGACCGAGAGGGTGATTGTCGACATCATTGAAGACATGGCAATGACCCGCGTGATTGTCGCTCATAGGCAAGAATTTCTGAAGCGCGTAGATAAAACCATTATCATCGAGTAAGGCTTGGCCCAAGAAATCGGATGACTTCCTTACAAAATCAGGGCAAATCGCGCGCATGACGACTAAACGTATGACCTATGACATGCCGCTCGGCACGATGTCGGCGCTTCATTATAACCCAGAGGCAGGCCCGGTTCGTCTTGTATTTGCTCATGCCAATGGATTTAATGCCCTAACCTACAAATCTATTTTAGAACAGCTTGGCGTCCATAGCGTGGCCATGGATTTGCGCGGACATGGTTTTACCCGCCTTCCCACAGATATTGCTGCGCTGGATAGTTTCCATATTTTTTCTGATGATATCGCAACATTTATAGGACGTTATGTTCCGGGAAAAATTGTTCTGGCCGGTCACAGCTTTGGCGCAGTTGCCGGGATCCTGGCCAGCGGTCAGCTTAAAGACCGTCTATCGGGATATGTCGGCTTTGATCCGGTTTCCATGCCATGGTTTGCGCGGCAATGGCCAAAGCTACCCATGGGCAGAGCTCTTATGAAACGGCTTATTCCGATTGCGAAAAATGCCGGTAACCGTCGACGCGAATTTGAAAGCGCAAAAGCTGCCTTTGATCGTTATCAGGGCCGAGGGGGCTTCAAACATGTTTCAGATGAAATCTTAAACGACTATCTCACTGGCGGAATGGAACCTATAGAAAATGGGCGCATGCAGCTAAGCTGTGATCCCAAATGGGAACAAGCCGTATTTTGCGCGCAGAACCATAATCTTTATAAGGCCGCCCATGATCTACCGGAGAATTCGCGCGCGCATTATGCCGGTAAGTTTGCGGTCAGTTCAAAATCCACGCGGGCTAAGCTCGGCCGCGTGATCGGGCAGGACAATATTATTTTCAACTCGGAATTTTCTCACCTATTCCCAATCCAAGAAACCGAATACACGGTCGCGGCTTTGCAAGAGGCGCTTAGGCGTGCAGATTAGGAATAATTCTCTGTTGTAAAATGGCTTGAACTTCTGGTGACGGAAGGGCGAGTTTTCGTTTCTCAAGATCAATCAATGCGTTCACCGCAATATAAGATCCATAGGGGCGTCCGGTTACCGGATTAACGATGTGATGGATAAGACGGCGTATTTTAGTATCAGCATATTCAATTCCGGAGCAGATAATAAAAGGTTGTCCTGATGTCGGGAAATTATGAATTCTATGCCGTATTTCCAGTAAAACACCCATGACTGGCCCCGTACTGATTCCTTCCGGCCAGCCATATTCAAAATGCCGGATAGATTCCGAAAGGCGGCCCAGAATATTTTGGGCGCATACAGTGTCCGAGTTTCCGGTTTCCCAGGACTGGAAGACGCCGCGCCCGATAACGTGACAGCCCCATTTTTCAATTGTTTCTAAATTGGCCCCAGTCATTTTAGCATCGGACAAGCCTTTGGGCTTTGCAAAATCCGGCACCTCCATCACATAAGGCTTAGCTTTATCCATAAGGCGCCTTGGCCATTGAAAGGTTTTATGGGTGAGCAAATATATATGCTCTAACTGTTCATGAATGGTCGCCGCCACTGAGCCGTCTTTATGATACATAACATGCAGCAAGGTCATGTCATCTTGACCAAGGCGTGTGATACCCGTTTCGATGCGCAAGGCTGCCCCTGGTAAGGCTTCGCGGGCATAGCGCACATGAAATTCTCTGACTCTTACAGTTGACGGTGTGCCTTTCTCAAATGCGTGAACCAAGCCCATTTGCATGAGAAACATTTGCCGGGCCTGCTGCGCCTTGGTCATATAGTGACGCATATTGAGGTGGCCGAGCTCGTCAATTTCCCAATTGACCGCCTCCCCTTGCCATGTGTCCAAAAACTGACTCAACGCCCTACCTTAGGCCGCGCAGTTTGCGCATTGTCCGTAATGTTCGATGACGCTGCGTTTGATAACAAAACCATCGGGACGACAATCCGCATGATCATGGGCGTGACGCTCTTCAACAATGTCACAGCTATCACAGATGAAAAACTCAGCGGCGTGCCCGTCATGAAGGTGATCACAAGTTATATAGGCATTTAGCGCCTCCACGCGATGAACCAGTCCCAGCCGGGTGAAAAAATCGAGCGCCCTGTATACCGTTGGGGGTTTGGGCGACCCGTGCTCGGGGCGCAAAAGGTCCAGCAGATCATAGGCTTTAATGGGCCCGCTCGCATCGATAAGCAGGCCAAAAATATGTTCCCTGAGCGGCGTGAAACGCTCTCCGTTTTGAGTGCATACGCGGCGCGCATTTTCCATGCGTTCTTGCTTATCCGCCAGTTTGTGATGGTGTTGTCCCATTGTCATGATCCCTTTTGGCGCGAACATAGCGTGATTATTGCCTTTTGCAAAAGCGCTAACTTACGAAAATGGCAATATTCACGCGATTCTTTCATTGAAGATTGAGTGGAATTTCGCTAGGAGGCCTCAAATTTTTTAGCTATTTTTAGACAAATGAGGCAGTAATGGCGAAAGCTCCAAAAGATAATGCGGTAACCGGGAACGTGATGTTCTATTCTAATCCGCAACCCCTGAACAAAGAAAAACACGGGAAGTCCGGGGTCAAGCCTGTCGATAAGCCATTCGAATTTATGGCTAATCAGCATTATATTCCGATGACAGCTCAGGAATTTGGGGCTGCTGCAGCTTCCTTCCCTGTTGTATTTGCGGGCGAAGAAAAAAATCCGATTGCCATTATGGGAATACGCCAGAATGAAAACCTTTTCGTCAAAGACGGTCAGTTTGAACAGGATTTTTACATGCCGGCTTTTGTACGGCGTTACCCATTCGTATTTGCCAATGACAGCAATAATGAACGCTTCGTCGTCTGTGTTGACGAAGACGCGGAATGCGTAACCAATAAGAAGCCAGAGAAAGGCTTTTTTGACGGGGACCAGCCCTCTGCCTTCACGCAGGAAGCCTTGCAGTTTCTCGAGAACTTCGAACGGGACCGTCAGTCAACCATGTTGATGGTGAAACGTTTTAAAGAGCTTGATCTGTTTGAAATGAAAGACATGCATTTCCAAGGACAAAATCCTGACGGGACTCCGGCGGAACGTCAAAAAATCGCTGAATATTATGCGATCACTGAGGATCGTCTGCGAAAGCTTCCTAAAGATACAATTCAGGAACTTCACGAATCCGGCATGTTATCAGTGGCTCACGCCCATATGATTTCACTGGGTAACTGGCAACGCCTCGTAAACATGACTCTGCGCCGCGCAGCCGAAGAACAATCATCATAAGTCTCGGCGATCAATTATTAGTTTTTGCCTTTCCGTTTTTCATAGCGCTTTTGGCGCTCGAATATTGGCTGGATAGGCGCCTAGGCCTCGGGCTTTACAAAAACAAGGACCTATGGACATCACTGTCCATGGGCATCCTGGCCCTACTGGTTGAAATACTCCCCAAACTTGTTGCCTTCATGGCTTTCTATGCGCTTCATGAGGCGAACTGGCTTGGTCTGCGGGATATTGTTGGTCGTCAGTGGTGGGCCTGGGCACTTTTACTTTTTGCAGATGATTTTGCCTATTACTGGTTCCACCGCATGAACCATGAAGTCCGCCTGTTCTGGGCCGGACATGTGTCTCACCACTCATCAGAATACCTAAATTACGGAACCGCGCTCCGGCAAGGCGTTGGTGAGCGCGTCCATAAATTTTTCTTTTGGTTATGGATACCGATCCTCGGTTTCGATCCTGTTATGATTTTCGTCATGATGGCCGTGAACCTGATTTATCAGTACTGGACTCACACAGAGCTCGTTCGCCGCCTCCCTGGGCCTTTTGAATTTCTGTTTAACACGGCATCTCACCACAGAGTTCATCATGCATCACAGCCGCGATATCTGGACCGCAATCATGCCGGTATTTTTATTATTTGGGACAGGTTGTTTGGAACATTTTCACAAGAACTGGATAGTGATCCCCCAAAATACGGATTGACCACCAATATAGAGAGTTATCATCCATTTTATGTCGCAACCCATGAGTATCGTGCGATTTGGCGGGATGTGAAAAGAGCTGACAAATTATCAGACAAGCTGAAATATATATTCTATGCGCCCGGCTGGAGCCATGACGGACCCGATATGCGGGCAAAAATCGTTAGAACAACTATATCACCGCAATAGTGTGGACGGGCCCTGAAAGTCCCAATATGTCCCAATACGATTCCAACACTAATTAGCGTCGCTTACTCGCAAATCCTGCAAGGGTCAGGAGAATGCGCCCAACAATCGCTTCTCCGGGAGCGCCGGCTGACTTTAATTGTTGTTCGGCGCTTAAGGTTTCGGACAATGCATTTTGTAGAGCCCGGCTCGGCCAGATTTTCAAATGCCGCAAAAATGCGCGTTCCTGCATACGAAAGACCGGCGGGCGCAGCGACTTGATGGCGCTTTCCGCGTGCTGACCCGATTGCATATGCGCGCCGGCCTCAAGAAGGCGGGAAATATGACGCTGTAGCGATAATAAGATAACGGCGATATTGACCTTGCCGGCGATGGCCCGGCGAAAGGCATCATCGCATTTGGCCGGTTCCCCGCTCATAGCGCTCATAATGATATCATCGATAGAGGCCGCCTGCGCGCCGGCAGCCAACGTTTTAACATCGGCGATGGTCACTCGCGCATCTGGTATTTCCCCATAGCCCTTATAAAGGATCATCTTATCAATTTCGTTGCGGGACAAAGCGCGGTCACCATCCAATAGAGGCACCCAAAGCTCAAGGGCGTCGCGGTCAATTTCGATCGCGCTATCGGTAAGCTCCCGCCGGATCATATTGGCCAGGTCCGCAGCGCTATCCTTATAGCAACCAATGGCGGCAAAGCGGCCGGCGGCTTCACAAGCCTTTCGGATTGCCGAACGGGGCGTCATATCCCCGGCTTCAATCACCAGCCTTGCGGCGGCTTTATCGGGATGTGTATCCAAGTCCTTAATGATTTTTGAGATCGCGGCGCCGGAGCGTTCGTGATCCAGCCTAAGGCGCACAAGGCGCTGATCACCAAACATGGACAGGGCGGACATTTCGTCCGCGAGCCGCGCTGGGTCAGAGGTCAGATCATCCGCCGTCAGAACCGTAGAGGCAAAAGCGTCATCCGGATTATCCGAAAATTTTTTGATCAGATTTTCGGCCCGCTCTTTGGCGAGCCCTCTATCCGGGCCAAAGAACAAAACGCCGATCAAGTCGCCGGGCGGGTTATTTAAAAACGAATTGACCCGGCCGCCGGTAATTTTCATGGATTCTTTTTATTATAATATGATGCCAGCCGGATAATGATACGGTCAGCCGCGTCGCGGGCAACTTGTTTTGCGGCATCTTTCTCAGCCGAGATACGAGCATAAGGATCACGCGATGCACCGAATGTGGTAATCGCCTGAATTTTACCGTCATCCAAAACCGTGCCGTCCATAGTATCAACAAGAGTATATTCAACCTGCATGGCCATATCATATCGGCTGGCCACATCATTGGAATTCAAACCATAATTTCGGCGGGATAGTTTTGGCTCAATTTTCAAAACATGGCGTCCGCTGTTCTGACCCAAACGATCAAATAAATGCTGCTGAAGGTGGTAACCCCCTTCATTCATCCAGGTTTCTTTAGGCTCGATCAGCTCCACGCCTATATTTTTGAAATTTGCGGTGTTGATCGAAGACTGCGGCGCGTGCATCGGCGTAAATCCGCACCCGGCAAGCGCCAAGACCAAACCTGTCATCAAAAGTCTTTTCATCATGACGCCACTATATTGATTATTCGGCCCGGGACAATGATGACTTTTCTTACGGTTAGTCCATCAATCGTACGGATCACGGCAGCGTCCTGCATCGCCAGCGCCTCGATCTCATCCTTGGGCATATCAACAGGCACAGATAATTCGCTGCGGCGTTTTCCGTTAACTTGAATCGGAAGCGTAACCGCGTCTTCAGTCAACAGATTAGAATCCGGTTCTGGCCAGGGCGCCTGATAACAGAGACCATCTCCGCCCAGCTTGGCCCAGCATTCTTCCGCCAGATGCGGCATGAAGGGCGCGATTGTCCGAATGAGAATGCCGAGGCTTTCGGCTTTGGCAATGTCATTATCTTTATATTTGCCCAGCGCATTAGTCAGCTCATAAATCTGCGCCACTGATGTATTAAATCGGAAAACGTCAATCCCTTTGGTGATTTTCTCCAGCGCCTTATGGGCTTTCTTGCGCAGCTCAAGAGCTGCACCATTCGCATTTTCCGCAATACTCATCGGGCCGTGATCAAAGTCAGTGTCGCTCACCAGAGCCCAAACTTTATTGGCAAAGCGCCAGGCGCCGATGACACCGGCCTCGGTCCACTCAACGTCGCGGTCCGGCGGACTGTCGGAGAGAACAAACCAGCGCGCCACGTCAGCACCATAGCCTTCGATAATATCATTGGGGTCAACGACGTTTTTCTTGGACTTGGACATTTTGATCACGTCGCCTTTGGTGATAGCGACGCCGCTTTCTAGGTGAACGAGCGCACCATCTTTTTCATCGACATCAGCTGGCATCACAAAATTTCCATCCGGATCCGTATAGACAGCGTGGGTCACCATGCCCTGCGTGAACAGGCCGGCAAAGGGTTCGCCGCTTGGAAGGTCCAGCAAGCCGCAATCTCGCATGCCGCGGGTGAAAAAACGCGCATAAAGCAGGTGAAGAACAGCATGTTCTACGCCGCCAATATATTGATCAACGGGCAACCAGTCAGACGCAGCGGCCTTATCAAAGGGTTTATCGTCTGTATTCCCGCCCGCAAAGCGCGCGAAGTACCAGGATGAATCCGCAAATGTGTCGAGCGTGTCGGTCTCGCGGCAGGCAGGTTTGCCGCAAGACGGGCAGTCGACATTTTTAAACGTGGGATGGCGATCCAGCGGATTGCCCGGCTTGTCGAAGTTAATGTCCTCTGGCAGTTTTACAGGCAGGTCAGCTTCGGGCACAGGTTTCACGCCGCAGCTCTCGCAGTGAATGACCGGGATCGGACACCCCCAATAGCGTTGCCGGGAAACGCCCCAATCCCGCAGGCGGTACTGAATTGTGCCTGTGCCGAGATCCATTTCTTCGATCTTCGCGATGGCGGCACTGATGCCGGCTGTTTTGGACAGACCATTTAAGAAGTCAGAATTATAAAGGGTCCCTTCGCCCACATAGGCTTCGGTCCCCACATCGAATGTCGCGGCATCTTCGCCTTCCGGCAGAACGACCGGAATAACCGGCAGATCATATTTGCGCGCAAAGTCCAGATCGCGCTGGTCATGGGCCGGACAGCCGAAAACGGCGCCTGTGCCATAGCCCATCAGAACGAAATTAGCGACATAAACCGGTAGGGTTATGTCTTGAAAAGGATGTTTGACGGTCAGGCCCGTATCAAAACCCATTTTGGGAGCGTTGGCGATCGCTTCTTCGCCCGTTCCGATTTTCGCGCATTCTGTTCTAAAGTCTTCAAGCGAAGAATTTTCTAAAGCCAACGTCTTGGATAGCGGGTGGTCCGCCGACAAGGCTATAAAGCTTGCGCCATAAAGCGTATCGGGACGGGTCGTGAAAATCTCAATACCGCTTTCAAAATCTTCATTACCATAAATAGGTCCCGCTTCGGCCCAGCGGAAACGCATCTGCAGACCCTCGCTCCGGCCGATCCAATTGGCCTGCATGGTCCGGACTTTCTCGGGCCAGCGGTCAAGTGTATCAAGGCTATCCAAAAGATCCTGCGCGTAATGCGTGATTTTAAAGAACCATTGATCCAGCTCTTTTTGCTCGACCAGAGCGCCGGAGCGCCAGCCGCGCCCGTCAATGACCTGTTCATTGGCCAAAACCGTATGATCAACCGGGTCCCAATTGACCTTGGCCGTTTTGCGATAGACCAGCCCCTTTTCCCAGAACTTGAGGAATATGGCCTGCTGTTGTTTATAATAGGCCTCATCGCAAGTGGCGAACTCGCGCGACCAGTCCAGAGAGAACCCAAGACGCTTCAGCGGCTCTTTCATGGCGGCGATATTGTCATAGGTCCAGCCTTTGGGATGGACGTTCTTTTCAATGGCCGCGTTTTCGGCGGGCATGCCAAAGGCGTCCCAGCCCATAGGATGAAGAACATCAAAGCCGCAGGCCTTTTTATAGCGCGCAATGACATCGCCCATGGCGTAGTTCCGGACATGGCCCATATGAATGCGCCCGCTGGGATAGGGGAACATTTCGAGGGCATAATATTTCTGCTTGCCATTGTCGTCCGCCCGGAAAACATCTGCGTCTTCCCAGACTTTTTGCCAGCGTGGTTCTACTTCAGCAGCGTTGTAACGGCTCATTTTATTTCCATTAATTATTCAGGCAATGACTCAGGCGGCGTCTATACCACGCCTTGTCTCTAAGGCTAGCTTTTTCGCCATTGCCGGAGACATCCCTTTTGCACAAAGCCAGTGCAATGGCGTGAATTCGTGACCAATTCTTATTCCCCAGCCCTTAGGTTTTGCGGATCGAGACCAAAACCCTCATCAAACTTTCAGAAATCGCCCAATGGTCAGTCGTTAACGAATTCATGAGGGAAAAGATGAAAAAAGTTATGAGAGTTTTGGCAGGAGCCGGCGTGGCGCTGTGTATGGCCAGTGCGGCATTTGCTCAATCGAAGAGTTTGTCTGATCTTGAAGCAAGTGTTGCTGCGAATGCGGCCAATGACGCGTTTATTTTTAATACGCTATTATTCTTAATCGGCGGCTTCCTGGTCATGTGGATGGCTGCCGGTTTTGCCATGCTCGAAGCCGGATTAGTCAGATCTAAAAATGTATCCATGCAATGTCTGAAAAACATTATGCTATATTCTGTAGCGGGCCTGATGTTCTGGGCTTTTGGCTATAACATTCTTTATACGGGTGTTGACGGCGGATTTTTCGGAAGCCTGGGGTTTGGCTATGACTGGCCAGAAGCCGGAGCGTCAGAAGGCGGTGATTATTCTGTCGCCTCTGACTGGTTTTTCCAGATGGTCTTTTGCGCAACAACCGCATCTATCGTATCCGGTACGGTCGCCGAACGGGTCAAATTTTGGCCGTTTATCATTTTCGTCGCGATTTTGACCGGCATTATGTATCCCATCACCGCAGCCTGGGAATGGGGCGCTGGCTGGCTCGACGCCAGAGGTTTTTCGGACTTCGCAGGCTCAACCCTGGTTCACTCCGTCGGCGGCTGGGCGGCTTTGGCGGGCGCTATTGTTATTGGTGCCCGAAAAGGGAAATACGGCCCAGACGGAAAAATCACGCCAATTCTCGGATCGAATATTCCGCTCGCGACTCTGGGTACATTTATCCTTTGGCTGGGTTGGTTTGGATTTAATGGGGGATCACAACTGGCAATGGGTACAATTGGTGACGCTGCGGATGTGTCCAAGATCTTTGCCAATACTAATCTGGCGGCAGCCGGCGGCGTGGTCTTCGCTGTCCTTCTGATGCAGATTCTTTACAAGAAGATCGATGTCACCATGGCCCTGAACGGCGCATTGGCAGGTTTGGTTGCAATTACCGCCGAGCCCTTAACACCATCAGCGCTAGAATCGATTATTATCGGCGGAATTGGCGGTCTTATTGTGGTCCTGACGGTTCCGCTTCTGGACAAACTCAAGATTGACGATGTGGTGGGCGCTATCCCTGTCCACCTGTTTGCGGGTATTTTTGGCACACTGGTCGTTGCGCTGAATACACAAAGTGAAGTTAATGGCGAAGTCCTAAGCGTAGGAAGCCAGTTCGGCGTTCAGGCTCTGGGGGTTGTCTCCATCGGCGCGTTTACATTCATCGTCAGCTTTATCCTTTGGACTCTCATGAAAGTCAGTATCGGCGTCAGAGTCTCTGAAGAAGAAGAATATGCTGGACTTGACCAAGCCGAAATCGGTGTCCCTGCCTATCCGGAATTTGCCCAAGTCTAAACAAGTCTATCCGGGCTAACTAGGCCCTAAAGCAGGGCTAAGCCCTGATCAAAGAGAACTTTCCCTTGCGCGCAAGCGTATCTCCCCTTGTCCCGCCTGCACCAATTATGTGCATGGCGGGATTTTTTTGCCCAAATTTGATGCGCCCAGCATCAAGTTATGAGCCAATCTTTACACCGACTCCCTGTTCGACCCCGGCCAGATTAGCCAAGGCGCACACATAACAGGGAAAGACATGTCAAACGTAACAAAATTTATGCTCCCTTTCATCGGAGCCAGCCTGGCCTTGCCGCAAATCGCGTCAGCACAGGACACAATTAGCTCAGGCGATACGGCCTGGATATTAACCGCAACAGCGCTTGTGCTGTTTATGTCTCTGCCGGGACTGGCACTATTTTATGGCGGGCTGGTTAAGGCCAAAAACTATCTCTCTGTTTTGATGAAAATCTATGGCATAGCCGCGCTGGCATCTATTATCTGGGTGGTCGCGGGTTATTCCATAGCGTTTGGGGGCGCCAACGGATTTTGGGGCGGACTTGATAATCTGTTTTTGAAAAATCTTGGCCGTGACGCTGTCAGCGGAACTATCCCGGAAAGCGTCTTCCTCGCCTTTCAAATGACATTTGCGGTGATTACGCCGGGCTTGATTGTTGGCGCGTTTGTTGAACGCGCAAAATTTTTGCCCGTTATGATATTCACGGCGCTGTGGGTGTTAGCCGTCTATGCGCCTGTAACACACTGGATCTGGGGCGGCGGCCTACTCAGTGACGGCGGAATATTGGGCGAAACCGGTGTTGTTGATTTCGCCGGTGGTCTTGTGGTTCACGCCACGGCCGGTATTTCAGCCCTGGTCTTTGTTTTCCTGCTCGGCAAGCGCAAAGGTTTCCCGAATGAGGTTTCCCCTCCGCACAGGCCGGCCATTGTCATGATTGGCGCGTCCATGCTTTGGGTCGGCTGGTTTGGTTTTAATGGCGGTTCCCAGCTCGCAGCCGATGGCGGAGCGGGCATGGCGCTCCTCGTTACCCATATCGCCGCCGCCATGGGGACCCTTTCCTGGATCGTGCTGGAAGGCCTGTTCAATAAAAAGTCGTCGCTTGTCGGCGCAGCCACCGGAACGATTGCAGGTCTGGCGACGGTAACGCCCGCTGCCGGCGTACTTGGCCCGGGCGGCGCTTTGATCATTGGATTAGCGGGCGGCGTCGTATGCTATTTCGCCGTTAACCTGATCCGCGTCCGCCTCAAAATCGATGACAGCCTGGATGTTTTTGCTGTTCACGGTGTTGGCGGAATGCTCGGTATTTTACTCCTGCCATTTTTATCGACGCCGGCGCTGGGCGGAGCGGGCGGCGGCCTGTTTACATCGCAGCTCTTAGGCACGCTCATAGTTTGCGCTTATTCTGCGATTGTCTCGGCTATAATATTGCTAGGGCTAAAAGCTGTCTTTGGTTTGCGGGTCGATGAAGAAGCCGAATTTGAAGGTCTGGACTATGCCCTTCACGGCGAAAATGCCTATAATTAATCCGCTCTAAACATTTAAATTTGAAAGCCGGGCCTTTAACAGGTCCGGCTTTTTTCATGACTTGACGCGCGGGCATGCGGGCTTAGTCTTGCGCCCATGACCGATATGACTCCGGAACAGATCAAAGCCGCGCTGGACGCCGGAATTATCAGCGACGCGCAAGCAGCGGCAATGCGCGAAAAATCCGGGGCCGCCAATCCAAATGCTTCCGTGATCGGCAATGAAGACGATATGCGGTTTCTGCGCAGTTTTTCAGATGTTTTTATCTCGCTTGGCCTAGGTCTATTATCATTGGGTTTGCTCGCTATTGTCAGAGTTATGGGCGGCGGAATATTATTTTTGGCCGCGGCTCTCTTCATGTTTTTTATGGCCGAATATTTCGGGCGGAAAAAGCGGCAGCATTTGCCAACCTTGGTCTGCGCCATGTTTTTTCTGTGGTTCACCCATCTCGGCGCAGCGGGGCTTGTGTCAAAAATAGGCCTGGGCGGTGACATTACGGCAGCGATGCTAACAACCCTCGCAATGGTCCTGTTTTATTTCAGGATCAGATTGCCCTTTTGCGTCGCGCTGATTGCGATATCTCTGTTATATTTATTCTACGCTGTTTTGTTAAAACTTGCGCCAAGCCTCGTCCGCAGCAATCTCGGGATATTTGTAGTCCTAGGCGGTCTAGTCACTTTCACTATGGCCCTGCTCTATGATTTGCGGGATGAACATCGAACGACCCGGTTTGCAGATAATGCGTTCTGGCTTCACCTGATTTCAGCCCCCATGATCATTAATGGTATCGCTTTATCCATGGGCATTATCAGCATGGAGCGTCTCTTCACTTTCAAGGTTCCGATGATACAAGGCGAGTCCGCCTGGATTATTATGTTATTGGTTGTGATTGTTGCCATTATCGGGCTGGCCATTAATCGGCGCGCCCTTCTTGTCTCGTCTCTGGGCTATGCCGCCATTGCGATTTTCTTCTTGATTAAAGAAACCAAAGTCGACTGGACGACAGGGCTGCCTTTGACCCTAGTCGTTCTTGGAGCATTGGTCGTACTTCTGGGAGTAGCTTGGCATCAAACACGAAACCGTTTGATCAAAATATTGCCGAACTGGAAAATCTTTCCGCCGGAATATGATCCGGACTTTGCCAAAAAGCGTTGATTATACGCGCCAAAAGGCCGGCGTTAAAATAACCAGGGCCGTAATAATTTCAAGACGTCCGACAATCATGGCGATCAGCAAAACCCATTTCGCCGGATCCGATAAATCTTGATAGGTACCACTTGGCCCGATGATCTCGCCAAGCCCCGGTCCGACATTGGCGACGGCGCTTCCCGCACCTGACCAGGCTGTCATCGCGTCTAGCCCCAGTATCGACAGAATGATGGCCACAACCGCAAAGGTCATAAAGAACAAAAAGAAGTAGCTCATGACGGAATACACGACGGTTTCAGGAAGGGGTTTATCCCCATACCGCATGGGGACCACCGTATTGGGCCGGGGCATATGAACCAAATAAACCCGCAGGGCTTCAAAGGCGACTTGATAGCGAAAGATTTTGATCGAACAGGCTGTCGACCCCGCACAGCCGCCGATAAACATAAAGATAAAAAATCCCGCGACGGCAAATGGGCCCCAGCTGTTATAGTCGGCCGTGGCATACCCCGTTCCGGTAACAACCGAAATCGTATTAAAAGCCGACAATCGTAGCGCCGTCATATTTTCCATATCGGTTGTAAGCCAAAGACTGCTGGCCATCATGAATATAAGCGCGGCCATCATCACCAGAAAGGTTCGGACCTGCGGGTCTTTGAATGGATCACGAAAGTTGAAACTGGCGAACAGCATATAAATACCAAATGGCATGGCGCCAGCGAGCATAAAGACCATGCAGACAATATCAGCGCCATCATCCATAAACCCGCCCATGGAAAGGTCAGATGTTGAGTAACCCCCTGTTGCCAGGGTCGTCATAGCGTGAGCTGAAGCATCGAAAATATTCATGCCGGTCATGACATAACCTATGCCGCATAACGTCGTTAGAAACAGATAAGTACCGCCGATCAGTAAGGCGACCCGCGTTGGCCGGACTAGAATTTTTTCGCTGATGTCACTACTCTCATCCTTAAAGAGCTGCATCCCGCCAACCCTGAGCATTGGCAGGATCGCCATCGCGGTCGCAATAATACCGATACCGCCAATCCATTGCAAAATAGCCCGCCAGAGCAAAATGCCTTCGGGTTGATTATCGAGGCCAGTCATCACCGTTGAGCCGGTTGTTGTGATGCCTGATGTGGCCTCAAATATTGCGTCGGTCAGGCTCATATTGGCCGGGTCCATCATGAATGGTACGGCCGAAAACAGGCTGAGTAAAACCCAGGATAAAGCTGTCAGAATGAATGCCCCACGCGATGCCAGGCGCATGGTTTTAGTATAGCTTGCAACCGCCATAATGCTGCCAAACAAGGTTGTAAAAATCCCGGACATGGCAAATGCGCTCCAGCTGCGCTGCTTCATTGTCAGGTCCACCAGCATAGGAACAAACATGAAGAGCCCGAGCCCGGCGATCATCAGACCAATAATAAAAAAGACAGGCCGTAAATCCAGCATGGCCGATGCCTACAATGCCGGTGAACGCTTGAAAAGGGAAAAGAAGGCTTTTTAGGACGCCCGGCTCTCGGCCTCTCGCAAGAGGTCTGCATATAAACCAAATGCAAACATAGCCATTTTTCGGCCGGCAAAATGCTCTGTTAAATAATCAAGCAATTGCTGTTCTTCCGCATCATAGGGTTTCAAAAAGCCCATATAGTTTGATGCGTAAATCGCCGCATTTTGCGCAGATTCTTTGTCGATCGCATAATCCCAGACCGGTTGATCCTGCAACAAGGCAATCACGCAGGCAATCCGTCCCGAACTTTCAGGAACGGCAATGCGGGCCTGACGGGTATTTTGTAAATTCCTGACGATTCCGTCCGTCAGAACGGTTTCGGGCTTGGATTTCCGAAAAAAAGATAACATGTCAGGCTCCCACGCAGGGAGCTAGCCGTGCAAATTTTAGGCCAGAATCTAAGCTTGGCGATCCCTTTTTCCGGTCAGGGCATTATCAATAAGTTCTGCCGTCTCCTCCGGGCCGTAAATCGCCACGAAAGAACCAAAGCGCGGGCCTTGGGACTGACCAAGACAAACCTCATATATGGCTTTGAACCAATTGCGCAGATTTTCAAATTCATGGTCTTTACCGACCGAGAAAATCAAGGTTTGAAGCGCTTCGCTATCGGTCTTTTCCGCTTCCGACACGGAGCGCAGGCGCGAAGCCAGATCGAGAAGTGCCGCGCCTTCTTGTTCTGTCGGCTCTCGGTATTTTTTGGCCGGTTTTACAAAATCCTCGTAATAACGAATGGCATAGCCAGCCAGATTGTCCAGCTGCGGATAATCTTCTGCGCTCGCACCTGGCGCATAGCGTTTGATAAAGCCCCAGAGGATATCTTTGTCAGACGCATTACTCGCAGAGACCAGATTTAAAAGGAGCGCAAAACTGACCGGTACGCTGTCCTGCGGCGGGCGGCCATGATGGATAAACCAAACCGGATTATTAAGGCGCACGTCAGCATCCTGTTTCTGAAACGCCGCAAGGTGCTGAAAATACTCATCCACGGCTTTGGGAATAACATCAAAGAATAGACGTTTCGCGGTGCGCGGCTTGGTATACATGTATAAAGCCAGGCTCTCGGGCGTCGCATAAGACAGCCATTGGTCAATTGATATGCCATTGCCTTTGGTCTTGGAAATTTTCTCGCCCTTATCATCCAAGAATAGCTCATAGACATATTGAACGGGTGGCTGCTTGCCCAAAATGCGACAGATATTGGAATAGACCTTCATATTGGCTTGATGATCTTTGCCAAACATTTCAAAATCGACGTCCAGCGCAGCCCAGCGCATGCCAAAATCTGGCTTCCATTGCAGCTTGGTATTCCCGCCCGTAACTTTCAGGGTCACTTCACTGCCATCCTCATCATCAAATGTGATGGTCCCGTCCTTGGCATTGACGGATTTCATCGGCACATACAGGACTTTGCCTGATGTGGGTGAGATCGGCAAAAAGGGCGAATAGGTTGCGCGCCGTTCTTCGCCAAGGGTTGGCAACATAACGCCCATAATCTCGTCAAATTTTTCCAGTGCCGTCAGGAGCATGGAATCGTAATCGCCGTTTTTATAGAGCTGAGTTGCGGATTTAAACTCATACTCAAATCCAAAACCGTCGAGGAAATCGCAAAGCTTATGATTATTGTGATCGCCAAAACTGTCATGAGTCCCAAACGGGTCGGGGACCGCTGTTAGAGGCTTACCAAGATGTTCTGCCAGCATGTCTTGATTGGGAACATTGCCCGGGACTTTGCGCATACCGTCCATATCATCGGATACACAGATCAGCTTCATGGGAACCTTATCATCGGTCAGAGCCCGAAAAGCATCCATAACCATAATCGTGCGGACCACCTCGCCAAATGTACCAATATGCGGCAGCCCAGAAGGACCATAACCTGTTTCAAACACAACGGGCCGGTCGCCGCGCTCTATGCCGCGTTTTTTCTCTATAGCCAGACGATGCTGAACTTGCCGGGCCTGTTCAAATGGCCAGGCTTTGGCTTTGTTATAATCCGGAATATTCGCGCTCATGGCTGTGCTCATGTCTAATTAAGTTCCGCCGATTAGGCTTTTCACGCCGCTAGGTCAACACGGGGTGCACGGCGCTGTTCAAATCTTCTTTTCTTTTTAACACAAATCAGATTATGACAGGCCGATTTTGACCTTATGGGAGGGCTAAATGGCCGAGTTTTTTGCGGAATTTTTTACGATGGAAGGGTTTTTCACCCTAGAGAGCATGTTTACGCTCTTTATGCTGATTTTACTGCAAGCCGTACTCGGCTTTGATAATCTGCTCTATATTGCCATTGAGAGTAATAAGGTCGGCAATGAGGCAGATGCCAAAAAAGTTCGGACCTGGGGCATCGCTATTGCGGTTCTCTTACGAATTATTCTTTTGGTGATGATTGTCGCTCTTTTCGACGTCATGGCCAAATATAGTTACTCCATAGATTGGGGTAAATTTCTCTCCGGTAAATTTACAGTCCAGGCCGTTATAACCCTCTTTGGCGGCGCTTTTATTATTTATACGGCAATCAAAGAAATTAATCACATGCTGGCGGTGGAACATATTGAACACTCCGAAGGTTCGGGCCGTCACTCGGTTGGTAAGGCTATCGCCTTTATTGTGATGATGAACCTCGTCTTCTCTTTTGACTCTATTCTCTCAGCGATGGCCATTGCCAGCGTTCCGGGCGTAGACGGCGGGGCGACAACCTATCAGGTTCCCCTCATGGCGATCGCAATCATCCTATCCGGTATCGCCATGATTTTCCTGGCCGATGCCGTTACGGAATTTCTCAAGAAAAATCGTATGTACCAGATTTTGGGACTCTTCATCCTGTTATTGGTGGGTGTATTGCTCGTGACAGAAGGCGCCCATTTAGCCCATCTTAAAATGTTCGGCTTTGAGATGCAGGCCATGTCGAAACCAACCTTCTATCTGGTCATAGGCGTTCTGGTTGTTACGGATATTATCTCCAGTAAATATCAAAAGCGTCTTTGGGCCCAAAAGGAAGCCGAAATTCGGGGCGATCATCCTGAGACTGACGGCTTGGCCGCCGTTGATAAGGCCATGGGGCATTAATCAATTGTTCTAGGACTATTCAGAAAAACTTATAGTCTGATCTATAGAGTTGATCCCGGCCTTGGTTAAGTCCAAGGCCGGGTTGTTTATTTTAGGGTGTAGCCATGCTGTCTGTACTAGATCTCTTCCGAATTGGAATCGGACCTTCCAGCTCCCATACTGTGGGGCCTATTCGAGTCGCTGGACGGTTTGTGAATAGTCTCCACCGCGAAAAACTTTTTGACAGAACAGAGAAAATCGAAATCAGGTTGCGCGGATCACTGGCCTTTACAGGCGTTGGCCACGGAACTCCCGATGCCGTTTTGATGGGCCTTATGGGGCTTTATCCCCAAACTTTGGATATCGATAAAACCAAAGCCGATATTGCCGAAATCAAAGCGACCAAATCTTTAAGTCTGGATGGACAAAAGCAAATCGCGTTCGATCCAGAGACAGATTTAATTTTCGATTATGAAACCGAACCCAAGCTCCACCCTAATGAAATGCACATGACCGCTCTGGATGGTTCGGGAGCTCAGCTGCGCGAACAAACCTATTATTCAACAGGCGGTGGATTCATCGCCTCGATCGAGCAGCTCGAAAAACCGCTCGAGAATGATATTGTCAAAGTCGGCAAGAAAGTTCCTTATCCATTTGAGTCGGCGGCTGATCTTCTGGCCTTTTGCGCCGCTGATGATCTGGCGATCCATCAGGTCATCTATGCCAATGAGGATGCTAAACGGCCACGCGAAGAGACCGATGCTGCCCTTGACCGGATTGCAGAGGTTATGATGGCCTGTATTGATCGCGGCCTTAACACTGAAGGCATTTTACCCGGAAGCCTCAAGGTTAAACGCCGAGCCCCAGGCATTTGGCAAAAACTTCACGGCGCGCCCTTATCAAATGAGCGTGAACAATTATTCGATTGGCTCAATGTCTACGCTATGGCGGTCAATGAGGAAAACGCGGCCGGCGGCCAGATCGTTACCGCTCCAACTAATGGAGCCGCCGGTATTTTGCCGGCAGTCCTGAAGCATTATTGTTGCGGTGAACAATTAATGGCCGCCAATATCCGAAAATTCCTGCTGACGGCTGGCGGCATTGGCATTTTATATAAGCAGCGCGCTTCTATATCGGGGGCTGAAATGGGCTGTCAGGGCGAAGTCGGCGTAGCCTGCTCCATGGCAGCCGGTGGATTGGCCGCAGTCTGGGGCGGCAATCCCGAACAGGTCGCGAGCGCCGCGGAGATTGGCATGGAACATAATCTCGGCCTGACCTGTGATCCTGTAGGCGGCCTCGTCCAGATTCCCTGCATTGAGCGCAACGCGATTGGGTCTGTGAAAGCAGTCAACGCAGCGCGTCTCGCCCTCCACGCACCTTCGCAGATGAAAGTCAGCCTGGATCAGGTTATTGAGACAATGCGCCAGACAGGACTTGATATGTCATCAAAATACAAGGAAACATCACAAGGCGGATTGGCCGTTAATGTGGTGGAGTGTTGATTGAAACCTATACAGATTTTTACAACCGGCGGGACGATAGACAAAGTCTATTTTGACGCCCTGTCTGAATTTCAAGTCGGCGAAAGCGGGATTGGCAATATGCTGGCCGAAGCCAATATTGCCTATGATTACAAAATCACGCCGCTTATGAAAAAAGACAGCCTTGATCTAACCCCGGATGATCGGGACCAGATCAAAATGGCCGTGGCGAGTTGTGACCGCGAACATATATTGATCACCCACGGCACAGATACCATGGCAGAAACGGCGCGGCATTTAATGGATGTCTCAGGCAAGACAATTGTTTTGACAGGATCAATGCTGCCCGCGAGCCACCGCGCGACCGACGCCGTCTTTAATGTCGGCTTTGCTTTGGCAGGCCTTCAGCTTTTACCCGCCGGAGTCTATTTGGCCATGAACGGCCAAATCCTGAATCCAGCAAACGCCGTGAAAGACCGGGCCGCCGGATTGTTTAAATCGACCTGATTGAGTCCCACCATCTTCTAGCTCCCATCTCCCGCTCATCCCCAACTTGATTGGGGATCTGAACATGTCGCGGTTTTCGCCGAACCATTTGGTCCTAATGCTCACCCTGTTCAGATCCCCGCCTGCGCGGGGATGAGCGGATTTTTTGGGCGGATAGCAGATGAGAGACTTTCCCAATCAACCTGACGTGATTACTTGCCAAGCGCTGCTTTTTGCATCTGACAAATCTCGCCGATTCCTTTTCCGGCCAGTCGCATAAGTTCGGCCATTTGCTCGGGCGTAAAAGGCGTATCTTCAGCGCTGGCCTGAACTTCGATGACCCCGCCAGATTCTGTTAGCACGAAATTAGCATCGGCCTGCGCCGCGCTGTCTTCTACATATTCCAGATCAAGACGACATTCTCCGTCCACAATACCGGCCGAGACGGCGGCCATATTATCTGTCACAGGGTTTTCAGATAAAAGACCTTTATCGACCAGGCCTTGACAGGCCTGATAAAGCGCAACCCACGCGCCTGTAATCGATGTTGTCCGTGTTCCGCCATCCGCCTGCATAACGTCGCAATCAATGATGATTTGACGCTCGCCGAGCTTCTCCAAATCAATCGCTGCGCGCAAAGAGCGGCCAATCAGACGCTGAATTTCAACTGTGCGGCCACCTTGTTTTCCGCGCGCGGCTTCGCGGTTATTGCGCGAATGCGTTGAGCGCGGCAGCATACCATATTCCGCCGTGACCCAGCCCTTGCCCGAGCCTTTCATCCAGCGCGGTACATTTTCATCAACGCTGGCGGTACATAGAACATGGGTGTGGCCGAACCGGGCCAGGCAAGAGCCTTCGGCATAGCGGGACACACCGGCTTCGAGTGTGACGGGGCGAAGTTGATCGCGGCTGCGGTTTTCAGGTCTCATTTTATTATCCTTATTTGACTGGCGCTCTTCTACGCATAAGCCATCTTAAAATCCAGAAGACACTTGAAACATTGATGGGTTTTTACCACATTGGCCGATGATGAGTTTTACACCAGAACATTTCAGCCTGTCGGACCTCGATAGTCGCACGCGGCGTATCTTTAAGGATATTGTCGAGAGCTATATAAAAAGCGGTCAACCTGTTGGTTCGCGAACATTATCTTTATCGGGCGGGCAGCGATTATCTCCGGCGACTATCCGCAACACCATGTCGGATCTTATGCATATGGGCCTCCTGCATTCCCCCCATAAAAGCGCCGGACGTTTGCCCAGTCAGTTAGGGCTACGCCTGTTTATTGATGGCCTGCTGGAAATCGGCGACCTGACGCCCAATGAGCAGACAGGACTAGAGCAGCAATTAACGGCGGCCGGTCAGCACCCATCCAAAATGTTTGAGCAAGCCTCTGCTATGCTGGCCGGTTTGGCCGGTGGGGCAGGACTGGTTTTAACCCCTAATGAAACATCAAAATCAACGGCGGTTAAGCATGTAGAATTTGTCAATTTGGATGTTGATCAGGCTTTGGTTGTGATTGTCTATGAGGATGGCCGCATTGAAAACCGGATTATGACCCGGCCTGCAGGCCTGTTGCCGGCCTCATTGGAGCGGGCTGGAAACTTCCTGTCAGCGCGCCTCAAAGGCAAACGGCTTATAGATGCCAAATCTCTTATTTTGGAAGAGATCAAATCCGGTCAGGCGCAAATTGACAAAGCCGCAGCCAGTCTTGTGGCGCAAGGCCTGGCGGATTGGACCAGTTCGGAAGTCTCAGAGCGGTCACTTATTGTCAGGGGGCGCGCCCAGCTTTTGGAAAACATAGACGCTCAAGCCGATCTTGAGCGCATTCAAATGCTGTTTGAGGATATGGAGCGCAAGCAAGAGCTGATTGATCTTTTAGATCTGACCGAGGATGCAGACGGCGTAAAAATATTTATTGGGACAGAAAATCCACTGTTTTCGCTATCGGATTCGTCTGTTGTCGTCGCGCCCTATCGCGACTCGGACAAAAATATTATCGGAGCTCTGGGCGTAATCGGGCCAACCCGATTAAATTATGCTCGCATTATTCCCATGGTTGATTATACAGCGCAATTGGTTGGCCGCCTGATCCGGCAGTCACACACAAAATAACAGGAAACGCAAATGGCGAAGAAACCCAAAAACGACCCAAATTTGGATGCTGATGGCCTCCCAAGCGATGAAGAGCTGGATGCGCTGCAAGCCCAGATCGACAAAGCTATGGAAGATGTTGCCGACCGCAAAGCAGCCGAAGATAGCGAAACACCGCCGACCTCCGCGGATGACCGGGTCGCAGAGCTTGAGCTTGAACTGGCTAACCTGAAAGATCAGGCCTTGCGGGCAATGGCAGAAGCCGAAAATGTCAAGAAACGGGCTGAGCGCGAAGTCGCCGCGGCCAAGCTCTACGGAATAGAACGCTTTGCAACCGACGTCTTATCTGTTGTTGATAATCTCGGGCGAGCGCTTTTGACCCTCGACGGAAAAGCCCGTGAAGATATGGGCGCTAACGCCAAAAACCTTTTGGAAGGGATCGAACTCACGGAAAAAGAAATGATGGCCGTTCTCGCCCGGCACGGTGTTAAAGCCGTCCCCGGCAAAGGATCAAAATTTGATCCCAATGTTCATCAAGCTGTCGCTCAAATTCCATCTGACGAAGATAAAGGCAATGTGGCCGAGGTTATGCAGGTCGGCTTTACAATTGGCGAACGCACATTACGGGCGGCCATGGTCGCTGTCTCAACGGGTAAAGCCTAGCTTACCGAGCCAATTCAGCTCACATAATCAGGCACAGACGGCTCACGGGCTTGTGATTGAGCGTTACGTGTACATACATCTAAATATGCTATGAAGAATTCGATGTTTTTAACCAATCGAGGCTTTCATGCGCCGTTTTATGATTTTACCCCTTATCTGGCTAGGCATGGCGTCGTGCCATGCCCAAACACCCTCCCCTTCATATGGGTCCGGCACAATGGCTGACACTCCAGCTATATCCCAGGCCTGGCCAGATATTATGTCCAATTACCTGACAGGGCCCGAAGCCGACGGGCTCATCCGCATTGATTATGGACGGCTCAAATCAAATGCCAAAGACAGCGCTGCCCTCGACAGCTATATCGCTGATCTCACATCCCGGAATCCGGACACCATGACGGCCCCGGAAGCAACAGCCTATTGGGCCAATTTATATAATGCTCTGACCGTTGACGTGGTCCTTGACAATTATCCAGTGAAATCCATTCGAGAGATAAAGTCCGGCCCGTTTTCGCCCGGACCTTGGAAACGTGATCTGGTTGTCGTGGGCGGCGAGAATGTCAGCCTCGACAAAATTGAGCATGGGATTTTACGGGTGAAATACGCCTCCCCTCTTATTCACTATATGGTCAATTGCGCCAGTGTCGGATGTCCTAACCTCATTGATGGCGAATGGACCGCAGCGACACTTGATGCCGATCGCGATCAGGCGGCCCGAGACTTTATCAACTCTCCGCGCGGCGTAAAAATTACGTCAAAAGGTCTTGTCATATCGTCCATTTTCAAATGGTTCGATAAAGATTTTGGCGGTTCAAAAGAGTCTGTTTTGCAGCACATAAGACAATATGCGGACGCTGATCTCGCATCAGCCATTGACAATGGCGCGCGTATCAAAGGTTATGATTACGACTGGTCATTAAATGGCGTTGCGCCAAGAGATGGAAACTAGTCATGAGCGGCGCCGAGGTTTAAATGGAAAATCAGTCCCAACAAGATGCCAAAAAAAGTCCCATCACCAAAAAAAGTCCCATCAAAAGACTTCTTCCCCTTGCAGTGATCGCAGCGGCGCTTTCAGCATTCTTTGCGCTGGGCGGCCCCGAATATATTAATCTGGAATCGCTCAAAGAAAACCGTGAATGGCTGGCCGGGTTTGTACAGGACAATTTCCTAGTCGCCTTTCTAGGGTTTATAATGCTCTATGCAGCACTGGTTGGGATATCCTTTCCCGGCGCAGGCTTTTTATCAATTTTCGGCGGCTTTCTTTTTGGCACGTTTACGGGTGCGTTTGGGATTGTCATCGGGGCGACAATCGGCGCCTGTATTATCTTTATGGTCGCGCGCAATGCTGTTGGGGACGGTCTGACCCAGAAAATGGGACCATATATGCAGAAGTTCGAAAAGGGCCTGAATAAAAACGAGCTGTCATATCTGTTCTTATTAAGGCTGGTGCCGATATTCCCGTTTTTCGTGGTCAATGTTGTTCCGGCTTTATTCAATGTCAAATTCCGAAACTATGCCTTATCGACAGGCCTAGGTATTATTCCGGGATCCCTCGTTTACGCGTCCATCGGAGACGGCGCGAGTGCCATCTTTGAACAGGGCGGAGATTTAAAACTATCCGGCGTGATGACAGAGCCGCGCGTCCTTTTCCCGATCATTGGCCTGGCCTGCCTCGCCATGATCCCCATCATCTATAACAAATTCAAAGCCCAGCCTGCCTAGGCTCTGGCACCGCAAGAGAGATTCAAATGGCAAAACAACATTATGACGTCGATATCTGTATTATCGGCGCGGGCTCCGGCGGCTTGTCCACGGCTTATGGCGCATCCCATCTCGGGCGATCCGTCGTCTTATTCGAAGCCGATGAAATGGGCGGTGACTGCCTGAATTATGGCTGCGTTCCGTCAAAAGCCATCATCTCGGCCGCGAAATACGCCCATGCCCAAGGCGCGGGCGCAAAATTCGGGATTGAGCCGCAAACAGCCAAGATCGATTTCCCTGCCGTCAAAGCTCATATTCAGGGCGTGATTGACACGATTGCGCCGGTCGATTCTGTCGAGCGCTATGAGGGCTTTGGCGTCACAGTCATCAAAGAGCGCGCGCGGTTTAAAGACAAGAATACGGTGGAATCTGACACTACCGAAGTCAAAGCCAAACGGTTCATCGTCGCCACAGGGTCACGGGCATCAGCCCCGCCTATTCCGGGCCTGGCAGACACGCCTTACCTGACCAATGAAACCATTTTTCAGGTTGAGGAGCAGCCCAAGCATTTGCTCATTATCGGCGCGGGTCCTATCGGACTTGAGCTTGGGCAGTCTTTCCGCCGTTTTGGCAGTCAGGTCACGATAATTGATATTGCCGCCCCGCTCGGTCGCTCCGAGCCTGAACACGCCAAAGCCTTGGTTCACGCACTGCAAGAAGAGGGTGTCGTCTTTAGAGCCCCCGTTAAAACAGAAAAAATATCAGGCAAAAAAGGCGCGATTACAGTTCACCTTGAAGGCGGCGAGACCATAAAAGGATCGCATCTATTGGTGGCCGCCGGACGCGCCCCTGCTGTTAACGACCTTAACCTTGAGGCCGCCGGAGTGAAATTTGACCGCCGCGGGATCGAAACCGATGACTGCCTGCGCAGTTCAAACAAAAAAGTCTTTGCCGTCGGTGATGTCGCCAAGGATCAAGAAGGCTATCCCCGAGGCGGACTGACCCATGCCGCCGGATATCATGCCAGCATTATCATCAAGGCGTTTTACTTCCTGCCGCCTTTGTTTAACCGCTGGTTTGGCAAAGCCACGACCGACCGGATGCCAGCGGCGATTTACACCGCGCCTGAGCTTGCCTCCATCGGCATGACCGAAGCTCAGGCGATTGACGCCGGATATTCCGTCAAAGCCCTTAAGTTTGAGTTTGAAGAAAATGACCGCGCCATAGCTGAGCGGAATAATGGAGGCGAGGTCAAAATCATCGCGACGACCAAAGGCAAAATACTCGGCGCGTCAATCATTGGCGAAGGTGCCGGTGATCTCATTCAAATGATATCCGTCGCCATGGCGAACAATGTCAAAGTCTCTGGCTTGGCGAAGATAATATCGCCTTACCCCACACGCGGCGAAGCTGTTAAACGAGCGGCAGGTTCCTTTTACACCGAAGCCCTGTTTAGTTCAAAAACACAAAAACTGGCAGGCTTCTGGACCAAGTTTCATTA
>JAHDDC010000093.1 GCA_020629545.1 Hellea sp.
AGGTCGTGGTCGAAGTTGACCTGACCAGCGCGGTAACAGGTAAAAAGCTTTATGACGACAGTTTGAAAGCGGCAGAGTGGTTTGATGTCAAAAACACAACCAAAGCAAAGGTAACATTGAATAACTTCAATACGACACGCGCCCCCGGGACTTATGTGGCCGACGCCTCACTGAATTTAAAAGGCCTCGAGATCACAGTGCCTTTTACATTTAATCTGACAATTGAGGGCGACACAGCTACTATGACAGGTTCAACCACCCTCACCCGCAAAGCCCTGGAACTCGGCCAAGACTCAGATCCCGATGCCGATTGGGTTAGCGAAGAGATTGTCGTAAATGTGAGTTTGGTCGCAAAGGCAAAATCATGAAATACATCACCATAGGGCTAATACTCCTCTGTTTATTCTTCGTCGCCTGTTCGAAAAACGGATCAACCGAAAAAGCCGAGCTCGCCGATACTACGCCTCAATCTGTCACCGTCGAGGGTATGGTTTTTGAAAACCTGCCCGGCGACCTGGCTAATGCCTTAAAATCATCGGAAACGGGAAAAATCCCATATTATGGTGATATCGAGAAACTTCACGCCTACAATACACAGGGCAAAGACAATCCGGATATTTTACTGGCGCTGGCCTTACTTCAGGCCAATGTGGTCGAAAGCGGGATATATATTGATGATTTGCGTGAGCATCTGGAAATAGGTCGCAAGTTCAGCGAAGACTATTTCAATATGTTGATGCCGGATATCCCAAAGGAAAAATTTCTGCTTGTCGCAGATAAGCTCGAAAACCTTGAAATAAGGCTACAGGAATTTGAAGCCAACCCGCCTTAACGATCCACACTAATCGCGCAACCGATCCCGCACTTCCATGAGCGCATAACCCAGCAGGTTTTCACCCTTCCATTTGCGCGGATTCAGGACATGCTCATCATCATGGGCCATGCCGATGCCCCAGACTTTATCGACGGGGCTGGCCTCAACCAGAATTCGATTTCCTGTTCCTAGTAGAAAACCTCTCATAGCCAGATTTTGTTCGAACTTATGACGATTACCTTCGACGACAATCCGGAATTTCTCGGCGTCCCAGATGTCCGGTTTAAACCCCAAAACCTTTCGACCCAAAGCCTTGGCCGCGCCCGGTGTTGGTGCATTAAAGACCTTTTCATAAATTTCGTCATGGCCAAAGAGACGGGCCTTCTCGGCCATCATCCAATGTTCTGCGGTCGAATAATATCTTCCTTCTACGGTAAAAGGCGATGGGAACCACTGGCTGAAACAAGCCTTAGTGATCTCGCCCTTTTTACCGCGATGCCCCCAAAACAAGACATATTTCTGCTTCTTGCCCCGTTTGATCTGATCGAGCAGCCATTGATTTGAATATTTCTGTTCCATTTTACTTGGGGGCATTTTATCCAGTTATTGTCATGGCCATATTTATACCCATAAAGTTCAATGCTCAAACAAACTTATTTGAATTACATTTCTCGAAAGAAGATTTTGAAGTTATTCAAACTCTCTACCTTTCGCCGAGAGAATTTTTGGATGGCTCTCAAGACTTAACGTTTGATGAAATTAAAAATTTCGCAGAGACCCACCTTTTGGAGGATACGACCACACTAAAAATTACGGCTCGTGAATTTGAATTTTTCAGAACCGTTTTCGATCATGGCGGGCCTCATATTGACCTCCACATGATAGGCATGGATGCCGTCGAAAAAGTCCTAAATTCAGAACAACTAAAAACGTATTACGAACTCGTAGAGCAGATGAGAGCAATATCTCAAATGCTCTCTATCGTTTGAACTATTCCGCCGCTTCAGGTACCTCTACCGGCGCAGTCCAACGCAAGACCGGCTTACGGGCCGCCTGTGTTTCGTCCAATCGGCGCATGGGCGCATAAACGGGCGCGGCCTGGAAGAACTCGACATCCTTGGCTTTAGCGCGCTCGGCGAGGCCGCGCATGGCGGCGATGAAACGGTCCAGTTCCTGCTTGCTTTCAGACTCCGTCGGCTCGATCAGCATGGCCCCGTGGACAACCAGTGGGAAATACATGGTCATGGGGTGATAGCCCTCATCAATCATGGCCTTGGCAAAGTCGAGCGTGGTCACGCCTGTGTCTTCGAGGAAGTGATCATCAAACAAAGCCTCGTGCATGCAAACACCACCAAAGGCCGGGGTCATCACATCTGAGAGCGAGGCCTGAATATAATTGGCGTTGAGGACCGCATCTTCGGTCGCTTGTTTCAAACCATCGGAACCATGACTCATCATATAGGTGAGCGCGCGGGTGAACATGCCCATCTGTCCGTGGAAGGCCACCATACGGCCAAAGCTGGCTTTGCCTTCGCCCTCTTTGTTCTCGACAAAGCGATAGCGGTCACCGTCTTTGACAACAAAAGGCACGGGCGCGTGGTCTTTGAGGGCGTCGGACAGAACCGTCGGGCCAGCACCAGGACCACCGCCGCCGTGAGGCGTCGAGAAAGTCTTGTGCAAATTAAGATGCATAGCATCAATACCCAGATCGCCCGGACGGACCCGACCGACCAGCGCGTTGAAATTGGCACCATCACAATAGAAATACCCGCCGACCGAATGAATGAGGTCTGCGATTTCGATAATATCGGATTCAAACAGGCCGCAAGTATTCGGATTGGTCAGCATAATACCGGCCACATCGTCGCCCAGCTTGGCTTTGAGGGCCTCCATGTCGACGCGACCTCTTTCATTGGCCGGGATTTCGTCAATGTGGAAACCGCACTGCACGGCCGTGGCGGGATTGGTGCCATGAGCACTTTCCGGCACGAGGACACGGCGTTTGTGGTCCATACCGTCTGCGTCGAGCTTGGCGCGGATAGAGGCCATGCCGCACCACTCGCCATGGGCACCGGCTTTAGGTGACATGGCAACAGCCGGCATGCCGGTCAGCGTGCAAATCCAGTGAGACAGTTCATGGATGAGCTCCATAGCACCTTGAACCGTACTTTGGGGCTGGAGCGGATGCACATCAGCAAAGCCGGGCATACGCGCGACTTTTTCATTGAGCCGCGGATTGTGCTTCATAGTGCAGGAACCGAGCGGATAAACGCCCAGATCAATGGCGTAGTTCTTTTGGCTTAGTCTCACATAATGGCGCATGGTCTGTGGTTCGGTCAGACCCGGCAAGCCAATATCGCTTTTTCGCTCCATACCCCCAAGGCGGCTTTTCACCTTTTTGGGCTCTGGCAAATCCACACCGGAGTTTTCCAGATTACCAATTTCAAAAATCAGTTTTTCAGCCTGTGACAATCCTTTATTTCCTGAAACCGTCTGATGCTCATTGGCATTAGCTGCAACTGGGGCCGTCGGACGACCGGTACTATTCATGCTCATGACAGCACCTCCTTAAGCGCGGCCTCATAGGCGTCGATATCCTCATCGGTCACAACTTCGGTCGCGGCGACCAAGAGCAAATCCTTTTGATTACCCGTCAAACGGGAGACAGGCACACCGCCCAGAATGCCTTTATCGGCCAGCGCCTCAACAACCCCGTCCGCATCTTTGGATAAGCGAAGCGTAAACTCGTTGAAGAAAGTGTCATTGACCAGTTCGACGCCGTCTATGCCGGACAAGCGATCGGCCAGCTCACAGGCATTGGCATGATTAATGGCCGCCATTTTCTTAAGGCCCGCCTCGCCCAGCAATGTCATATGCACGGTGAAGGCCAGACAGCAGAGACCGGAATTGGTACAGATATTCGATGTGGCTTTCTCGCGGCGGATATGTTGCTCGCGGGTTGAAAGGGTGAGCACAAAGCCACGCTCGCCATTAGCATCCACGGTTTCGCCGCAAACACGGCCCGGCATAGAACGCACAAGTTTCTGGCGACAGGCAAAGAGGCCCACATAAGGTCCGCCAAAGTTCAGGCCAACACCCAGGCTCTGACCTTCACCGACGACGATATCTGCCCCCTGCTCGCCTGGGCTTTTAATGGCCGCCAGCGCGACCGGCTCGGTAAACACCGCAATCAGCAGCGCGCCTTTGGCGTGGGCGGCTTCGGCGTAAGGTTCCAGATCAACAATCTCACCAAAGACATTGGGCGACTGGACAACGATACAGGCTGTGTCGTCATCAATATCCGTCATGGCGGCCGCGTCCGAACCCGGTGCGCAGTCATGGGTCACAAGGTCGATACCCAGATATTGCGCTACCGTCTGTGTGGCCGCAGCATAGTGCGGGTGCAGGCCACCGGCCAGAATAGCTTTTTTCTTTTTACCCCGGGCCACACGGTGGGCCATGACCACGGCTTCGGCGCAGGCGGTTGAGCCGTCATACATAGAGGCATTGGCCACTTCCATACCGGTCAACATGGCGACCTGGGTCTGGAACTCAAACAGAGCCTGCAACGTGCCTTGAGAAATTTCCGGCTGATAAGGCGTGTAAGCCGTCAGGAACTCGGAGCGCTGAATAAGGTGATCAACCGTGGCCGGAATATGGTGCTTATAGGCTCCTGCCCCGCAAAAGAACGGCGCCGCGCCAGCCGACAGGTTTTTGCTCTGGAGGCGGTTCATATAGCGCTCGACGGCCTGTTCGCTTTGGTGCTTGGGCAGGTCTATCAGACTATCCAGACGGGCCGCCTCGGGCACATCGAGGAACAATTCATCCACAGAGCCGACACCGACTGTTGCCAGCATCTGGGCCCGATCATTTGGGGTTAGGGGTAAGTAGCGCATATATTTATACCTATTGGAGACTACAATTTTGGATTATTGGTCGCTATCGCTGCCTTTGTACCCGAGATAATAAATCCCAAGTACGGCGAACGGCAGCCCCGCATACATCATACCATGCATGTCGAAGCCCAATGCGACGATCACCATTAGCAATGCACAACAAAGAAATACGATAGCTAACATCTTATAACTTGTTGAGTTGTCAGCCATGGCTAAAGTCCGCCGCAATATTCTTTGTAGCCGGCTTCATCCATGAGGCTCTCAAGCTCTGACACGTCTGTAACTTTCATTTTGAAAAACCAGCCTGCGCCACCGGCATCTGAATTGACCGTCTCAGGCGCGTCTTCGAGCGTAATATTGGTTTCGGTGATCTCGCCGCCGACAGGCGCGTAGACGTCTGAGGCCGCTTTGACGGATTCAACAACGGCCGCGTCATCGCCTTTGGCAAAGCTTGCGCCCACTTCAGGCAATTCGACGAAAACAATATCGCCGAGTGCGTTTTGCGCGTAATCGGAAATACCGACAATGCCGTTCTCGCCGTCGACTGTGATCCATTCGTGATCTTCTGTGTAATAAGTGCTCATGCGGTAAACCCTCCTATCCGCGATAATAATTGTGAGGCACGAAAGGCATTTTCACGACCTTGGCCGGTCGGGCCTTGCCCCGTACGATTAAGTTAAGTTCTGTTCCGGCCTTGGCGTGACTGCGGGCCACATAGCCCATGGCTACCGGACCACCGACAGACGGCCCAAAACCACCGGACGTAATCTCGCCGATTGTATTGCCGTCCATATCCTGTATTTCCGTGTGTTCGCGCGCGGGCGCTCGACCCTCTGGCAAAATGCCAACCAGACGCTTGCTCTTCTTATTGGCGATATCGGCTTCAATGCGGGCAGCCCCCAGATAGTCACCCCCGGAGCGACGATGTTTCTGTACGGACCAAATAAGACCAGCCTCAATGGGTGAAACGGTGGTATCAATATCATGACCATAGAGACACAGCCCGGCTTCCATACGCAGACTGTCCCGCGCGCCCAGGCCGATGAGTTCCACAGCGTCATGGGCCAGTATTTCATCAACCAACGCTTCGACATCATCATGTTTGACGGAAATCTCATAGCCATCTTCGCCCGTATAGCCCGAGCGGGAAACATGGCACCAGATATCATCTTTGCCGACAGGCAAATCCGTACTGGTCATAAACACCAGATCCTTCACAGCCGGAGCCATGGCGCCGAGAACATCTGCCGCTTTCGGACCCTGCAATGCAATCAAAGAAAGCGTGTCATCCTTGACCATCATTTTCACATCATCTGGCAGATGTTTTTCGATATGGGCGTAGTCCGCATCTTTGCAGCCCGCATTGACCACCAGATAAAGCGCGTGGGTATAGCCCTCCATCCCCAAGCGGGAAATCATCAAATCATCAAGAATGCCGCCTTCTTCGTTCAGGAACTGGGAGTAGCGTTGCTGCCCGGGTTCGAGACTTTGAATATCGGCTGGCACCAGTTTTTCCAGCGCTTTGGCCGCCGTTTCAAACGTGCCGTCATCGGCCATTAAAAAGCACTGCCCCATATGAGAGACATCGAATAGGCCACAAGCTTCGCGCGTATGGAGATGCTCTTTCATGATCCCGAGCGGATATTGCACGGGCATATCATAGCCGGCGAAAGGCACCATCTTTGCACCCGCGCCGACATGCTTATCGTAAAGTTTTGTCTTTTTTAGATCTGACATAGGCACCTCCTGCGATTATTCGCGTCAGTGCCACCAGCTGTCCTCTTGGGCCTGAGAGATTTACTCCTTCGGCGGGACCATTCACCTATGAGGCCCTCTTTCCAGCTTTTATTCTATCATCGGTCCTTTTGCCTGAGCGTTTCCGGTGGCGGTTGCGCCTTCGGCGGCCGTTCAAAGAGCGACTCTCTCCCGATGGATAATTGAGCTTTCTCACATTTAAAAAGATTCCGCAAGATCGTCGTTCCGGTTTCTGTTGATATATCAATGATTGTTGCGAAATTTAATGCCGTTTATAGTTGTTTTACTGGAAGCTTAACTTTTTTAACCACGTTTTTTCAGAATCGGGAAATCATTTCCATAGAATATGGTTGCCTGAAAAAGAAATGCAGTAACGTCAAATTTGGGACAATTTCAGACGTGATAAGACTTGCGAGCGGCTAGGAGCAATAATGAATTATCCAACAACAAA
>JAHDDC010000094.1 GCA_020629545.1 Hellea sp.
CGAAATGCAGGAAGGGTTTATGGCCGAGACACCCCCAATTGCGTCCGTAAAGCGCTTCTGAACCGATAAAGTTCAAGGCCGCTGCAAACGGCGTATCGTCCTGCCAGGCCATGACCAGTAATATATCATCCTTCATGGTCTCATGAATGTGCGCGAAAAAATCCCGATTGAGGTATGGCCGTCCCCATTTGCGTAGGCCCGTATCCATATAACAGGCATAAAAAGTGTCCCAGTGTTCAGGCTTGAGGTCATCGCCGGTCAGCCGCCTTATCGTAATGCCGTCCTGTGCCCCGCGACGTTCTTTTCGGATGTTTTTGCGTTTGCGCGAGGACAGCCCGTTAAGAAAGTGATCAAAACTTTCATAGCCTCGATTAAAGAAATGAAACTGCCGGTCCTGCCGCATCAATAAGTTTCCGTCAGCGCAAACTGTTCGGTCCGCCTTTTCCAAAAAGGTCAGATGAGCACTGGAATAGCCCCATTCATTGGTGGCTTGCACCATGGCCGTGATAAGACCCGTTTTCGCCTCTTCATCTTTCGCCAATAATCTCGGCCCGTTGACCGGGGTGAACGGCACCGCACATTGCAATTTGGGATAATATTGCCCGCCGGCCCGCTCGAAAGCATTGGCCCAGCCATGATCAAAAACATATTCGCCCTGACTGTGGGTTTTGGCGTAGAGCGGCGCGGCGCCGACGGGTTTCTCGTCCGCGTCCAGCAGCCAGATATGACGGGGCGCCCAGCCGGTCTCTTCGACAGCGCAGCCTGTCTCTTCGAGAGCGTTTAAAAACCGCCAGGACAGAAAGGGATGACCAGAACCTGCCAGAGCATCCCAATCGTCTTCCGCGACCTCTTTGATGCGGGTAAGAATACGAGCTGAAAAAATCAGTCTATCTCGACAATAGCGTCAATTTCCACAGCCACATCGAGCGGCAAAGACGGCGCAGACACCGCAAAACGGGCATGTCGCCCGGCGTCGCCAAACACGGCAACCATAATATCTGAACAGCCATTGATGACCTTCGGGATGTCGGCAGCCGTTGCCGTCGGCAAAGCCTGGACAAACCCGCCTAATTTGACCACCCGCTTGACCCGGGACAGGTCCCCTTCACAAGCCGCCTTCATTTGGGCGAGCAGATTAAGCGCAGAAAGCTTCGCCGCTTTTTGTCCTTGCTCTACGGACAGATCTTCACCCAGGCGTCCCCCAATGGCCTCATCTCCGACCTTGGAAATCTGTCCGGAGATAAACACCAGATTGCCACTGATGACAAAGGGCACATAATTAGCCACAGGCGCTGAAGGCTCCGGCAAGGTCAGGCCCAGATCGGCGATTTTTTGATCTATAGCGTTCATAGTTTTTTCTCTAGTAAATTAGTCTTTCGCGTCATTACCGGGCTTGTCCCGGTAATCCAAGTCCTAAGGCATGCCAACGCCGCGGTAAGCTTCGACCAAATCATAATAGTCGCGAGCATCGAGCTCTATATCAGCGGCCGCAGCGGCCTCGGCGATGCGTTCAATCTTTTGCGTTCCAATGATAGGAATGACGTTGGCCTGCGCCCGGCGGGCGAAGGCGAGCGCGATCTGGCTGCGGCTGGCCGCGTGTTTTTCGGCCAGATTGTCGATGGCGTTTATGATACGTCCAAACATGTCCGGATCATCCTGGGTTTCGAGCTTGCCTGTGGCCAGTCGACCCCCGGCCAAAGGCGACCACGCGAGAACGGCGGCATCTGTTTCTCCGGCATAATCCAAAATGCCGTCCGTCAATGTCGACTGTTCCAGAGCGGAAAATTCTGGCTGTAAAGTGATCAGCGGCACATCCAGATGCGCCTGCAAGGCACGGGTCTGCGCGACCGTGAAATTGGAGACACCCACATGGCGGGCCTTGCCGAACTTGACGATATCATTGAGCGCCCTTGCCTGCTCGGCCCAAGGCACAATCAGGTCGGGCCGGTGGATCTGGTAAAGGTCCACATAATCCGTGCGCAAACGTGAGAGCGAATTATCCATGGCCTCCATGAGATAGTCATAGGAACTGTCATAAGGGCGCGGCGGGATGATCCCGCCTTTGGTGGCCAGGATCATTTGATCCCGTAGACCCTTATCCATGGACAGCACTTCGCCGAGGCGCTCTTCGGCGCCGCCAAACCCGGCCGGTTCGCCAAAGCCGTAAATATCCGCCGTATCGATGAGGTTCATGCTGTAATCCAGCGCCGTGCGGATTTTGGTGTCTGCATCTTCGAGGCTTGATCCGGCAAAACGCCAATTGCCATAGGCAATGACGCCGACTTTGATGTCTGTGGGGCCGAGATTTGTGGTTTTCATTCTTTTAACTCCGCTCAACCCAGCGAAGGCTGAGGTCCAGTTTTACTAACGGTCCCGAATTTGAAAATCTAGGAAATCGGAACCAGACTCTCCGCCTGGATTCCAGCCTGCGCTGGAATGAGCGGAAATTGTAGGTGTATCAACCTCGCAACACCCCGCCGGCCTTGGCGACCTGCGTAATGATTTTATCCATAACCGCTTCGATGTCTTTATCGGTCAGCGTGGCGTCTTTCGGCGTCAGGGTCACATCAATGGCCAAAGATTTGTGGCCGTCCTCTATGCCTTTGCCCTGGTAGATATCGAACAGAGAGACATCTGTGATCAGCGCTTTGTCCGCGCCTTTAGCGGCTTTGATGATATTGGCGGCGGGCGTGTCTTCCGGCACGATAAAGGCAAAATCCTTATGAACGGGCATGAGGTCCGACAGCGTCAACGCGCCCTTTGCTTTGGAGGCTGATTTTTTCTTGGGCGCGGGGATGGCTTCGGGCCAGATTTCAAAAGCGGCCACTCGGCCTTCAATGCCGAGGGCTTTGAGGGTGGCCGGGTGCAATTCGCCAAAATCCGCCAAGATGTTCTTCGGCCCCATTTGCAGACGACCGGAACGGCCCGGATGCCAGTAAGAGCCGGTTGGCTTGCCGGTCTGCAGGTTCGCCACATTGGCCCCCATAGCGGACAGCGCCGCCAGCGCGTCGGCCTTGGCGGTCATGGCGTCAGGCGTGACATTGCCGGACCAGTCGCGGGTTGTTTCCAGGCGGCGCATACCGGCCAGAGACAGGCGCTGCCCATCGGGCTCGGGGCTGTGATAAACCGGACCCAATTCAAAAAGAGCCGCACCGGGATAGCCTTTATCGGCATTACGCTGCCCGGCCAGTAAAAGGTGGATCAGCGCAGACGGGCGCATATAATCGAGCTCAGCGGAAATCGGATTGTCTAGCGATAACGGCGCATTGCCGCCGTCAAAAGCATGGGCGTGATCTTTGAGCACAAAGGACCAGGTAATGGCCTCGGACAGGCCCCTCTGCGCCAAAGCCCGGCGGGCCAGGCGAGATCGATTTTGGGTCAGTGTGGCTGTGGGTTCACGGCGACCTGCGACAGGCGGCAGGCTGACAGCCTCTAGATTATGGAAGCCGTGCACACGCGCAATCTCTTCGACCAGATCCGCCCCTTCGGTGGCGTCGCGGCGGAATGACGGAACGGTTACATCCCAAGTTCCGCCGGTCTTCACGCCAAAGCCGAGGCGTTCCAAGATGGATTTCATTTCATCGTCTGAGAGCTTCATGCCGGTCAGGCGCTCATTCAGCGCGGGGTCAAAATCGATTGACGGCGGATCAGCTGGGATCTCTCCGGCCACGATAATATCACTGGCTTCGCCGCCGCAAATTTCCAGCACCAATTTCGTGGCCAGCTCTACGCCGTCTACGAGCGAGCCCGTATCCACACCGCGCTCGAAACGATATTTGGCGTCTGAATTGACTCCCAAGCGCTTGGCCGAGCGGCGAATAGTCAACGGGTCGAAATAGGCGCTCTCGATGATGATTTCGGTTGTTTCGTCGGAGCAGCCAGAGCTTTCACCGCCGACAATCCCGCCCAGGCCCAGAATTCCGCTCTCATCACAGATGGCGCAGTCAGCGGCACTGGCCGTATAGCTTTCCTTGTCCAAGGCGGCGAATTCTTCATCTTGGCCCATGCGGACAATGATGTCTCCGCTGACTTTGGCGCGATCATAAAAGTGCAAAGGCCGGGCCCGGTCATAAGTGATATAGTTGGTGATATCCACGAGCGCCGAAATCGGCCGCAAGCCGATGGCTTTTAATTTATCCTGTAACCATTTCGGGGACGGGCCGTTTTTAACGCCGCGCACCACTCGGGCCGCAAAAGCCGGACAGGCCTCGAGGCTTTCAATACGTACTTTTTGCGGATTATCGAACGAGACTTTTGCTTTAGGAATGTCAGGCGTGATATGTTTGCCGAGGCCAACCGCGGCCAGGTCGCGCGCGATTGAATTCACGCCCAACCAGTCTGGGCGATTGGGTGTGACCTCAAAATCAATGACCGGATCATTCATACCCATAGCGTCCGCAATGGGTTGTCCAACAGCGTAATCCGCAGGCGGAAGCTCAAGGATACCGTCATGGTCCTCGCCCATTTCCAACTCTTTGGTTGAACACATCATGCCGAAACTTTCGACGCCGCGAATTTTACGCGGTTTCTTATCCAGTGAGAAATCCAGCCCGGGAATATAAGTCCCGACCCCAGCATAAGCCACAGCAATCCCGGCCCGCGCATTCGGCGCGCCGCAGACGATTTGCTTGGTGCCGTCTTTGGTCTCAACCGTACACACGGTGAGCTTATCGGCGTCTGGATGTTTCTCCGCATGGGTGACATGGCCGATAGTAAAGTCCGCGAGTTTCTCGGCCGGGTTTTCAACCTCTTCCACTTCCAGACCGGCAAGCGTCATCGCCTCGACCACTTCGTCAATGGTCGCGTCCGTTTCCAAATGCTCCTTGAGCCAGCTTAATGTGAATTTCATGTTCGGATCTCTTTCGAATTCGGGCGCTTTTGCCAATGAATATAGCTAAGGTCAAGCATCGTCCCCCTCCCCTTGATGGGGAGGGGTAAGGGGTGGGGTGTGCTCCGTCAGACCTGTTAAAACAGCTTGAATATAACGGGCCACACTCTCAACATCTTCATGAACATCCTGATCAGGAAAGCGCAACACCTGATAGCCCTGACTTTCGAGCCAGTCCTGTCGCTCTATATCGGCTATGCGTTGCTCAGTTGAACCATGATGACCGCCATCAAGCTCGATGATGAGATTTGCAGAATGGCAAACAAAATCAACAATGTAATTTCCAATCGGTGATTGTCGACGAAAATGGAATCCATCCTTTTTCAAAGGTGCCAATTGCTTCCAGAGTTTGCGCTCATAGCGCGTTTGATTTTGACGCAGTGCTTTTGCCAGAGGTGTGAGTTTTGATTGCGGCATCACCCCTCCTTGTATTCCTCCCCATCAAGGGGAGGAGGTTGAATGGGTTATTGTTCTTATCTTGCTCAACTCAATCCCGTCGCCAAATTAGCCTGCAGGAGCGGGCTGAACCCGTAATGGCCGAGCCAGCGTGTGTCGGCGGCGAACATGTCGCGGAGGTCCGGCATGCCGTATTTCAACATGGCGAGGCGGTCGACGCCCATCCCGAAAGCAAAGCCCTGATATTCTTCCGGGTCTAGCCCGCAGGCGCGCAGCACATTGGGATGTACCATGCCGCAGCCGAGGATTTCCATCCATTTCTCACCCTGTCCGATGCGGATTTCTGAGCCCACGCGTTCATAACGCACATCCATTTCGGCGGAGGGTTCGGTGAACGGGAAATGGTGCGGGCGGAACTGCACGTCCACATCCGTTTCGAAAAAGGCCGAGACAAAATCCATGAGCACGCCTTTGAGGTGCCCCATATGAGTTTCCTTGTCGATGACCAGACCTTCGACCTGATGGAACATGGGCGTATGGGTCTGATCGCTGTCACAGCGATAGGTACGGCCCGGCGCAATAATGCGAATGGGCGGCTTTTGGTTAATCATAGTGCGGATCTGAACGGGCGAGGTGTGAGTCCGCAGGACCTTTTTCTCTTCTTCACCCACCTGCTCCATAAAGAACGTATCGTGCATGTCGCGCGCCGGGTGGCCGGGTGGGAAGTTCAGCGCCGTGAAATTATGAAAATCGTCTTCGATATCCGGGCCTTCAGCCACAGAGAAACCCATATCGGAAAAGATCACGGCCATTTCTTCCATGACCTGCTGCACTGGGTGGAGCGTCCCCATGGAGACATCCACGGGCAGAGACATATCCATGGTCTCGGCGGCCAATGCGGCGTTCATGGCCTCAAGCTCGAGCACGGATTTGCGCGTTTCAATCAGATCAGCGATGTCGTTTTTCAGACCGTTGAGCGCCGGGCCCATGACCTTTTTCTCGTCCGGTGTCATCTGACCCAGGCCGCGCATCATCATGGACACTTCGCCCTTTTTACCCAGCGCCGCTACGCGGATATCATTCAGCGCTTTCAAGTCGGACGCACCTGCGATCTCGCCTTCATATTTGTCTTTAATGGCCGCAATATCGGACATGGAAAATCTCACCGTTTAAAGTTTGGCCGCTCTTAGAGGATTTTATCCGGGAATGGAAGTAAGACTTATATGTCTATAAGCCCCTGCTCAATCAAACTTTCTGCGGTGGCCAACACAGCTTCCCTGGCCGGGCGCGGGATGACCTGGGTGATGTTACAGACATAGGCATTATCGGCCTCATGGCGGATGCCCAGATCGGCCAAAACCGTGATCAGTCGGTCATCAAACCGGGCCAGAAACCTCAGAAGCCAATCCGGTAATTCGCCTTTGGGCAGACGCGCTTTAGGATATGTTTCACGTAGAACATCGGACATTTCCTTAAAGCTCAGCGTATTGCCAGCCGCGATCAGGCGGCGGCCTCCAGCCTTAGGCGCCGTCATGGCGGCCACATGAATAGCGGCCACATCGCGCACATCGG
>JAHDDC010000095.1 GCA_020629545.1 Hellea sp.
TCCGCCCTCACCTGGAGGCCATGCTGCAATGCAGCGCCGTCGGCACAGCGGAGCAGGTCGCCGAGCGGCTAAATCTGTTTAAAGAGCAGCTCAATCCAGATGAGTTCATTGTCTCCATGCCGTTCCATGACCAGACAGCAAGGCTTAGGTCGATGGCCTTATTGCGGGACGCAGCCTAGCCGCTTCCTCGGCGCATTGCGCCGCCGTCTCTACGAAATTAAACGCCGGGGCGTGAGCGGAATCCGGGGACAGATATTAGGCTATATTGGGCGAAAATCGTTCAAAGCGAACGGCGGTAATTGTCGAGGCCGCGTCGCGATGTTTGGCCGCCGCTATGTAATCAGGCTGTGAGAAAAAGTGTTTGTAATGGGCCTTGTCCCGAAATTCGAGCAACACCGCCTTGTTGACTTTAAGGCCCGGACTGATCGCTGTTGCGGCTTCGTCATTACCCAAAATCTTTACGCCTTCGCGCATGAAAATCGGCGTCGCGAGCTCCACATATCGCGCATAGCCTTCCGGGTCATGAATATCAAAACAGGCAAATACAAATTGAGACATTTAGGGGCTCCGCTTTATCAATAGGCATTATGACTACAGGTCAGATGACGCCGGATCAAGCGCTGCGATTTGATGTCCTTTCCAGTATCCAGAACATCTTGCAACCAGAATTATATGGGAAACAGAAAGCCATGTTTACCATACCGTAAACCACTGCTCGCCTCTCCTGCCGCTCATCCCCGACTTGATCGGGGATCTGAACCTGTCAAGGCTAGGTCACGCCCTCACCCTGTTCAGATCCCCATTGTCATGGGGATGAGCGGGAGGAGTAAAACTTAAAAACCGCTAGGTTCGATCGGTGAGTGCAGCTTCCTGATAGACTTTGACGGTTTTCAGAACCTTTTTAGGTTTTGACCGGAAATTGATAGGGACTAGGAAAACGTGCTTTTGCAGTTTTTTTGACGGGTCTTGGTAGGTCACAAATCTTCGCCAACGGGCTTTATATATTCGAAGGTCGTCAATATCCTCCCATTTACGGAAAATGGGCTGACTGAATGCTGCCTTGATTTTCACACCTTCCGGATTGAGTACCGAAACTGTGGGCGGCGTAAAAGTAAAGAGCAGAATTAAAGCAAGAATGCCGGTGCACATTAAAACAGCGTTCAAGTCAGCCTTGCCGCCTGTCACATAGGTGAAAGCGACCACAGCGCATATGCCTGCCCAAACAAAGCTCATCAATAACCACGTCACCCGCGAGTCGCGGAATATAAGAATGTTAGGATAGCTGGTCTCTTCCATTTATTCTAAATAGGAAGTGTTTGCAGTTTTCCAATCCCTGATTGGTTTCTCATACATTCCCCCGATGCTCGCGCGTGGCCAAAATGGATTTCACATCCCGGTAAGCCAGCTGCCGGCTGACATCGGATTTGAATACTATCTTGCCCTGAACAGAGGTACAAACGTGACCTAGGTCACACTTTTATTTTTTCAATTCTTATAAAACGCGACCAATTTTAATAGGGGGATAGATGCCAGATTTAGCAGGGAAAGTCGCATTGGTTGGGGTTTTGCTGACGGCCGCGGGTCTGATTTTTACGGCAGGCGCTGTTTTTACGACCATCACATCAGATTTAGAGGCATTGAAACAATCGGTGACTGAAATCGATGAAAGAATGCCCGTCTTGGATGTACCGGACTTTGAAAGAAGAATTTCAGATATTGAATGGACCTTGCTTGGCAAAGATCAAAAGTATGTTTCAATTAAAACAAAACGATTTGAGAGTTACGGAGAAGGTGTTGTCGAACGCGATGGAAAGGTCGATAAAAGATATTTTGCCGATGATAGCTGCGACGATGGTGACATTGTTGTCGGTCAGGTAAACCCACCAAATACAGCGTCACAACCCGCAATTTGTTTTTGTTCCAATGGTCCTGAGCATGGTTATGGTCAAGGATGGTATTGTATAGATTAACTTGCTGAGGAGTACCTTCCTGATTTTAACAACGGCCATGCCTCTTCATATGGCATGATGTCTTCATGTTTTGAACGCCAATGAGCGTCAATTCCGTCCCAACCATTGCCTTTGAAAACATGTCCGCATTCAGGGCATGTTTTCTTTTCTGAATCAATAGATGCATTAGGTTCTTTCGGATGAAGCCTTTTCCCTATGCGTTTAAATTGCGGAACTGCCATTGAGCGGCGTTCGTTTCGGGACTTTGAACCGGGTTTGTCCAGAGCCTCGATAACGTCCGCTCGAGTCGCTTCCCAGATTTCAACGAGATTATGGTCTTTATCGATCAACACAAGTTGGACCGTGTCGAATTCTTTGTTGGTGTGTATAGACGGGACGCGCCCCCACTTTCCAGATGGCCCCACCCGGCGACCTTTTATCTGAATTTTTTGACCGTCCGCGCCGTAGGCGTCATATCCTTCCGACCTAGCTTCGCACAGAGTTAGTCCAAGGGTCTCGGCGGCCATATATTCGGCAATCTCACCTGTCACGCCTAGAGGTTTTCCCGTCAGCTCGTAATACTCGATGGCTAAGGATTTGACGTCTTTGAGGATGTCTTTCTCGGATCGGGGCATAGGTTATAAAATGCTCTACGCGTCAAACTTAAACCGACCGTCAGCTAAAAGACTTTTTCCACGGTTTATGAGCTTTACGAAATCCTTAGCGTCGGAGAAATAATTTTGAAACGACCTACGAATGTCTTCAACTTTTTCCCCTCGGACTAATACGACATCTGCTTTATCTCGATACTTTTCTTCAAGTTGTTCGTAGTGCGGTAGCGCTTCTGAAATATCCTTAAACGTGATTATTTCTAGTTTTTCGCCTTTGCCAAAATGGAAAATAAGTATGGTTGTACGCTTTTTGGTAAACTGAGGATTCTGTTCAACTGCTTCATCCAATCTTTTTATGATTCCCATACGTCCGTCGAGATCAGAAAATTCTTCTAACAAAATTGCATTCTTTAAATTAGGTAAACTTGAGTAGTGTTTTTCGTGGGCGCGCGAGATAATTTCGCTCGCCAAAACAAAAAGCCTTTCTAGCTGTGCATCGGCTTCCCCGAACTTTGCTCTTTCACCATTTAGCAAATCAATGGTTTCGACGGCAGTTGCCCAAGCATGTTGAGCTTTGGTTCGCAACTGCACTTCAATGAGTAAATCATCCCATGATTTTGCGTCTGTTCTGCCTGTCCTGGTTTTGTAAACTTCATGTATTCCACGGTACCCCGATGATTTAGGGTTAGTAATGTAATTAAAATGATCATTCCCCCTATTCATATGAATATGTTTGGTTGGTTTTTTGAGCATCTCATTGCGATAAGCAACCAATTCTCCGAGATTGTTGAAAATCACTCTACATCCGGCGATATCATGCATCGTTGACAATTGCATTTTTGGTTCGCGACGCAATTTATCTATTATGGTCGGTCGTCGCTTTAACCGTTGAGCAACGGAAAAATCAATTCTGGGCAAAACTCTTCTAAGGCGAATTTGATGGGTATTCAGGGTTCTGGCATGGGCTCTTCTATGGTTATCAAGAACATCCCAATCTTCAGCAGTTGCTTCGTCACGGCGAATTTTCTTTCCCGCGGTTTTCACTCTATTCTTTGAATAGGTTGGTGTTGTCCATCTAGTAGCCATACCGAATTTTACTTTGATTTTAATAATTGACCAGAAGAATGTATCACCCAATATCCTCCCGCGTCGTCCCATCCTCAGACAAATAAATCTCTCCCCCCATGTCCTTAAACTTCTCGGACATCTCGGCCATACCGCTCTGTATTTCGTCCCTGTCGGGGCTTTGCCCCTCCGCGCCTCTTGTTGCGGATAGCCCCAACGCCGCTTTCTCATTATCCGAGAGACCATCCGCATAATCACGCACATCCTGCGTGATTTTCATGGAGCAGAATTTCGGGCCGCACATGGAGCAGAAATGCGCCACCTTATGCGCGTCTTTGGGCAATGTCTGGTCGTGGAAATCGCGGGCCGTTTCCGGGTCAAGCGACAGGTTGAATTGATCTTCCCAGCGGAACTCAAATCTTGCCCGTGATAATGCGTCGTCGCGGATTTGGGCGGCGGGGTGGCCTTTGGCCAGGTCGGCGGCGTGGGCGGCGAGTTTATAGGTGATGACGCCGACTTTGACATCGTCGCGGTCGGGCAGGCCCAGATGCTCTTTGGGCGTGACGTAACAGAGCATAGCGGTCCCGAACCAGCCGATCATGGCCGCGCCGATACCCGATGTGATATGGTCATAGCCGGGGGCGATGTCTGTGGTGAGGGGGCCGAGCGTATAGAACGGGGCTTCGCCGCATTCGCGCAATTGTTTTTCCATATTCACTTTGATCTTGTGCATGGGCACATGGCCGGGGCCTTCGATCATGACCTGACAGCCTTTTTTCCAGGCGATCTGTGTGAGTTCGCCCAATGTTTCCAGCTCGGCAAATTGCGCGCGGTCATTGGCGTCGGCTATGGCACCGGGACGCAGACCGTCGCCGAGGCTAAAGCTCACATCATAGCTGCGCATGATGTCGCAAATCTCTTCGAAATGGGTGTAGAGGAAACTTTCCTTGTGATGGGAGAGCATCCATTTCGCCATGATGGACCCGCCGCGCGAGACAATCCCGCAAACCCGGTCCGCCGTCAGGTGGATATAGGCCAGACGCACGCCCGCATGGATGGTGAAATAATCCACGCCCTGCTCGGCCTGTTCAATCAGCGTATCGCGATAAACCTCCCAAGTCAGATCTTCGGCGACGCCGTTTACCTTCTCCAGCGCCTGATAAATCGGCACGGTGCCGATCGGCACGGGCGAATTGCGGATGATCCATTCGCGGGTGTTGTGGATGTTTCGGCCTGTCGATAAGTCCATGACATTATCCGCGCCCCAGCGCGTGGCCCAGACCATTTTATCCACTTCCTCTTCGACCGAGGACGCCACGGCGGAGTTGCCGATATTGGCGTTGATCTTGACCAGAAAATTGCGCCCGATGATTTGCGGCTCCAGCTCCGGGTGGTTGATATTGGACGGAATAATCGCCCGGCCGCGCGCAATCTCATCCCGGACAAATTCCGGCGTCACAAAAGCGGGGATATCCGCGCCAAAGCTCTCACCGGCGTCGACGCGGTCTTGCGCGTCATTGAGCATTTCCGCGCGGCCGAGATTTTCCCGCTCGGCCACATAGACCATTTCCTTGGTGATAATGCCGGCCTTGGCAAATTCATATTGCGTGACCTTGTGACCATCGAGGCCGCGCAGGGGCGCGTTCTTGATCGGAAATTCCCGCGCCAGATATTTGCCGGTCGCGCCGCCATTATCTTCGGGCTTGACGTCACGGCCTTTATATTCCTCCACGCCGCCGCGTTCCATAATCCATTTCGTGCGGTGACGGGCGAGGCCCTTTTCCACATCAATGGTCACGTTCGGGTCGGAATATGGCCCGGATGTATCATAAACCGGCACATCCGGCTCATTCGCGCTCGGGTGCAAAGCGATCAGACGACGCGGCACACGGATATCCGGCGCAGCAGACGGCGATGTGTAATCCTTGGTCGAAGCCGGCAGCGGGCCAGTGGTGACGGTAGGAGTCTGAAACTCAGATGGATCGACGGGTTTATTCATGGGGATTGCTCCGGTTCTTGAGTATTTTGTTATAGATGACAGCTTCGACATGTTTGGGGTTTTCTATTTCGTAGAATCCTTGCCCCAAAAAATTAGATAAATTCATTTGAAACTGCATGAGATTGGGCGATCTGAACTCGAGGGTTCCAATGTCGCTCCCGCCCTTTCGCGTTAGTGAGGCAAGTTCCGCTGGCCGAATGGAATGGACGGGGCCCTTGCCTTTATTTTCAATGATTAAACCTCGGTTTTGGGTGAGGCCGTAAATCTGTTTTGCGGGACGCCTTATGAGGCGCGCCGTCCCCCACAAAACAGCCAATCCAACACAAAGGATAAAAACCGGAATCAACAGAAACGGCAGAGCTTTCGCAGAAAAAGGTTCCACTGTAAAAAGCTCGATAAATCCGCCAAAGAAAAACATGCTCAAAAACCCGATGAACCAAATGATGATGAATATAAAATAGCCGATGGCAAGCCATGGCAAAGGCATTTTCATGGGACGGCCAGCCCAAAGCAGCTTTTCACCTGAAACCAATTCACGCTCAACAATATGTCTGATGTCGCTGTCGATCATTTCCCCGTACCTCGCTCATCCTCGCGAAAGCGGGGATCTGAACATGTCAAACCATAACCCGCTGCTGGCACGAAACCGCAGTCTGTTCAGTTTCCCGCTTTCGCGGGAATGAGCGGATATGATGATAGCAAGCTCAAACACTTTATGTTCCGTCCTTACGCGGGGGTCAGCCCGATCAAGTTCAAAGGATGCGTCTCAGCCTGCAACGGCCCATCCGGACAGGCGCTCCTCGGAAGGTGGTTACGTTACGCCTTATCGCGGCAAGAGGCAAGGTGATTGATGAGTGATCCCCGGTTCAATCTCTGAATCAATAGTTCGCTGAATATCAGGATCAATCATTGGCGCACACCCCGCTCATCCCCAAGACAGCGGGGATCTGAACAGCGCCCCGAAAATGACGTTGAAGGACTGGCGAAAACCGCTGCATGTTTAGATCCCCAATCGAGTTGGGGATGAGCGGATAAAGTTTATCTTCCGCTTTGTCCCC
>JAHDDC010000096.1 GCA_020629545.1 Hellea sp.
TAATAGATCATCGGCTTGTCATAAACCGGCATTAACTGTTTCGAAACAGAGATCGTACTGGGATAGAGGCGTGTTCCACTGCCTCCTGCGAGGATAATACCTTTACGGCTCATAATCATACACCCTAACTATTTGTGGTGGCTAATACGCAACTGGGCACAAGAAACAAGGCCTGAGCTGAAATAATTCTCTGGTAATTACAGATTCAAGGGATATGATAGCACACCGACTGAGGGCAGAGCGCGGCCAAAAAATAAAAATGGGGAAGTGAGTGCAGGAAGGCCCTAAACTTATTTACAATGTGGCGACGGGAAAATGGCTCCTACAAGTTCAAGAAGACTTTTGGACTTTCAGGTCCACTTCTGATGCCCTAATCATAGCCGGATATCTTCAGGTTAACGTCGTCGATCAATCCAGTTCTGATTACCTTGTTGTCCCGCGCGGGCAGGCTCAGGTTGTTGAAGATCTTGATTTTGAATGCCATGTTTCTCTGAGCCCTACCGTCTCACCGGAAAATTCTTTTTCTGTTATGATTTACCCTCAAACAGTGAACTTCGGCATTTTAGACTGCTATCGGGGATTTCACACGGACCTGTGGGTGGAAACAGACGCTGCCCTGGTCGTTGAGAACATTCAGTCCCTTGGACTCAAATTTTACCTGCCCCAAAGTAAAGACCATGAGGGCAAAATACTGGAGTGTTTTGTTGGAGAGAAAAAAGTGGCCACAATTGAGCTGCAGAGAGGCGATCCTACTGAGCTTTGGCTGGATATCCCTAACCCTGATAGTGGTCCCCAGGAAATCCGTTTAAAATGCGATTATCAGGAACCCAATGCCTCCGACGAGCGCAATCTTGGCATGATCTTCGTTGACTATAATGTCAATCTTACAGAATGGATGCCCTCGGGGAGTTTGTTGTGAGTGAAGACCTCGAAAAGAAACGCATAAGAATGCTGCAACATAATCTTCGCCGGCTGGCGAAGATGATGGATAAACCCAATTTAGATGTCATTGAAGCCTTCGAAATTCCAGAAGACTTAATGTCCGAAGAACGAGATCCTTTTTCACCCGACTTCGTTGACCCGGACACCGCCAAAGACGAACACTCAAAGCAAGGCCGCGCGGCCATTATCTGTTGGGATTTGTGCCACAATCCAGCGGGACGCGCGATCGTGTTATATGACCTTCTGGCCCGGGACTGGGATGTCGAACTTGTAGGGCCTTTATGGAGTCAATTTGGCGGAAAAATCTGGGATCCAATCGCCAAATCCGGCCGCAAGTTCCGTACACTTGCCTGTGAAACGCTGGAGGAATTTTATCCGGCCGCCCAGGGTTTTGCTGAAACAAACCCCTATGATCTGGTGATTATTTCCAAACCCCGAGCGCCGGCTCTCGCACTGGGCGCGATGATAAAAAAATATCATGGCTGCCCGATCGTTTTGGATGTCGATGATTTAGAACTGTCCTTTGCAGATTCGATGGATGAGGTTTCTGAGACTGAGATAAAGAAAAATCTGCTTGAGGCTTTCCGCCTGCCCTTTGAAAGTCTGGCGACACGCTATTGTGATAAACTTATCCCCGAAGCCGATAGTCTTACGGTGTCAAATATCGCCCTGCGAGGGCGATATGGCGGCCATATTGTACGTCACGCCAGAGACGAGAATATTTTTGACCCCGTCCACTATGACAGGGAACTTGCCCGAAAAAAGATGGGACTCAAGAAGAACGATTTTGCCCTCATGTTTGTAGGAACGCCGCGACCCCACAAAGGCATTTACGACATTGCTGAAGCACTTCATGAAATGGACGACAATCGTTTCGTTCTCAATATTGTCGGTGAAATCAACTACCCAGGCATGCAGGAGCGCCTTGAAGACCTCACGAACGCACGGATAAATTTCTACCCGAATTGCGATTTCAGGTCGCTCCCCGGATATATGGCCGCGGCTGATGCCATTCCTCTTTTACAGGATACGGAGAATGAAATCGCACAATGGCAGATTCCGGCAAAAATTTCTGATGGCATGGCCTTTGGATTGCCCATTATCATGACAGAAGTCCCGCCGATTTTTGATCTCGAACAGCAAAATCTGGTGAAAGTCATCCATAAAGATTATTTTGCGGATACTTTGCTGGAGCTTTATGAAGAGCGAAAACAGAAGTCTTACAAAAAAACACAGGACCGCATCCGCGCTGGCTTTGAGGATGAACTGGGTTTCAGAGTCAACCGGCAACGTCTGCAAAACGCCATCGTCCGGGCATCCAAGGCTGATCCAAGTCTCTCCAAACCCTTCCAGATCTTACTGGATCATATGCGGGCAGCTTTCCTCAAAATTGATGAAAAACCAAAAGTCAAACCAGCCGCCGCCAAAAAAGGCAAACCTGATCTGGTCATGTTTTGGAAGCAAAATGACAGCGGCATTTATGGTCGTCGCTCTGATATGATCATGAAACACCTGATAGAGGCTGACCGGTTCGGGCGTATCCTGCAATTTGATGCCCCTATTAATCTGGAAGATCTGGTCAAACAGGCTGAACGCGCTGACAGCCCACTTCACCCCGGTGCCCTGACCATGACTCAGTCTTACCGCAACAAAATGAAACTGAATGACACGAAACACCATTTTCTCAGGACATTTATTTGGAGCGACGCATTCAGAAATTCTGAAATGATCGATGGAACATCACTGGATGTTTACCCAGCCTATGTCAGGGAACAAATGGATCAATTGGGTATTGATGCAGATAATAGCTATGCCTGGGTGTGCCCGGTCGTTCACGACTTTCCAAAGATCGCGAAAGACATAAAGTTCAAACATGTGATTTGTGATATTATCGATGACCAGCGCGCCTTTGATTTGACACAGGCCGACCGGCGTCAAGTGGAAGAAAATTACGAAACCATTTTGCCAATGGCCGATATTATTTTGACAAATTGTCAACCCAATGTTGAAACGTTTGCGCCATTGGCTGAGACAATCCATTTTGTTCCAAACGGAACCGAGATACCGCCAGATGATTTGGCGATGCCCGCAATTCTGGAACATATTTCAAGGCCAATCGCGGGATATGTGGGACATTTACAGGACCGGATCGATTGGGATCTTCTGGATGAGGTCGCACATCGCTTGCCAGATGTGTCTTTAGTTATCGCCGGAGGCGGCGCCAACAAGGAAAATATAGACAGGCTCAGCAAGCGCCTCAATGTCCATTTTGTCGGCGTTGTACCCTATGCGAATGTCAAAGCCTTTATTCAACATTTTGATGTATGTATCGTTCCTCATAAGGGCACGGATCTGACCAAACGTATGAACCCTTTGAAAGTTTATAATTATTTCGCAGCCAAAAAACCCATAGTGGCCACAGAGGTCGAAAATATTGACGGGTCCATGACGCCTTATATTCGCTTTGCGAAAAATGCCGGGGAAATGGCTGTGTCTATCAATGAATGTGTAGATACTCCGCAAATATATGATGAGCGATATATCGAAGTCCTGAATGAAATCACTTGGCAAAGCCGGATTAATCATATTGGGGCTATTTTGGATGAGCACTTACCGAGCCCAAAATCAGTGCCAAAAACAACCTCCAAGTCGAACACTAAAAAAGGCTGATAAGCTTGCGCCAAGCCGTCTTTCATTTCCATCTGTTTAAAAATGCTGGTAGCTCGATAGACCGTATCTTGCGCGACTCCTTTCCTGGGGCCTGGCAAGAACGCGAATTTCGTTTTACCAAAAAACATTGGCCTTATGAGGAAATCGAAAATTGGATCCGCGAGACTCCGGAAATCCTGGCCTATTCCTCTCATACGGCCCGTATGCCGTTGCCGCAGATCGACGGTGTTGAGTTGTTCCCGATCATCTTTATTCGGCATCCTTTGATCCGCCTTTATTCAGGGTATAAATATGAGTTGGAGCAAGACGCAGAAACTCCGGGCGCTCTCAAGGCCAAAGAGGTCGATTTTAAAGGCTATTTAGCCTGGCGTTTGGAGCGGCCGCGTGATGCGAGTGCGCGAAATTTCCAAAGCAATCGACTATCCCACATGTTCAGGCCGGAACGGGGTATGTTAACTGAAAACCAGGACCTGGAAAATCTCGCTTTGAAAGCTCTCGACGCTTTGCCGTTTATCGGCTTTGTCGAGAAATTTGATCAGTCCATGAAAACGCTAGCCCGATCTCTGGCCCGTCGTCATCTAGACTTGAAGCTGTCCGACGTGCGGGAGAACGTCAACTCGGACCTGGGAAAGTCAACAGAAGACCGATTGTCAGAAATATATGAGGAAGTCGGTGAAGACGTGATTTCCCAATTTCAAAAGCAAAATTCCGTTGATTTGAAAATCTATAACATCGTCAAAGACTGGTATGGCGCGTAACATAGATTTAACAACAATGTAATTTTGGAATTTCGCGAGTCTACGCTAAACTCCGCATATGCCCAATCGAAGAACAGTAGTTGCGGGACTCGCGGCGACAGGCTTGGCCCCCAGATCCCACGCGCAGAAAACCCAGCAGACCGCACTGACATTCAAAACCAATAGACCCGTGCCGAAAATTGGCATGGGAACCTGGCAGACTTTCAGCATTGACCCTAACGGCCCGGAATTAGGCCGGCGCCGGGCCGTTCTTAACGAATTTTATAAAGCCGGCGGTGGCATGATTGATAGCTCGCCCATGTATGGATTGTCAGAAACAGTCTTGGGAGCCACGCGGAACCTTCCATCGGAAAACCAGAATATGTTTTCTGCAACAAAGATATGGACGCCTCTAAAAAATCATGGACAGACACAGCTCTCTGACTCTCATCGTTTATGGCAGGAGCCCGTGCTGGATCTGGTCTATGTGCACAACCTGCTCAACTGGAAGGATCATCTTAAGACGCTTCGACTCGCCAAAGACAAAGGCAGCGTAAGACATATCGGCCTGACGACCTCTCATGGTCGCCGACACGAGGAACTCGAAAAACTTATCATCACCGAGCCGATAGATGCCGTGCAATTGACCTATAATGTTTTGAACCGACGGGCTGAAGATCGGCTACTACCACTCATACGGGATAAAGGCATCGCGCTGATCATCAACCGGCCTTTTATGGGCGGGCACTTGTTCAACCCTATCAAAGGACAATCACTGCCGATCTGGGCTGTAGAGGCGCTTAACATCGAAAGCTGGGCGGAATTTTTCCTGAAATTCGTGATCTCACATCCGGCCGTGGATTACGCCATCCCTGCCACCTCGAACCCTAACCATATGGCCGAAAATATGCGGGCCCGACTAGGCCCTATGCCAGACAAAAAAATGCGGGAGCGAATGGCAGCGTTTATGGCTGAGCTTTAGTCAGTTTTTCGAACACGGCGTCGAAATCCCGCCAATGGTTGAGATCGCGTCCGGAAATCTCCTCAACTCGTGCAATATGCGGCTCATACATATCCAGCAGAATTTTGATCTCTTCCGGGTCAGGTGGCGGCAGCTCTTTTCCGTCGGGTAGACGTTGTTTCAGATGTCCCTTTGTGTTCACGCGCGCCTCGAGATTGATCGTCTCAAAAAACGCATCGGAATTATCTAATCCCAGTAAATGCAGCACCCAAGCCAGATAATCCCGAGGCGATCGCACCAGATCATCATAAAGCACCACATGCATGCGCTCTCGGCCAAACAGGTTTTCGAAATGGTCCCAGTGGCGGGCATACATGCCCAAGTCTACGATCCCCATGCGCGGCGGGCAATCAAGCATGCCCACCCGCTCAGGATTGCGTCCCATACACATATTGTGATGCCAGCCCGAAACGGCCCGGCTTACGGGATCTCTTAAGGAGAAGACCAGTTGCGCTTCCGGTCCCAAAAATTTGTGCATTTCGGTGGCGACATCAAACGCGCCGGGCGGTTCGCAATATTTCCAATTGGAGATACGCTTCCAAAAATAATGAGGGGTCGCCTCACCCACATATTTTTCAGCCCCCGCCTCTTCAAAGTGAGCCAGATAGTCCTCGGGTTTTTTCTCATCCAAGCGGTTAAAATAATTGAGCTCTTTGAGTTGCGGCATGAAAACATCAGGGTGCTGGCGAAGTTGAGCGTGCAACCAGCTCGTCCCGCTTTTCTGCGCTCCGGCAATAATGAGGTTGGGTTTACGAGCCATGATCTCTAATAACTTAAAACATCAACAGATCAATCAGCCCGTACACGAAAACACTTGTGTACGTACACGCAATGCTTTGAAACTGACGGGATTTTTTCATATCAAACGCAGGTCATTTGAAACATTTGGAGATCAATGTGGAAAAGAAAAGCGAACGTCTTGAAGTCCGTTTGGGCTATAAAGAAAAGCAGGACTTCACCGAAGCTTGTGACCTGCAGGGCGATACGCCGTCCGGTGCCATTCGCAGATTTATGAATGGTTACGTAAAGCGATCTGATCAAGACGTCTTATCAAGTGCCTG
>JAHDDC010000097.1 GCA_020629545.1 Hellea sp.
AACAATTTATCGATATCCAGCGGCCTATCAATGGACGTCATTGCGTCTATGCATAAGGGATTACTGGAAAGGGTTGCACAAAAGCGATTTTTCGTACTTAGAAACTCAACCAAACGAGCCTTGTGGTTACGACCACATGCATAGGCCAACAGCTTAAGGCCTCTAATGTTAAGCTCGATAAGGGATTTTTGACCTGCGCAGGAACCAAACCCTGAACCGATAATAGCAAAAAGACGCCCTATGACGGTGACATCAAGAAGCGCTATGCTAGGGCGGCGGCTCCAGCTCCTACAAAGAAAATGCTGCCAAAATCGCCAAAAATGGCACCACGTCCCGTGGTATTATAGGCTGATATACCTAAAAGTTATCTGAGCATTCCGGTGAGAAAAATACCAGACTGCCATTAACAATCGGAATAGCATTGGTATTAATATCAACATTTTAATGCACGTTCGATGACCGATAACCGGTCTTGACCCCACGTACTAGCGTCTCTGACCCGAAAACTCGGCACGCGCCATTCGCTCTTTCCGACAATATCTTCGGCTTAATTCCAGTCTAAATCAGCTCGTTCAACAATCTTGCACATGCCGGAATTGTTGCCTGGATCTGTTCCACAGGTTTGCCTACCGGATCAAAAATGCGGCAATAAGGTGGATTCATCCGCCAAGTTTCGCGGGTAGTGTCTAAAGAGGGGTAAAAGTCTTCTTGGCGGGTGGAACTGGCAGGTCGCGCATGACCATGAGCAAAACCATACGTTCTTTTAACTCCGCGCCATAAGCATCGGCCAGCGCTTTTGACACGTTTTCTGACAATGGCAGTATAAGGCGATCGGAAAGAGGCACACTAATGAAACTCTATGCTGGTTTGCCCTAAGCCAACCGGCACATCGGGTTGTGACGATAGGAACTATAAAAGATTATAAGGACATTTCTCTCCATAACAATTTTGCTAGGCAATCGCTACGTTTAATCCAGAATTTCCTTGATTTTAATATTATAACATTAATAGTGTCACGATGTAGAGTGCTAGTTAGATGAAGGTCATTAAAGGGTATTCATAAATGGGAAAAGACTTCATTCTTTTTGGCATGCAGGCTTAGCTTTTACGAGCAAGGCGCCCGCCTTTATGCGCCGCAAGCGTATTCTCGTGACCAAGCATGCGGCGGATCACCGGGAGTATATGAACCGAACAAGTCCCCATATACAGAGCTTTATCATGCCGTTTATGGTAAAAGCCACGAAGGCGATATTGTCCAAGATGGATCCGATATTGTGGAGTTTTTAGAGACCATGGAAATGGCCGTGAGCGCCTTTTTTCCAAAATTTACGGTGACCAAAGCTGTCTCATATTTGATTCAGATTTTCTGAGATGAAGGTCCGCAGTCTGCTGTCTGCGGGATGACACAATCCGATTATTAGATGGCAATGATAAGCTGGATGTTTGGTTTTTTAAACATAAATAGCCCAAGTAAGACAGGTTTTAAAGGCTCGAAACTCGAACGCCTAAACCGAATTAATAGGAATTTTAAGGTAATGTTTGCCGTCATCTTCAGCGGGCGGTAGGTGGCCAGCGCGCATATTCACTTGAATTGAGGGTAGGATCAGTTTGGGCATTTTAAGGGTCTTGTCGCGGGCCGTGCGCATTTTGATGAATTCTTCGCGTGAAACATTCACATTGAGATGTTTGTTATTGGTCTTTTGATCGCCCACTGTGGTTTCCCACGCAAATTCATCCCGACCCGGTGCTTTGTAGTCATGGCACAAGAACATGCGGGTCGTGTCGGGCAGGGCATATATTTTTTGGACGGAGTCATAAAGCTGTCCGGCATCGCCACCGGGGAAGTCGCAACGAGCCGATCCATAGTCGGGCATAAACAATGTATCGCCGACAAATATGGCGTCACCGATCAGGTAACAGGCGCAGGCTGGTGTATGACCGGGGGTGAAGATAACTTTGGCTTTGATATCGCCAAGCGTAAGTCCTTCTTCGTCTTTAAACAGGTGATCAAACTGGCTGCCGTCCCGGTCAAACTCTTCGGCCTCATTAAAGACCTCTCCGAAGACTTTTTGGATATCAGGAATATTTTCGCCAATGGCTACCTTGCCGCCCAAAAGGGTCTGCAAATAGGGTGCGGCGGACAAGTGATCGGCGTGGGTATGGGTTTCCAATATCCACTCGACAGAAAGATTATTGGTCTTGATATAGTGGACCACCTTATCGGCAGAGACCGTTTCTGTGCGGCCTGAGTTGTGACAAAAGTCCAATACGGAGTCGATTATGGCGCAAGCTTTGGTCGCCGGGTCCGAGACCACATAAGTCACCGTATGGGTGGCGTCGTCGAAAAATCCTTTTACGTCAGGGCGCATAACCATCACCCTATAGCTTTTTTACCAGGCTTTGTCATCACACCTCACTTTCACCATAATAGAGCGTAACGACATGTTTGGCTTCGGCGAAGAAAAGCCAGCGTTCAATGATCAGGCCGACGGCGCAGGACAGGCCTGCGAGTATGATGAGTAATTTTGAAAGACCTGAGAAGCCTGTGACTTCACAAGGTCCGGTAAATGAGCAGCTTAATCCTTGTCCGAAATAAGCGCCGAGAGCAGTCAATGCAATTGGTGCAATAAAGCCTAGAAAACTGGCAATCCATCGTAGCTTTGAAGCATGTTTTCGAGCAATTTTAAATCCCATTTCTTTTAGCAGATAGTTGTCAGCGGTATGAGGGCTTCCCGCAAAACTGACCTTGCCGAAACGACCAAGCCCTGTTGCGCTTTCTGCAGTGCTGACAGTGTTGTTTTTTCCAATATGTCGCCAATAGAGTAATTTAACAACGAGACCAGTCGGGAATATAGCAAACAATACTAAGTGAGCTATGATTGCGGTGGTCTGATCTGCAAAATAACTGATAATCAGAAGTAACAACCCGCCGCTCATCAGGCACAGCACTAGATACCCCAGCTTAGTCCAGATATTATGCCATGCCGGAATTGTCTTGAGGGACGCATAGATCATGGCGGTGGTGAAAACCGTTATCAGCGACATGACTCCGCCTGTAACGATACAGACGGTCGCAATGCCGTCTGATTGACCCAAGAACAGCCAGTATATGGCGAAAAGGGACAGCGGAATAAAGGTCAGGATGGCCATCACACCTTCGCGAGAAAGCCAGCTAGAGCGCCATTGAGAAAAGGCCCGCCAGGCTCTCTCAGGATGACCAAGGTGCAAAGTAGACGATAATAGTCCACCGACAATCAACCCAAAGCCGATAACCATACTGGCCCAAGCGAAAATTCTATCATCGGGGAGCTCACCCATAAGTGCCAACACGCCCAGCCAGAACATAAGGCCGTAGCCCGCGCCTGTGGCGGTGGTGAAAAATATAACAGATTTGGCCGGATGCATTAGCTCAGAACCTTATCGACCCAGCGGGCGAGGAGGCCTGCGCCGTCCGCGCTCTCGTCGCGGTGCTGGAGCATGCGCGGCGCGGTGGTTTCAATATCAGAAGTTCCACAGCCATTTTTCTTGGGTCTTGGGGGCAGGTATTTGTTCACTGGCTTCGTGCCTTGTTCGGGCATCAAGTCAAACCCTTCGCGGGCGGCGACCAGTTTGGAAACTTCGCTATTGGGGTCATTGAGATCACCAAAGCTGCGGGCGCCCGCCGGGCAGGTGGAGACACAGGCGGGGACGCGGGCTTCCTCCGGCAGGTTTTCATTGTAGATTTTGTCCACACAGAGCGTACATTTTTTCATGACACCGTCATCTTCGTCATATTCGCGGGCACCGTAAGGACAGGCCCAGGAGCAAAGCTTGCAGCCAATACAAATATCCTGATTGACCAGGACAATGCCGTCTTCTTCGCGCTTATAGGAGGCGCCCGTCGGGCAGACGGTGACACAAGGAGCGTCATCACAATGCAAGCAGGATTTCGGAAAATGGACGGTCCGGCTATCGCCGGCTTCGTCCAAAGTTTCAAATGTATGAATGCGGTTGAACCAGACACCGGCCGGGTCTTTGCCGTAAGGATTAGTGTCCGTCAACGGAGCCATTTTCCCGCCCGTATTCCACTCTTTACAGTTCACTGCGCAGGCATGGCAGCCCACACAAATATCCAGGTCAATGACCAGGCCGAGCTTTTTCTCGGGCGGAGAGTTTGGGAGACTGGTCATTCGTCAATCCTGTTGCCGTGGCCTTTGCGGATGCCGTTAATGCACTCGGCATTGGCGTTCCTTTGGCCGATAAATTCTTTGATAGGTGTGCGTCCGCCGGTGTCGTCACCACACATATCTGCCCCGTATTTAAGATGGCTGGCATCACAAACAGGCGCATTTTTGAAAGCCTCAAACATAGGTTCCGTAAAGCCGCATTCGGCCTCAGAACACTTCGTCAGCTTGACGCGCAAATCATACCAAGCGGCTTGCCCAGTGATCGGGTCCGCATTGGCGTATTTCTTGTCTTTAAAACCCGACGCCAGCACATCAGAGATAATGTGATTGAGCAAGAAACCTTTGGTGAATTCGTCGCTATCGTGTTGCAGCCCCCAGGCCCCTTTGCGTTTGCCGATGGCGTTCCAGGTCCAGACCGTGTTCTGGTTCACGCCAGAGATGAGTTTCACCTGACCTTTGACACGGCCATGGCGGCTTTCAATCCAGACCCAGTCATCATCGACGACGCCGACTTTGGCCGCCATGTCATGATGAATATGGAGCTTATTGGCGGATGTAATCTGGCGCAGCCAGGCATTCTGCGACCCCCAGCTATGATACATATGCATGGGCCGTTGAGAGATAGCATGCATAGGGAAGGCCTCTTCATCGATTTCGGCCTGTTCAAAGGGCGTATACCAGATAGGCAAGGGATCGAAATAGGTCTTGATGCGTTCCCGGTGCTCTTCCGGCGGTTGATGGTCGCCATGCCCTTCGGCGGCCAGGCGAAATTTCTGTAGCGGTTCGGAATAAAGCTGGAAAACAATAGGTGTGGCGTCGCCAATCCAGCCCATCTTCTTGGCATAGTTCAGATAGCCTTGATTGCCATGTTTAAAGAATTGGTGTTTCATAGGCATGACATCTTCCCAGAAACATCCATTTTCAATGTAGCGCTCGAGCTGATTTGGATTGGGTTTGCCTGTGCCAAATTCATCTTCGTTTTCGCCCCGCCATCCGGCCAGAGGCCCCACACCGGGCTTTCGCTCATGATTGACCAGATAGTCTGGATATCCACCCGGAAATTTAGGAGAGCCGTCTTCATTGACCATGCCCGGCAAGCCCAGTCGCGCGCCCAAGTTCAGCAGTACCGTCTGAAATGTTCGTACATCGCGCTCCGGTTTTACGACCGGCTGGCGAATACCGTCACAAACGCCGTGAGCCTGTGAAAATGGGCGGTCCAGAACGGATAGCGCATCATAGCGTTCTAGATAGGTCGTGTCCGGCAGGATCAGGTCACAATAGGGTACGGTCTCTGAGTAAAAGGCGTCGGAATAAATGATCTTGGGTATTTTATAGCTGCCATCCTCATTTTTAGCCGTAAAGAAACCCAAGGTCTCCGGAATATTCATAGAAGAGTTCCATGCCATATTGGCCATGAACATGAAGAGCACGTCAATATCATAAGGGTCTTTTTCGGCCGCGTTACGCAAGACCATCTGCATCATGCCGTGCAGGCTGATGGGATGCTCCCAGCTATAAGCTTTGTCAATGCGCAGAGGTTGGCCTGCATCATCGACGATCAAATGCTCCGGCCCCGTCGGGAAACCCCCAGATGGGCCACCCAGAGGCGTATCCGGTTTATAATGCGGGGCCGTTGGTTTCGGGGCTGGCGGGATGGGTTTAGGGAAGGGCGGTTTGTAACGCCAACCGCCCGGCGCATCGACGGACCCTAAAAGCGCCTGCAGGATATGAATGGCGCGGCAGGTATGAAAACCATTAGAATGAGCCGAGATTCCGCGCATAGCGTGAATGGCGACTGGGCGTCCAACCATTTTATCATGATTGCGGCCCCAGGTATCGGTCCAGGGTTGCTCAATGATCACTTCGCTTTCAAAGGCGGCTTCGGCCAGTTCGGCGGCGATGCGTTTAATGGTGTCAGCTGGGATACCACAACGTTCAGCGACGGCTTCGGGAGCATAGTCTTTGGATAAATAACGCGCGGCCAGATGCTGGAAAGACGGCACCACATTGCGGCGCTTAACCTTGCGGGCGCCTGCAAAAGCCGGCGTGAAGTCTTTGGAATAGGCCCCAACGGCCTTTTTCTTTTTCAGATCCCAAACCAACGGACTGCCCTTGCGGTCGCGCAAGAATAGTCCGTGATCCGGCTTGCCGGGTTCATCAATGATCAGCCAGGGCGCGTTGGAATACCGGGCCAGAGACGGGAAATCGATCTTCTCGGCGCGTAACAGTTCATGAATAAGCGCCATGACAAAGAGACCATCTGTG
>JAHDDC010000030.1 GCA_020629545.1 Hellea sp.
TCCATATTGGCGTCGGGCATGATGATACCGTGATTTTTCGCCCCGCCCATACATTGAGCGCGTTTGCCATATTTGGCGGCTTCCGCGAAAACATAATGGGCGATATCTGAAGAGCCCACAAAACTAATAGCTTTCACTTCCGGATGCCGTAGCAGAGCATCAACGGCCTCTTTGTCGCCATTGATCACATTTAACAATCCTTTGGGGCCACCGGCTTCGACGAATAGCTCGGCCAAACGCATTGGGACAGATGGGTCTTTTTCTGACGGTTTGATGATACAGGCATTCCCAGTGGCGATAGCCATGCCAAACATCCAGCACGGGATCATAGCCGGGAAGTTAAACGGCGTGATGCCGGCCACAACGCCGAGTGGCTTCCGCATCGAATACACGTCAATCTCAGGGCCCGCACCATAAGTGTGCTCGCCTTTTTGATTGTGAGGAATGCCACAAGCAAATTCGATAACGTCAATACCTCGCATGACGTCGCCGCGGCTATCAGCCACGACCTTGCCATGTTCTAGCGATAAAAGCTCGGCCAGTTCTTCCATATGTTTATGCAGGAGCTGTTTGTAATCAAACATAACGCGCGCCCGGCGCTGCGGATTAGTATTCATCCAAATTCGCTGCGCGTCTTCTGCGGAGTCTACGGCTTCATCTATTTCAGCCGGAGTGGCCAGCGCTACCTTAGCCTGGACCTGGCCGGTATTAGGATTGTAAATATCTGCTGTTCTTCCCGATTTACCAACAACGTTTTTACCGTCAATGAAATGTCCGATCTGTCTCATGATAAGTTCTCCTTGCAGGCGGTATATATGGCGATCGCAGGTTAAATAAGCCCGAATATATCAGCTATCTGATTATATCATTGCGCTTTTCAGGTCCGCCTCACTATTTTTCAGAATTTCCTTGTCCAAAGTTTTGCCTTTTGTGAGAGCCATTTTGGACATCATGAACTCGCGGGGCGCGTTCACGGCATCGACTGCGAGGAATGTATCGCCTTTGAAATAAAAGGCCGCAAAGGATCGCGAGCCTTCATTGTCACCTCGAATTACAATATCATCATACCCTTGTGACAGCCCGGCAATTTGCAGTTTCAGGCCGAACTGATCGGACCAGAACCAAGGCAGACTATTATAGGGTTTTTCTGTCCCGTTGATATGAAGCGCCGCGGTTTTGCCTTGCTCGGTGGCATTGGGCACACTTTCGAGGCGCAAATGGATGTCGTAGATTGGATTGTAGTGCCACGTCACATCACCGATGGCGTAAATATCGGCATCATTTGTTTGACAATATTCATTAACGACAATGCCGTTACCAACGTCGAGTTCAGCATCCTGGGCAAGTTCTGCATTAGGAATAACGCCTATGCCGATAATTACGATATCTGCCGGGTATTTGGACTCTGACTTGGTCTTTACGACCAGTTCTTTATCTGATGCGTCTATCGATGCAGCCATTTCATTTTCGGCAATAACCACGCCTTCTTCTCTATGAACGCGGCGATAAAATTCTGACATAACAGGAGCGGTTACCCGCTGGAGAATACGATCCATGGCTTCAAGGACGGTAACCTCCATTCCCTGTTTGCGCATGGAGGCCGCGGTTTCAAGACCTATATACCCTCCGCCGATAATGACGGCCCGCTTACCCGGTTGAATAGAAGATTTGATACCCCGGACATCATTCGTATCACGCAGATACATGACACGCGGGTCATCAGCCCCTTCAATTGGGAGTTTCCGAACGCGAGCGCCAGTTGCCAAAACTAGTTTATCATAACCAAGAGTTTCGCCTTTATCTGTTGAGACGGTTCTATTTATTCTGTCTATTGACGTTACCCGGTTTCCCAGCTTTAGCGTAATATCTGCATCTTCATAGGCAGTAGAAGGTCTAATCAATATCTCTTCTATCTCTTTTGAGCCTGACAAAAAGTCTTTGGAAAGCGGCGGTCGGTGGTAAGGTAAATCTGTTTCATCGCCAATTAATATAATTGGTCCTTCCCACCCACCTTGACGTAATGAAACGACAAACTGTGCAGAAGCATGGCTCCCGCCAATCACAATACAAGTATCAGACATTTCTATTCCACATTAGTGGTCAAAGCCCGGATTTGTCCGGTTTAATTTCCGCATCAGGCCAGGCCATATCAGGTTATCCCCAAGCCCGGGAACAAAAGCTGCAGCGCCCTGCTGATAGACTTTGTTACCCATTTCAACGGGCTCTTCATTAAGCTGGCTCTCATCGCCTATGCTTTGCGTAAATATTTGAGTCTTGCAGGCGTTTTCTAAAAAATACATGCGCAGAAATGCTGTTCCGCATGTTTTTCCCAGTGTCAGAGTTCCGTGATTTCTGAGGATCATTAAGCTTTTTTCGCCTAAATCCTCAACAAGAGTTTTACGCTCTTCCATTTCTAGCGCAATCCCTTCGTAATCATGATAGGCGATGTCATCATAAACCTGCATTGAAAATTGCGAATAGCGACGCAAGCCCGGCTTCTGGATAGAGACAGCGATACCGTATGGCGTGTGGACATGAATGACACAGCCTGCATCATGACGCGCCATGTGAACCGCACTATGAATTACAAACCCAGCTGGATTGACGAAATATTCTGTGTCCTGACAAATGTTACCTTCGACATCGATTTTGACTAAAGCCGATGCTGTCATTTCATCAAACATCACACCGTATGGGTTGATCAAAAACCGCTCTTCACCATTTTCATCAGGAAGACGCGCCGAAATATGAGTAAAAACCAGATCAGTCCAACCATGCATAGCGCAAAGCCTGTAAGTTGCCGCCAAATCCAAACGGGTTTGCCACTCTTTATCAGAAACCTTGCCTTGAAGACGGTCTACTTTGGTTGGATCAGGAATATTAAACCCCGCCGCAACATCGAGCGCACTATCCTGTTTTTGCATATCATTACCTTATAAGTTTTGATTTACGTCAGGATTGTTATGTCGCTTTCAAGAGTTAAACGCAAGACACTCTAAAGGCAGGACTCCGCCGTTACGGTCTCAATTCCCAAAGCTTCGCCGACCGCCGCATAGGTCAATTTACCCTCACAAACATTCAAACCATTGCGCAAATTTTCATCTCGGCGCATCGCTTCCTTCCAGCCCAAATCCGCCAAGCGCTTGGCGTGATAAATCGTGGCTGCATTCAGCGCATAAGTGGAAGTTCTGGAAACTGCGCCGGGCATATTGGCAACACAGTAATGCACAACACCATCAATGATGTAGGTTGGTTCTTCATGTGTAGTTGGCCGGGACGTTTCAAAACAACCGCCTTGGTCAATAGCAACATCAACGAGAACACTTCCATCCATCATGGTTTTAAGCATGTCCCCTGTAATCAGCTTGGGCGCTGCAGCGCCTGGAATCAGGACAGCACCAATGACCATGTCTGCTTCTTTGACCAATTCGGCTAATACTGCGGGCGTGGATCGAACGACCTTGGCCTGAACTCCGAAATAATCAGACAAACGTTCCATAACAATATTGGAGCGCTCAAGAATAGTCACGTCTGCCTGCATACCGACAGCCATCTGTGCGGCATTGAATCCAACATCGCCGCCGCCAATGATCAGAACCTTGGCGGGTGCAACGCCCGGAACGCCTCCGAGTAATACGCCGCGGCCTCCACCATTTTTTTGCAGAGCTGCGGCACCCACCTGAATAGATAACCGGCCCGCAACCTGACTCATCGGCTTAAGCAGTGGTAATTCACCTGTATGAGATGTAACCGTTTCATAGGCTATGCAAACGGCACCAGACTTAATCAGGTCTTTAGTTTGCTCGGGATCAGGGGCAAGATGAAGATAGGTGTATAGGATCTGACCAGGCCTTAGCATTGCACGCTCAACGGCTTGAGGCTCTTTGACTTTTATAATCATTTCAGCAGCTTCAAAGATTTCTTGAGCCGTCGATTTTATGGCGGCGCCCGCTGCTTCATATGCGCCATCTGCGGCACCAATCCCAGAACCAGCTTGGGTCTCAACAATAACCTGATGCCCGGATTGAACGAGTTCGGCCACGCTTTCCGGCGTCAACCCGACTCGATATTCGTGATTCTTGATTTCTTTTGGAACACCAATCAGCATAGACTCCTCCTGACTACTTCTTCCTTCAAGAGCTACCCTATTTCACATTGATTATTTTCTCATAAATAATGACAAAATTCACAAAATTCAGTACAATGAACTATATTTTTGTAATTTTATCGGAAATTTTACTATGCTGGATCAAATTGATCGGAAAATTCTATCAGAACTTCAATCAAATTGCCGGCGATCGATCGCGGAGATCGCCGACCACGTCGGTCTTTCAACCTCAGCCTGCCACAGACGCATCGGCATTTTAGAAAGCCAGGGGGTCATCGAGAGATATGCGGCCCGTCTTAACGGGGAGAAACTTGGCTTTACCATGACGTTTTATGTAGAAGTTTCTCTTGAAGGTCAGTCCGAAAAAACCCTGGCTGATTTTGAGTCAGCCGCGCTTAATCGACCAGAAGTTCTGGAATGCCATTTGATGACAGGTGATGCTGATTATCTATTGAAAGTGGCCGCTCCCAGCACACAAGATTACGAGCGAATCTATAGGCGTACAATTGCGGCCTTGCCACATGTATCGCGGATCAAGTCTTCTCTCGTAATGAAAACTGTAAAACGTTGGCATGGTTACCCCCCAACCTGACTAAATCTTCATCTCCAAAAGCTATAAAACGTGAATTCTTCCATAGACCGGAAGCCCGCAATTTTGTATGCCTCTTATGATCGGAGTGAGTCCGGTTGTGGGGTGGAAGGTTACAAACTTGTCTAAGAAATTTGTTCAGTCGGTTTGCTATTTAAGTATTTTTGCCGTGCTTGGTGCTGCCGATAAGGCATATGGTCAATCCTTCGCACCGAGCAAAAAACCAAAACTTGCGGCGGACAGTCCGTTTCAAGACCCAGATATGATCTATCTAGAGGCTGATGAACTCATAAATAACGAGGATGCTCGCACACTAACTGCCCGCGGGGAAGTTGAAGGACGATATCAAGATCGAACGATCCGAGCCGAAGAAGTGGTTTATTATCTCGATCAGGGCCGTGTTATCGCATCGGGAAATGTTGTTTTGGTGAGCTCAGACGGGACCAGTCAATACGCGGAAACCCTCGAGTTATCGAATGAACTTGAAGCCGGCAATGCAACCAATTTTACATCCCGGCTTCCTAATGGTGGTGTATCCGGCGCGACCTTTGCCACACGTCGTAATGATGACGGTATCGATCTTTATAATGCGTATTATACAGCTTGTTCAACGTGTGAAGATGAAAATAAGAAGACACCGACTTGGCAATTGAAAGCGCGGCGTGTCAGTCAAGACAAAGATCGCAATATGGTCTTGTACAAAGATGCGGTATTTGAATTATTTGGGCTACCGGTCCTTTATACGCCTTACCTCGCACATCCGGACCCGAGCCAAGACCGGGCTAGTGGATGGTTGAATCCATTTGGCGGTTATTCAAGTTCCAAAGGTGCGTTCATAGAAATGCCATATTACATTGATATGGATGACTACTCAGAGCTTACATTAACTCCGCATATTTATTCGGGTGTAAATCCACTTTTGAAAATGGACTATCGGCGGAAGTTTTATTCTGGGGAGCTCAATATTGACAGCTCATTCACCTACGCTAGTGCTTTTGACAAACGAGGAGACGCGTTCACGGAAACAGATACTTTCCTCAGACTTAGTGAGCACGCGCCGCTAGGAAAACGCCTGCGTTCGCATTTTTTCGCAGATGGAGAGTTTAATCTCGCAAAGAAATGGGACTGGGGATTTACGGCTCAAGCGACGACTGACGACTTATATTTAAGACGATATGACCTTTTCCGACCCCGTAGAGCGGGAATATACGACGGTGGCATGAACCGTTTAATCTCGCAAATTTTTGCGGTTGGACAAGACGAAAACTTTCGATTCTCAGCCAGCGCTTATGGCTTCCAAAGTCTACGGACCAACATTCGCGATAGTGATGCGGACGCGCGAGAATTTATCATAAGCAGAGAAGACGATAGTGCACTCCCGATTATTGCGCCAAAAATCGAATTATCACACCATTTCAAAGATCCTCTATTTAAAGGACGATTTGAAGCCTTTGGTGACTTCACAATGCTATCGCGGGATATTGGCAATGATTATCGGCGCGGGACAATTGGCGCCGAGTGGAGCAAATCCTTTATTCTTCCTGCTGGCATAGAAGCGAAACCCTTTGGTCAGGTTCGGTATGATAACTTTGAAGTTACACCCTACGATCGGATAAACGAAACCGATTTCGACGATGTTTCATTCTCCCGTTCACTTGGATACGCAGGAATGGAAATACGTTGGCCATTCATAAAATCAACGGGCAATGTCGATTTCATCATTGAACCCCGTGCTATGATAACCAAAGCCTTCGGCAATGGTAAGATTAGTGAACTTCGCCGCGATACGGATGGCGATGGCGACATAGACATTGATCTTTTACAAGACAGCCTGGAAATCGACTTTGATCACAATTTGATTTGGTCGCCTAATAAATCAACCGGGTTCGATTTGTGGCAAAAAGGTCTTCGCGCGGATGTTGGCGGATCCGTGAGCGCGCTTTGGAATGACAATCATGCGACGCTTTTTGTGGGTCAGTCATTCACGGACGACGCAGATGATATTTTCGAGCTCGAATCCGGACTTGTCGGTTCTGAAACTGTTCTTGATGCCGTAACAGGAATACCGACCGAAAGAGTTGTCGACAAATCAGATATTGTCGGGCAATTCGAGCTTGCGCTATCCAAAAACTTCTTATTTGATACGCGAGTAAGATTTGATGACGATGAGAACAAGTTCCGGCGATTGGACACGGGCTTCCGATATTCGAACAAGATTTTTGGAACAAACTTGCGATACTATAAGATTGATCGCGCGATAGCAGACTCACTCACAGACCTCACGGCATTAGCACCTGCGCCAGCAGAAGAAATTAGTGGTTCTGCAAGCTTAAAACTGACCAAAAATTGGGGACTTAAATACCGCGCATCACATGATTTGGACCAAGACATCACGCGGACTCAGTCCTTTGGACTAACATATTCTGATAATTGCACGACTTTAGAATTATCTTATAGAAAAAATAACTTTGGTGACGACGTCGTCCGCGACACCGATTCCATTGGCTTTAGGATTTCTTTAAAAACGCTTGGAGATTTCGGCGGCACAGATGACAGGGACGAGTTCTAACCAACGAACGCCTTCTCGACGACGAATTCAGCGGGGTTTGAGTTGGATCCCTCGGTTAGCCCAAATGTTTCAACGAGAGCTTTTGTATCATTGATCATATCCATCGAACCACAGATCATCACCCGATCATCATTGGGGTTAAGTATTGACGTTCCGGCCGCCTCGAATAATTTGCCATTTTCAAGCAATGTCGTGATGCGGCCTTTGATCGGATGATCTTCGCGTGTCAGGCTGGTAATGTGTTTTAGCTTTCCATCGACCAAATCACCCACTAATGGATCATTGACGAGTGACGCAACCAATTCTTGACCATAGATTAACTCACTAGCCTCCCGGCAAGTATGGGTTAGAATAACTTCATCATAACGATCATATGTATCGGGATCTCTGATCAAACTGGCAAAAGGTGCGATACCGGTACCGGTTGAAAACATCCAAAGGCGTTTACCGGGCAATAAAGCATCAAGAACAAGAGTTCCCACAGATTTTTTTGCCAAGATGACTTCATCGCCAACCTCGATCTTTTGCAGATGCGAAGTCAGAGGACCATCTTCAACCTTGATTGAATAAAAATCAAGTTTTTCATCCCAAGAAGGGCTGGCGATGGAGTAGGCCCTCATGATCGGTTTTTTTGCGCCTTCTGGATGTAAACCGATCATGACAAACTCGCCTGATCGAAACCTAAATGATGGCGGTCTTGCAATTGAAAATGCAAATAACCGATCCGTAAAATGCTTTACCGAAAGCACTTTTTCATAGGTGGGAGCGTTAGACATCAAAAAAACCCAGTTTAGTTAGCGTCGCACATAAGGACTCTACAAAACTTTTGCAATACTATATTTAAAACAATTGTTCTATATAAAGAACTACCTCAAAGAAACAAATTAAGTCTCAACCAAGCGCAGAAACTCCATTCGCTGTTCTGGATTATGAAATTGACCGTTGAGGGCACTAGAAATCATTCGATGGGGAGTTCGGATGCCGCGCATAGTCATGCACAGATGCTCTCCCTTGGCCATTACCGCAACATCTTCAGTACCTAGTATGTCCACGAGCTCGTTGCTAATATCAGATACGAGCTGTTCTTGAAGAGTCAGTTTGTGCGCATGCTTATGAGCAATCCGCGCAAATTTTGACAACCCTAATACTTTGTCATTGGCAATATATCCGATTGAGATATCGCACCAAAACGGAAGCATATGATGTTCACACATTGACCATACACGCATACCGGTCACGCAAACCATTTGATTGTGTTTGATAGCCGAAAAAGTTGTATCGAGTTTTCCGGGGGCATATTCAATGAACTCTTTCCAGAAGTTTGCGATACGGCGTGGGGTTTCTTGAAGACCTTCCCGATTTGGATCCTCACCCAGAGCTTCTAGTAGCTCTGTCACGAGTGTTTTGACACGTGCGTGATCTATTTTTTTAGTCATATCCAACCTATTTAGCTAAATTCATTTTTGCCCTGATAGCGGACACACGTTTTTGGTTTGCGCCGCGGTCCGAATAGCCAACGCGAGAGGCAGATCTTATATGGACGCTTCCATCTGGACCGGGCCTAAGTTCAACATCGTCGACAAATTTAAAAATCTTCGACATAAATGTCGCGGACACATATTCATCGCTTTCAGCTGTAATCACACCCCCTAGAGCCAAAATAGCAATTTTAGCATCCTCTAGAGAGCCTTTGAGAGGCTTCGCAAATCTTTCAGGCTGAACTCCGGACTCGCTGCACGCACAGTTTGGAGATGACGGGCAGTTCGCAAGTTTCCCATCTATTAAACCCTTTGCAATTCCACGCTGAGACTTCAAACCTAAAAGAAAAAACAATACGCAGACAAGTAGGAACGCCCCAGCCAGAAATTTCAGATAAACCATTGCGTTCAACCCTTTAGCACTTTCGCTATATAATCATCATACCAAGTCGGGCCATGCAAGGACTGAAAAAACCCGTTATGGCCTCCATATTTCAGCATTATCCGTGAGACACAAGAACTTAAGTTAATCTCCATCACATCATTGGCAATGAGAACGGGATCATCAGCTGACATAACAATGGATGTTGGAACCTTACAATCGGATAGATCATCTTTATTGATAGCATAGCTAGAGAAATAATGTAGCGGGCTATCAAACTCTGAATACTCGGCGAGGAACATCCGTGTTAATTCTACAACTGAAGTTTCCGTTATAAGATGCGAGAAGTTGTAAATTTCTGGAAATGCTGCTTGCTTTTTTTCGAGACTAGTCGTCCACTTTTTTAAAAAATAACGTCTGATCAGTGGGTTTACGTCAATTACGACGCTCGATCCGACCGGATCAATCACTGGACTAATGGAAAAGATGTGTTTGAGATTGGGTATCGGTTCGGAGTTTTGAGCTTGTGCTACTCTTAACGCAAAATTTCCGCCCAATGAAAACCCAACTATATAAGCGGGATCATCAGCTTGCAGCTTCGCGCCATGTGTTACCCCGTCTAAGACTTCCTGAAACAATACCGAATGAAAAAGTCCCTCATTCAAGTGATGTGTATCACCGTGATCGCGAAAATTAAGACGAAATACCGAATACCCAGCTTCATAGACAAACCGACTGCATGACAAAACATAAGTTGAGTCTTCGCTGCCCTCCCAGCCATGCAGGAAAATAAATATACCTTTGGAATTTGGATGTTGCGTATAACTTGCCTTTAAACGTACGCCATCAGAGCACTGGAGGATAAGGCTTTCGGCTTGCTCGACAATGTGAGTGGCAGCTCTTTTTCGGAACTTTCGACTAGCCAAGATGGTTTGCGCCATAGCCGGACGCATCCAAACAGGCGGAACAAACGTATACGCATGATGAGACATTGTATTTTGTTTCATAACAAAGATATATATCGAAGAGTTAGATTGAAGCAATTATGCAATTTTGATTACCGGAATTGCATTTTTATCAATTGAAAACAAAGCCATCCCGCGTAAGGTGTGAGCAGTCTAGAAACGGAACTTCCGGCATGAAACCGAATGCATCAATTGTCATAGCTTTGCTGGCCGTCATTTTAATCGCCGGCTGGTTTTGGACAAATTCAAATGAGGATGCAAAATCTAACACGTCTTCGAAAGTTATGCCTGAGCAGACTGAAAAGAAACGTCCAAGTGTTGTAACTCGTGAGGTGAGTGCGGAGCTACATGCCGCCGCTACTAAATTATTCGGTCGTAGTGAAGCCGCTCGAGAAGTGACCGTCAAAGCAGAAACTCCAGGCCCCGTTGTTTCCACTCCAATTGCCGAAGGTAGCCGGGTCCGCAAAGGCACTGTAATCTGCAGGCAAGACGTCAATGCGCGTCAGGCTAATGTTGATCAAGCTAAAGCCCTTCTGAAAACGCGTGAACTTGAATATACAGCGGCCCGAAAATTAGTTGAACGCGGATTTGCTTCTGAAACTCAGGCCCTCACGGCTCAAGCTGGCCTAGATGCCGCGAAGGCAGCTGTTAAGCAGGCAGAAATTGAACTTGGGAACATTAATCTGCGGGCCCCCTTTTCCGGGATCTACGACAAGAATTTGGCAGAAGTCGGCGATTACCTCGCCCCGGGCCAACCATGTGGTTTGATGATCGAACTCGATCCGTTGATTATTGCAATTGATCTTACAGAGTCCCAGATAGGCGTTGTAAAACCAGGCCTTGAAGCCAATGTGGATATGGCGACGGGCGAATCGGTCGTCGGCAAAGTTAAATTCATCGAGTCACGTGCAAATCCGGCCACTCGAACGTTCCGAGCGGAAATCGCAGTATCCAATAAAGACCTGAAATTAAAAGCGGGCGTTACAGCTACGGTCCGCTTTAAATCCGAGACCGTTCCAGCACATCTCATACCGGGTCAGATATTGGCACTCAACGATAACGGCATTGTTGGAGTAAAATATGTAGGCCTAGATAATCGGGTGCGTTTTGCAGAAACAAGAACTATAGATGAAACTGACGAAGGTATTTGGGTCAGTGGTCTCCCTGACACTGTTCGCATTATCATCAAAGGCCAAGACTACGTTAAAGCCGGAGTCGAAGTCGAAAGCATAGATGAGTTTGCTCAATGACTCGAATAGTCGGTTTTGCGATAGAAAATTGGCGTATGACCATCGGGATTATGATTTTCGCCGTTATTGGCGGCTTCCTGGCTATGTCTCGATTATCAATTGATGCAGAACCAGACGTACCCGTTCCGATCATAAACGTCCGCGTCGTGTTACCAGGGGTTTCCCCGGAAGACAGCGAACGACTTTTAATCAAACCAATGGAAACCGAACTGAAATCCATTGAAGGTTTGAAACGTATGGACGGCATAGCTGCGACATCAGTCGGGTACATGACCCTCGAATTCAATGCATCATTTGATCAAGACAAGGCGGTCTCAGATGTCATTGAGAAAGTTGATCGCGCACGTGCTGAATTCCCTGCCGAAGCACAAGAGCCCATTGTTCAAGAACTTAATGTGTCCACATTTCCAATCGTCGTGATAAATCTGTTTGGTGACGCGCCAGAAAGAGAATTGCAGAAACGGGCCAAACATATTCAAAAGGCTTTAGAAAGCATTCCAGAAGTTTTAGAGGCCAAGATATCGGGCGAACGGGAAGATGTTTTAGAGGCGATATTGGATCCGGCGCTGATGGAAAGCGCAAATATATCATTCGAGGAAATAGCGAGTGCGATAGCTCGAAACAATGCTCTCATTACGGCGGGTGCATTGGAAACCGATACGGGACGATTTAACGTCAAGTTACCGGGATTAATTTCTACACGTGATGATCTCCAAGAACTCGTCATTCGCAATGACGGGAATGGAGGCATTGTGAAGCTTTCCGACATCGCCGACGTCAGGCGGGGATATAAAGATATTTCCTCATATGCACGTTTCAATGGCGAGCCTTCCTTATCAGTTGAGCTTTCAAAACGCACTGGCGAAAATATTGTCGATACCATCAAAAAAGTTCGTTCAACGGTGTCGGAAATTATGGCAGATCCCGATTGGCCGGAAACAATTAAAGTCGAATATAGTCAGGATAAGTCCAACTACATAAGAGAAATGATGTCATCTCTTTTCTCTTCAATCGTCAATGCCGTCATTCTTGTTTTCATCGTTTGTATTGCGGCCTTGGGACTAAGATCTGCTCTCTTTGTCGGCTGGGCTATCCCAGCCAGCTTCCTGATGGCACTATTCATGTTCTACATTCAAGATCAACCGATCAACATGATGATCATGTTTGGCCTTATTTTGTCAGTGGGTGTCTTGGTCGACGCGGCCATCGTGATTATCGAATATGCTGACCGGAAGCTGGCAGAAGGATTACCCCGGAAGGAAGCCTTTCAGATTGCTGGCGAGAGAATGTTTTGGCCCATAATATCATCCACCGCGACGACATTGGTTGCCTTTATTCCATTGCTGTTTTGGGACGAAATTACGGGCAAGTTTATGTCTTTCCTACCTCTTACAATGATTTACGTTTTAACGGCATCAATGTTTATGGCCATTATCTTTTTGCCGACGCTAGGGGCTTTAATCGGTCCGCGCAAAATTACGAAAGCGACCGGCAACCTCAAAGCACTTTCGGGCGCTGAAGGTGACCCATCAAAAGTAACTGGTTTAATGGGCGTTTATGTTGGTTTCATCCGCTTTATGATTGCGCGCCCCATCAGTGTCATCGTAATGACCGTTATTATTCTGTTCTTGATTGTGTCCGGCTTCAGGGCATCAACAGCCGGGCCGCCGCCTAAACCCGTTGAATTTTTCACTCAAAATTCCAGCGATCAAATATTCATCGTGGCGCGCGCTAGAGGTAACACAACACCTGCATTTGACCTAGAAATCGGTAAAGATATCGAGCGCAGAATTGCAGATATCGTCGATATTGAATCGGCTTATACAGTCGCCGGAAGCGGAGCGAGTTCCGGCGGCTTTGAAGGAAATGACCAATTACCAGTCGATACAGTTGCCAAAGTATTCGTTGAATTGGTTCAATTTGAAAACCGATCTTATACGGTTCCAGAAATCACGGAGCAGTTACGTGAAGCCACAACCGGAGTTCCGGGGGTTTACACAGAAATTATAGCCGCCAGTCAAGGTCCACCAATTGGAAAAGACATCGCAATAGAATTGTCCGGCACAAATAGCAGAGATGTCGAAACTGGGCTAAGAATAGTAAAAAATAAACTCTCCAGCATTGATGGCATTTATGAAATCGGTGATACTCTACCTGTTCCCGGAATTGACTGGGAACTGGTTGTCAATCGAGTCGAAGCGGGCCGATTAGGGCTGGATATATCGCGCATTGGATCCGTCATTCAGTTCGTTACCGAGGGAACATTAGTTGGAAAATATCGACCAATAGACTCTGATGAAGAAGTCGATATTAGAATTCGCTACCCCTCATCCTACCGAGACCTCAAGGTCCTTGATAATCTTCGGATATTAACCCCTACCGGAGCAGTTCCCCTGTCCTCTGTGGTCGAAAGAGTGGCGAAACCACGTCAAGATACCATCAAGCGTCGGGATCAAAAAAATGTATTCGAGGTTAATGCAAACTCGATGGAGGGATTTGCAACAAACGCTCAGGTTCAAGAACTCAAAACATGGCTTAACGAAGACAATATTCTGCCAGACGGGGTAGAGTTTAAGTTTCTGGGACAGGAAGAAGAAAATGCTGCCGCAGCGCAGTTCTTTCAAGGCGCCGGACTGGCGATATTATTTATGATGGGTGTAATTCTTCTGCTTCAGTTTAATAGTTTTTACCACGTGTTCCTAACGTTAATGGCCGTAGTCCTTTCAGTATTTGGTGTATTGTTAGGTCTGACATTTTATCCTTACATCAGTATGATTCTGACGCTGACCGGCGTAATTGCTTTGGCTGGGATCATTGTGAACAATAACATTGTATTGATTGATACATATCAGCGGTTACTGGAAAATGGTTATGAAGCAGAAGATGCGGCGCTCAGAACTGCAGGTCAGCGATTAAGACCCGTCGTCTTAACGACCCTTACAACTGTAATCGGGTTGATGCCTTTGGTTCTAGGGTGGCAAGCTGATATTTTCTCAGGAACATTTTCGACAAAAGGAACCGCAACGTCAGATATATGGGCACCGATCTCATATGTGTTGGTTTGCGGCTTATCATTTGCAACAACGCTGACATTGATTGTAACGCCAGTCCTTCTCGCGGCACCCACCGTTCTCAAAAAGCGATTTAAAAGGATTTTTGGCCGAAAATATCCTCGCCCCAAAAGCGTCGTTATTGCTGAATGATCGGCGCGGTATTTTCTGGTGCAAATATAGCTGTATACTGATTTCCACCACCGAGTAATGCCCGCCTAACTTGCCAGCCATAAGGCTTGTATATCGCCTCGATTAATTTTGACGTATCGACAACGTTCTTGGTGAGCCGGTCAAACGGGACGCTGATTTCAGAAACTTTCCCATTTTCTGTCAGCAATTCTGCGCGAATATCAAAACTTCCTCGCGGGAGAGTATCGGCTGCGATGATATACCATCGGCCATTGGCTTCAACACGGCGGTCCCCGACCATTGTGTTATTCGCATAGACACGTACACGCCCATCAAGTGAAGACGCCCCAGAGAATATAACGCCGCCACTTTCATCATAGTCTATCGATGCCAAACTAATTGAATTTGCATTAGGCAATCCGCGAAATGGAGATTGAAAAATGCTTGAAGGACCACCCGGTGAGGTGACTAAAATCAACGCTCTTGGTGCCTGATCCTCAGAAGCTTCATCAACAGCAGGAGGCGGAACCCGCAATATTGTTTCATCAGAGCGAACAGCCTGTCCGCCGGAAACATATTGCAAAATGTCCAGCTTTAGAGGCTCGTCATTTTCAACTGGAAAATTAATGCTCCAATTTCCGTTAGCGTCGGACTTAATTTGCCGAAGACTATTTCCGAAATTTTGGACAGAGATAACGATATCCTGCTCACTGTTACCGGAAACATAGAAAACATTTCCTGTTTCTGAAACAGATTGGATAATGACTGGCGCAAAAGACTCAGGCGGATTCGTTGCAACTTCATCACTTGACGAAACAGGGTCCGGTGTAAATATCCCGCTCCTAACAGATTGGGTAACCTGTACAGCGATCAAAAATGAAACCGCCAATACAAGGCCCGTTAACAGCATTGGAAGAAATCTTGGTCTCATCAAAGCCCCTGTAACACATCGTTTTTAAGACGCCGAAATCTACCCGTAGAATTTTCTGCATTCAATCCCAAAATACTGTTTCGAACCCACTCAGGACTGCGTTGCTCCTTTGAGCAAGACAGAACACAGATACTCCAGTTTTTCCTCGTCGACTGAATCGAAACTGGCATATTCAGTTGAGTCGACATCTAGAACAGCCGCCAAAGAGCCCTCATGTAAGACAGGTACAACAATTTCAGAATTTGAACGGCTATCGCAGGCTATATGTCCTGGAAACGCATGGACATCATCTACTCGTTGTACCTCTAAAGATTGAGCCGCAGCACCACATACACCACGGCCAAACGGGATACGAAGACATCCTAATGTTCCCTGATAAGGGCCGACAACCAATTCACTTGGCTTAAGTGGATCTACGACGTAAAACCCGGTCCAGAAAAAGTACTCGAAAGCCCCGCTCAGGAGGCAAGCTGCAGACGCATAGCGGGCCGTCGCTGAAGGTTCACCGTCGACAACAGCTATGATCTGCTTAATCACTTCGTCATATTTTTTCACTTTATCCATAACCGAAACCTTTCATCGCGGACTTAACCGAGCAAAGACGAAAATCCAACAGATTTAATATTGCTTTCTCGAACGACTTTGATATGACAGCGCTGTCATATTAGCTCGGAGATCCCATGACCCTTAGAATTGCAATCAACGGATTTGGTCGCATTGGCAGAAATGTGCTAAGAGCGCTTCACGAAAACAGCCGTCATGATGTTCAAGTAGTTGCCATTAACGACCTCGCTCCCACGGACAACCTCGTTCACTTACTTAAATATGACTCAGTGCATGGTCGATTTCCCGGAGCAATAGAGCACTCACAGGATCAAATTGATATTGGTCTCGGCCCTATCGCCGTTTCCGCGGTCCGTAATCTAGAGGATTTAAACTGGAAAGCCCACAACATTGATATTGTGATGGAATGCACGGGTATATTTAGATCGCGCGATACAGCCAGAAAACACGTTGATGCGGGTGCAAAACGCGTATTGATTTCCGCTCCCGGAAAACCAGCAGACAAAACAATTGTATATGGTGTGAATCATAAGTCACTGGTTCAAGACGATATCATCGTCTCAAATGGCTCCTGTACCACAAATGCATTGGCGCCAATGGCCAAAGTTATTGACGATGCGTTTGGAATTGAAAACGGATTCATGACAACAATTCATGCCTATACGGGAGATCAGCCCACCCTAGATGCAGTTCACAAAGACTATAACCGAGGCCGGGCAGCAGCCATGTCCATGATACCTACATCAACGGGAGCTGCTACAGCTCTGGGTGAGGTTTTACCGAATCTTTCCGGAAAACTGGACGGGAAAGCTATTCGCGTCCCGACTCCCAATGTCTCGTGTGTTGATCTAACAGTAAATCTAAAGACGCCGAGTGATGTCGACAAGGTCAACGCGGCCTTTGAAGCCGCCGCAGATGGTTATTTAAATGGGGTTTTACAGGTCATCAAAGACAAGGTTGTATCCGTAGATCTCAATCATGACCCACATTCAACTAACATTTCTCTCGATCAAACCGTGGTTATGAATGGGAACCTTCTTCGCGTATTATCCTGGTATGATAATGAATGGGGGTTTTCCAATCGGATGATCGATACAGCTCAAGAAATGGCCCGATTCCTCTAATTCGCGTTTTTATTTAGCTATTCATCCTTTTAACTTAACAGGCGATACATCTTGCGCGTGACTTAGGGGGCTGATATTGATGCCCGATGACCCAAAACGTCCTGATATCACCATCTATTTTATCTGCTGATTTCGCTCGCCTTGGCGAAGAGGTCAAAGCCATAGATCTTGCTGGGGCAGATATGATCCATATCGATGTTATGGATGGACATTATGTACCCAATCTAACCATTGGTCCGGCTGTTGTTAAGGCGTTGAAACCCCACAGCCAAAAACCGTTTGATGTTCATTTGATGGTATCGCCAGTAGATCCATTGATTGACGCTTTCGTGGATGCTGGCGCCGATCTTATAACGGTACATCCAGACTCAGGACCGCACTTACACCGAACCTTACAGACCATTCGTGGACATGGGGTAAAATCCGGTATTGCTTTAAACCCGGCAACTCATGCTGATGTCATTGATTATGTTATCGATGATATCGATCTCATTCTGGTGATGAGTGTCAATCCAGGATTTGGAGGACAAAGCTTCATTCGGTCCCAACTCGCCAAAATTGAGTCGCTTCGAAATAAAGTTGAAAGATCAGGCCAAAATATCATTATCGAGGTCGATGGCGGCGTAAATCCGCTTACAGCCGCGGATTGTATAAATGCTGGCGCAAACGCTCTCGTGGCGGGCAGCGCCGTATTTAAAGGTGCTGGCACCTATGCGCAAAACATAGCCGCGCTAAGGGGCAATCAAGCCTCACAAGTAGCTTAAGTCATTATCGTCGTGCGGCGTCTTCCGCTTAGTCAGGTTACGAAGGCTGCCCTTTCTCATACCTTTGGTCGAATTGGATCGGATATTGCGTCGCCGTTCAGGCCCCTGATTTTAAGGTCTGGGTCTGTTAATACATTTGAGAACATTCCGATCAGAAACTTTAGGGGCGACGCCGACAAAGGCGAAGAAATCCTGAAAGGTCACTTTATTTTTGCCAATCAACACCTCGATGTTGGGCGACAAGGTAATCCGTGGCCGATCCCTGCCCCCTCTGAACGATTTGCATTTTGGTTGCACGGCTTTGAGTGGCTATGGGACCTAACCATAAAAGGCGACAAACACGCACCGGCCAAAGCCCGAGAACTGATTGATCAATGGATTGAAGTTTATGGCGAGTGGAATGACTATAGCTGGGATAATGATATACTCGCGAATCGTCTCTATGCCTGGCTCAGCAATTGGGGGCAAATTTCATCAGATCGACTTGAACCGTCAGGCGAAATTAGGCGCCAAAACTTGTTCCGCCAGGTTAGGCATTTAAAAAATGTATACAAGCGCACGCCGGCTGGCCTGCCCAAACTCAAAGCGGCCATCGTTATTTCACTTGCCGGTTTGTACCGCCCGGAAAAATCATATGATTACTTAAACCGCGGATTAGATTGGCTGGATGAGCAAATACATATCCAAATCTTACCGGATGGTGGACATATCAGTCGAAATCCATCTCAGTGCGTAAATGCTCTGGAACTGCTTACCACATTAGATCAGGCATTAGAAAAACGCGGCGTCGAGGGATCCCCATCGATCAACCGCGCTCTTGAAAGACTGCGCCATGTCATCCCATTTTTTCAGCTTCCAGACGGAGGACTAGCGGCATTTAATGGCGGAGATGTGGGCAAGAAGGACTATCTCAAGCGCCTTTTGAAGTTCAGTAAAACGACAGCCAGCCCGTTCGCGTATTGCCCGCACACCGGATATCAACGCATTCATCAGAACAATACCGTTATCCTGATCGATACGGGTGAAACCACTCCCTTCCCATATGACAAAGAGGCTCATCTTGCGCCTTTGGCCTTTGAAATGGGAACGAAATCAGGACGGCTAATTGTGAATTGCGGCTGGAGTCCGGAACAACCCCTTAACTGGCGGGATCCAATGCGGCTCACAGCAGCCCATTCGACCTTAACCTTGGCTGATCAATCCGCCGGCTCCTTGGTCACCTCTGGCTTGCGCGAAAAACTATTCCAAAACCATATAGAAATGGATGTTGGCGCTGTTGAAGCTACGCGACGAGAACAAGCAGAAGGTGTTTGGCTTGAAACGTCCCACAACGGATATTCTGAAAATACAGGCCTGACCCATCGGCGGCGTCTTTACGTTCATGAAAGCGGCCAAGACATTCGCGGCGAAGACAGCCTTCTCGTGCCTATTGGAAGCACACCGAAGTCACGGGAGGCTATCCCTTTTGACATCAGATTTCACCTACATCCGTCTGTCAAAGCCACATTAGCGCAAGATCTGCATAGTGCCTTACTTATTCAACCTGGGCAAATTGGGTGGCGATTCCGAACAGACGGCGGCCCGATGAGAATCGAAGAGTCGGTTTATCTTGCTGAAGGCGACAAACCGATAAAGTCAGAACAAATTGTCATATCAGGTTCAGCATTTGCGGACGGAGATGGCGAGTCCAAATCGAACCGTGTGCGCTGGTCTATTAGACGCCTTGAGGCGAGATCATGAAAAGCTGGATCCAAAAAACCTTGAAGGCTCCACTTGCCAGCAAGCTCACCGTAACAATCTATGACGCGGTCTTAGGTGCGCTATGTATGTTCCTTGTCATACATTGGCGATATACTTTTGAGGACAGTCCCATTCCAACTGGAATTGCAGAAAGCGCAACATTTGTGTTTGCGATTTCCTGTATCGCCAGCTGGATCATTACTGATACTCACAAAGCTATCTGGAGGTTTACCTCTCTCGATGACATTAAAAACCTGTTTCAGGCAGTGGTGCTGGCCGTCATAATCGCCCCGGTGATCTTATTCTTCTTTTTTAATCGCGCCGCTGATTTTCCAAGATCAGTCCCATTTATCGTCGGGCCATTATTCTTTCTCGTTCTGACGCTGAGTAGAGTAATCATTTTGTTTGCTCAAAATGGGGACGTCCGGGCGATTTTCAGAGGTCAGAACAGAGACCTACCCAACGCCGTACTCATCGGAACTGAAAAATCACTGCACAATTATCTTCGTGATACGAACCGAAAAGCAACCGGACCGGGTTTTAACATCAAGGGACTTATTGGAACCGATGCAGATCATAGAGGACGGTCCATTCGAGGCATTCCGGTACTCGGCAATCTTTCGGAACTAGGCGACATTTATGACTCGTTGAAAAAACGTTATTCAATGCCCCCTACTCTGATCGCCACTGATGAAAATCCAGGGCGAACGAAATCTTACAATCTGGTGCGCAAGGCCTCTGAACTTGGAGCCCCACTTGTCCGCGTAAGCCAATCAAGACCCGATACATTATCGCCGTTTGAAGCCTCCGACTTAATTGGCCGCGAGCTCAGAGCGCTTGACATTGAACCTGTGCGTAGATTCATTTCAGGCCAAAGAGTTATGATAACTGGTGCCGGAGGAACCATAGGCTCTGAGATTACTCGGCAGGTGGCCGCTCTTATGCCCGAGCGCATAATCCTCATTGATAGCTCGGAATATAACCTTTACGAAATTGACCGTGAACTTCGGCAGGTTCTTCCTGATACTGACGAGCTATGGTTTCCGTTTCTTGCAGATATTTGCGACAAAAACCGGATCGACGAAATTTTCGAGACCGAAAAACCTCATATTGTTCTTCACGCTGCCGCCCTCAAACATGTACCACTGAGCGAAATCAATCCAATTCAAGCTCTCAAAACAAATATTGGTGGCACACAAAACATTATATCCCTGGCTAAAAAGCACGGCGCTGGAAGTTTTACTTTAATCTCAACTGACAAAGCGGTTCGTCCATCCAATATCATGGGAGCTGGAAAACGGATCGCAGAAATGTTGACGATGAGCGAAACCAAAAACAACGATCTCTCTGCCTGCGCCGTCCGGTTTGGAAATGTTTTGGCGTCTACGGGATCTGTGGTTCCTTTGTTTGAAGAACAAATCGCCAAAGGGGGCCCTGTAACCGTTACCGACAAGAACGTAACCCGGTATTTCATGACAACCGAAGAGGCCGCCGCTCTTGTCCTCCAGGCCGCAGCATTAAACGCGACCGAACGTCCGGACCTTGGCTCGATTTACGTCCTTGAAATGGGCGAGCCGGTCAAAATCAATAAACTCGCCAGGCAGTTGATCCGATTACGCGGCTTAGTACCTGACCGGGATATAAAGATCGTTTATACTGGATTGAGGCCCGGTGAAAAAATGACTGAAGAACTCATTTATGACGAAGAATTATTGGAAACAACTTATGTTGACGGGGTCATGCGCTTTAACGGCGTTATGGAAGCAGAAACTGTTAAAAGGCAGATTGCCGAGCTTCTCAAAAATGTCGCAGCACGAGACCGTGTAGAGATTAAAAAATCACTTGCGAAATTGCTGCCTGATTATAAACCCAACGGCTCTTTAATGAAGAAGGTAAAGCCCAAAGACAATGCCAAGCCCAAATCCTGATCTCCCCCCATTTGATCCGAGTCGTTTATCGACCATTAAGCGAGCCCTCATTTCTGTTTCCGATAAGTCAAAACTTCTTGAGCAAGCACAGGCGCTACATGATCGAGGTGTAAAACTCGTTTCAACGGGCGGCACACGACGCGCCATTCAGAATGCAGGCATTCCCGTAAAAGATGTCAGTGAGTTAACATTATTTCCCGAAATGATGGATGGTCGGGTTAAAACCCTGCATCCTATGGTTCACGGGGGGCTCTTAGGCGACCGCGATTTACAAAGCCATGTTGAGGCCATGAAAAAACAAGGAATCATGTCAATCGATCTGCTTGTTGTGAATCTTTATCCTTTTGAAGCAGCAGTAGCCTCTGGTGGCTCTTATGAAATGTGCGTCGAAAATATCGACATAGGTGGCCCAGCTATGATCCGGGCCGCTGCGAAAAATCACGCACATGTCACAGTCTGTGTGGATAGCGATGATGTGGATTTAGTCCTCGCTGAAATGGATTTAAATGAAGGCCAGGTTTCGGGTTACCTTCGGCGCAAACTCGCGGCGAAATCTTATGCCAGGTCCGCCGCCTACGATGCGGCTATTGCCAATTATTTCGCTGATGTCATTGGCGAAACACCGGAATATCGTGCTCAGGCAGGCTCTTTGAAACAAGAACTCCGCTACGGCGAAAACCCTCACCAGTCGGCCGCATTCTATGGCGATGGGTCAGGCCGCCCCGGCGTTTCAACAGCTCGACAAATACAGGGTAAAGCTCTGTCCTATAACAACATCAATGATACAGATGCGGCTTATGAGCTGGTTGCGGAATTTGGCAATGCAGATAATGGCGCAAAACCGGCCGTCGCGATCATTAAACATGCAAACCCGTGCGGTGTCGCTGTCGGAGACAACTTTATCTCCGCCTACAAAGCTGCATTGGCATGTGATCCGGTCTCAGCTTTTGGCGGCATTGTGGCACTCAACGGTATGCTCGACGAAACAACCGCCAAGGAAATCATTAAGGTCTTTACTGAGGTTGTCATTGCGCCTTCTGCTACTGAAGAGGCAATCTCCGTTTTCGCCAAAAAGAAGAACCTACGCCTTCTGATTGCGGGTGCCCTGCCTAATCCGTCCGATCCGAGCTTGACCCAACGCAATGTCGCAGGCGGAATATTAGTTCAAGATCGTGACAACGGACATGTTGACGAAACTGACCTTAAAGTCGTAACGAAACGCAAGCCGACTGACGCCGAAATGGCGGATATGATGATGGCATGGAAAGTAGCCAAACATGTAAAATCCAACGCTATTGTCTATGTCAAAGATGGCTCTACCGCCGGTATTGGCGCGGGCCAGATGAGCCGCCTTGACAGCGCCCGGATTGCTGCGCGCAAAGCCGAAGACGCCAAAGAAGCTGCGGGATGGGAAGAGCTGCGCACCAAAGGCTGTGCCTGCGCTTCTGATGCTTTCTTCCCATTCCCGGACGGAATGCTCTCGGCAGCAGCGGCAGGTGCGACGGCGATTATTCAGCCCGGCGGTTCTATCAAGGACCAGGACGTCATCGACGCCGCCGACGAAGCAGGGCTCGCTATGGTCTTTACAGGCATGCGTCACTTCAGGCATTAAGTCCTCAAACATATAGGGGAAAAACATGAGTGTCGTTTTAAAAGAAGATCGCGGGCAAATACGTTTATTGACGCTAAACCGTCCCGACGAAATGAACGCCTACAATATTCCCATGCATGACGCATTAATTGCCGCGATCGACGAGGCCGATAACGACAACTCCGTGCGCGTGATCGTTGTTACGGGCGCCGGCAAAGCCTTTTGCGCTGGCGCGGACCTCTCTGGCGGTTTTGGCTCTGTCGCTGGAGCCGAAGAACTTGATGGTATCAAGCGTGACCTTGGCGGCATGCTGAATTTGCGAATATTTGAATGTGACACGCCTATTCTCGCCGCAGTAAATGGTCATTCAGTCGGAATAGGTATGACCATGCTCCTGGCCATGGATATGAAAATCGTTTCGACCAAAACCAAATTTGTGCTGCCCTTCGCACGGCGTGGTATAGTGTTCGACGGCGCTGCGAGCTTTTTCCTACCACGTATAATCGGCATGAATCGAACGCAAGAATGGCTTTTGCGGGCCAAGCCAATCACACCAGAAGAAGCCTTAGCGGCCGGATTGATTTCAGAGATCGTTGAACCGAATAATGTGCTGACACGCACCATGGAGATTGCCGAAGATATCGCCGTGAATGTATCTCCGACCAGCGCAGCCCATAATAAACAACTCTTGCGTTCATCGATCTTGCGCGGCGGTGGATATGATAGCGGCCCCATGGCCGCACATATGCAAGAAAGCGATCTTCTTATTCAGCATTTCGCTTCCCATGATTGTATGGAAGGCGTGAAGTCGTTTTTCGAAAAACGCGCGCCTGAGTTTAAGGATCGCGGGGCTTAATTCTTACTATCCTAATTCAGCCAATAAGACTTTGACTAACCAATCAGCCCGTCTTTAGCGAGCGGTGAGCTTGGCGTGGCATATTGCTTGCGCTCCATGCGTCCGGCCATGAAGGCTTCTCGCCCAGCAATGACGGCGTGCTTCATAGCCATCGCCATGCGGATTGGGTCATTGGCAGCAGCGATGGCTGTATTCATGAGAACACCGTCACACCCGAGCTCCATAGCGAGCGCCGCATCAGAGGCTGTGCCCACGCCCGCATCAACAATCACGGGAACAGAAGACTGTTCCACGATGAACTGAATATTGAGCGGGTTTTGAATCCCAAGGCCTGACCCGATAGGTGCGCCTAGAGGCATGATCGCGGCGCAACCAATATCCTCCAGCTTGCGGGCAAACACTGGGTCATCAGAGCAATAGACCATAACTTCAAACCCGTCATCAATCAGGAGCTTAGCCGCCCGCATAGTCTCTTCCATGTCCGGGTATAAATGTTTGGGGTCGGACAGCACTTCTAGCTTCACCAAGTTCCAACCTCCGGCCTCACGAGCCAAACGCAACGTTCGAACCGCATCTTCGCCAGTAAAACAACCGGCCGTATTAGGCAGGAATGTATATTTTTTAGGATCGATAAAATCGACCAGCATGGGTTCATCCGGATTTGACAAATTTACGCGGCGTACAGCCACAGTAATCATATCGGCACCCGATGCGACCAGTGCATCAGCATTTTCTTGATAGGTTTTATATTTGCCTGTTCCGATAATCAGACGGCTTTCAAACTCACGGCCCGCAACGACGAGCTTATCTAGATTTCTGGACACTAGCCCCCTCCAATAAAATGGATGATTTCAAACCGGTCACCTTCTTCCACTATGCAGCTATCAAAAGTAGATTTCGGGACAATCTCTAAATTGCGTTCAACGGCGATTTTCTTACGCGGCAGTTTAAGATGATCCAGCAAACCACCGACGCTTATCCCGTCCGGGATATCGTGATAGTCCTTGCCATTAATTACCAAATTCACGCGTTTTAATTCCTAACAGGAAAGTCTTGTCGGCTCTCTTATACATGGTTAGCATGCTGGTCTATGTCAAAACCGATTTACATCATAAATGGACCAAATCTCAACCTTTTGGGGACAAGAGAGCCGGAGATATATGGCCATCAGACTTTGGCAGATATTGAGAAACTATGTGCGATAGCGGCTGAAGACTTAGGCTACAACATCCGGTTCTTCCAATCCAACATTGAGGGCGAGTTGGTCGACTTCATTCAAGAGGCTGGTAGCCAAGGCAGCGTAATTATAATCAATCCGGCGGCGTATACCCATACATCTGTTGCGCTCTATGACGCGATTAAAGCTGTTTCAATTCCGTGCATTGAAATTCATTTATCCCAACCTGCGGCTCGAGAAAGTTTTCGAAGACGTTCTTACGTAGCAGAAGCTGCGAATGGAACCATAAGTGGTTTTGGCGTAAAAAGCTATTTACTGGGCTTACAAGCCGCAATTCATCTGCTAGAAGCCTCCGCGTAAAAACTTTGAAACCATAAAATTGGGTGAGACACTATGGCGGGAAAGAAGCCGACATCGAAAAATACATCTGAAACCAAGCTAATCCGCGAGCTTGCCGAAATCCTAAACGAGACTGAATTATCAGAGATCGAGATGAAGCGCGGTGACCTAAAAATCAGAGTATCTAAACACAGTCAGACCGTGAGCACTCTTGCGGCGCCCGCAGCAATGCTCGCACCGCAGGCTGCGCCCCAACCTGCTGCGGCGACCATGCCTATGCCTAGTGCAGCAGAATCAACACCCAACGATCACAGTTCGCATCCCGGTGCGGTAAAGTCTCCAATGGTTGGAACGGCATATGTAAGACCGAGCCCGGATGCCGCGCCGTTTGTGAAATCTGGCGACAATGTTTCAGAAGGCGATACGATTTTACTAGTCGAGGCGATGAAGACCTTTAATCCAATTACGGCGCCAAAATCTGGAAAGGTATCCGCGGTCCTGGTCAATGACGCACAGCCCGTTGAGTTTGGCGAAGTCCTCTTCATCATCGAATAGAAATGTTCAAAAAAATTCTCATAGCCAATCGCGGCGAGATCGCCCTTCGTGTCCACCGCGCCTGTAAGGAAATGGGCATCGCCAGCGTTGCCATTCATTCCGAGGCCGACAAAGATGCAATGCATGTGCGTCTTGCCGACGAAAGCGTTTGTATCGGCCCTAATTCCGCATCCGAAAGCTATCTCAATATTCCAGCCATTATTTCAGCTTGCGAAATTACAGACGCTGATGCTGTTCATCCGGGTTACGGTTTCCTGTCTGAAAACGCCAAATTTGCAGAAATTGTTGAAGCTCATGATATGGCCTTTATCGGACCAACGGCCGAGCATATTCGAATTATGGGAGACAAGATCACCGCCAAGCAAACTGTCGCTGATGCCGGCATTCCGGTCGTTCCGGGCTCTGACGGAGGCGTAGAAACGCTAGAAGAAGCCAAGATTGTTGCCAAAGACGTAGGGTTCCCACTTTTGGTTAAAGCCGCTGCCGGCGGTGGAGGCCGGGGCATGCGTTTAGCTGAAACCCCGGACAAACTCGACGAAGCTTTGATGGCGGCTCAACAGGAAGCCAAAGCGGCATTTGGTGACGGGTCTGTTTATCTAGAACGTTATCTAAAGGGTCCTCGACATATTGAAATTCAAGTCATAGCCGACACACACGGAAACGTTGTGCATTTGGGCGAACGGGACTGTTCCTTGCAACGTCGTAATCAGAAAGTTCTGGAAGAAGCACCATCTCCATGCCTAACGGCCAAGCAACGCGATGAGATCGGCGGAATCGTCGCCAAAGCCATTAAAAAAATCGGCTATCGCGGAGCAGGCACCATTGAATTTCTTTATGAAAACGGAGAATTTTTCTTTATCGAAATGAATACCCGTCTACAGGTGGAGCACCCAGTCACTGAAGAAATCACGGGCATTGATCTGGTTCGGGAGCAAATCAAAATCGCCAACGGCGATGAACTTTCCTTCAAACAAAAAGACATCGACTTTAGAGGGCATGCAATTGAATGCCGAATCAATGCGGAGAATGCGAAAACATTCATTCCATCACCGGGCAAAGTTATCGACTTTCATGCGCCGGGAGGTATGAACACCAGGCTGGATAGCGGGCTTTATTCCGGATATTCAATCCCGCCTTATTACGACAGTCTGATCGGAAAACTTATCGTGCACGGGCGAACCCGAGAAGGTGCTTTACTGCGCCTGCGGCGGGCGCTTGGAGAAATGGTAATAACTGGCGTGGATACGACGATCCCATTGTTCATAGATTTACTCGATGAGACAGAATTTCAAGCCGGAGATTACAACATACACTGGCTCGAAAACTGGTTGAACGAACAATAGTTCTGATTATTGACCAAATACGAACTGAGAAACAAAAACATATAGAACAAACATAGGGCCTCCTTTCGGAATTACGCATAGAGCTACCCGCATCTTTTGGAAGTCTGACTGAGCCTAGTCGTCTAGACTAGTCCCTATTGCCTCTTTTAAAGCAGCTTTTATTGATCAATGCACAAATTTGGTTCGTAAGGTCTCACACGAATGGCGCCTTATTAGCCGAATTTTAAACTCCTTATCTTATGCTTTCGCGCAAGAATGGAGGATTATATGGCCGTAGAGTTTGATCCGAACGAATTTAGACGTCAAAATTTCGGGAGTGCTCCCCAGCAACCGCAGGCCCCTGCTCCTATGCAAGCTCCCGCGTCTATCCCGCCGCAAGCGACGCCAATGCCCGTACAAGGTCACCCCCAGCCTTATGCTCCTCAGCCACCGGTTCCTTATCAGCCGCAACCTCAGACCCATCAACAACCAGCTGGCCATCCCGCACAATATATCCCCGGGCAACCTCATCCAGCTCCTCAGACAGACTATTCTATTTCACCGCAAGGCTATCCGGCGCAACCACAACCTTACTTCGAAAGCCCGGCTACATCGGAATCAACGGCAACTGAAAAAACATCTATTCTCAGCCGTTTTAAACGTGGCTCGAAAGACCCGAAACCATCAAAAGCTCCTAAATCGCAACCAGCAACGCGCTCAAATGTTGGTTTTGCCAAACCGTTTCTCGCAGGTCTATTATCGGGCATCGTCATGACGATTGTTGGTGTTTCTATTTTAGGTTCAATGGCAAAAAAGTCTATGGAAAATAAAATAGCATCAGTCGCAGCTTCTGTAGAACAATCAGCAGAAATCACCGAAATAGCGGAGCATGACCTCATAGCCCCCGAGGAATAGACGATTATAGCGCTTTAGACTTTCCCGCTTCAATCATCGGAATTTCCATAGGGATGATAATGGTTTCCGTAATCTTCGTTCGGGCTTTATCCATCGCAACTAATTCATCATCGACGACGCCAACTAAGCGCCCCCCCGGAGCCAGTTGATCAATTAACCCATCTGGAATTGTCCTCATGCCTGCCGTGATCAAGATACGATCAAAAGGGGCTTGGCCACGCCATCCATACCGGCCATCACCATGACGTATGACGACATTTGATATTTCTAACCTCCGTAGAACAGCTTCGCTCTCGGAGACTAACAGTTTGTAACGCTCGACAGAATAAACCCGCTTACATAGTCGCGATAGCAGCGCTGCGTGATAACCGCTCCCTGTTCCGATCTCCAGGACTTTGTGTTCTACTTTGACATCAAGCGCCTGCGTCATTTGCGCGACCACCAGAGGTGCCGTCAATGTTTGTCCACACGCTATCGGCAGGCTCTTTTCATCGTAAGCTATTGTATACATCTCCTCGGAAACAAAATATTTGCGCGGTACAGTTTCAAAACTACGCAGAACTTTATTGTCGCTCACGCCTCTGCTCCGCAGACGCATGATCATGTCCATGAGACCCGGGTCAAACATGTTTAATCCGAAAATACTTCCTGTAGATCTGACATCGTATCAAAGTGAGTAAGATCTGTGTGCAACGGTGTAACTGAAATAAACCCGTCATAGATCGCCCGCAGGTCAGTACCCTGAGGAGGATTGGACTTCCGCGCTCCATAAGTAAGCCAAAAATAGGAACCACCACGCGGGTGGCTACGTTTATCGACGCCGCTCATTTGGAAATCTCTGTGCCCCTGACGGGTTATCTGAGTTCCTTTGACGTCTTCGGGTGATGTATCCGGGAAATTAATAGACAATATGACATTATGAGGCCAGCCTTCAGCAACCAGCTTCTTGATCAAGGCAGGCCCGTGATGTTCAGCCGTTTCCCAAGGCAGGCTCATGGCCCCTTGGAACCCTCGGGCTAGTGATAAAGCAATCGATGGAATCCCCATCTGCATGCCTTGCAGAGCCCCTGCAACTGTCCCGGAAAATGTTACATCTTCGGCCAAGTTTTGGCCTCGGTTCACGCCGGATAAAACGAGATCCGGCGGATTATCCTTGAGTATATCTTTAAGAGCAACGATTACGCTATCAGTTGGCGTCCCAGTAACAGCATAGACTTTGTCTTCGAGCTTTTTAGTTCTCACCGGATCATGAAGCGACACGCCGCGAGATGCTGCAGACATTTCAGTATCCGGCGCAACAACCCAAACATCATCACTTATATGCGCCGCAATCCGGCGCAAGACCTGCATGCCCTCAGCGCGAACGCCGTCGTCATTCGTTAGAAGAATTCTCAACGGATAACCTCAACGCCGCCCATGTAAGGTACAAGGGCTTCAGGCACTGTAATGGAGCCGTCTTCATTTTGATAATTTTCCAGGATCGCAACGAGTGTCCGACCCACGGCCAAACCCGAACCATTGAGTGTATGCACGAAGCGATTGTCCTTGGGCGCATGTTTATATCTTGCATTCATGCGGCGAGCCTGAAAATCTCCGCAATTTGAGCAAGAGGATATTTCTCGATATTTGTCCTGACTAGGTAGCCAAACCTCGATATCAAATGTGCGCCGGGCGCCAAACCCGAGATCACCTGTGCAAAGTTCAACCACGCGGTACGGGAGTTCAAGCCTCTTAAGTACTTCTTCCGCGCATCCTAACATACGTTTATGCTCGGCTTCAGATTCTTCCGGTTTGGTTATAGAAACAAGTTCGACTTTGTTAAATTGATGCTGACGGATCATGCCTTTTGTATCTTTGCCCGCAGCGCCCGCTTCAGAACGGAAACAAGGTGTGTGCGCCGTAAAACGACGGGGCAGATAATCCGTATCAATAATGCTCTCTCGCACGATATTTGTCAGAGACACTTCAGCGGTCGGAATAAGGTAATGCCCCACTTCAGTTCGGTAGAGATCTTCTGAAAATTTGGGTAGCTGACCTGTTCCATACAAGGCTTTATCCCATACTAGAAACGGAGGCGTTGTTTCCGTATATCCGTGTTCACCTGTTTGTAGATCCAGCATGAACGCCGCAAGGGCGCGATCAAGACGGGATAAAAGGCCAGACAAAATTACGAAACGGGCCCCGCTCATCTTGGCCGCGGTTTCGAAATCCATCATACCCAGCGCTTCACCCAAATCATCATGAGCTTTGGGCGCGAATGCAAAATCGCGCGGAGTTCCCCATTTATGCAATTCCACATTGGCGTCTTCATCTTCACCATCTGGAACATCTTCAAACGGAAGATTAGGCAAGCCCGCCAATAGGTTTTTAAGCTGAGCTTGCTCGCTATCTACCTGAGCTCCCATCGCGGCGATGACATTTTTTGCTCCGGCAACCTCTGTTTTCAAGCGCTCAGCTTCGTCCTTATCGCCTTTCGCCATGGCAGCACCGATTTGCTTTGAAGCTTTGTTGCGTGCAGCCTCAGCGTCCTGCAAAACACCCATGGCTTTTCGGATCAGTTTATCTTGATCAATAATTTTCGATGACATAGCTTCAAGGCCTCGCTTGGCCCAAAGCTTGTCATAATAGTCAGGATTTTCTCGAATAGCTTTAATATCGTGCATGACTGGCTCTTAATTTAATTTGGGCCGCTATAGCGAAGCTGATTGGCAGCGTAAACGATTAAACCGCAACTTTACCTGCAATATGCGGGTGCGCTTCATAGTTTTTGATTCTGATGTCATCAAAAGTGAAATCGAAAATCGACTTTATCTCTTTGTTGAGTTCAAGCGATGGTAACGGTTTGGGCAAACGAGTTAGTTGTTTGCGCACCTGCTCAAAATGGTTTGAATAAATATGAGCATCGCCAAAGCTGTGCACAAAATCTCCGACCTCCAAATTACAAACCTGTGCTATCATATGGGTCAGAAGCGCATAAGAGGCGATATTGAAGGGGACGCCCAGAAAAATATCAGCGCTACGTTGATAGAGCTGGCATGACAATTTCCCATCTGCGACATGGAACTGAAAGAGGCAATGACATGGTGGCAATGCCATTTCGTCAACATCTGCCGGATTCCAAGCACTTATTATATGGCGGCGCGAATTAGGATTGGACTTGATAGCCTCGACCACATTGCTGACTTGATCTATAACGCGACCATCCTCTGTTTCCCATCGTCGCCATTGTTTGCCATAGACCGGGCCCAAATCACCGTTCTCATCCGCCCATTCATCCCAAATTCGAACCTTATTGTCTTTGAGATAGCCAATATTGGTATCCCCGGCCAAAAACCAGATCAACTCGTGTACAATTGATTTAAGGTGGAGCTTTTTGGTCGTCACCATAGGAAAGCCGTCCGACAAATCAAATCGCATTTGATATCCAAACACGCCCCGCGTACCGGTTCCTGTGCGGTCCATCCGGTCCACCCCAGTTTCCATGACATGGCTTAAAAGGTCTAAATACTGCTTCATATTTCAATTAAATATCTGATTCTGAGCGAAAATCTACATAGGCGTGACCTAGGTCACGCTGAGTTATGTAGAACTTGATGTACCTAAAGTTAGAAGGCGTTCCGACGGGGCAACCGGGACAAATTCGAGGGCTGCCGAACCACATTGGCGGCCCTCAAATCTTTATAACCCTATAATTGATCAACGACCGCCATCATGGCATCCAAAACCGACCCACCGAGTCGAGCACAGCGGTCAGGCGACCATCCGAATTCATCATCTGGAAGGTTTGCATTGTCTTTAAATGGCATTTCAAGGGTCATAGCGAGGCAATCGTAAGTATGAGCTGTCCAGTTCGTACACATGGAGAGATTCGCTTTTCCCGGCGCTGTCTTGGGATAACCTATAGCCGTCTGAAAATCCGGTGATGCAGTTTCATAGGCTTTTAAAAATGTTTCCAGATCGGCAGCTTGTTTTGCTGTATAGCCGGGAATACCTTCGGCGCCCGCAATAAAGTTATAAGGCAGCGCCTCATCCCCGTGGACATCCAGACATAAATCTGGACGGGCGGAATTCATCGCTTCAATTGTATAATAGACCTCCGGGCTGGACTGTATACTAGCTTTATCCCATTCACGATTGAGATTTGATCCGGCTGCATTCGTCCGCAAATTGCCAAGTTTTGACCCATCGGGATTCATATTAGGGATAATATGGAATGTAGCTTTACTCCGCATAACTCTGGCAACCGGATCGTCATCGTCAAGAAGGCGAGCCAAAAACCCTTCCATCCACCATTCCGCCATACTTTCACCGGGATGTTGCCGAGCAATAACCCATATGGATTTATCTCCGTCGCCGACAGATACAACATCCATAGTTTGTCCTTGTATAGTTTCTCCTATGATCGACAAACTGACATCTGGATGGGTACCAACTTCAGCAATCAGATCTGCATGTCGCTCCATCGAATAAGGTGCAAAATAGGCATAGTATATCGAGTCCAGCTCCGGCGTATGGGAAATTATGAGTTTGTCATCTTCATATGATGTATCGACACGGAACCAGGTCTCTCGATCATAGGACGCGCAGGCTCGATAATCCTCCCAGCCGCCGGTATAAGCAGCGCCTGAGGCGTTTTCGATCACGAGGTTACATGCCTGATTTCTCGCTCCACTGAGCCTAAAATGAAACCATTGGTAAAATTCTGAGTTTGTATCCTTGCGGATTTTTAGACGGATATTGGCTGGATCTGCGATATCCGAGACCAATATATTACCTGAGTCAAACGCGCAGGAAATATTGAGTTTTGCCATGTCATGCCTTGTTATTATTGTGGTTCAAAATCTTCAGGCGCATTGATCGCAGATTCTATGGCCAGCTGTATTTCCTCGGGATTAAGACCTCGCCAAAATATCCGCCAATCGCCCGCGATTTGCATACCATCACAGGATTTCATATACCAATCATTAAATGGATTTTTCATACGAGAACGCCAGAACAGTTTGGGATTTTTTTTGATGGCAACATCCCATATATCACGGGCCAATCCCTCGCCGCGCGCTTCTTTAATAACCCAGAATTTGCTAAGATATATCAACTCTGAGCGCTTGGTTAAAAAAGCCCCGGCACGATAACTTTCATCGATAACAATTGAATGAATATTCCAATTAGCAATGTCAGTTACGAGTGACTTCTCGAACCCAAATTCAATTGACGCCTTAAGGGCATCTATATCTATGGTTCGTAGAGATTTGTGAATTTTTACTTTTGCGGCGTTGCGGATTAACGTTCCTGATCCTTTAACCGTAAACAATTCTTGTAACAGATTTAAAGGCGAGGCGATAACAAATACCTGACCAGACCCGCGAGATCTCAACATGCTTCGCGCCATATCAATGAACCGAATTTGACCCGGCGTCAGATCCTTTAATGCTGTTTGGGATTTATCATCTATATTGATCACTGCTACGCGGCGCCCAGCCTGACTAATCCCTCCTGAGGGCTGTAAAAATATGACTTTCGCCGGCGCTAATTTGTCAACCAGGTTTTCAAGATCTTTGCGCTTTTGAATTGAAGTGTTTTCAAGGACTGGAATCTTACCAGATTTCGCCGCCTTTTTGACTGACTCAATTAATCCGTATGATGCCGTATTTAAACGTACTGTTCTAAGTTTCACACTCTCCAGATCTTTGGCTAGTCTCTGAGATGAAAAACGAATACTCGTCATATCATCATCGAGTGCGCCAACGAGTAGGGTTGGCGTTAAACCCAGATCATTCAGTATCCGCAAATTCCCGATGAGAGATTCTAACAATGGATTTTTGAGACATCGGGGATCTATAACTATAAGCGCGAACTTTTCCGGCTCTTGTTCGCTAAAAAGGTCAACAAAAAACCGCGCATCTTTGACTGCCCCGATAGCCGATAGGCTACGAATAATTGAGTCGCGGATCGAGTGCTTTTTACTCATAGATCGGAATAGTCTCCGGAAATCACACCACTATAAAGTTCGATAGCCTCGACAAGCTGGCTTTTGAGGACATATTCGTCTGGTTTATGAGCTTGATCCAGATTGCCGGGGCCGTACACAACGCAGTTAACGCCAGCGGCGGACAAAAGGGCGGCTTCTGTCCAATAGGGCAAATCCACCAGATTGAATTTGTCTCCGAAAACATTCGCGAAATCATCAACATTGCGAGATGCAAAAGGCTGCAATTCTACGATCTTGGAAATCTCGGCATTTGGCGCGACCCTGTCAGTTATAGCCATCAAATCGCTGGCGCGCAGCGCAACATTATCCCCGGGTGGTGGTCGCATTGAATATTTAATCTCAGTGTCTGTCGGGATCACATTATATGATCCGTCGCTTTTTAAATATCCGATATTTGTACACAGCCCCTTGAACGGATCCTCGCCAAAATCAATAAATTTGTCTCCATAGTCACCAATAGCGGCGCCCAATCTCGCGGCGTCAAGGAGCGGTCTTTCGGTAACGTCGGCCAAAGACGAATGTCCCCCCCGCCCCGTGAACCTGGCCGAAAAAGCCAGCATTCCGCGATGCTGTCGGCCCACCTTGCAGCTAGTTGGTTCACAAATTATGGCTTTGGTAGCACTCCCAAAATGGCCGCGCCGAATGACTTCCGGCATGATTTCAGAACCGTGTTCTTCATCACCGGAAAAAAGAATCCCGAGATTTGTTGGTCGATGGCTTTCGAGCGCCGCCATTATACAAGCCGCAGCCCCTTTTATATCACTGGAACCCAGTCCAATCAGACGATCACCAGAATCCCGTAAGTTCAATGGATCTGCAGACCAACCAGCGCTTGCAGGAACCGTATCTATATGTACGTTGAGAAGCATATCCGCTTTGCCCCAACCTGCATAAACATAACCACTCTCGAATTTCCCGCGAGAGCGACCGACTGTTTCAATAATGAGATTATCCGGTTTATGAACTCGCAACGCTTCTGCAAGATATTGCGTGCAGGCGATTTCATCCCCGCTACCATTTTGGGTGTCCATTGCGACCAGCTTTTCCAGCCATTGCGTCGCTCGTGCCAGTTTTTCGACCATTCTTATCCTAAACCACGCGAGGTAATCGTTTGTATGACTATGTTTTAATGAACAGAAGATGATAGTTAGTAAACACAGCTTTTGCCCTTATTGGAAATTTTTCATCCAATGGGGTTTAATTTTTAACATGTAGACCATATATTATTATCGCTGGCTCGCCAGCTATGACGATAAACGCGCATGTAATAAGCGGACTGGACCCGG
>JAHDDC010000098.1 GCA_020629545.1 Hellea sp.
TCTTGTGATGATCCGGTTGTCAATTCCGTTGAGACTTGGAGTTCCGCTGTTGAGAAAAAAAGACTCGCCCCAGAGAATTTCACCTTTACCATTTTTGTAGATTGTCACGTTGACTTCATCCAAGTCATCATTTTGTGGGACGCAATCCAAAGAGACCAGGAAATTCACATTTAACACATTGCCGACATCTCTAATGTTGAGGTTTTGCAATCCTTTTACGTTTGCCGATGTTTCCGAGATAACCCGGCCTTCTTTAAAGCGGGTCAGGCGATTTATAATCCGGCTTGATATTCTCTGGGTTCTATCAGTTTGACAGTTGTCTTTTGAGGCGATGACAGCAATTGAAGCTTCTGCTGAAGGGGGCTGGAGGTTTAAACCGGGGTTTAACTTAAAGATAAATAGCGCTCCAAGCCAGAATATCACAAGTCCCATTATTACAGCGGGGACGGCTGGGATCTTTAAAGATTGTTTTCCGTCTTGCTTAGATTGGATATCGATTGAATCTTGGCTTGCGTCGCTTTCAATCTTGGAAACTACGGGTATGAATTTATAACCTCTGTGTCGGAAGGTTTTGATGATGTGTTGATCTTTACCGTTGTCACCTAAAATTTTCCGAAGGGATTTCATTCGGGTGTCGACGGAACTCGGACTCACTGTGCGTCCGGCCCAGACAGACTTCAGGATTTCGTCTTTGTATACGATCCGGTTATTGTGCTCTAACAAGAGCGCCAATATCTCAAAGGCCTGAGGTTCAATATTGAGCTCTTCACCTTTTTGGAAAAGTTGGCATGTCCGAGTGTCGGCAATGAAATCTAAAAACTGATATTTCATCGTAACCTTTTCCTAGCCTTTAACGCCTACAATAATGGTCTACAGTTCGATCATGCCAATAAAACACTGATTGTTGTTTAATTACGTGTTCACAGGGCGTTGATGTGCTGATTTCGCGCTTTTTAATAGTTCTATTCAGCTAAAGTCAGGATAAATCAGCCATATGTCATGATATGTAAGCCTCGGACTCATCTGTTATTTATCACAATTCAACATCCTGATCAGCATAGTTATAAACTTTTATCGGGTGTTGGAAATGATTGGGAAAAAGACAACTGGCTTTGGTAAAGCACTAAAGCACTTCAAAGAAAATCGTGGCGGCAATTTTTCGCTTATGTTTGGTGTGGCAGCCCCTGTCCTCGTATTATCAGTCGGCGCAGCTGTAGATTTACTAGGTGTTCAGTCTAGTCAGACGAAGCTCCAAAACACATTGGATAGCGCGGTTTTATCTTATGCCACAAACTTTTTGCTGAATGAAAATTCGGGTCAGGCTAGCGATGCTGCCAATGCGGCCTTTGGCAATAATAATGCTGGTAATCGAGAAAGTGGCGGGAATAGCGGCGCGAACTGGGACATTCAAAATCCCAAAAAAGAGGGGGATGAATATGTCATTCGCGGTACCGCTCGAGCCTATCACGACAACTATTTCATGGGTATGATCGGCGAAGCCAGGTCAGAGATCAACGTCCAGTCACAAGCCAAAATAAAAATCAGTGAGATTACCACGGTCGTTGTATCGGATATTTCATGGTCCATGCGCGGTGACAATATGCGCGGCATGCAGCGGGCCATGGCCAGCTTTGGCGACGAGATGTTCCAAATGCCGCCGGAGTTTCGGTCTCGTCTTCAAATGAGCAGTGTACCCTTTGCGGGGTCGGTCAATATTTCCGGAGCTTTGCGAAACGCGAACAATCTATTGAGGCCTTGGGAGTTCAGTTCAGAACGGAATGACCCGCGAAATAAGTCTAAATTCTATCAAAATAGTGGGCGTTGTGATGGGCAATTCGATCAACATAGAGAAAATATCAGAGGTAATCGGATTGAGTTAAATCGTCATGCCTGGGAGTGGACCCATGTGGGAGATCGGAACGAAATATTTATAAATGGAGCTGGTAAAGAGCAGGTTCGGCGGGTGCCAATCCATGATTGGCGTTGTGTCAACAAAGGTGTTGTCGAGCGATATCAGTGGTCGGGTTGTATCCAAATGGAAGATAATCAGATCAGACCAGATTTTAGGCTGGGGAATGGGTCACACAATCCTTTTCCAACAACGGTTAGCGGCGGCGGTGCCCCGCATTGCCCCAATAGTAATACGCAAATACAACCCAATATTCGGTCCGCCAGTCAATATCGACGACACGCCGAGAGATTGGAGGTCGGCTTTGGGACATCCCATGATATTGGACTTTTATGGGGAAGCTGGTTGATGGACCCTGATCGGGCGTCCGATTTTGGATTGGCGCGACGTGAATGGGGTAAAGACCATTTGCCAAAATATATGATTTTCTTATCGGATGGTAAGGCTCATCCGGTTGGTTATGATTTCAATCCTTTGAACGGAAGAACCGAAGACGGTATCAACAGCAACACGCAGGCTATTTGCAACTATCTTAAGTCCAAAAAGGTTCATATTTACGGCATTTCCTATGTGCGAAAATCGGCACCGGATGCTGTTCAAAATGTCGAGCAATGCGCCACAAAGGGCTATCACTACAAAGGCGATAAAGACGATATTGAAGGCCTGTTCAAACAGATCGCCAATGATATCAAGATCAAGAACATCCGGATCAGTCAATAAGGTCGAGGTCTTAGAAGGATAGATCACCTCATGGAACCGGCCCAGCGTTTGAGCGAGGGCGAACTGGAGTCTAAATTAATTGGGAATATAGCGGACTTGGCCCGGTCTATAAGGTTCTATCGGGTTATAATTGAGACATTCTCTATCTTGTAAGTCACATTTGAATTCCGTAAGCCCGTTTCAGAATGACCGGGCATCAAGCGACATATCGCAAAGATATAGACGGGCTGCGCGCGCTCGCCGTGCTGTCCGTGATGATCTTTCATTTTTTTCCGAGCTTTCTGCCGGGCGGGTTTCTGGGCGTTGACATTTTCTTTGTCATTTCGGGGTTTCTGATTACGGGCATCCTTTATGATCAGCGAAAGGCGGGGACGTTCACCTATTGCGGGTTTTATGAGCGGCGGATAAGGCGTTTACTCCCGGCCTTGTTTGCAACATTGGCGCTATCCTCTATCGCCGCATTTGTCCTGTTTGACGGCGATGCATTACGAGATTTGGCGGATCTCTGTTGACGGCTATTTTTGGCCTGTCCAATTTTTTCTTTTATTTTGAAGCGGATTATTTCGGGGTGCAGGCCTCAAGCCGGCCCTTGCTCCACACTTGGACTTTGGCGGTGGAAGAGCAGTTTTATCTCCTCTGGCCGCTCTTGCTTTGGGCGTTGGTCAAGCTGCCGGTTTTAGGGCGGGTGCTGCTGATTATAGTTATGATCGCGGCCTCGACGGCCATTGGCGAATATCAACTCCGCGGCGATCCCGAAGCCGCATTTTATCTATTGCCTGCCCGTGTCGGGGAGCTGGCCATGGGCGGGCTCGTGGCTGTTATGATGCGGGAATATCAGAGCCTAAAAACATTAGGTCAAAAGACGTTTTTGGTTTTACCTTTGCATCTGGCCAGTCTGGCGTTTTTGGTTTGGGCGTTTTTTGCCTATGACGGCGAGGGCTTTCCGGGGCTTCTGGCGCTTCCGCCAGCGATAGCGACCGCGCTCCTGTTACTTTTTCCCGTCAAAGGCCCTTTCGCGGCTTTGCTCACGAATTCAGCGGCCCGCTGGATCGGTTTAATTTCCTATTCCGCCTATCTTCTACACTGGCCGCTTTTGGTCTTTTACGAGGCCTGGCAGTTACGGAGTATAACACAAGTAGAAGGTTTGATCTTGATCGCCGTAACCCTGGGACTGGCGAGCTTGTTTTATCTCTATATCGAGCAGCCATTCCGATACAAAAAAGGGACGCTGCGAAGGATCAGCAATCGGGCCGTAGGCATTTTGGCGTCTGTTTCTATTTTGGCGCTCTCGTCTTTGGCTGTCATGGCCTGGAGTTCTCAATCGCGGATTGGCGGCGACAACCTTGTGGCCGGTTATACTATCCATGACATCGAGGCGAAGCGCCAAGCCGCGTTTAGGGAGAGACTTAAACTTGTCGACGCCAATAACTGCCATCAATTTTCTCATGAGGCGGACACGGATTTCAGCCACTGCCTGACGCTTGACCCTGGCAAAGACAATATTCTCGTCTTTGGCAGTTCCTTTGCCGCGGGTGACGGGCTGATGATGAAGACGGCCTTTCCAGATGCCAATATCCAAACGCTGACCGTGCAGGGTTGTCTCGTCACCAGAACCCGATATGCCAAAGAATATTGCCGACCGGTGAGTACATTTGTTTCCGAGAACTATGACAAGATCAATCAGTTCGATATCGTCGTGATTTCCCATAATTGGGTCAGTGCGTTTCAGGAAAAGCATTTAAGGCCATTCATCGACAATATTACTTCGCCGATTGTTGTTTTGGGCCCCAGAGGTAAACTCAATACTGATAGCATCAAAGTGCTGCAAGGTCTGTCGGCTGATGATGAAGGTTTCGCCAGCGAGGCCTATTTGGACAAAGATGAGCCGATTTTGCGCGAGCGGGTCAGCCGGATCTCCGCAGACAATGATATGGTCTATATCGATATGTATTCCATCCTGTGGGAAAACGGGGCGTTGCCGCTATTGGTGGGTGAGGGCGAGCTTATCTATCATGATTATGGTCACTACACGCCGGCTGGTGCCGCTTATGTTGGACAGAAATTTGCGCAAAGATTTCCACGCCCAGACAATCTTTTGTCAGGACCCATTTCGCCCATCCCGAAATTGCAAATCCGTAAAGAAGCAACGCCTGAGCTTTTAGAACTGAGACAAAAGAGAAGAATAGCCAGCCAAACCCGACAAACCCTTGTGCAGGGCGATGGTTGCCATCAAAGGCGGAGCAGGCCAAATATTAAGTTTGGTCATTGTTTGGATATCGATTCTGACAAAGCCAACATACTAGTAATCGGAAATTCTTTTGGCGCCGGGGACTGGCTCATGCTGAAAGCCGCTTATCCTGAAGCCAATGTTCAAAAGCTGACCGTACAAGGCTGCACGCCGACCTATAAGGTCAAGTCCGCCCATTGCAGTACTGTTCATGGGTTTATTTCCAACAATTACGATCGGATCAATGCGTTTGATCTGGTGATCATTTCTCAGGATTGGGTAGACCGTTTCGACCAGATCCGGTTGGATCAGGTCTTTGAACGATTTATCGATAATGTCAGTGCACCTATTGTGATGTTTGGTCCACGCGGCAAGATAAGTCAGAACGCATTTGAAATATTACGCCGATCTGACGGAGATACGACAATCGAACTCGAGGATAAATTTATAGAACCCAGCGATCTTTATAATCGAGGAACTATACAGGCCTATGCCGAGCAAAAAGGCCTGAGCTATGTGGATATGTATGATCTATTGCGCACAGATGAACGTTTGCCGCTTCTGATTACACCGGATCAATTTCTATTTTACGATCATGGCCATTATACGCCAGCGGGAGCAGAATATGTTGGAGCGAGGTTTCGTGCGCGTTTCCCGGATCCGTTCAATACTTTGGATAACTAAGCGGTAGAATTAAAGGTCATTGATGATATCGGGACATGCATGATCTTATAAGAGAAGGGGGCCGTCTGCTGCTGATCATTAAGGAGCGGCACCTCTTATACTTTGATCATGGCCGTTATAGTCTGGAAGAGGCAGCTTTTATGGAGCGGAAACTTCGGGCAGAATATCCGTATGTTATGGATTTTGTAAAAACCAACTAAGTCAGCCCGAAATTCTTCGCCAGAATTTTATCCAGAGTACGCGTGGGTAACAGACGCGGCAATGTGAACATCAAGAACTTTTTATTGAGAATGGCATATCGAGTTTTGGGTTTCGGGTTTTCGATAATGCGGTGAATAAGCTGCCCCACCTCGCGGGCTTCAACCCCGTTGTCGCCCATCGCTTTGGCGGCTTCGGAAATGGTTTTCAAGCGTTCTTCGTAATCCGTGCCTTGGAATGGCGTGTGATCGATGTCGTCTGTCTTGTCCCAAATTGGGGTTTTAACTGCGCCCGGTCCGACGATGATGGCGTCAATTCCGTACCAGACCAGTTCCCGGCGCAGGCTGTTTGTTAAAGCCTCAACGGCATGTTTGGACATAGAGTAGGGGGCAAAAATCGGAGATGCGATTTTGCCGGCGACCGAGCTGATATTGATAATCTTGCCGGATTTGCCTTCACGGGATTTGTCCATGCCAAGAACCGGTAGGAAAGCCTGAATAACCCGGTACATGCCGATGACATTGACATCCATCTGATGGATGACATCTTCGACGGGTAGGTGGGCAACAGGGCCAACTACGGC